>NZ_JAWOUJ010000153.1:0-1002 GCF_033339315.1 Vibrio sp. 661 | reverse complement strand
GTTGGTAGCCAGGTTGATACCCAAGGTACATAAGTCACAATTATCAAGAACAAGAACATGACGCCCACCCATGGCAATGCCGCTTTTACAACATTCATCATCGACATTCTAGCCACCCCAGCCGTTACAAACAGGTTCAACCCGACTGGTGGCGTTATCATGCCGATTTCCATGTTCACTACCATCATGATACCGAGGTGAATTGGGTCGATGCCCAGCGCAATGGCAATTGGGAACACCAAAGGAGCAACGATGATCAATAAGCCCGAAGGCTCCATAAACTGACGACCGATCAGGAGCAACAAGTTTACAACTATCAAGAACGTAATTGGCCCAAGCCCCGCAGACAGCATCGATTCCGTGATCATCTGAGGGATACGTTCTTCAGTCAGTACGTGTTTTAAGATCAGTGCATTAGCAATGATAAACAGCAGCATGATGGTAAGCTTACCTGCTTCATACAAGGTATGCTTAGTGTCTTCATGCACAAAGGTCTGAATCACTTTGACGATCGCTGGTTTGGTGTTTTGCTTATCAGCAAATGGTCCCATGTCTTTATATATAAAGTTCGCGATAAAGAATGAGTACACCGCCGCAACTGCCGCAGCCTCTGTTGGTGTGAAAATACCGCCATAGATACCGCCAAGGATGATCACCACCAGCAACAAGCCCCAACTCGCATCTTTGGCGGCATCAAACGTTTCTTTCCATCCCACGAATGGTTGCTTAGGTAGATTCTTAATCCTCGCCGCAATGTAGATAGCGATCATCAACATCACGCCAGCCAGCAAACCTGGGATCACACCCCCAAGGAACATACGCCCCACTGACACATCGGTCGCAGCAGCATACACCACCATCACGATCGATGGCGGAATCAAGATCCCCAAAGTACCTGCGTTACAGATAACACCCGCAGCAAACTCTTTCGAGTAACCGTTTTTGATCATCCCCGCAATGACGATACTACCGATAGCGACCACGGTTGCTGGTGAAGAGCCA
>NZ_JAWOUJ010000152.1:0-1004 GCF_033339315.1 Vibrio sp. 661 | reverse complement strand
ATTTCTACAAACAGCGCGTTTTCAATCTAAACAACATTCAAGCAGTTGTGTTAGATGAAGCCGACCGCATGTTCGATCTTGGCTTTATTAAAGACATTCGTTTCTTGTTCCGTCGTATGCCTGAGCCAACAGAGCGTTTGAACATGTTGTTCTCTGCGACTTTGTCTTACCGCGTGCAAGAGTTGGCTTTCGAGCATATGCACAATCCTGAGCATGTTGTGGTTGAGCCAGCACAAAAAACCGGTCACCGTATCCAAGAAGAGCTGTTCTACCCATCTAATGAAGACAAGATGGCTCTACTTCAAACTCTGATTGAAGAAGAGTGGCCAGATCGCGCCATCGTGTTTGCGAACACCAAACATAAATGTGAGTCAGTTTGGGGCCACTTGGCGGCAGATGGTCACCGCGTTGGCCTACTAACAGGTGATGTTCCACAGAAGAAACGTGAAAAGATTCTTGAACAATTCACTAAAGGCGATGTCGACATTCTTTTTGCGACTGACGTCGCAGCCCGAGATCTACACATTCCTCAAGTAACACACGTATTCAACTATGACCTGCCTGACGACTGTGAAGATTACGTACACCGCATTGGTCGTACGGGTCGTGCGGGCGCGAGCGGTCATTCAATCAGCTTTGCGTGTGAAGAATACGCAATCAACTTGCCTGCGATTGAAGAATACATCGAACACACCATTCCTGTGTCGGAATACGATGCATCAGCTCTGATTCAAGATCTGCCTGCGCCAATCCGCATGCGTGCGCCGCGCGTTCAGCAACGCCGCACCAACACCGGTGGTACTCGCTCTGGTAACCGTAAGCCTCAAGGACGCCGTCCTCGTCAGCCACGTCAATCAGCGCCGAAACAATCATAAAAGGAAACTGAAGTCGTTTATGAGTCAAGCAGGATCATCACCGCTATACGCAGCCATCGACCTCGGGTCGAACAGTTTTCACATGCTCGTTGTGCGTCACATCGATGGCAGCGTTCAAACAATGGCTAA
>NZ_JAWOUJ010000151.1:0-1005 GCF_033339315.1 Vibrio sp. 661 | reverse complement strand
GGAAGCCGTAGCGCCTCGTACATCGATGCTGACTCGCCCAGACTACTACGACGGCCTCAAACCAGTTGCGGCAAACATCGATCAGATGGTGATTGTCTCGTCTGTCTTGCCTGAGCTATCACTGAACATTATCGACCGTTATTTAGTGGCCGCAGAGACACTCAACATCGCACCATTGTTGGTGCTCAACAAGGTTGATTTGCTTGAGGCAGATGACCGTGCAATGTACGAAGAGTGGCTCAAAGAATACGAGCGAATTGGTTATAAAGTGCTGTTCGTGAGTAAAAATTCTGGTGAAGGCATTAGTGATTTAGAAGTGCAGTTACGCGATCGTATCAACATCTTTGTTGGCCAATCTGGCGTAGGTAAATCGAGCTTGGTTAATGCATTAATGCCTGAACTAGAACAAGAAGTGGAAGAAGGCGCAATTTCTGAAAACTCTGGCTTAGGTCAACACACCACGACAGCAGCACGCCTTTACCACATTCCAACTGGCGGCGATCTTATTGACTCACCAGGGGTTCGCGAAGTTGGTCTTTGGCACTTAGAGGCTGAAGCAGTCACCAAAGCGTTCGTAGAGTTCCGCGCATACCTTGGTGGCTGTAAATTCCGAGACTGTAAACACAACGACGACCCTGGCTGTATTCTGCGTGAAGCCGTTGAGAAAGGCGAAGTGAGTGAGGTTCGTTTTGAGAACTACCATCGCATTCTAGAAAGCATGATGGAGAACAAAGCAAACCGCCAATACTCACGCAATAAGAAGGCCGATCTGTAACCAGCTTATCTGAGCAACTGTGTAAGAATTCTTCACCGAATACTGACAAGCACATTAAAGTTCAGTAACATCACGCGCCCAAAGCGCGAATCTAACAGAACAGACAGAAGTATCGGAATTAAAGATGGACAAGTTTAAAGTTGGACTGCAGTACTGGATCCCACAACATGGCCTAACTCGCCTAGTGGGCAAACTGGCATCAGCCAAAGCTGGTAGTCTAACCACCGCGG
>NZ_JAWOUJ010000150.1:0-1007 GCF_033339315.1 Vibrio sp. 661 | reverse complement strand
TATGGCAGCTTTCGCACCCCGAAGCAGCAAAGATCTTTTGACCAAGCTGAACATCAGGAGCATTCACATTTCGACGAATCGGCACGGCTAAGTGTTGGCTGTAAAACTCTACGAAGTCGAGTATGTTTTGGCTTACTTCTGGCTTGCCGCCATTTGGCAACTCCTCACAAAGGGATTGCTTCGCCGTGCAGTTTTCATTCGGGAACAAGTGACTTGTTAGACCAACATCACCATTAAACGCGGCCGCATTTTGCTGCATCAATGTTGGTTGTCCTGCTTTCCATCCAAAACGGCCAAGCGAAAAGTCGCCTTTTTGAATGTCCCAAACTTTATTCACCTTGCCTGAGATGCCATCGCTATCACGGTCATTTTCGTCTGCCCACTTAAGCAACGTTTCATCAGGAATACTTTCTAGCAAACCTAAACCAATCATAGGTGGCGCGACACGAGCGGAAAACTGCGTATCAGGGTGCATGTCCCCATAACCTAAATCGGTAATTTTCAGCGTAGGCTTTCTCAACGTCACTTTGGTGCCATCTTTAAACTCAACGGGAACGTCCGTATAAGTAATAGCAATTTTGCCCTCTGGCGTTTGGTCTTGCAGAGCAAAATCTTGCAGTTGTCCGCCATACGTAGGCTCCGGAATACCGCCATCCATGATGTAAGCTTTCTTCTGCTCTGGCGTCATCGCCGGGATACTCAAACGCACCAACATAGACACGGCATGAATGTCGTCTTTTTCAGGAGGATGCCCACGGCCATCTTTTATGTGGCAATTCTGACAACCATTGGTGTTGAAAAGCGGGCCAAGACCGTCTCTAGCATCTGTAGTCGCTGGCGCTTGCACCCATGGGTTACGGAAAAAACTGTTGCCCACACTAAAATCAAGTCGCTTACTCATTGGCAAGTTCGTCGCGGGTAATGAATAGGCATTAGCACCGTCTTTTTTGACACTGGTGTTGCCACCAGACTTAACATCGTAAGCCATGGCAGAAGTCGAAAGGATT
>NZ_JAWOUJ010000149.1:0-1012 GCF_033339315.1 Vibrio sp. 661 | reverse complement strand
AAAAACAGCGACGTCATGGCGTCGCTGTTGTTATTTGTCGGTTAGCCTGTTGGATTAAACCGTGAAACGACCAACCAAGTCGTAGAGCTCGTTGGCTTTGTGATTGAGGTTTTGGCTTCCCGAGCGGTTTTGGTTGGCAAGGCTTGCCGATTGACTACTTTGCTGCGAAATGACCTCAACACGTTGAGAGATTTCTTGTCCCACTTGGCTCTGTTCTTCGGTTGCAGTGGCGATCAGCGTGTTCATGTCCATAATGTTGGCAATCGCTGCTTGAATGTCTTGCAACGCAACCGAGGCGGCGCGCGCCTCTTCTACCGTTGCTTCACCGCGCGCTTGGCTTGATTCCATCGCACGTACTGCGGCATCTGAGCCAGATTTTAGTTGCTCAATCATTTTATGGATATCGCCCGTACTGTCTTGAGTGCGGCTTGCAAGCTTGCGGACTTCATCTGCTACTACCGCGAATCCACGCCCTTGATCGCCAGCTCGCGCAGCTTCAATCGCAGCGTTTAGAGCCAACAAGTTGGTTTGATCGGCAATGCCACCAATCTCACTCAGAATACCCTGAATAGCCGTGCTTGAAGCCACCAAATTCTGCGTCTGGTGCTGTGCATCATTCACTTGCGAAGCGAGGTTATCCACCGCGCTTGCAGCATTGTCCATACGCGACATGCCATTCGCACTATTGCTTTGAACTTGGCTTGCCGCCGCTGCTGCTTGTACCGCAGAATTTGCCACTTCTTGTGCGGTTGCGCTCATCTCATTAATCGCCGTTGCTAGCGAGTTGACTTCGTTTACTTGAACGTTCAGTTGATCTCTCGAAGCCGCCGCGCGAGCTTGGCCTTCACTTGCGTTTTTATCAACTTGGTCTGCCGTCGCCATTACGGTTAAAAGCATTTCCTGAATGCGAGCGAGGAAGGTATTAAACCAGTGCGCCAACTGCGCGGTTTCGTCCTTGCCTTTCACCTCAATGCGGTAAGTTAGGTCGCCCTCGCCTTGTGCTGCGTCTTTA
>NZ_JAWOUJ010000148.1:0-1018 GCF_033339315.1 Vibrio sp. 661 | reverse complement strand
TTTAAGTCGTAGATCGTTCAATAACGAAGGTAAGTCCGTATCGGCGCAAATGCTGATCGTGTTGGTTGGTGTGATGCGGTGGATTAGCGCTTCGTTACAGCTCAGGCGGAAAGTGCTTTGATCGGAAATGGCATCATTGATCATCGCAAACGCCTGATGAAATTTAGGTAGCAACTGATGCGCTACAGAAGTGAGTTTGATTTGTCGCCCATCCTTCACAAATAACGATTTGTTGGTTTCTTTTTCCAAACGCTTCATGGATGCGCTAATCGCTGGCTGAGTTAGCCCTAGGTGCTCTGCGGCGCGAGAGTAAGATTGATATTCAGCAACAATTAAAAAGGTTTGGATTAGATTAAAATCCATACGATACCTAAATAAAAATAATCACTAGATTCAGTGGGTGGCTCTTTGATTTTTGGGCTAGATGTTCGCCCTAGATACCCACCTTGAAATAAGCCTCCTTAACGCACTTACGAGCTAAGGAGGCGACAGAGCAGTGGTTCGTTAAAACGAATTATTTAACTACTTTGATTTCAGGCATTTGATACTCACCACTTTGGATTGCATCGTCTGCGCCGTAGAAACGCATGATGGCGTAGAACGGTTTTTCAGGTACTGGCAAGAAGTTTGGATCGTCTGCACGGCCTTTCTCGTTCGCACTCATGTAAATGGTGTAGTAACCGTCTTTGTCCGCTTTCATGGTTCGGTCGCCACGACTGTGACGGTTTAGGTCGTTTTTCGCCATCAAACGGTTGTCGTTGCCGTAAATAGTAACAGACCAGAATTCGCTGACGTTCGGCGCTTTAAAGCGCATCACGTAATCATGCTTCGAACCATCCAGCTTTTGACCAGTGCTGTCGAAATCTGATTTACGGTAAGACGCTTCGATAGGTGGTAAGCCCCACTGACCAAGGTAAGTACCTTCTGCAAAAATATCGCGTGGCGCATCACCCAAGGTATCGCGTGTACCAAGCAACGTACGAGCATCTGTCATTTTAGGTGCGAGTTCGACGAGGTG
>NZ_JAWOUJ010000147.1:0-1019 GCF_033339315.1 Vibrio sp. 661 | reverse complement strand
TCGGTTTCTGGTGCCAGAATGATCTGCTCTGGCTTACCATGCTGAATCAGTTTACCCGACTCCATAATGGCAATATTGTTACCAATTTTAAGCGCTTCATCTAAATCATGACTCACGAACAAAATCGTTTTATTGAGCTTTTCTTGCAGCAGAATCAGTTCATCTTGCAGCTGCGCTCGGATCAGTGGGTCAAGTGCTGAAAACGGTTCATCCATGAGAAGAATGTCCGTATCCATCGCAAACGCACGAGCCAAGCCCACACGCTGCTGCATACCACCAGAAAGTTCATGCGGGAACTTACTCTCCCATTCTGACAAGCCCACCATTTCTAACTGTTCACGTGCTTTTGCACGGCGCTCTGCTTTACCTATACCTTGCATTTCCAGACCAAAGGCAACGTTATCTAGTACCGTTAGCCAAGGCATCAAAGCAAACTTCTGGAACACCATAGATACTCGGTGTGTACGTAGATGGCGTAGCGTCTGCTCATCACAGTTAGCGAGCTCCACCATATCGTCGCCATCCTGGATTTTCAGAGAGCCACGAGAAATATCGTTGAGTCCGTTCACGGTGCGAAGCAAACTGGATTTTCCAGAACCAGACAAACCCATCAATACACAGATTTCTCCACGCTTGACGCTCAGAGAGACATTATCAACACCGACGACCTGACCGGTTTCGTCGATGATCTCCTGGCGAGACTTACTCTGGTCCAGCAAAGCCAAAGCTTGTGATTGCTGCTGACCAAACACCACATCAAGATTTTCAATAGTAATAGCGTCCATGATTAAGCCTCCTTCTGGTTTGGCGCTTTGCATAAGGGATCAAGAATGATGGCAACAAGAACAATCGCTAAACCAGCTTCAAAACCTTGTGAGATATTTACCGTGTTCAGTGCGCGTACAACTGGCTTACCTAAACCATCTGCACCTACTAGTGCGGCAATGACCACCATCGAAAGAGATAGCATAATACATTGGGTAACCCCCGCCATGATGCTTGGTAGTGCCGCAGGTAAC
>NZ_JAWOUJ010000146.1:0-1019 GCF_033339315.1 Vibrio sp. 661 | reverse complement strand
CCCCTTCATTCCCATGACCTCGACTTCGTTCCCCTTTGCACACCATGATGAATGGGGATTTAACATTGCATTGCTGAATAAAAATCACACCATGTGCCTCAAGTTTCATCACTAACTGTCGATAAATTCACTAAAGCCTTTCATGTAACGCTCTGTGCTTGAATCGTCTAAACCCTCTGGAGTCACACGTTGTGACACTGATCTTTTTGTCTGTTTATAAAGGTTAGACAATGAGAAATACCATTAAGTTAAAAATCCAGATTGCTATCGCAGTCATTATCGCCATCGTAAGTGGCGTTCAAGCTTGGGTTTCCGTTAATCAACTTCACGAAGAAACCACATCCACACTCAACCGAGAAATACAGAATATTTCTGAGTCGACTAACCGTTATATCAGCGATTGGCTCTCAATTCGTAGCGATATGATGTTGGCTAACGAACAAATCATCGCCGGTTCTGATGATGCAGATCGCGAGTTATTGCTGACCAAACGCGCGGGGAAATTTCTCTCGGTTTACGCAGGATTCTCTGACGGCACTATTGCCTACGGCGATAAAAGCGAATCATGGCCCTCCGATTACGACCCTCGAACTCGCCCTTGGTATCAAGACGCGATGGCACAATCTGGGCTGATCATTACCGAGCCATACCAAGACTTTGATGGCAGTATTGTGGTTAGCTTTGCCAAAGCGTTTAACCAAAACAAACAAGGCGTCTTGGCCGCTGACTTGGCCGTCACAGACATCATCAACGAAGTGTTGAATATCCAATTGGATAACAACGGCTTCGCGTTTTTGGTGGATGGCAACAATAACCTCGTCGCTTATAAAGATGAAAAGCTCAGCCAGAAACCGCTCACCACGTTAAATCCAGAACTGACGCGCGATAAAATGGCCAACTTGGCACAACACGCGAAGCTAGAAACAATCACGTGGCCAAAACAAGGCGACCAACTGATTTATGTTGCTCAAGTCCCTAACACCGATTGGTCTCTGGGCGTTGTGCAAGACAAACAAATG
>NZ_JAWOUJ010000145.1:0-1021 GCF_033339315.1 Vibrio sp. 661 | reverse complement strand
ACAACATCAACATCATTGCTGGCAGTATGCCGCTCATCGAAGATGGCAAGCTCTACAACGTTGCGTACTTACTGCAACGCGATGGGGAAATTAACGCTCAGTACAAAATCCACATCACGCCACACGAACAAAAAGACTGGGTAATTGATGGCGGTGATAGTGTACAAGTGTTCGAAACCGATGCTGGTAAGGTCGGCATTCTGATTTGTTACGACAGCGAGTTCCCTGAGCTGGGTCGTATGCTCGCCGAACAAGGCGCGCAAATTATCTTTGTGCCATTCTGGACCGATACCAAAAACGGCTATCAACGTGTGCGGATCTGTTCTCAATCTCGCGCGATCGAAAACGAGTGTTATGTAGCGATTGGCGGCAGTGTCGGCAACTTACCGCGCGTGGACAACGTGGACATTCAATATGCTCAATCAGCGGTGTTCTCACCTTCAGATATTTATTTCCCACACGATGCCACATTGACGGAAGCCAGTGCAAATACGGAAATGATCATCTTTGCCGATGTTGACTTAACCAAGCTGAAACAGCTCAACACCGAAGGCTCGGTAACGAACTTACGCCATCGACGCCTCGATTTGTACGGTGCGTTCACAACACCAAAAGAGTAGCCTGAGACCCAAGCCATGGTAATGACCGCTCGCCGTCGCGAACCAAACGGCGAGCGGAATCCAGCGCAACAGCGCATCAGGTAAACACAATTATCAGAGATGTGTCAGTTTTTATCGGGAATGAGAAACAAGAATTGACCAGAGAAAACAACAGGAGTATCACTCCCATTTCCTTCCGATTTTATTAGAGGAAAGCATTTGGAACACATTAACGCTTTACTCATCTCCATGAAGCCTCTGCTGGAGCAGTACGGCTACCTTGCGCTTATTGTCAGCATCTTTTTTGAAGGTATTGGCATTCCCATGCCTGGGCAATCTTTGATGATCGCAGCGTCAATTCTGGCCTCAGAACAAGTCATGAATCTGAGTATGGTCATGGTTATATCTTGGCTCAGCTGCTT
>NZ_JAWOUJ010000144.1:0-1026 GCF_033339315.1 Vibrio sp. 661 | reverse complement strand
ATTAACCGTTTCTTTAGAAAACAACTCAAACGGTTACTTTGTGTTAGTTGGCGATGAAGTCAAACTGACTCAAGCGGGTGTTGACGCGGTTAACAACGACGAACTCAACCTTAAAGGCCTGACTATTAGCGCGTCAGTATCGGATGGTGTTAATCCAACAGCTAACGACAGTGACAGTTTGGTTGTGAATCGTGTTAACGATGCACCGACTGTAGAAAATGCCATTGCAGACCAAGTGTTATCGGAAGATTTCGCGACCTACACGATCGACTTGAATGAAGTATTCAAAGATACTGATTCCTCGCTAGAATTCTCAGTTTCTGGCAATAACAGCATCCAAATTTCTATTGTGAATGGCGTCGCCACAATCAATCCGACTGCGGATTGGAATGGCAAAGAGACAATTACGTTTACAGCTAAAGACCCAAGCGGCGAAAGCGTTAGCCAAACGGTGGACTTTACGGTTGCACCAGTAGTCGACATCAAGGCTGACAGCACAAATGTAGTCGAAGACACACCAACCATCATTAACGTCTTAGGTAACGACACGTTTGAAAGCACTGATAAAGTGGTGTCACTGGACGCTGAGAATGGTCCTAAAAATGGCACCGTCATCGTAAACAACGATGGTACGGTGACCTACACACCAGATGATAACTACGTCGGTAAAGATACTTTCACTTACGTCGTGACATCAGGTGGAGTGTCTGAATCCACCACCGTCACTGTCAATGTAACACCGGTCAACGATGCGCCAGTGGCGAAAGATGACATCGCTACGACACAAGAAGACACTGCAGTTACTATTGATGTTCTGTCAAACGATACTGATGTGGATGGCGATAAGTTGTCGATCCAATCTGCGACTGTTCCTGAAGCACAAGGTAAAGTAGAGATCGTTGATGGCAAGTTGGTGTTCACTCCGGCAGAAAACTTCAATGGTGATGTTGAAATTACTTACACCGTAACGGACGGTCAATTGACCGACGAAGCGAAAGTAACTGTTACAGTAAATCCAGTGAACGA
>NZ_JAWOUJ010000143.1:0-1028 GCF_033339315.1 Vibrio sp. 661 | reverse complement strand
GTTACCTCCGGTGGGGTATCGGAGTCCACCACGGTGAACGTCGATGTCACACCAGTCAATGACGCGCCAGTGGCAAAAGATGATACCGCTGTTACTGACGAAGACACGCCAGTGACGATTGATGTTCTGCCAAACGATACCGACATCGATGGCGATACGCTGTCTATCCAATCAGCGTCTGTACCTGAAGCGCAAGGCACAGTCGAGATTGTTGACGGCAAGTTGGTGTTCACACCGGCTGAGAACTTCCATGGCGATGCTGAAATCACTTACACCGTCACCGATGGTGCGCTGACTGACCAAGCGACGGTCAACGTCACCGTGAATGCGGTGAACGACACGCCTGTGGTTGAGAGCAACATTGCAGACCAAACCTTGGCAGAAGACTTTACGCCATACAGCATCGATCTAAACACCGCTTTCAGTGATGTGGATAACGTGGATGGCGAGTTGAGCTTCAGTGTCTCTGGCAACAGCAACATTCAAGTGGCGATCGTCAATGGCATTGCTACGTTCACTCCAACCGCTGACTGGAACGGCTCAGAAACCCTAACCTTTACGGCCACCGATCCAAGCGGCGAAAGCGTTAGCCAAACGGTGAACTTCACGGTAGCCCCTGTGGCGGACATCGTGGCAGACAACGCGACGGTTGTGGAAGACACGCCGACCATCATTAACGTCCTAGGTAACGACACGTTTGAAGGCGACGACAAAGTGGTGTCGCTGGATACCAATCACGGTCCAGCCAACGGCACGGTCTCGGTCAACCCGGATGGCAGCGTCACTTACACGCCAAACGACAACTACCACGGTACAGACAGCTTAACCTACATCGTCACCTCCGGTGGCGTCAGTGAGTCCACCACGGTGAACGTCGATGTGACGCCAGTGAATGACGCGCCAGTGGCAAAAGATGATACCGCTGTCACTGACGAAGACACGCCAGTGACGATTGATGTTCTGCCAAACGATACTGATATTGATGGTGATACGCTGTCTATCCAATCGGCGTCTGTACCTGAAGCACA
>NZ_JAWOUJ010000142.1:0-1031 GCF_033339315.1 Vibrio sp. 661 | reverse complement strand
GGTCCCCCCATATTCAGACAGGATATCACGTGTCCCGCCCTACTCGATTTCACTGAACACACGTCGTCAACTACGGGGCTATCACCCTGTATCGCCGGACTTTCCAGACCGTTCGTCTAACGCATATAAAGCTTAAGGGCTAATCCAATTTCGCTCGCCGCTACTTTCGGAATCTCGGTTGATTTCTTTTCCTCGGGGTACTTAGATGTTTCAGTTCCCCCGGTTCGCCCTGTTGAGCTATGTATTCACTCAACAGTAATACCTTATGGTATTGGGTTTCCCCATTCGGAAATCCCAGACTCAAATGGTTTTTACTACCTAATCTGGGCTTATCGCAAGTTAATACGTCCTTCATCGCCTCTGACTGCCAAGGCATCCACCGTGTACGCTTAGTCACTTAACCATACAACCCGAAGGAGTTTCGAGTTGATGTTCAAATCACCAAAGTTGTCTCTCATTATTTGAATGAGCGAGAGACATATCGATTTTGCCGGACTCAATTTCGAATAATCACTGTAAAAGTGATATTCCCAAGAACACTTGAATGTGTTTTTTGGTGTTTGTCATAAAGACAAACATTGAGAACTTTACAAACAAACTTAAAAGTTTGTTTTGTCAGCTTTCCAAATTGTTAAAGAGCTAATCACTTCTAATGAAGTAACCATTTTTAAAAGCACTCATTGAATGCGCTTAAAGATGGTATCCCGTAGGGGAGTCGAACCCCTGTTACCGCCGTGAAAGGGCGGTGTCCTAGGCCTCTAGACGAACGGGACACTGAGTATGTGGTGGAGCTAATCGGGATCGAACCGATGACCTCTTCGCTGCCAGCGAAGCGCTCTCCCAGCTGAGCTATAGCCCCACATAAATTGCTTCAGCATTTTATGCAGAACCAATTTTGCTCTGAAATTTAAACCATATCAATCTGTGTGGACACTCATCGCAATAATCATCGTTTAAGGAGGTGATCCAGCGCCAGGTTCCCCTAGCGCTACCTTGTTACGACTTCACCCCAGTCATGAACCACAAAGTGG
>NZ_JAWOUJ010000141.1:0-1033 GCF_033339315.1 Vibrio sp. 661 | reverse complement strand
TAACGTGGCTTGTGTGTTTTCTGAACCTCAATTTACACCAGCTGTTGTCGAGAGTGTGATGCGTGGCAGCAATGTGGCCAAAGGCGAGCTTGACCCATTAGGCAGCACTATCAAAGTGGAGCCAGGCAGTTACTTTAACTTGTTAGGCAACATGGCTGACAGCTTTGAGCAATGTTTGGCTAAATAAGAGTAATTAGTTGTAGTTTTGCGGATGAAATGTCTCTTTTACGTGATCTAGCAGTAAGAATTACAACCTTTGGCAAGACGAACCTTTTCTATAAAAGGAATTGAGATATCATTATCAATAATTAGCGGCTCAAAATAACCCTACTCACAAGAGCTACGGAAGGCCTATAGGGAGTTGAGTTGATATAAATTGATATATAAGGTTTTCGTCTTGCTTCGCCAACTTGTCCTGATTTTCTGGGGACTCTTCATATCATCTCAAGCATTTGCGCTGAACAACGCAAATGCCATCTTTTACCCTTTGCCTACTCAGGTTAAGGGCACTTTTATTGCTGCGAAAAAATTGTTCTTGGGCGAGCAAGGTGGGCTATGGATTCATGACGTACATGGCCGCGTTCTTTTTTATGACGGCCAGAATGTTCTGCCAAAATCAGGCAGTTTTTTGCAAACGACCGCAAAGCAGCTTGCGTATCATCAAGGGTCATTCTGGACCTTTGTCGAAAATGAGGTTTATCAGACCTACCCAAACAAAGAAAGGCAGTTGGTCTTTAGCCTTAACCCCGGGTCGCAAATTAGAAAAATAGGTTCATCAGGTGATTATATTTGGGTCAGTGATGGCGCACATTTTTATACCTACAACATCAAAACCAATGAACTTGATTCATTTTCACTGCTTCAACTTTATCAACATAGCAATAATAGTTATGTGTACATCAATGATGCGATTCTGGTCGAAACCAAATGGGCGTTGGCTACAACATCTGGTGTCTATCTCTCTGAAGGTAATAAATTTGATCATGTGATTTCTTCCGGTCAAAACTACATTGAAAAAGTGTATTACTCGCAT
>NZ_JAWOUJ010000140.1:0-1034 GCF_033339315.1 Vibrio sp. 661 | reverse complement strand
TTCGCAATTTTCCAAGCCATTAAGCCTGTTCGCATTGGTGGCGTTTTCGCAATGGTCGCCGCTGCGAATGCGGTTAAACACACTGGTGGCGTAACGTTACTGTCTTGTGAGAGCCAGAATATGATCAAATGCGCAGCCAACAATGCCAAGCCAACCGCCTCTAAACCTAGGCTTTGCTCTAGTAGCGTTTCAACAAAATCAGCAGGAACCAGTGACAGCATTTCTTTCGCCGTTTCCAGCGCCATTGGCGCATTGAGAAGTTCGAGCTTATCTGGTGCCGCTAGCATGAAGATCGCTTTCGCTTGCTCAGGCAACTGCCCTGAAACCATCAACTCTAAAAGTTGGTTCTCGGCAATCAACTTATACAAGGCAGGTGCAGACAAAGTGCCCAGAACAATATACGCCGCTGTCACAGGTAAGCCCATACCTAAAACCAACGATGCCAAAGCAATCAACACGAGCATGATGAACAAATCACCATTCGCCCAACCATTGATCATCAAAGAGAAAGTATTGCCGATGCCTGTGGTACTGATTACGTTGATCACTAAACCAATACCCACCAGCAAGACAGCGGTGGTTGCCATGTTCTTCGCGCCTTGAGACATAGCCTCGATGATCGCTTTTGGTCCCATTTTGTGATCTTTCGAAAACCACGAAGAGACAACAACAGAAATGATGGAAAGGCCTGCCGCATAAGTGGGTGTAAAACCTTTCACGAGCAACGTCACCAGAACCACCAAAGGAATGAGGTTGTGCCAACCACTCACCAGAACTTTGATAAGCGATTCGTCACTGGTTGTAATTTTCTGCACGCCGCTTCGCTTCGCTTCGATACGCACAAAAAACGCGACCGACAAGAAATAAATCAACGCAGGGACAAACGATACAGCAATGATATCCACGTAAGGAATTTGAGTGTAAGACGCCATAATGAACGCGCCCGCCCCCATCACCGGAGGCATCAACTGACCACCGGTAGAAGCCGCAGCCTCAACCCCTGCAGCAAAGCGCGAAGGGAAACCTGCTTTTTG
>NZ_JAWOUJ010000139.1:0-1036 GCF_033339315.1 Vibrio sp. 661 | reverse complement strand
GCTGAAAGGCGGGATTTTTTTTGCCTGAAGAGTACAATTTGATAAAACCCTCGCATTGTAAGTGGCAAATCGTGGAACTAGAAGACATCTATCGCCGAGATCTGAATTTATTAGTCGCGTTGCGTGTACTGATTGAAGAAAGCAGCGTCAGTAAGGCGGCAACTCGCCTTAATTTAAGCCAATCGGCGATGAGTCGTGTGTTAGGGCGATTACGCGATCTGCTTGGCGATCCGCTGTTTACGCGCCAAGCTCAACACTTGATCCCAACCCAAAAAGCGCTAGAAATTGATCGCTCTTTAGGTGAACCGTTGGAATCACTGCGCCAATTGTTGTCGCCCGTCGAGTTCGATCCTCAGCAGTGCGATCAGACGTTCACCATCGCGACCACGGACTACGCTATGCAAACCATTCTGCCGTTTGCTTTACCGCGCATTTATCAAGAAGCGCCGAATGTGTCGTTTAACTTTTTGCCTTTGCAGCATGACCGTTTATCCGATCAGTTGACTTATGAAGGGGCCGATCTCGCCATTTGTCGCCCAACTGGCCCCGTAGAGCCGCTGCGTAGCGAGATTCTTGGTCGCGTTGGCGTGTTGTGTTTACTGTCCAAACAGCATCCTTTGGCGAATCAAGAGATGAGTTTGGACGACTATTTGAGCCACCCTCACGCGATGATTGCCATCAGTGACGGAGTGAAAGCGTTGATTGAGCAAGCTTTAATCGACAAGCCGCAACGCAAAATGGTGCTGCGTGCGTACCATTTAGAAGCTGCGCTGGCGATTGTGGATACTCTGCCTATCATCATTACCGTTCCGGCAGATTTGGCGTATCTGGTTGCTGAGCGCTATGACCTAGTCGTAAAACCGTTGCCATTCCAATTTACGCCTTTTGATTATTCGATGATTTGGCATGCGCGCTGTGAGCATTCTCCTGCTCAAGAATGGCTGCGCTCCGTTGTGCGTGAAGAGTGCAGCAGGCTGATTGCAAAGCGAATCGAAGACATGGGATTGAACTGATAACAAAAGAGCCAGCAACGCTG
>NZ_JAWOUJ010000138.1:0-1038 GCF_033339315.1 Vibrio sp. 661 | reverse complement strand
ATTTTCTGTCAATGCCGACATGACAGCTCAACAAGTGGATCACGTCTTATCGGCTTGTCAGGAGGCATTTGACCATCCCGACTTAGAGTTTGTGTAAGTTGATTCGTAGTGGACGCTGAGCCTACGCTTGGTTCCAGTGAAAGTTCAGAGCTCAGTTCAATCCTGAGCTCTGTTTTAAATCCAGTTAGCAATTTTATCGAAAAGGCGATTCTTATCTGCGGGTTTAACGATAAAGTCGGACATGCCAGATGAGCCAATTTTATCTAGCGTCACAGGAGAACTGTCTCCCGTATGCGCAATAATCGGCACAGTTGCATACGGCTTTTCTGAGTTACGGATACGTCGCGACGCTTCTACTCCGTCCATGATTGGCATCTCAATATCCATTAAAATCAGATCGATATTTTCTTTTTCAAGAGTGTCCAATGCTTGCTGACCATCTTCCTTTTGTACCACTTCAAATCCCTGCTTCTCTAGTAACATCGCCGTAAACTTACGCAGAGACTCGTTATCATCCACAACCATGATGGTTCGCTTGATGGATTTATCTAAAGGCGCAGATGGCAGTGTTGACGAGATATAAGTGGAATCGTAAAGCAAACGCTCAATTGTAGCTTTGGTGTTTAGCAGCCACGCTTGAGTCTCTACCCAAATCGGGTCATGGCCGGCTTTTTTAGCTCGTTGTGCAGGTTTGTGTTCAAAAAGATACACCACACGCGCTTCAGTAAATGAAAGTAACGATTCGATTCTGTCTAATTGGTTTTCTAAAACATCAAGGCTTTCCACATCGACGAATATCAGGTCAAATTCAAACTCGTATTCTTTCTTTTTAAAGACGCTTTTTACATCTAAAACGGTGACATCAAATCCCATGAAGCGACTAATATCAGCCATTTTTTGCACGATAATGTCTTGATTACTGACCAATAAAATCGATTTCATTTTGGTCAGCTCATCTTTAATTTCCGTTACCGTATCTGATGTGATAGGCGGAAAAGTCAACGTAAACTGTGACCACTCTCCCGGCTGGGAAATGCA
>NZ_JAWOUJ010000137.1:0-1039 GCF_033339315.1 Vibrio sp. 661 | reverse complement strand
TCGTTCATTGTTTGTGAGTAAAACTCATCAGGCACCAACATTGGGTTGGTGAAATAACGAAATGCCCATTGGCCGCTGAGCAACATAAAGCGGCGACTCAGTTCACGTTGAAAGGTTTGTGCGCTCTGAACAGAGTCGTAGGAGAAAAAGTACGCACGCGGTGCCATACGATTCTCGTGTAAGTGTTGGAAGTTTTCCCAATTGTTCACGTTTTGATCTCCCCTCGGCTTGGTGCGCTTATGTTGGAGTGCGGATTGGTTTCATCGCGGCTCAACATCAGTGCAAAAACAACGGCCGATGTATTGTGAAAAATGCTTATGAATAATCTGAGAAAGATATTAGTAAAAGTTTTACTAAAATAAATTAGTGAAAACGTTTTACTTTAACTTGGTCACGTTTTAAATGACCAATGTTGAGCAAGATGTGATCAGCGTAAAGGAATGCGTTCTAGATTGTTTTGGAAAGTAAAAACAGTAAAAATTCGGTAGAAAATAAAAGAAGAAATAAAAAAGCACTGAAAATTCAGTGCCTTATTTGAGCAGTTTTGAGGGTGTTTTTATCGAGTTGTGCCGCGTAGCTTGAGCTTGCTTGGAACGTACACTTGAAGGGGCAGTGCGCGTCCGTCACGGTATTTTTCTACTAACAAGTTCACGCCTTGAATCCCCATCATTTCAGAATGAATACGAACGGTAGATAGAGGTGGGAAGGTAAAGCGCGCGGTAGGAATGTCGTTCACGCTGATCAGCGCAATATCATCAGGAATGTTTAAACCAAACTCATGCACTGCTCGTAACACACCAATCGCAATGGAGTCCGAAGCAATGAACATCGCTTTTGGGAAATCGCCTTTGGCCAGCATCTCTTTCGCTAAGTCATAACCGGACAAGCTAGAGAAATCGCCACGATAAATGTCGTCTTCAGAAACCACACCTTTTAGGCTGCCGTAGTCCACAAACGCATTTTCACGAATGTCTGCGGTGTTGGGCTCGTCTTGTCCACCAATAAATCCGATGCGCTCGTAGCCTTGTTGTACAAAGAA
>NZ_JAWOUJ010000136.1:0-1044 GCF_033339315.1 Vibrio sp. 661 | reverse complement strand
GTGGCAAGAGCGCCATGATGATGAGCATAAAATCCGCCGTGATGACCACCGCAGCCCCTATCAACGTGATAGAGCGAGAATCCTGCACTCTGCGGCATTTCGACGCCTGCAAGCGAAAACTCAAGTTCATGGCAACAGCTTGGAAGACTTTCATAGAAGTCGACTTACCCACTCGTTAGAAGCGGCCCAATTAGGCACAGGTATTGTCGCGCAACTCAAAAAGAAACAGTCTGAATTTAAAGAACTATTGCCCTCGGACAGTTTGATTGACTCTCTGTGTCTCGCGCACGATATCGGCCACCCACCATACGGACACGGTGGTGAAGTCGCATTGAACTATATGATGCGTGACCATGGTGGCTTTGAAGGCAATGCGCAGACTTTTCGTATTGTGACCAAATTGGAGCCATACACTGAGCACTTCGGGATGAATCTATCGCGCCGAACTTTGTTAGGTTTGATCAAATACCCAGCACTCATCAGTCAGACTCGTTCAGTCAAGCTGCCAAACCCTGCAGAACATCAACGCCGATTAAAAGCCAAAGAATGGAGCCCAGCGAAAGGCATCTACGATTGCGATAAAGATCTGTTTGATTGGGTTATCGCTCCACTCAGCGAGAATGACAAAAGCCTGTTGAGCCAAATGCGCTATCGACCAGACTCCGATTTAGAGCACAGCAAAACGCGCTTTAAATCCCTCGACTGCTCCATTATGGAGCTCGCCGATGATATTGCGTATGGCGTGCACGACTTAGAAGATGCCATTGTGTTGGGTATGGTCACACGTCAGCAATGGCAAGAAGGTGCAGCAAGTCAGTTAGCTGATTGCGGTGATCCTTGGTTTGAAGAACATATCGGCTCTATCGGGCAAATGCTGTTTAGCGGTAAACATCACCAACGCAAAGATGCGATTGGCGGTATGGTCAATGCACTACTTACAAGCATCTCTATTAAAGTGGTTGATGAACCATTCCAAAACCCTTTACTGGCATGGAATGCTTGTTTAGAACCGCATATGGCGAAAGCGCTAGATGTGCTTAAACA
>NZ_JAWOUJ010000135.1:0-1045 GCF_033339315.1 Vibrio sp. 661 | reverse complement strand
AAGAGTAACCCGTACCAAAGTCGTCAATCGCAATTTGAATGCCCTCTTGGCGAATCTGCTCTAACGCAAACGCGTGTTCTTCATCCTGCTCGAAATACGCAGTTTCTGTTAACTCAATAGTCACCAGTTTTGGGTTTACATCGCTGGCTTTAATCAAATCGAGCGATCGCTGGAGAACTTGCAATGAATCCAGCTTGGTATTCAACGAGCGATTAATAGAAAGTCCGATATTTTCGCCATAGATTTTTTGCAAATGTGGCCACTGCTTCAGCGCGGTTTGGCAAACAACGTCATCCAGCGCAGCGATCAACTCCAGGTCTTCAATGATGGAAATCATCTCTTGCGTGCTGTACTCGCTGTTTTCGTGATAGAAGCGCGCTAATGCCTCAAACTTCACCACATTGCCGGTTCGCGTTTCAATAATTGGCTGAAAATACACATCCACCAGCTCACTTTCAATTTGGGTTTTCAGGAACGTTTCCAAATGCTGACGTTTCACCAACTCGGCGTGAAGTTCACTGTTGTAAAAGTTGAAGTAGCCGTTTTCTCCGGCTTTCGAAGACACCATCGCTTGCGCCGCATGAGCAAGTGCCTGTTTTGGATTGTTGGTGTCATACCCAAGAACAGAAACCCCGGTTTGCCCTTCCACAATCGTAGCGTGCATTTTGTTTCCCATTTCACTTCTCAGCTCAGAAAAGAAACCTTTCATGGCTATTTGAATCAAGCGCAAGGGGCTCAACCACTGACAATGTGGCGTTTGTAAACAGACCACAAAGACGTCTCGCGATAACTGTCCCGCAATGCTGGTGTAGCGACTACGCATGATAAAGTCCGCAAAACCTAGCTGTTGTTCCAACATGCATTTCTGGGCAAAGTTCGGTCTTAGCGTCATCACGATATTGAGGTCTTTGTGACCACTTTCGTTTGCGAGGTTATCCAATTGAAGTTCGAATTCATCTCTGGTTGGCAAAAATGCCGACCAGTCTTGCACTTGCTCACAACGATTTTTCATCCACAAAAGGGAAGCCGAGATATCCGTTGAAAA
>NZ_JAWOUJ010000134.1:0-1047 GCF_033339315.1 Vibrio sp. 661 | reverse complement strand
TAAATTGAGCACAGTATGAAACATACAATAGAAGTCATGATTTCTGAGCAAGAAGTTCAGGAACGAATTCGTGAATTAGGCAAACAAATTACAGAGCGTTACCAAGGCAGTGAAGACCTAGTTTTGGTTGGCTTGTTGCGTGGTTCTTTTGTATTTATGGCCGACCTAGCACGTGCTATTGAACTGACTCATCAAGTTGATTTTATGACGGCATCAAGCTATGGCAACACGATGGAAAGCTCACGCGATGTACGCATCTTGAAAGATTTGGATGATGACATTAAAGGCAAAGACGTTTTGCTTGTTGAAGACATCATCGATACAGGTAACACGCTAAATAAAATTCGCGAAATCCTATCGCTACGTGAACCTAAATCTATCGCGATTTGTACGCTACTAGACAAGCCATCTCGCCGTGAAGTAAATGTGCCAGTTGATTGGATTGGTTTCGAAATCCCTGACGAGTTCGTTGTTGGTGTTGGTATCGATTACGCTCAAAAATACCGTCACCTACCATTCATCGGTAAAGTGGTTCCTCAAGAATAATTGAGTTCACTATTCGAAATACAAAAAAAACGCCCATATAAATGGGCGTTTTTTATTTATTCAGATTTTATGGCTTAGCGACACAGAAGCTTATTGTCAGGGTTTAAAATCGTCGACAGTGCTTTCTGGTACGATGCTTCAACGGTCTCTTTAGAATTAGAGCGAATACCTAAATATTCAAGGCGACCATCTTCAATTCCGTATACGACACCGTGAATTTCGACATCTTGCCCGCGCTCCCATGCGTTTTGCATGATGGTTGAATTGCCTAGGTTATAAACTTGTTCTGCAACGTTAATTTCACCAAGCTTGTCGGCACGATCTTCAACAGGCATTTGATCTAAGTAAGAACGATGCTTGAAGTAAAGATCTCTGATATGCAGTAGCCAGTTATTGATAAGCCCGAGTTGAGGATTATCTATCGCCGCGTTAACACCGCCGCAACCGTAGTGACCACACACAATAATGTGCTTCACCTTGAGTACATCAACGGCGTATTGA
>NZ_JAWOUJ010000133.1:0-1047 GCF_033339315.1 Vibrio sp. 661 | reverse complement strand
GAGTAATTAGTTAGCGTCAACTCAGCTTTCGCATTGTCTAACGTGGCAAGCTCTTCGCTCACGGTATCAGCAAATGCGTAAGTGCGAGTGCCTACCGTTTTACCAAAATCCAAACTAATCGTCTTAAATGGCGTAAATTCCACAGTTTGAAGCTTCGTCGTAAGACCTGGATGATCCGCTTTATTAATGGTGCCGTTAACCAATACGGTTTTAGTTGTATAGTTACGTGCAGTTAACGTCACTTCCACTTGGTAGTCGCCAGCATGCAGCACTTTCAAACGACCAGAATCTGAAGATAACAACTCAACCACCGGCTCAGCTTGGTTAATCAGACGGTAGCTTGCTTTGGCTTCTCCCCCACTCATCACAGGTGTGATAACCGCACCAGCAGAAAAGTCCAGAGTTGGATAAGTAATAGAAACCGGGTTGCTACCTTGTTTAATCGTTACAGCAAAGCTACTTTCACCTGGAGTAAACTTATCGTTACCTGCGTCCGACACAATAACTCTGGTGCTACCCGCATTCAGAATGCGCATATCACCCGTTTTGCGATCTAAGGAAACCACATCGGTTGCAGAATCCGTCGCAAATCGGTAGCTCACTTCGCCAACCGTACCGAGAATCGATGGTTTTTGGACATAAGGTTGGTTGATGTTCCACGTACCTTCTACTACGCCTGACTGGATAGCAATTCGGCTTGGCGCACCCAGAATGTTAAAGCGAACTTGTTGATCTGGACCCGCCGTTTAATTTGCACTCTCTTTCCTGCGAACCGTTAACGTCGTTTGACCCGCTTTGTAGACACGAATAAGACCGTCACCAATAACATCTGCAACGCCTGGAGAAGTATTGTCAACGACTTCCAAATGATCATTGCTGGCCGTTAAACCAAAATCACGCTGCAAGTTAAAATCGTAGTCTTTGCTGTATACCATTTCATAATCTTGCGTCGTCATCGCTTGGCCTTGCGCTTTCGCAACTTTGATCACAACATTGAATTGAATTGGTTGGTAAAAGTCACCGCCATCATCTTCAAACTTAAGGCGA
>NZ_JAWOUJ010000132.1:0-1057 GCF_033339315.1 Vibrio sp. 661 | reverse complement strand
ACCGTAAAGTAACGACCTGGTTCCGTTGAGTAGCGTTTGCTCTCATCCGCTATGCCAGCAACGTCTTGGTAACGAATGTATTCTTTGTCGAACAGGTTGATGATGGTCGCACTCAAACGAAAATCTTTGGTGATTTGGTAACTTGCCCCCAGATCGAGCGTGTTCCATGCCTCTGTTTGTGCGCATTCTGTCTTTTGTCCGAGCGACGTTTGGCAACTCGGCACACGATCCATCGAACCAGCCCAATTCCACGTCGCGAACGCATTAAAGTCTTGTTGCTGGTAGTTCAGCCCAACATTGCCCTCAAAAGGCGTGATGCTACGAACGTATTCGCCCTCAGCGTCCTTTCCATCCACATAACCAAGCTTGGTACTTAGCTTCCAAGACGAAGTGAAAGCGTACGCGGCAGAAAGCTCGGCGCCGTAGGTTTCAACGCCGTGTAAGTTTTGGTATTGCTTGATGTAGTTCCCGAAGTTATCTTGCCCTGTGGTAACAACATCAATGAAGTTTTGGAACTTGTTGTAAAACGCAGAAACGTAAAGTTGCGCTCGGCCATTATCGAATTTGTTACCGATTTCAAACGAGTCCGAAGTTTCTGCCTCTAGATCCATATTTGGTGCAATGACAAAAGGCGTCAGCGGCACAAAGTCGTGGCTTACGAAGCCATACGCCTTATCGTATTCTGGCGCTCGATAACCGTGATCGTAAGAGAGGTAAACGCGGTTGTTTTCGAACACTTCACGAGAAATCGACAAACTTGGTGAAATTTCAGAACTGTCGATATCTTTCAATGGATATCCACCGATATCATTCTGGCCATCAGGTGAAAGTCGGTGCGCATCGAAACGCAAACCGCCAGTCAATGTCCATTTATCCAGTTCAATCATGTCACGGAAATAAAGCCCAATGTTGTATGCACGTGCAGCGGCAAAGGGTTGTTTTTGCGATGCGTTGGAACCCGTCCAATCGAGGACTTTCTGATTATCTTCCCGTTGGTAGTAATCCGATGCTATCTCAACGCCATACGCTAACTTGTGCTCAGCCGATGAGGCATGAA
>NZ_JAWOUJ010000131.1:0-1058 GCF_033339315.1 Vibrio sp. 661 | reverse complement strand
CTCTCCAGCATTTTCACGCGGTGCTCAGTTTGGCGCTCAACCATCTCTTTCGCTAGAGCAGTGGCTTGCGCTTCATCGAACGTATCCGCTAGCAATAGAGACTGCATTTTCGCGTGATGCGCTTGGCGCTCTGCCATGCGTGCTTCGCGGTTTTGTGAATATTTGCCTTTCATTTCCGCGCGGTTTGCATCACGGAAAGATTGCAGTTGGTCTTTTTGTGCATCAGTTAAGTTCAAATCGCGCATGATGCCGCGGTCCATACCCATACCACATTCATCACGTGGGCCTTTGTGGTGATCTTTACCGCCAAATGCGAATGCACTCGCAGTGCCTAAAGTTAGAGGTAGAACAACAGCAGCTAACACAAGTTTTTTTGCAGATTTCATAATTCGATTCCTTACACAAGTGAGTGATTCTTCTGGGCTGTTCTCACAGCGCTTGAGTATAGAATACGACTCGCTAGGTAAAGCGGCGTATAGGGAGCGTAAAGAATCGTAAAGAGTGATTTTTGCCCTCTTCGTCGCACATCAATCCAATGTAATATTAAGTAAACGGTAACTGACCAAAGGTGCCCCGATGGCAAACATTCTTTTAATTGATGACGACATAGAACTGACAAGCCTATTAAAAGAGGTGCTCAGCTTCGAAGGATTCGAAGTCAGTGAAGCAAACGACGGTGAAGCCGGCCTTGCCGCAATCAACAGCGATATCGACCTCATCCTACTGGATGTAATGATGCCAAAATTGAATGGTATGGAAACGCTGAAGCGTCTGCGAGAGAACTGGGAAACCCCCGTGTTAATGTTGACCGCCAAAGGCGAAGAGATTGATCGAGTAATCGGTTTAGAGCTCGGCGCAGATGACTACTTACCAAAACCTTTCAGTGACCGAGAGCTGCTCGCTCGTATTCGCGCGATTTTACGTCGCACCAGTAACACGCAGAAAAACGGCAAAAACAGCGATTGTATTGAGTACCAAGAGTTGCGCCTGTATCCGGGCAAGCAAGAGGCTTACTGCGATCAACAACTGCTGGATCTAACCGCAACCGAGTTCGCGCT
>NZ_JAWOUJ010000130.1:0-1065 GCF_033339315.1 Vibrio sp. 661 | reverse complement strand
TAGCGGGCGGCCGGAAGGTGAATGCTAGGCATGATCTAACCCTCGGTCTCTGGCGTCGCGACTGCGAAATTTCGCGAGGGTTTCCGAGAAGGTGATTGCGCTTCGCAGATCTCCAGGCGCGTGGGTGCGGACGTAGTCAGCGCCATTGCCGATCGCGTGAAGTTCCGCCGCAAGGCTCGCTGGACCCAGATCCTTTACAGGAAGGCCAACGGTGGCGCCCAAGAAGGATTTCCGCGACACCGAGACCAATAGCGGAAGCCCCAACGCCGACTTCAGCTTTTGAAGGTTCGACAGCACGTGCAGCGATGTTTCCGGTGCGGGGCTCAAGAAAAATCCCATCCCCGGATCGAGGATGAGCCGGTCGGCAGCGACCCCGCTCCGTCGCAAGGCGGAAACCCGCGCCTCGAAGAACCGCACAATCTCGTCGAGCGCGTCTTCGGGTCGAAGGTGACCGGTGCGGGTGGCGATGCCATCCCGCTGCGCTGAGTGCATAACCACCAGCCTGCAGTCCGCCTCAGCAATATCGGGATAGAGCGCAGGGTCAGGAAATCCTTGGATATCGTTCAGGTAGCCCACGCCGCGCTTGAGCGCATAGCGCTGGGTTTCCGGTTGGAAGCTGTCGATTGAAACACGGTGCATCTGATCGGACAGGGCGTCTAAGAGCGGCGCAATACGTCTGATCTCATCGGCCGGCGATACAGGCCTCGCGTCCGGATGGCTGGCGGCCGGTCCGACATCCACGACGTCTGATCCGACTCGCAGCATTTCGATCGCCGCGGTGACAGCGCCGGCGGGGTCTAGCCGCCGGCTCTCATCGAAGAAGGAGTCCTCGGTGAGATTCAGAATGCCGAACACCGTCACCATGGCGTCGGCCTCCGCAGCGACTTCCACGATGGGGATCGGGCGAGCAAAAAGGCAGCAATTATGAGCCCCATACCTACAAAGCCCCACGCATCAAGCTTTTGCCCATGAAGCAACCAGGCAATGGCTGTAATTATGACGACGCCGAGTCCCGACCAGACTGCATAAGCAACACCGACAGGGATGGATTTCAGAACCAGAGAA
>NZ_JAWOUJ010000129.1:0-1067 GCF_033339315.1 Vibrio sp. 661 | reverse complement strand
AATGAGTTGTTACCCGCGGCAAACGCGTTAAATCAAAGCCTAGAAACGATTGTGTTGGCTCAGCAAGCTAAAGCGGATCAAAGCGGTGTTGGCATCAGTCAATCAATCAAAAATGTGCTTACGTCGATGCTGGTGGCAGCATTACTGGTCGTAATTGCGGCGATTGCGATTTCAAAATACATGGGAAATACCATTGGGCGCAGAGTCCAGCGATTATCAGAACGAGCGAAGATTATAGCCTCTGGCGATGTTTCTCAACCGCCATTGAACGTTGTTGGCAAGGATGAGCTGGCTGACCTTACGAGCTCTATCAATCGTATGAACGAGTCACTGGCAGGCATTGTTGCAGGTGTAAATGGCAAAGCGAACCAAGTGGACACCAGCATGGGTGCACTTCTCGAATCGGCACAAGTGACATCCAATAACGTTGAACAACAACAATCCAATATCTCAGAAATGGGGAGTCAACTCGAAGAGATTGCCTTTGCTGCGAGTAATACGTTGGATCAAGCCAATCAATCGGTGCAAAAGTTATCAGATTCAAAAGATGAGATAGAACAAGGTCGTGACGCACTTGAGCAAAATAAAGCGACCATGGAAAGTTTACACAGCAGCATAGAAAGCGCCAGCACCCAAGTTACACAGTTAAGCAAAGAGAGCGAAGCAATTGGCCGCGTGACGGAAGTGATTGAAGGGTTAGCAGAACAGACTAATTTGCTGGCACTCAATGCGGCAATTGAAGCGGCGAGAGCTGGTGAACAAGGGCGAGGTTTTGCTGTGGTTGCCGATGAAGTGCGCATGTTGGCGACAAGAACCACGCAATCGACGACAGAAATCAACGGTATTATTAACGCAATTCAGCGTTCAACTCACACGGTGGTTCAGGAAATTGCACACAGCCAGTCGTTGGCAGAGCAAGGTGCTGAACACATCGATAATGCCGTAACGAGATTGGTTTCAACGACAGAGCAGATCGGTTCTCTAAACGAGCAAATGGCAGAATTGGCCGCTGCTGCCGAGCAGCAATCTCACGCAACGCAATCCATAAATGGGTTAATGGCAGGCAT
>NZ_JAWOUJ010000128.1:0-1068 GCF_033339315.1 Vibrio sp. 661 | reverse complement strand
TGATATCGCGAACTTCTGGATCTTTACGCTCTAAGTAATGGGTCGACTTGATACGGCGAATGGTACGGCAACGGCCTCGCACGAGTAGCGTCTCTGTTGTCGCAATATTACCTTGGCGAGAAATTCCCTCTAGCAAGTCACCTTTTGTAATGCCTGTTGCTGAGAAGACGACGTTGTCGCTGCGCGCCATGTCTTCCATTTTTAGGACGACGTTGGCTTTTACGCCCATTTCTTCACAACGTTGTAGTTCAGCTGCGCCGTAAATACGGTTTTCTTCTGTGTCGCCTTTCACTTCGTGGCGAGGCAGAAGGCGGCCATGCATGTCACCATCAAGTGCGCGAATCACCGCTGCGGATACCACACCCTCTGGTGCACCACCAATGCAGTACATGAGGTCCACTTCACTATCTGGCATACACGTTAGGATAGAAGCAGCAACGTCGCCATCTGGCACCGCGAAGACACGCACACCCATCGCTTGCATTTCAGCTATCACATCATCGTGGCGAGGTTTTGCTAGAGTGATGACAACCAGAGTGTCCAGCGTTTTATTCAGCGCGCTAGCAACGTTTTCTAGGTTTTCTTTCAACGGCTTTTCTAGTTCGATCACGCCTTTCGCACCTGGGCCAACAACCAGTTTTTCCATGTACATGTCAGGTGCTTTTAAAAAGCTGCCTTTTTCACCCGCGGCAAGCACTGCCAATGCGTTCGATTGACCCATTGCGGTCATGCGTGTGCCTTCAATAGGGTCAACAGCGATATCCACTTCATCGCCACCTAGACCAACTTTCTCACCGATGTATAGCATTGGAGCATCATCGATTTCACCTTCACCAATGACAATTTCACCACTGATGTCTGTTTTGTTCAGTAGAGTGCGCATAACTTCAACAGCAGCGCCATCGGCTGCGTTTTTATCGCCACGGCCAAGCCATTTGTAACCAGCGAGTGCAGCACCTTCAGTTACACGAGAAAATGCCATTGCTAAATCGCGTTTCATGATGTCTCCAAGTAAGCAATAGGGAAGAGGAATTTGCGCGGCGATTCTATCACAACGGCAGTTAAACG
>NZ_JAWOUJ010000127.1:0-1074 GCF_033339315.1 Vibrio sp. 661 | reverse complement strand
CAACAGAAGGCTCTGATCGAGTGGTGAGCTATCAACTTGATTCCTCGACGAACCCTGTAGCAGGATTAACGTCGCACGGCCAAGCGGTTGTACTCGTAGAAACGGCAAATGCTGACGGCAGCTTCACTTACAGTGCGACGGCAGATGGCAATCCAGTATTTACGTTGGTAGTGAATGTGGATGGCTCTTACAACTTCACGTTGGAAGGCCCAATCGATCACGCTATTAATAGTGACGAGCTAACGCTGAACTTCCCAATCATCGCAACGGACTTTGATGGTGACACCAGCTCTGCGGTGATCCCAGTGACTATCTTCGATGACCAACCGACCATCACAAACGTCGATGCCATTACAGTGGATGAAGACGATTTAACGAGTATTGGCTCTGCTCAAGATGGCGTTGTTTCTATTGATGGCAAGTTCACCACAACTGAAGGTTCTGACCGAGTGGTGAGCTATCAACTCGATGGTTCGATGAACCCTGTAGCAGGATTAACGTCGCACGGCGAAGTTGTTGATTTGGTTGAAACAGCGAATGCAGATGGCAGCTTCACTTACACTGCGACCGCTAACGGCAACCCAGTATTTACGTTGGTGGTGAACACCGATGGTTCATACAACTTTACGTTGGAAGGCCCAATCGATCACGCGACTGGTAGTGATGAACTGACGCTAAACTTTCCAATCATCGCGACCGACTTTGATGGCGATACGTCATCGGCAACCATCCCTGTAACCATTGTTGATGACCAGCCAACAATTAACAATGTTCAAGCGATCACCGTTGATGAAGATGACCTCGCGCAGATTGGCTCGGCTCAAGACGGTTCTGTATCGATTGACGGACACTTCACCACCAATCAAGGTTCTGATGGCGTAGTGAGTTACCAATTGGATGCCAGTGCGACGCCTGTTGATGGGCTTACTTCGCAAGGTGTTGCGGTGACATTGAGTGAAACGGCAAATCCAGATGGTAGTTTCACTTATACGGCAACCGCAGGAACCAATCCTGTCTTTACGTTAACTGTGAATCCAGATGGCAGTTACAACTTTACACTCGAAGGCCCAATTG
>NZ_JAWOUJ010000126.1:0-1074 GCF_033339315.1 Vibrio sp. 661 | reverse complement strand
CGGTGACGTAAAAGTATTTGTCGAGCACAACAATAACTTCAAACTGCCAGAGGATGATAATACACCGATCATTATGGTTGGGCCGGGCACTGGTATTGCGCCATTCCGCAGCTTTATTCAAGAGCGTGAAAACCGCGATGTTGAAGGTAAAAACTGGTTGTTCTTTGGTGATCGCACGTTCACACAAGATTTCTTGTACCAAGTGGAATGGCAAAAATACCTTAAGTCGGGAGTGTTAAGCCGCTTAGATGTTGCTTTCAGTCGTGACCAAGTAGAAAAAGTTTATGTACAGCACCGCATTTTAGAAAATGCCGCGCAAGTATGGCAGTGGATTCAAGATGGCGCTTACATCTATGTATGTGGTGATGCGACTCGTATGGCGAAAGATGTCCATGACGCATTGGTCATTGTTGCGGAACAAGAAGGCAAGATGCCGCGTGACGATGCAGAACAATTTATTAATGATTTACGTAAAGCGAAACGTTATCAGAGGGATGTGTACTAATGACTTTTTCTACTGAAAATAATAAGCAGATTGTATTAGGCGAAGAGCTAGGGCCACTATCTGATAACGAACGCCTAAAAAAACAAAGCAATCTATTACGTGGAACCATCGCCGAAGATTTGCAAGACCGAATCACTGGCGGCTTTACAGCGGATAACTTCCAACTTATTCGTTTCCACGGTATGTATCAGCAAGACGATCGCGATATCCGTAACGAGCGTACCAAGCAAAAGCTTGAGCCTCTTCATAACGTGATGCTTCGTGCTCGTATGCCTGGCGGTATTATTACGCCAACACAATGGCTGGCGATCGACAAGTTTGCTACAGAACACTCGTTATATGGAAGTATTCGCCTGACGACACGTCAAACGTTTCAGTTCCATGGCGTACTAAAACCAAATATCAAGTTGATGCACCAAACGCTAAACAGCATCGGTATTGATTCAATCGCGACAGCAGGAGACGTTAACCGTAACGTACTGTGTACCACGAACCCGGTAGAGTCTGAATTGCATCAAGAAGCTTACGAGTGGGCGAAGAAGATCAGTGAACACCTTCTACCTAAAACT
>NZ_JAWOUJ010000125.1:0-1074 GCF_033339315.1 Vibrio sp. 661 | reverse complement strand
AGCGGCTCATTGGGACTGGAAACGCCACGCGTTGACAGTCCCTCTTGAGGCGTTTGTTATGTGTGTGTTCAAACCATCAAATTTAGTCAGGAACTACTATTAAACCTAATTGCTCTAAAAGTTGTTCTTGCTGCCACGAACAGATTTTTACACCTGTAAGGTCAACTTTCCGAGGGTCTAAACCATACAACTCCGAGTGGCTCAAATCACAACCTTGCAACCTACACTGGCTCCAACACCCTTCAGAAAATACTCCCCGACTTAAATCAGACTCTTTAAATGATGCACCACTCAGATTTGCGCCAATCCATCTATTCTCAAACAAATCACACTTTTCGATACACTGCCTTTCAAAGTTGGCGTATGAAAGATTACAACCTGTTATATAAGCTGAACAAAAATACATTCTGTTCGATACCTGATTCATGAAGCTAGCTTGAGAAAAATTGGCACCCTTTAAATCGCATTCTCTGAACTCGATACCAAAACAATTTGCACCTTTGAAATACGACATTGAAAGACTGCAGTTTTTAAAAGATGCATCTCTAAGATCCGAGTAAGAAAAATCACACCCCTCTAATTCACCTCGTTCAATGAAAGAACAATCTACAAATTGTGTATCGCGGAGGTTCGCTCGTTTAAAGGAACAGCAGAAAAATTTGCAATTTTTAAAATACTGACCACTCATGTCTTGATGTGAAAAGTCTGCTTGTACATATAACTGGTCTGTTTTATCCATTTTCTAGCCCTCTTTCTATTTGAGTCGAAGACTAACATTTACCAACCAGTTCTCAAGAAAAATAAACACCTTAAAAACAGCAACTTACAACCACTTAAAATCGCAAAAATAAGGCGCCAAATTGACGCTCTAAGGCACCGTTTTTTAATTCACCCATGCCGCATGGCTAGAAAAAAGTTTTGATTAATCATGGCGCTTGCAAGAAAAACACATAACGCTTTCTATACGGCGAAAAGCCGTATTTCTACTCAGATCTAAGCTCATTTAATCTTTCATGGTCAACATAAATTCAAAGACTTAAAGATAAATTCGGCATGTTAGGTGGTAACATGTCG
>NZ_JAWOUJ010000124.1:0-1075 GCF_033339315.1 Vibrio sp. 661 | reverse complement strand
CAATCGAGAACTTTGTTTGATGCATTAATTTCCTCCGGAGTAGAGGCTTTGACGAATTTTTTGAATCAAAGCGATCGACTCTTCATTGTCTCCATGGACGCATATTGTGTCCGCTTCTAACAAGATATAACTGCCTGACGCGGTTTTTACTCGGCCTGAATCAGCCAATGTTCTGACTTGTTCTAAAATCGCTAGCTCATCTTTCAAAACGGCATTTGGGTGCGTTCTTGGTGTCAACATCCCATCATCCTGATACAGGCGATCGGCAAACGCCTCAAACAACAATGGCACATCATAATCGTCCGCGATTTCTAAATATTTTTCGTTCTCTTGTGATGCAAGGATCATCAACGGTACTTTAAACAGTGCGGCTGCTTTAACGACCGCTCGAAAAACCGCATCGCTTTTCATCATATCGTTGTAAAGGGCACCATGAGGCTTGATATAACCGATATCGGTATACTGCGCACGGCACAATGCCTGCAACGCGCCTACTTGATAGATCACCATGTTAGTAATTTCATCGCTGCTCATACTGAGGCTGCGTCGACCAAAACCTTGTAAGTCGGGATAACCGGGATGCGCACCAATATCAACATCGTGAAGATTCGCTAAGGTAATCGTGTCATGCATCACGTTCGGATCGGAAGCGTGAAAGCCACAAGCAATGTTCGCCATATCGACATGAGGCATCACGCTATCGTCAGCGCCCATCTTCCAAGAACCAAAGCTCTCGCCCATATCGCAATTTAATGTCAGTTGCTGTTTATTCAATGTCATATATTTATAGTTACCTTAGCAATCACATCACGATGCAGGAAAAACCTTTTATCTTCAGTGACTCAGTTCATTCTTCAAACAACCAGAATGAGATTTTTACTTAGAACTCGAGCTGAGAAAGATCATTAGAGTCCAGCACGTCGTTATCGTTCTTTGATTTGATCCGAATTTTAAGGTAATTCGGTCCTTTTCAATCCAATTTTTGAGAATTTAACGTTATTTTGCTTTGCCGTCATGTTAGTCTTACGGCTTCTATTGGGTGATAGTTTGCATAACAACTCTTTTGTCTTCTAGT
>NZ_JAWOUJ010000123.1:0-1077 GCF_033339315.1 Vibrio sp. 661 | reverse complement strand
CGGCGATTGATATCAACGCTTCTATCAGCCGTTGTATGAGCACTTGTACGCAACCTGCTCATTCCACCATCGCAAACAACTTCCGCCAAATGTACTCCAATTACCTTCAGGTGAAAGAGTTACTGCCGCTCGGTGGCTATCAACCGGGTCAGGACCCTGAGTTGGATCAGTCTGTTTCGATGTATCCGCATTTGCGTTCGTACTTACAGCAATCAGCGAACGAGGCGGTGGATTACACCACCAGTTTGACTGAGCTGGCTCAAATGTTCCAAGGCGCACAGTAGAGAGCGAACGCAGCGATGAAAGCCAAACTTAAAGCGGTCGGAAAACTGCAACAAATGGAAGAAAAGCAGCGTGATAGGGTCGGGCAACAGCTCGACGCTATGCGTCAGCGTCACAATCATCTTTCAACGCAGTTGCAACAACTTTCAGCTCTCAAAGGACACGCTGGTCAATCGGCGTTGTCCTCTCCGTCTTTGAATAGCGCGGCGTTGATGAACTTCAACCGCGTTGATCAGATGCTGCAAAGAATGCTCCGTCACCACGAGCAAGAACAAGCGGTGATGCAAGCTGAATGTGCATCAGTACAAAAAACGTTAGAACACAAACACGCTCGCGTTCAAGGGTTGGAAAAGGTATTAGAGAGATGGCGTACCAAGCAAAATTATGAGAAAGCCAAAAAAGAGCAAAAGCTGATTGAAGACATCATCAACTCTCGCGTGAAACGCAAAACGTTGTAAGCGTTTTGCGTTTATTTTTATCTAGTAAAGAGAAACGTTACGTCGTTTTTCTGCGTCGCAGCCACCCTAATAATCCTCCAAAGAACAACAACCCTGCACCTATTGCACCACCGCTGCCGTTGTCGCTAAATCCTGAAACATTAGTGTCCTCTGGATCAAAGCCCGAATCACCTTCGCTATGGTAATCCTCTAAGGCTGCTAAGCTTGCGTTATAAACGGTTTTAACCCCAGAACTGGTTCTTGCCTCTATCCATGAGGTGTAATTCAGAATCTCTGTGAAGACGCTCGGAATGGCTGCCGACTCACAAATGGATGAGCCGTAGCTCACAATCCCGAT
>NZ_JAWOUJ010000122.1:0-1082 GCF_033339315.1 Vibrio sp. 661 | reverse complement strand
CTCCTCTTCTTCGCTATTTGGCAACAAAGTGATTAGCGTCGCTAATGTGCTGGCTTTGTAAATATCAGCCATGAGTACCGCTTCCAAATTGGAGCGGAGAATAGACAGTTGTTCTTTGGCTTCAACTTGCACGCGTTCTTGCTGAAGGTCTTGCTGATTATGATGCAACAGCTCAATAACACCAACACACAAGGCAACAAAAGCGAAAAAGAACAGTGCAAAATAGCACTGCTTTCTGGGTGAATAACGCATTAGCTCCCCACTAGCTCGTCCGTTACTACGAGAATTATTCTTTATTGTTAAAATCCTTATTATCTACAAGAATAACCAATAGCCTTTGCAAAGGTAATAATTATCTGAAATTTTTATGGTTTAAATAGGCAACGGGATGCAAGGGCAAGGCGATTTATTTGAAAGTACGGATTGGCAAGAGGTACGCCAAGGTAAGCTCTTTTATCAGCCAAACTTTCTTTCTCAGCAAGAAGCGGATACGTACTTTTCAACGCTTATGAGTACCTTGCCTTGGCAACAAGAACGCATAACCATTTTCGGGAAATCGGTACTTCAACCTCGTTTGCAGACTTGGCATGGCGATGCGCCTTACACCTATTCGGGTTTAACTATGGCACCTCACCCTTGGACGTCTGAGCTGTTATCACTCAAGGCTCGCTGTGAAAGCCTTGCCAACACCCCGTTCAACTCTGTATTGGCGAATCTGTATCGCGACGGTCAGGATTCGATGGGATGGCACCAAGACAATGAACCAGAGCTGGGCAGAAATCCGGTGATCGCCTCGTTGAACTTAGGTGATACGCGCCGATTTGTGCTACGAAATTTACATTGTAAAACTCAAATAGAATATGAGCTCGGCCACGGCGCATTATTGATCATGGCTGGGGAGCTTCAGCACCATTGGAGACACTGCGTTCCCAAAACAGCCAAACCAAAAGGAGAACGTATCAACCTGACTTTTAGACATATTTTGAACTATTGACTCAGGTTTTACATTCTTAACAAACATTGATGATAAGTTTACATCCAGGTTATATCAGGGAATGGATTTATGCGTATCAAACCTATCA
>NZ_JAWOUJ010000121.1:0-1086 GCF_033339315.1 Vibrio sp. 661 | reverse complement strand
TTCACGAACGTAGTTATTACCGCGGAAAGAGAAAGACACGTTCGACACGCCACCGGAAATCATCGCGTGTGGCAAATCGCGCTTGATGTCCGCTACAGCTTCAATAAAATCAACAGCATAGTTGTTGTGCTCATCAATACCCGTTGCGACGGCAAAAATGTTCGGGTCAAAAATAATGTCTTCTGGCGGGAAGCCAACTTCGTCTACCAAAATACGATAAGCATTTGTACAGATTTCTAGCTTGCGCGCGCGTGTTTCTGCCTGACCAACCTCATCGAATGCCATGACGATCACAGCTGCGCCATAACGACGGATCAGTTTAGCTTGCTCAACAAATTTCTCTTTGCCTTCCTTCAAAGAGATAGAGTTCACAATACCTTTACCTTGAATGCCTTTCAGACCCGCTTCGATCACTTCCCATTTGGAAGAGTCGACCATGATTGGCACTGTGGAGATTTCTGGTTCTGAGGCACATAGGTATAGAAAACGCACCATACAAGCCTGTGCGTCTAACATCCCCTCATCCATGTTGATGTCGATGATTTGGGCACCATTTTCAACTTGCTGACGCGCGACTTCTAATGCTTCGTCATACTGTTCTTCTTTGATCAAACGTTTAAAGCGAGCAGAACCTGTGACGTTAGTTCGCTCACCGACATTGATGAATAAAGTCTCTTTCTCAATCGTTAATGGCTCTAATCCGGAGAGACGACAAGCAACAGGCAAATCTGGCAAAGCGCGAGGTGTAACACCTTCAACGGCCTGCGCCATTTGGCGAATATGCTCCGGCGTTGTACCACAACAGCCACCAATCAGATTTAAAAAGCCGCTGCTAGCCCACTCTTTTACATGCTCTGCCATATCTTCTGGAGAAAGGTCATATTCTCCAAAAGCATTCGGCAAACCTGCGTTAGGGTGCGCGGAAACAAATGATTCAGAAATACGAGAAAGCTCTTCCACGTATGGGCGAAGTTCACCTGGCCCCAACGCACAGTTACGACCGAAACATAACGGCCTTACATGACGTAGAGAGTTGTAAAATGCTTCCGTGGTTTGCCCTGATAACGTTCGGCCCGAAGCGTCCGT
>NZ_JAWOUJ010000120.1:0-1093 GCF_033339315.1 Vibrio sp. 661 | reverse complement strand
ACTGCCTGCGCATGAATTCCCAACGACGAAAGAAGCGATTGAAGATTTCCGCACTCGTTGGCGCACCCAGTTTGAGGCGAGACGCGAGCCAGAATCCATCTACATGCAAGTCACCAAAGGAACGTGGCCGGCAGGCATTGAATACTGGCAACCACTGTTCTTCGACCATACCGAAACCCTGTTCGACTACTTACCTGAAGATTCGCAGCTGATCACATACGGCGACATTGAAGCAGCTGTCGACACATTCTTAAATGACGTCGAGTATCGCTACGATCAAAAGAAAATTGATCCTCTGCGTCCACTTCTTGCCCCACATGATTTGTGGCTCAAGAAAGACGAATTGTTTGCACACTTCAAACAACTTCCTCAGGCACAGCTCAGTCTAGAGAAAGTAGTGAAACGTGCTGGCCGCCAAAACTTAGCGGTACAAACACTGGCAGAACTTGGCGTTCAACAGCAAAACAAAGAGCCATTATCTCGTTTGCGCCAATTCAGCGAACAATTTACGGGCAAAATCATCTTTTCCGTGGAATCAGAAGGTCGACGCGAAGCCCTGACTGAGCTTCTGCAAGGCATCAAAGTTCGCCCAGTGGTGCAAGAATCGCTGTATCACGCTTTAGAGTCAGACCACCGTTTCACGTTGATTCTTGGTTCAGCAGAACACGGCTTTATTCATGACGAGCTGAATTTCGCGCTGATATGCGAAAGTGACTTGCTTGGCGATCGCGTAATTCAACGCCGTCGCAAAGACAAAAAAGCCGTCAACAGTGACACTGTTATTCGCCACCTTGCCGAACTGAAACCAGGCCAACCTGTTGTTCATATTGACCACGGCATCGGCCGCTACATCGGTCTGCAAACCCTTGAAGCGGGGGGAATGAAAACCGAGTATGTGACGCTTGAATATCAAAACGACGCCAAACTTTATGTTCCCGTTTCCTCGCTAAACTTGATCAGCCGTTACTCAGGCGGCGCTGAAGAAACGGCTCCTCTGCACAAACTTGGCGGTGAAGCGTGGTCGAAAGCACGTCGAAAAGCAGCTGAGAAAGTACGCGATGTTGCAGCAGAGCTACTTGATGTATACGCGAAG
>NZ_JAWOUJ010000119.1:0-1097 GCF_033339315.1 Vibrio sp. 661 | reverse complement strand
CGCGTGTTCAATCATCTTCTGTTCCAAGCCAATACCCAGCACCAACAGAATCAAACGCTGATTACATTCTGCGGTGTCTATGCGTTGGCAATGACCTGCGAGAATGGCTTCACACGCTTTTTCCACCGGTGCTAACTTCACGCCGATGCCATACAGCACATGGCACAGCGCATTCGCCGTGCCCAACGGTATGATGCCGAGCTTGATGTCAGTGCCGACCAACTGGCTCGCCACTTCAGTCACCGTGCCATCGCCACCAGAGACAATCACCTGATTCACACCACTTTGTTTAGCTTGCAGTGCGAGGCTTTCTGCACTGGTGGTTTCGTCCGTTTGGCGAATGCTGAGACGATATTTTTTGGTCAACTCACGAATCACATGTTGTTCGTATTGCAGCCATTTCCCACCGCCCGCGACAGGGTTCACCACCATCCAGGTCGGCTCATCGAGTGTTAGCACGCCTTTCTCACTGATCGCGCGCAGAGTTTTGATCTGCAGATTATTGAGCCTTGCAGTACTGCGCACGCGGTTGATTTTCTGCATAACCGATTCCACCGAGAGCGATGGGTCTTTACTCAGTAAATAAGCCGCCACCACAAACACCGAACGGCCACGCCCAAGTGCGCAATGCACAACCACAGAGCGCCCGCAGGCGATTTGGGTATCAATCCAATTCATCGCATGACGTAAACGCTCCAAAGTCGGCGCTTTATGATCCAGAACGGGAATAGAAAGGTAGTTGAATTGCTTGTCAGTCATGGCGCTTTCTAAACCTGCGAACTCCGCCGTAACATCAACAATGCAGGAAATGTCGTGAGAGTCGAGAAACGCCAAATCGCTCGGGAATAAGCGCCGGGAAAGGTAAAGATTTTCGCTGACTTGTTGAATGGGAGGGACAGTATCGCGCCGTCTCTCCCAGGCGTTGTAGGCTTTCGCCCCGAGTAAGAAGGGAATGAATGCCCATCGAATCCACCAGACAATTTTTCCGTCTTGGCTTTTTCAAAAGATGGATGGAAAATCAAATAAAAAAGCCGCACTGACTAACTCAAAGGAAAGCGAAACCCAAAGCAGCAGTAAACTCACTACGATTTGAGGTA
>NZ_JAWOUJ010000118.1:0-1109 GCF_033339315.1 Vibrio sp. 661 | reverse complement strand
GATCTTACTGAAACGTTTAGAGCAACTGTAATCCTTTAAGGAGCAGAGCCGACGCAATAGTCGGCTCTTTTCAAGCATGATAGAAATTCAACGACGTCCCGAACCGGATCTTTCCCTTCTCCCAGATTCCATTCCTCCGATCTTAAAACGCATTTACATCAATCGCGGTATTACTGACATCGCGCAGCTAGAAACCTCTGCTCGTGGATTGCATTCGTACCAAAAGCTTGGCGGCATTGAGCAGGCGGTTGAGTTGTTGTTCCAAGCGATTCAAGAGCAAAAACGCATCATCGTGGTGGGTGACTTTGACGCAGATGGCGCAACGAGTTCTGCTCTTTCTGTATTGGCATTGCGTATGCTTGGCAGCAATAACGTCGATTACTTGGTGCCGAACCGCTTTGAAGATGGCTACGGTTTGAGCCCAGAGGTGGTCGATCAAGCATTGGAACTTGGCGCAGAAATGATCATGACGGTCGACAATGGCGTATCGTCGATTGAAGGTGTGCGCTACGCCAAAGAAAATGGCATTACCGTATTGGTGACAGACCACCATTTGCCAGGACAAGTTCTGCCAGAAGTGGATGCGATGGTGAACCCAAACCTCGACAGTTGTGCGTTTCCTTCTAAAGCGTTGGCTGGCGTTGGTGTGGCGTTCTATCTGATGATGGCGTTGTGCGTTCACATGCGCAAACACAACTGGTTTGCTCAGCAAGGCATGCAAGAGCCGAAACTGATGGAGCTGATCGACCTTGTCGCACTGGGCACTGTCGCTGATGTTGTGCCGCTTGATGAGAACAACCGAATTCTGGTGCATCAAGGGTTGCAGCGCATTCGTGCGGGGAAAGCGCGCCCAGGTATTCAGGCACTGATTGAAGTGGCGAAACGCGATGCGCGACGTTTGGTGGCATCGGACTTCGGCTTTGCATTGGGGCCGCGTATTAATGCCGCTGGCCGTTTAGACGACATGTCTTTTGGTGTTGAGCTGCTGATGTGTAACAACATCCATGCCGCACGTCGCATGGCCAGTGAGCTTGATGGGCTCAATCAGACTCGTAAAGAGATTGAAGAAGGCATGAAGCAAGAAGCGATGGCGTTTTGTGAACGTTTGC
>NZ_JAWOUJ010000117.1:0-1112 GCF_033339315.1 Vibrio sp. 661 | reverse complement strand
GATAAAAACCGTCCGTTGGTAAACCGCACGACGCTAGGTATTTATCCGCCAGCTTCAACAATCAAGCCATTTATGGCTGTCGCAGCGTTGCAAGAAGGCGTAATCACGCCAAATACTACTCGCAACGACCCAGGTTATTGGCGCATTCCTAACTCAGACACTCGTCCATTCCGTGACTGGTTGCGTTGGGGACATGGCCGCGTGGATGTCATTAAATCCATTGAAGAGTCTGTTGATACGTTTTACTACCAAATTGCTTATGACTTGGGGATCGACCGAATTTCAAACTGGATGATGATGTTTGGTTTTGGTGACTACACAGGCATCGATATCTACGAAGAAAGTAAGGCTAATATGCCAACTCGTGATTGGAAGATGTCTCGTCACAAAACGCCTTGGTATAAAGGTGACACCATTCCTGTTGGTATCGGCCAAGGCTATGGGACGCCACCACCTATGCAAATTGCGAAAGCAAAATCGGTGTTAGTGAATAATGGTGCGGTTTCCGCTCCTCACCTCCTTAAGTCCACCATCGATAATGGTGATAACTTTGAGGAACAAGAAACCTCTGAATACGTAACCTACCCACCGATTCAAAATGTGCCAGAAAAATACTGGGATATTGCGAAAGAAGGTATGCGCCGTGTAAACCATGGTACTCGTGGTACGCCTCGTCGTTCTTTCTACAATATGAGCTACCAGCCAGCCGGTAAATCAGGTACAGCGCAGGTCTTTGGCTTGGGCGAGAACGAAGAGTACAACGCAGCTGAAATCGCGGAACACTTGCGTGACCACGCCCTGTTTACGGGCTTTGCTCAGTTTGACGATCCTAAAGTTATCGTTACTCTCGTGCTAGAAAACGCAGGCGGTGGCTCAAGTAACGGTGGTCCAATGGCGAGAAAAATCTTTGACCGAGTGGTACTTGGCCCAGAAGAAATCAAACCAGAAGATGACAAAACCAACGCGCAAAAAGAGGTTACACGCTAATGAAGATGGATCCCTCTACAGGTAAAAACCGCGCCTTGTTTGAGCGCTTCCATATCGACTTGCCCCTCCTACTCGGCATCTTTGCTTTAATGGGTTTTGGTCTCGTGATCATGTACAGTGCCAGC
>NZ_JAWOUJ010000116.1:0-1114 GCF_033339315.1 Vibrio sp. 661 | reverse complement strand
ACCATCAGAGCCTGTCAAAGAGGTTTTAGACACCTGTAAGATCATCGCTCTGCAACCGCGCGAAGCGTTCGGTGCTTACGTCATCTCAATGGCTCGTACCGCCTCAGACGTACTCGCTGTGCACCTATTGCTGCAAGAAGCGGGCTGCCCTTACCGTATGGATGTTTGTCCTCTGTTCGAAACTCTAGACGACTTGAACAATGCAGAGTCGGTCATTAAGCAGCTAATGAGCATCGACCTTTACCGTGGCTTTATTCAAAACCACCAAATGGTCATGATCGGCTACTCTGATTCAGCAAAAGATGCGGGTGTCATGTCGGCAGGCTGGGCTCAGTACCATGCTATGGAATCTCTAGTTAAAGTGGCAGAAGACGAAGGTGTTGAGCTGACTCTGTTCCATGGTCGTGGCGGCACCGTTGGTCGCGGCGGTGCACCTGCACACGCGGCTCTGCTGTCTCAACCACCAAAGAGCTTGAAAGGCGGGTTACGCGTAACAGAACAAGGCGAAATGATCCGCTTTAAACTGGGTCTACCAGATGTTGCGGTAAACAGCTTCAACTTGTATGCAAGCGCCATTTTGGAAGCAAATCTACTGCCACCACCAGAGCCAAAACAAGAATGGCGCGACTTGATGGAAGTGCTGTCGGAAGTGAGCTGTGAAGCTTACCGTGGCGTCGTCCGTGGCGAACCAGATTTTGTTCCATACTTCCGTCAAGCGACGCCTGAACTAGAGCTAGGCAAACTGCCGCTTGGTTCACGCCCAGCGAAACGTAATCCAAATGGCGGTGTAGAAAGCTTACGTGCAATTCCTTGGATCTTCTCGTGGAGCCAAAACCGTTTGGTGCTTCCGGCTTGGTTAGGCGCAGGTGAAGCTATTCAGTACTCAGTAGACAAAGGTCATCAGGCGCTACTGGAAGAAATGTGTCGCGAATGGCCGTTCTTCTCAACTCGCCTAGGTATGCTTGAGATGGTGTACACCAAGTGCAACATGGAAATCTCTCGCTACTATGACCAACGCCTAGTTGAACCCCAACTTCAACCATTGGGTGACCGACTGCGTGAACAGCTTCAATGTGATATTAAGTCCGTACTGAACGTAGAGAACAACGAAAAC
>NZ_JAWOUJ010000115.1:0-1125 GCF_033339315.1 Vibrio sp. 661 | reverse complement strand
TCTTGAGCCACACCCTAAATCAAATTAAAGATAGAAAGAAGTGATTAACCTTCCACCACCTTCATTAACAACTGCCCATCATACAGAGCTTGTTTTATCAGCGCAGCGCCCGGCATCGTCGCTTGTTTATAAAAGCGAGATTCCACCAGCTCAAGATCTTGGTGATAAACAGGCAAGCTTTGTTCTTCAATACAACGGCGAACGGCTGGATAAAGCACCTCTTTCGCTTGGTTAATTACCCCACCAATCAAAATCTTTTCTGGGTTAAACAAGTTGATCACGATAGCAATTGCAGAACCTAAATAGCGTCCCAATTTTTCAATCACATCAACCGCGAGAGGATCGCCATTTGCCGCGGCTTCACAGATACTTTCGATACTCATCTCTTCTTGATCCGCAAGAATAGAGGCTTCACCTTCAGAGATGCGTCTTACCACTTCTTCACGAATCGCTTCTAGCTCGTTACGAACGCGAATCGCTTGCTCGCTTTCCCCACTGAAGATTGAGCCGCCACCTAAACAAGACCACGCCATTGGACGCGTGCGCAACATTTGCATTTGGTCCAGCGTTCCATCGTGCGCAACCTCAAAATTAAGCGGGTTGATTTCCACTTGGTTAGTCACAAGAGGTTTACCAAGGCGCGATTGCAGCAATTCGAACTGACGCGGCGTAAAGTTGGACACACCAAAGTGCTTCACTTTACCTACTTTGTGCAGCTCCGTGAATGCTTCCGCAACTTCATCAGCATCCATCAATACATCTGGACGATGGATCAATAGCACATCGATTTCATCCACATTTAAGCGCTCAAGTGAGTTGTTCACTGATTGGTAAATGTGTGCCGAACTTGTGTCGTAGTGATTAATTTTGCGTTCAGGTGTTTTGTCACCACACAAATTAATGTCACATTTGGTCACGATCTGGATTTGGTCGCGTACGCTTTTATCCAAAGCTAACGCTTCACCAAACAACGCTTCACATTCGTAGTTACCGTAAATGTCTGCGTGATCGACCGTAGTGATCCCTAACTCAATATGTTGCTTAAGAAATGACAAACGCTCTTGAGCCGTCATTCCCCAATCTGCCGCACGCCAATATCCTTGAACTAGCTCTGAAAATTCAGGG
>NZ_JAWOUJ010000114.1:0-1136 GCF_033339315.1 Vibrio sp. 661 | reverse complement strand
ACTCTCCTCTTCCAATTAATCACTAAACGTTCTGTCCCAATCTTCCTTGCCTCTTCTCTTGCGTTTATTGCTCCTATTATGTTCGGTATCCACACTTGGGGTATTGGTGCAACTATGGGCGGCTTGATGGCGGCAGGTTTGGTTTACGTTGCGCTTGGCGCAATGATCAAAGTGCGTGGTGTAGGGTTTATCCATAAGATTTTGCCACCAGTTGTAGTTGGCCCAGTGATCATGGTTATAGGCCTTGGCCTTGCGCCAACGGCAGTTAACATGGCGGTAGGTAAAACGGGCGACGGTGCGGTTCAGTTAGTAAATGGCGATGCTGCGGTCATTATCTCTGCTGTTTCACTGCTAACGACAATTGCACTTAGCGTGTTCGCAAAAGGGTTCCTAAAACTGGTTCCTATCGTGGGTGGTATTTTGGCGGGCTATTCAGTATCCCTATTCTACGGTGTGGTTGACTTTACACCTGTGGCTCAAGCAGCTTGGCTTGCAATGCCCAACTTCACCATGCCTGAGTTCAACATCAACGCGATTCTATTCATGATCCCAGTTGCAATCGCTCCTGCGGTAGAGCACGTGGGTGACATGTTGGCTATCTCAAATGTACCGGGTAAAAACTACCTGAAGAAACCAGGCCTACACCGCACTATCGCGGGTGACGGAATCGCGACAATTGCAGCATCAATGGTTGGTGCGCCGCCAAACACTACTTACAGTGAAGTAACAGGCGCGGTAATGCTGACCAAAGCTTTCAACCCTGTAATCATGACTTGGGCTGCCATTACCGCTATTGTTCTTGCGCTGGTAGGTAAGCTAGGTGCGATTCTGCAAACCATTCCTGTGCCAGTAATGGGCGGCATCATGATTCTTCTGTTCGGTTCTATCGCAACCGTCGGTTTGAATACGCTGATTAAGCACAACGTTGATCTACACAAATCTCGTAACCTGGTGATCGTTGCAGTAACACTGGTATTTGGTATCGGTGGTATGGCTTTCGGTATCGGCGAGTTCAGCCTACAAGGTGTAAGCCTATGTGGTATCGTGGCAATCCTTCTTAACCTAGTGCTGCCACACGACCTTGGTGAAAACCACGTGGTTGATAACGCTCAAATGGAAGAAGAAAGCGCGAAGTA
>NZ_JAWOUJ010000113.1:0-1139 GCF_033339315.1 Vibrio sp. 661 | reverse complement strand
CATAATATCGTCCGTCATAGTGACATGCCTAAAGCCGCTTTTGGTGATATGTGGGCACGCCTTAAAGAAGGCAAAGCGTGGCGAGGTATGGTTAAAAACAGCACCAAATCTGGCGGTTATTACTGGGTAGATGCCTACGTAACGCCTATCTATGAAAAAAACCAAGTTGTCGGCTATCAATCTGTGCGCGTTAAGCCTAAGCGTGAATGGGTGGATATTGCTGCAAAAGCTTACAAGGGGATGCTAGCCGCCGAGAAAGCGGGTAGAACCTGGTCGTTAAAAATTAACGAAACGGTTCGCTATGCGATTCTACTTGGTGCATTAACTGCACCTGCCGCAGCGTACGCACTATCTGTTGAAGGTCCGCTTGCTTGGCTTGCAAGTGCATTACCAGCGAGCGTTTTAGCGTTATTGTTCCGCCAAGAGTTGATTGATACGCCGCAACAGCTCAAAAAGCTGCAAAAGCAGTATGACAGCGTGAGCCGTTTGATCTATTCAGGCAATAGCGCATTTTCGATTGCTGATTTCCATATCAAAATGTTGTCTGCAAGGATTCGAACCGTCTTGGGAAGAATGACCGACTCGGCGCTGCCACTGCAAAATTGCGCTGAAGAACTCAGTCAAACAACGGCCGAGGTTTCAGCCGCATTGAACCAACAAAACAGTGATATTCGACGCGTGCGAGATGCGACGCAAGAAGTGGAATCTTCAGCGAATTCGGTATCTTCAAGCACCAACGATGCGCATATGCTGATTGATGACACCTTGAAGTCATGCATGATGGCCAAAGAGACGATCGATCAAACGCATACCAACCTAGCGCAATTGAGTCTTCAAGCTGAAAAAGCAACGGAAACGACTTATCAACTGAGCGATCAGGCACAGAAAGTGAATCATTTGATGGTTGAAATCGGTGGTATTGCAGAGCAGACCAACTTGCTGGCGCTGAACGCGGCGATCGAAGCTGCAAGGGCAGGTGAGCAAGGTCGTGGTTTTGCTGTTGTTGCTGATGAAGTTCGCGCACTGTCTGGACGTACGTCGAATGCGACGGAGCAAATTCAAGCGTCTATCTCTGCTATGCTTTCGACGATAGAAGGTTGGCAGAAAGATATTTTGGCAAACAAAGAGCAAACCGATGC
>NZ_JAWOUJ010000112.1:0-1140 GCF_033339315.1 Vibrio sp. 661 | reverse complement strand
CAAGGTTACATCGTAGATAGCAACAACAACTTGATGACGGGTTCTGTAGGTAACATCCAAGTATCAACATCGTCACTCAACGCGAAAGCGACAGATAAGCTTGATTTTGTTGCGAACTTCGATGCAAGTGCAAAAGCGATTGATAAAGCGGTAACGCCGTTCGATCCAGCGGATCCAACCTCGTTCAACTCTTCTTACACGACACAGGTGTACGATTCACTTGGCAACTCTCACACCGTGACGCAGTACTTCACTAAAACGGCAGACAACGCATGGGAAGTAAACGTGCAAGTCGACGGTGGTAAAACTCCTGTTTCAACCATTCCTGTGACGTTTAATAAAGACGGTACGTTAGCGGCGCCAACAGGCTCTTTCAATGTGGCATTCCCAGCTGCGGGCGCAAACGCAATGAGCGTTGATATCAACCTAAAAGGCAGCACGCAATTTGGTGCTGCGTTTGGCGTGAGCACAAACAGTCCGAACGGTTACACATCTGGTGAGCTTGCAGGCGTACGCGTAGAAGACAACGGCATGGTTTACGCAACTTACACTAACGGTCAATCACAGCTTCAAGGCCAAGTGGTTCTGGCTGATTTTGCTAATACGCAAGGTCTAGCAAAAGTGAGCGGCACTGCGTGGACACAAAGCTTTAGCTCTGGTGCGCCGATCATGGGCGTTCCGGGTTCTGGCACGCTGGGTAACTTGACTCCAGGTGCATTAGAGGGCTCAAACGTCGACCTAACCAGTGAGCTTGTGGCACTGATGACAGCACAACGTAACTACCAAGCGAACGCAAAAACGATTTCGACCAGCGACAAGCTCACTCAAGCCTTGTTCAACGCGGTGTAATAGGAGTTCTGCATGGATAGCTTGTTATTTACAGCAACCTCCGGTGCAAGCCGAGTTCTTAAAGCGCAACACGTTCGTTCGAATAACTTGTCGAACGCGGATACCGCAGGTTTTCGTGCGGATATGGAACGTGTTCGTAGCGTGGAGTTACAAGGCCCGGGCTTTGATGGCCGAACTATGGTGGTCACAAACTCTGCATCAACGCGTTTTGATTCTGGCGACGTTGTGAAAACAGGTCGTGCGCTCGACGTTGCCGTCATGGGTGAAGGTTACCTTGCGGTAGAAACGCCA
>NZ_JAWOUJ010000111.1:0-1141 GCF_033339315.1 Vibrio sp. 661 | reverse complement strand
AGCCTACGCACTTGAACCTGGACAACCGTCGCCAGGCCCACCTAGCCTTCTCCGTCCCCCCATCGCAATTGTAAGAAGTACGGGAATATTAACCCGTTTCCCATCGACTACGCCTTTCGGCCTCGCCTTAGGGGTCGACTTACCCTGCCCCGATTAACGTTGGACAGGAACCCTTGGTCTTCCGGCGAGGAGGTTTTTCACCCCCTTTATCGTTACTCATGTCAGCATTCGCACTTCTGATACGTCCAGCATGCGTTACCACACACCTTCAACCGCTTACAGAACGCTCCCCTACCCAATGCACTAAAAGTGCATTGCCGCAGCTTCGGTTTACTACTTAGCCCCGTTACATCTTCCGCGCAGGCCGACTCGACCAGTGAGCTATTACGCTTTCTTTAAATGATGGCTGCTTCTAAGCCAACATCCTGGCTGTCTGAGCCTTCCCACATCGTTTCCCACTTAGTAGTAATTTGGGACCTTAGCTGGCGGTCTGGGTTGTTTCCCTCTCCACGACGGACGTTAGCACCCGCCGTGTGTCTCCCGGATAGTACTTACTGGTATTCGGAGTTTGCAAAGGGTTGGTAAGTCGGGATGACCCCCTAGCCTTAACAGTGCTCTACCCCCAGTAGTATTCGTCCGAGGCGCTACCTAAATAGCTTTCGGGGAGAACCAGCTATCTCCAGGTTTGATTGGCCTTTCACCCCTAGCCACAAGTCATCCGCTAATTTTTCAACATTAGTCGGTTCGGTCCTCCAGTTGATGTTACTCAACCTTCAACCTGCCCATGGCTAGATCACCTGGTTTCGGGTCTATATCCAGAGACTGAACGCCCAGTTAAGACTCGGTTTCCCTACGGCTCCCCTAGATGGTTAACCTTGCCACTGAATATAAGTCGCTGACCCATTATACAAAAGGTACGCAGTCACAGGACAAAGCCTGCTCCTACTGCTTGTACGTACACGGTTTCAGGTTCTATTTCACTCCCCTCACAGGGGTTCTTTTCGCCTTTCCCTCACGGTACTGGTTCACTATCGGTCAGTCAGTAGTATTTAGCCTTGGAGGATGGTCCCCCCATATTCAGACAGGATATCACGTGTCCCGCCCTACTCGATTTCACTGAACACACGTCGTCAACTACGGG
>NZ_JAWOUJ010000110.1:0-1143 GCF_033339315.1 Vibrio sp. 661 | reverse complement strand
TAATGAGCCAACCGCAGCGGCGATTGCCTACGGTCTGGATTCCGGTCAAGAGGGCGTGATTGCAGGTTACGATTTAGGTGGCGGTACGTTCGATATCTCTATCCTACGTTTGTCGAAAGGCGTATTTGAAGTATTAGCAACAGGCGGCGACTCTGCACTTGGCGGTGATGACTTTGACCACCTATTAGCGGATTACCTAATGGAGCAAGCTGGCCTAGAAGCGCCGCTTTCTGCTGAGAAAAACCGTGCATTACTGAACATTGCAACGGCTACCAAAATTGCTTTCTCTGAGCAAGACAGCGTAGAAGTTGACGTGTTTGGCTGGAAAGGCACTGTAACACGCGAGCAGTTCGAAGATCTGATTCGCCCACTCGTGAAGAAAACTCTGATGTCTTGTCGTCGTGCACTGAAAGATGCTGACGTAGAAGCGGAGGAAGTACTTGAAGTGGTGATGGTTGGTGGCTCAACTCGTACCTTGCTTGTCCGTGAAATGGTAGGCGAATTCTTTGGTCGCACACCACTCACTAGTATCAACCCTGATGAAGTGGTGGCTATTGGTGCGGGTATCCAAGCAGATATTCTTGCTGGTAACAAGCCTGACTCTGAAATGCTGCTGCTTGACGTGATTCCATTATCATTGGGTATTGAAACCATGGGTGGGTTGGTTGAGAAAATCATTCCGCGCAACACCACGATTCCTGTTGCTCGCGCGCAAGAGTTTACCACCTTCAAAGATGGTCAAACGGCGATGAGCGTGCACGTTGTGCAAGGTGAGCGCGAGATGGTGGATGATTGTCGTTCACTTGCGCGTTTCTCACTAAAAGGTATTCCTCCTATGGCGGCAGGTGCTGCGCACATCCGAGTGACGTACCAAGTTGATGCTGACGGTTTACTATCTGTGACTGCAATGGAAAAGAGCACTGGTGTTCAGTCCGAAATTCAAGTGAAACCTTCTTACGGTTTAAGCGATAACGAAGTTGCGAACATGCTGCGTGATTCGATGACTCACGCCAAAGAAGACATGCAAGCTCGTGCGTTAGCTGAACAACGCGTTGAAGCCGACCGGGTGATTGAAGGTTTGATCGCTGCGATGCAAGCTGATGGTGATGAACTACTATCAGAGCAAGAAAAACAAGATCTATT
>NZ_JAWOUJ010000109.1:0-1145 GCF_033339315.1 Vibrio sp. 661 | reverse complement strand
TAGAAATCATCTTCTTCACGCAAGTTGGAGAAGTGCATTAGTGCTTCCAAATCGTAATCAAACACTTGGCCTTTACGGTCGGCCAGTTTCAAGAAATCGGCGTACAGTGCGTCTAGGTTGTACTCATCCTCTTTATAACCCATGGAATCCATGTGGCTCTTCACCGCCGCTCGGCCGCTACGACTGGTTAGGTTAAGTGCTTGGTTCTTAAGACCAATCGACTCAGGTGTCATGATCTCGTAAGTGTTCTTGTTCTTTAACATGCCGTCTTGGTGGATACCTGAAGAATGGCTGAATGCATTGGCACCCACGATCGCTTTGTTGCTTTGGATCGGCATGTTGCACAGTTGACTCACCAACTTGCTAGTACGATGGATTTCTTCGTGCTTGATCCCCGTGCTTACACCCAGAAGCTCTTGACGCGTCTTGATGATCATCGCGATCTCTTCTAGTGAGCAGTTACCCGCACGCTCGCCGATACCATTGATGGTGCCTTCAATTTGGCGAGCACCGGCTTGTACTGCTGCAATTGAGTTTGCGACCGACATGCCCAAGTCATCATGACAGTGCACAGAAATGATGGCCTTGTCGATGTTCGGCACGCGGTTGAAAAGCGTTTGGATGATGCCACCGAACTCGCTTGGCACTGTGTAGCCAACGGTATCGGGAATGTTGATGGTGCTTGCTCCAGCATCAATTGCGGCTTCAACCATGCGACATAGATTGTCGATTGGTGTTCGGCCTGCGTCTTCACAAGAAAAGTCGACATCATCGGTGTAGTTACGCGCGTGTTTAACGGCGTTGACCGCCATTTCAAGTACGTCATCGTAACTGCGGCGTAGCTTGTCTTGAACGTGAATCGTGGAAGTGGCTAGAAAAGTGTGGATACGGAATTGGTCAGCAACTTTTAGCGCTTCAGCTGCGGCATCGATGTCTTTCGCAACGGCACGCGAAAGGGCACAAACTCGGCTATTTTTGATGTGTTTTGCAATAGTTTGTACGGACTCGAAATCGCCAGGGGAAGAGATAGGAAAACCGGCTTCGATAACATCAACGCCCAGCCTTTCAAGCGCATAGGCAATCTGCAGTTTTTCTTTAACCGTCAAGCTTGCTGACAACGCTTGCTCGCCATCACGCAATGTGGT
>NZ_JAWOUJ010000108.1:0-1147 GCF_033339315.1 Vibrio sp. 661 | reverse complement strand
TCACACTGGCGTCGGTTTTGACCAATTGCTTGTGGTAGAAGCACCTTATGATCCTGAAACCGACTTCCACTATCGCATTTTTAATGCCGATGGCAGTGAAGTGGAGCAATGCGGCAACGGCGCGCGCTGTTTCGCGCGTTTTGTTCGTTTGAAAGGGTTGACCAATAAATACAGCATCAGCGTGAGCACCAAGAAAGGTAAGATGATTCTTGATGTGGAAGACGACGGTGAAGTGACGGTCAACATGGGTGTGCCAGAGTTTGAACCGAACAAAATTCCGTTCAAAGCGAAGCAGAAAGAAAAAACCTACATCATGCGCGCGGGTGACAAGACGCTGTTTTGTGGCGCCGTCAGCATGGGTAACCCGCATGTGGTGACAGTAGTGGATGACGTGGATACCGCAGATGTGGACACTCTAGGTCCGCTGCTTGAATCACACGAACGCTTCCCTGAACGTGTGAACGCTGGCTTTATGCAAGTGGTGAGTCGTGACCACATTCGTCTTCGAGTTTACGAGCGCGGCGCAGGTGAAACACAAGCTTGTGGTAGCGGTGCATGTGGCGCGGTGGCTGTGGGTATTTTGCAAGGACTTTTGGATGAGAGTGTGAAAGTATCGCTGCCTGGTGGTGAGCTGCATATTTCTTGGCAAGGCCCGGGCAAACCACTCTTTATGACCGGTCCTGCTACTCACGTATTTGATGGTCAACTGTCGTGCTAGTCAAAGAAAAAGGAAACGGTTTGTCTCAAGTTGAAGCTGACGCATTAACGGCAGAAGTGGTGGCTGAATACCTAAAAGATCACCCTGACTTTTTTGTTGAGCGCCCTGAGCTGGTGGATCGTCTGTCTTTTCCACATTCGGATTTAGGTACGGTTTCGTTGGTGCATATTCAAATGAATCGCCAGCGTCAGCGTATTGAAGAGCTTGAAGAAGAGATCACCACGTTAATGTCGCTTGCGGCAAACAACGATCGTACCTTCTACGAGTTCATGGATTTGCAGGGCTCGATTCTAAAGTGCGGTGACTTCAAGCAAGTTATTAGCGCGATAGAGCTAAAAGCCAAAGATCTCGGACTGCGTGCGTATGTTCGCTTGTTTAGCCAATGCGATGCATCGACGCAACTTAGTAAAGAACATTACCCGCCCTATC
>NZ_JAWOUJ010000107.1:0-1148 GCF_033339315.1 Vibrio sp. 661 | reverse complement strand
CACGTAAACGCCTAAAACACTTGGGGCCCACTTAAATACCCACGACATGTTGCCAAAATTAGGATGAACTAACAGCCACATGAACACGCCGAGCGACCAAATGACGGTACCAAACAAGAAGTCATTAGAGTTGAAGGCCACATCGTACTGCATCAACCAGTAGGCTTCACCAAAGTGCAGAGCCATACCGAGGAGAATCAGGCGAATGGTGTTGTTGCGTGACCAAAGCCACTGTTTTTCTCGAATCAAGTAGCCAAATACCACAAGCAAGGTACTGAAAAATGGCCCATTACGAGTGAAAAACGGAGCAGGTAAATCGGTGAGAGGTGCATAGCTGCCTGCCAAAACACCATAGATGTAAAGCAGCACTGCTGTTGGAAGAAGTAACTGTGTCATGCCAATTCGAACTAAGCAGGCGATGATAGCGACCGCAATCACCAATGCTGGAATAAACCACAGGTGGACAAGCCCGCCTTCTAGTAATGAATTCAGTGGTGCAGACGCTAAGTATCCCCAGTAGCCTTGTCGTTCGGCAAGGTATCCCGCTTCTGCTACGACTTGCCATTGGAACGGCATGAGTAAGCTGATCACGCTCCAAACCAACCAAATTTTCATTAGAGGTTTCGCATAGTTGGCTAAAGTTTCGAGTGGATTGCTGCTCAGCTTAGGTTGGATAAGGTAACCAGAAATAAGGAAAAAAAGCGGAACCGCAAAACGAGCGAGCTGATTAAGAAGATAACCAACCCAAGGTACGCCATCCCACTGCCAATAAGTGAGGGCCATTTGGCAATGCAGCCCGACAATTGCCACCATGGCAATGATGCGTGCAAATTCTAAACTGGCTATTTTTCGGTTTGTCGCCATACGTTACTTACCTAAATGAATAAAAAACTTCAGCGAAAGTAACAGTTCGCGACGCACTTCATGCATGAAAAAATCAACACATTGCAGCTTGAACCTTAGCAATGTCTGAATTTAAGACTCACTTCAAACTTCTTGATTCCGCATCTATTAACCCACTCAATAGGTCGATCTTAGCAAGAAAATAATATGGATAGATGGTTAGACCAGTTAACTCTTCATTGCAAAAAAGAACGACCGTGCTAAAACTACAGTTATGAAAAAAGGAAAAGTAACGAAAGAGTTCA
>NZ_JAWOUJ010000106.1:0-1159 GCF_033339315.1 Vibrio sp. 661 | reverse complement strand
GCGTCAGTAAATCTTCGCCCTGAACACCATGATCCAGTACGCCTTCTAGCGTGAATTTGTATGTTCCTTCAGCATTTAACACCAGAGTAAATACCGATTTTCCATCTGGCGTTTGACCTTGGTAAGTGTAGTTGTTGTTATTCACACCAGTTTGTACGAGCGTGACCGCTTGTCCGCCTGACGTTACCCCGCTGATTGGGTTACCAGACAAATCTAACTGGTAAGAAACTATCGTATCCGCACCTTCTACGCTATCAAAGCTGCCGCTTGCCTCTAGGCTGTCTTTGCTCAGCTCTGAGCCTGAAGGCAAGTCATCTTCATCTAAGAACAACGGCGTCGCCGTTTTGATTTCCGGCACGTCATCCACGATGGTGATTGGCAAGTTCACAGATGCCGATGTATCACCATCGAAGTCAGTAACAGAAATAGGAATATCTAACGTTAGGCTGTTTTCTCCCGCGCCAGCAGGATGATCCACAGGGCCCACTAACTCAAATTGGTAGCTATTGTCTTTTGCATCCAACGTTAGGGTGAAAATCTGCGTGTTCGTGCCAACAATCACCGCTTCATAGGTGCTTACACCGTCGGCTTCAGAGACCAGTCTTAGTTCCACATCTTGACCATTTGACTGCAAACCAGCGACCGCGCCAGCTAAGTCAGAAACGTGATAACTGACGATTTCATCAGCGCCAGCAACAACGTTAAAGTGTCCATCTAACACTCGTAAGCCAGAAGTATCAGAGCCAGCAGGTAAATCATCTTCGTCAATCGTCAACTGGCTACTGTTATCCACCCCAGTGATAGACGGCACATCATGAACAACGGTAATTGGCAAACTAATCGTGTTCGACACATCGCCATCAAAATCCGTGGCATTCACAGGGAAATCAATCACTAGCTCATTTTCACCATTGCCATTTGGATGGTCTAGCTGAGCAAATAATTCAAATTGATACCTATCTTCTCCAGCATTTAACGTAAGTTTAAACACGATATCGGTAGTGCCTTGCACGTACGCACGGTACTCAATCACGCCATTCGCGTTTGAGTATTCAACAAGCTCTAGTGGCTGACCTACTGACGTTAACCCAGCAACAGGTGAGACAAGATCCTCCAATTGGAAGCTAACGATAGAATCTGCACCGTCAACGACATCAAA
>NZ_JAWOUJ010000105.1:0-1167 GCF_033339315.1 Vibrio sp. 661 | reverse complement strand
CTAATCAAATTGCCTGTATTTGCTGGGGAGGAATAAGAGATGAAAGGATTCAAAACTCTAGCCGCTGGTCTACTAGCCAGCTTATTTATGGTTTCTGGCGTTCAAGCTGAAACCCCACAAACACTTTCTGAACTACTAAAAAACGTAAAATCAGAAAGCATTGTTGAATCAAAAGAAAACAAAGAACGCGAAGCTGTGTTCAAGCGCGATCGTGACCAACAAGCCGTATTACTGCAACAAGCGCGCGATGAGCTTGCCGCACAACAAGCACTGGGTGATCAGCTAAAAGCAACGTTCGACGAAAACGACAAACAACTGACTGAACTAACCGAAACACTGCGTGTTCGCTCCGGTACCTTGGGTGAAATGTTTGGTGTGGTTCGTCAATACGCAGGCGAATTTAAAGGTCTGTTTGCCGCTTCGCAAAATGCCGTTCAGTTCCCAGAGCGTGATGCACTGCTGACGAAACTGGCAGAAAGTAAAGAACTACCATCAACTCAAGAGCTGGAAGCATTCTGGCACACTATTCTTCAACAAGTTGTCGTATCTGGTGATACATCAACAACACAAGCAACGGTTGTTTACGGTGAAGGTAAAGAAGCCGTTCGCGACGTAACGCTAGTAGGTGAATTTAACGCAATTGCAGATGGCAAATACGTCATTTACGTACCTCAAACTGGCAAGTTCGAAGAACTATCACGTCAGCCAAGCAAGAACATCACAAGCCAAGTGGCTGGTTTTGAATCAGCAAAAGGCACTTATGAGCCGCTATTCCTTGATCCATCTCGTGGCGTAATTCTATCGCTACTAGTACAGAGTCCTACCGTTCAGGAACGTATTGACCAAGGTGGTATCGTTGGTTACGTCATCCTAGCAATGGGCGCTGTTGGTGTCATCATCGCGCTATTGTGCTTCCTACGCCTTCAGATCATCGGTGGCAAAATGCGTAAACAGGCGAAATCAGACACAGTTATCCCTGGCAACCCTCTAGGTGAAGTTATCCAAGCTTACCAAGATCACAAAGGCGACAACCTTGAAGATCTGGAAGCAAAGTTGGACGAAATCATCCTACGCAATGCACCAAGCATTGAACGCTTTATCAGCTCAATCAAACTGTTTGCTTCTGTAGCACCACTACTGGGTCTACTAGGTACAGTAATGGGTATG
>NZ_JAWOUJ010000104.1:0-1170 GCF_033339315.1 Vibrio sp. 661 | reverse complement strand
AACCTTTTGTGGAAAGTTTGTTGTAAATGTTACGTTTATTATTTGCTGAATATCTCGTCACCCTTATCTTAAATTGGTTATTTATTGTTTAGATAAATGTCCACGTATTAAAAATAATAAAGATGCTTTCTTCGGAAAATTCTGTCTTTTATCCCTAGTTTTTATAAGCTAATATCCGCGCCGAATTTTCGACCTAATACTTTCTAACTATAGGTTTTGATGAAAAAGGCAATTGCTAAAATTGGCGCATTGACTGCTGTGGCAGTTTCACTTTCAGGTTGTGTTGGCAGCAACGCGGTAACTGGCTATGTTATGGGCTTCAACTTGAAAGCGGTAGATAACCGTTACGCTCGTGGTGGTCTAAACATGCTTATGGCACCAGTTTACGGTGTGGCAATCGCAGCTGACTACATCGTATTTAACTCTCTAGAGTTCTGGACTGGTAAAAACCCGCTAAACGGCAAACCACACATCTTCGATACTAAGATGGACACTTACATTGATGTAAACCACCAGCTAGATAAGTCGCTTACAACAGCGCCGATTGGCCCACTTACAAACAACCGCGTTATCGAGCAAGGCCAAATGCACCAAATCGATGAAAATACGGTTCAGATGAACATCACATACAACAACGGCGAGAAAGAGACATTAATGGGTGTACGTGAGGGGGAGTTTGTTACTTACTACATCAATGGTGAAGTGGTCGCGAAGACTTCTATGGATGAGCTAGCAGCGTACGCGCAAACTCGTGCATAATTCGCGATACTCTCGTGACAAATAGCAATAAAAAAGGGTGCCTCGGCACCCTTTTTGTTTTGTTGTCGCGTTTGGATTACGCTTTCTCAGGAATTGCTTCTAGAAGCGCTACCATTTGATCCCAGAACAGTTGAACGGTATCAATCTTTACTTTTTCATCAGGAGAGTGAGGGAACTTGATCGTTGGGCCGAAAGAAACCATGTCCATGTTCGGGTAAGGCTCTTTAAATAGACCACATTCAAGACCTGCGTGAATAACCATGATGTTTGGTTTGTGACCGTAAATGCCTTCGTACATATCACGGAAAATCGCCATAATTTCTGAATCAGCGTCTGGTTTCCAACCAGGGTAAGCGCCTGAGAACTCAACTTGTGCCCCTGCGAGTTCAGCAACAGAGCGTAACATGCTCT
>NZ_JAWOUJ010000103.1:0-1170 GCF_033339315.1 Vibrio sp. 661 | reverse complement strand
AGTGTGAACTGTCTGAAAAGTTGATTCAGTTTACCCAGCATCAGCTCGAAGCCTTCATTGTCGTTTTGTTCATTGGCATTGTTTTAGCCGCAGTTTGGCGATGCAGTGCCTTTGTTAACGCAAGGCAATGGACTGAGCCCATCTACGACAAACATCGAATTCATCTTACCTTTTGTGTGTTCCGAGAATGACAAGTGATTCTGGCCGAAAACGCCAGCCATTTTCTACACTTGTTATTAATTAGGAATCACTATGAATCACATTACTAAAGCGACTCAACTCGCGTCCATATTCTTTATGGCGTTGGTGTTGGGTTTGTTCTCTCTTAATCTCTCAGCGCAAACTACCTACACGGGATGGATGTCCAATCCACAGCATCCGCCTGTGCAAACGCGTTTTGTTTTGACTGGTCAACAAGATCCGCAAGCAAAAACGCTCACTGGTTATTTGGATGTCAAGTTAACCGGAGACTGGAAAACTTATTGGCGATCGCCGGGCGAGGGTGGTGTTGCGCCGTCGATAGATTGGCAAAACTCGCAAAACCTAAGCAAGGTTGATTGGCAATGGCCATATCCGCAAAAGTTCGAGTTATTGGGCATTGAGACTCTCGGTTACAAAGGCGACACTTTGTTCCCAATGACGCTGCATATCGACGATATGTCGAAACCCGTCACGATTGATGCAGTACTCACGCTCTCTTCCTGCACCACCATCTGTGTGTTGACGGACTATCAAATTCAACTGACCTTCCTGCCTTCTGAGCTGCAAATCGACGAGCAGGTGATGTTCAGTTACGCCCAAGCGGTGAGCAATGTGCCCCAGCCATCGCCGTTTATTGATGTCACTCAAGCAAGTTGGGATGCAAACCAATCGAAGTTGCAAATCAAGCTCACGAACACTCAAGGTTGGAACCAACCACAAGTGTTGGTGGACGGTGTCGATGAGGCAACGCGAGACTATAGCTTCAAGCTTGAAGGTATACATCAAGAGGGAAATACCGTTACCGCGAGCTATTTGGTGGATACTTGGTTAGGCGATGTGGAGTTAAGTGATCAGTCGCTGTTTGTGACCATCAAAGACGCCAACTTGTTGGCAGAAGAAACCACTCAAGCAATAGCTGAGGCGATAGTAGAGCCACTGCCGAGCACGTCTTTAGTGAGTATTTTTCTG
>NZ_JAWOUJ010000102.1:0-1180 GCF_033339315.1 Vibrio sp. 661 | reverse complement strand
CAGCCTGCATTTGAAGTGGAAACGAAGTTCAGTGAAACGCGGCATATTGAGCAGACGTTGTTAGACAGTAAGAACGACATCGCGGGCTATTTCCGCCGCGAACAAGAGTTTAGTCGCTTTGCCTCCCACGAGCTTCGCACGCCTATTATGGTGATCGCAGGCTCAACAGACATTTTATCTCGAGTGCCTGACCAGCCAAGGGTGGCACAAAAAGCGATTGCGCGAATGCAAGCTGCGTGTGAAGACATGCGCGTTTTGACCGAGGCGTTTTTGTTGTTAGGCAAAGAGAAAATTGAGCCGCAGCACTTTGGCGAACAAACGCTTTTAGTTTGTTTACACCAGCAATTGGAAGAGCTTGCTCCGTTGTTTGCAAAGCAAGATGCGCATTATCAGCTTAACGAACAAAATAGCGGCGAAGTGTATGCGCCAGCAAGCTTCGTGACGATAGTCATCAACAATTTAATCAAAAATGCGTTCAGTTATAGCGTTGGAGACATCGAGATCGATCTACAGCAAAACACGCTGATTATCACCAATCGTCATGACGGGAACGAAACGTATAATGCGGGTTATGGTTGCGGCTTAGTGATTGTGCAACGCATTTGTGAACGGATGCGGTGGCCGTTTGAATTAAACGATGATGGCGTCCGATTTAGCGCGAAAGTGACGTTTGTTTCTTAACGTCCAAATTTGCCAATGAAGCCAGAATTAACGTTCTGGCTTTTTTGTCTCACTTTTTACCTCTAACTCACAGTGAAACAAGAAAAAACTAGGATTTGATTTAGAATAAGTAGAGCGAAACAGAAACTTAAGGAATGGCTATGCTTGCTTATCAGGTCAGCAAAAGTATTGAAATCAACAAATCTCAAAGTGAGATCATCGATTATCTAAAGGATTTTAAAAACTGGCCTGAGTGGTCTCCTTGGATCATTTTGGAGCCAAGCTGCGAGCTGACTTACAGTGACAATCAAGGCCACGTTGGTGCTGGTTACCAATGGAATGGGCAACGAATTGGAACGGGGGCGGTTGTTCTGGAAAGCACACAAGAACATCGTTTAGACATGGAGCTGCATTTTTTTCGCCCCATCAAAAGCCACGGAAAGGTGACGCTCATCGTGACGCCGTCACAAGATGGTTGTAGCGTAGAATGGCAAATGCAGTCTCGTGTTCCTTGGTATCT
>NZ_JAWOUJ010000101.1:0-1186 GCF_033339315.1 Vibrio sp. 661 | reverse complement strand
TTTGCGTAAACCAAATCTATCGAAACGGCACCCCAACGCAACGAGAAAAGTATCTGCCTAAATTAGTCGATGGTTGGCACATAGGCGCTCTGGCGATGAGCGAAGTCAATTCGGGTTCGGATGTCGTCAGCATGCAATTAAAAGCCGAAGACAAAGGCGACCACTTCTTACTCAATGGCACAAAAATGTGGATCACGAATGGCCCCGATGCGGACGTGGTCGTGGTGTACGCCAAAACAGATGCTGATGCGGGATCGCGCGGGATCACAGCGTTTATCGTCGAGCGCAGTTTTACCGGATTCAGTGACGCGCAAAAGCTCGATAAGTTGGGAATGCGAGGCTCAAACACATCTGAGCTCGTCTTCAACAATTGCAAAGTACCTAAAGAAAACATTCTCGGAGCACTCAATTGTGGCGTCGAAGTATTGATGAGTGGGCTTGATTACGAGCGCGTTGTTTTAGCTGCTGGCCCACTCGGCATTATGCAAGCGTGTATGGATATCGTCGTCCCCTACGTGCATGAGCGCAAACAGTTCGGCAAATCCATCGGCAAGTTTCAGCTTGTGCAGGGCAAATTAGCCGACATGTACTCACGTATGAACGCTGCCAAAGCGTACGTCTACACCGTCGCGGCGGCTTGTGATCGTGGTGAATGCACGCGCAAAGATGCCGCTGGGGTGATTTTGTACAGCGCAGAATTGGCAACACAAATGGCGCTCGACGCCATTCAGCTACTCGGCGGTAATGGCTACATCAATGAATACGCAACCGGACGCCTTCTGCGTGACGCAAAACTGTATGAAATTGGCGCAGGAACCTCCGAAATTCGCCGAATGCTCATCGGGCGCGAATTGTTTGAGGAATCACGCTAGCTCCTGATTCACTCGCTAGGAAAAGGAAGTCATCATGGCCATCATAAAAAGCAAAACCAAGCCAACTGACGAGCTGTTTCTTTCTAACCAAGCCGCGATGGAAATGCTGGTTGAAAAGCTGCAAAAAGACATCGCCACCATCAAACTCGGTGGCGGCGAACGTGCCATTGCTCATCAGCGACAAAAAGGAAAACTCCCGGTTCGAGAACGAATTTCACATTTGCTCGATGATGGCAGCAACTTCCTTGAAATCGGTCAGTTCGCCGCTTGGCAAGTGTACGATGAGTCCATCCCATGCGCGGGTGTCGTGGCTG
>NZ_JAWOUJ010000100.1:0-1186 GCF_033339315.1 Vibrio sp. 661 | reverse complement strand
GTTACTGTTTGGTTGGCTTCAATACACTCTATGGTTTGGTAAAAACGGAGTGTCTGACTACTACACAGTAAAAGATGAAATTGAAGTTCAACAGCAGGTGAACAGCAAGCTACAAGCTCGCAATAATGAAATGTTTGCTGAGATAGATGACTTAAAGCAAGGACTTGATGCGATTGAAGAAAGAGCTCGTCATGAACTTGGCTTGGTGAAAGAAGGAGAGACCTTCTACCGCATAGTTGGTGAGGAAAACCCGTAAGATGTCAGAGAACGTTTCATCTCATATCGCTATTGTACCTGCGGCTGGTGTTGGTAGCCGAATGAAAGCAGATCGACCTAAACAGTATTTGTTAATCGATGGAAAAACGGTATTGGAACATACCGTAGAGAAACTGCTTGCTCACCCTCAAATCGCGAAAGTTGTGGTTGCGGTTACAGAAGGTGACCCATACTACCCTGAACTATCGATTGCGCTGCACCCAGACGTAATACGTGTCGCTGGTGGTAAAGAAAGAGCCGATTCAGTGCTTTCAGGGCTAAACTATGTAAGTGCGCAGCTTCCGTGTGAATGGGTTCTGGTCCATGATGCCGCGAGACCTTGCGTGACATTAAACGATATTGATCGTCTGATTGATGTTTGCTGTGCTCATCCTACTGGTGGCATTCTTGCCTCGCCCGTGAGAGATACAATGAAACGAGCGAACAAAGAAAACAACATCGATCACACCGTAGACAGAGAAGCATTGTGGCATGCACTGACTCCACAAATGTTTAAAACTCAGCAGTTAACAAGAGCACTGGCAGACGCATTGCAGCAAGGTGTTGCGATCACTGATGAAGCATCGGCTTTAGAGTGGTTGGGAGAAACGCCAGCTTTAGTTCAAGGTAGTGCGAATAACATTAAAATTACTCAGCCAGAAGATCTCGCCTTAGCCGAGTTTTATCTTAGCCGCGAGCGCGGTTAGAAAATAAAGGATAAAAAATGATTCGAATTGGTCATGGTTTCGACGTACACAAATTTGGCGGTGAAGGCCCTGTGATTATTGGTGGTGTTGCAATTCCTTACGAACAAGGCCTGATTGCGCACTCAGACGGCGACGTTGCTCTGCATGCTCTCACTGACGCTTTGTTAGGTGCGATTGCTGCGGGTGATATTGGTCGTCATTTTCCAGATACCGACGATAAATGG
>NZ_JAWOUJ010000099.1:0-1188 GCF_033339315.1 Vibrio sp. 661 | reverse complement strand
TTTTCACGAGGAAATCGCACGATCTTTGATGGTATTGATCTGCATGTTCCTGAAGGTAAAGTGACGGCGATTATGGGACCATCGGGAATCGGTAAAACGACACTGCTCCGTTTAATTGGCGGTCAGTTGTATCCCGAACAAGGAGAGATTTGGTTTGATGGTGACAACATTCCGACTCTTTCTCGCAAAAAACTCTACAACGCTCGTAAGAAAATGAGCATGCTGTTTCAATCCGGAGCTCTGTTCACGGATTTGAATGTATTTGACAATGTGGCCTTTCCACTGCGTGAACACACCAATCTTTCAGAAGATTTGATTCGTACTATGGTGCTGCTTAAGCTCGAAGCGGTTGGCCTGCGCGGAGCCGCGCAATTAATGCCAAGTGAGCTTTCGGGTGGTATGGCGAGGCGCGCCGCATTGGCTCGTGCTATCGCACTTGACCCTGATTTAATCATGTTCGATGAACCATTTGTGGGACAAGACCCAATTACCATGGGTGTTTTGGTTGAGTTGATCAAAGACTTAAACCAAGCTCTAGGCCTTACGTCTATTGTGGTATCACACGATGTACCGGAGGTCATGAGTATTGCTGATTGGGTTTACCTACTAGCAGATGGCAAGATCATCGCGTTTGGCACGCCAGAGGAGTTGAGTCAAAACCCAGACCCGCGAGTGCAGCAGTTCTTACAAGGTGATGCAGATGGCCCAGTGCCGTTTCGTTTTCCTGCGCAAAGTATCGAAAAGGATCTATTTGATGGTCGCTAGCTTTATTCAATTTGTCGCTTCATTAGGAAGACGCACGCTCGCCATCTGTGAAGCTTTTGGCCGTGCAACCTTGATGCTTGTTGGCGCTATCTTCTCTAAGCCTCAACCCTCTAAAAGTTTTCCTCTACTCATCAAACAGTTGTATTCCGTTGGCGTGCAATCACTGGCTATCATCGTAGTCTCCGGTTTGTTCATCGGCATGGTTCTTAGCTTGCAAGGCTATGTAGTGCTGGTGGATTACGGCGCGGAAGGCAGTCTTGGTCAGATGGTCGCGTTGTCACTACTGCGTGAACTTGGGCCGGTGGTTACTGCGCTTCTTTTCGCTGGACGTGCAGGCTCTGCGCTGACGGCAGAAATTGGTTTGATGAAAGCTACTGAGCAGCTTTCAAGCCTAGAAATGATGGCAGTTGACCCACTGAAACG
>NZ_JAWOUJ010000098.1:0-1190 GCF_033339315.1 Vibrio sp. 661 | reverse complement strand
GACAGTAAGTACTTGCAGACAGTGTGTCAGAACTGCTTATCCAGGGATTACATCATTAAAATTGCGGCAGAGTTTTTGATGATCTTTAATCTAGATTTTCAGAGCGCTTAGAGGCAGGAGCCACTACGGACTTAGTTTTACAGCATCGCTTACAAGTCAACTTAAGTTACGGTGTAATGTTTAGTGAGAGGCTTTTGATGTTTTAGGGGGATATGTTCGAACAGCTGAGCTCTTAGAGATGGGGATTTGGATGTTTTCATTTAGATATCGGCGGGTAAGCCGATGTCTAGTGTGTTCGATAAGCTAGACTAAAAGTAGTAACATTCAAAATAGGAGAACGTAATGAGTTATGGACATATTTTGGTTGCGGTAGACCTTACTGATTCCAGCAAAAAAGTCATCGATAAAGCAGTTTCTTTAGCGAAAGATGAAAAAAGTAAGCTTTCCTTAGTCTATGTAGATGTCGATAAGATTATTCTAGAGTTGAAAGAAGAACGAAAGTTGCAGAATGCATTACAAAAGCTTGCTGACGAGTGTGATTATGAAGTCCATGACAGTAAGGTTGTGATTGGTGATCTTCACATCAAGCTCTCCGGAATTGCGAAGGAAGTAGGGATAGATCTCGTTGTATGTGGCCATCATCATAGCTTGTTGAGTCGTTTCTTTTCTTCTGTCCCCAAGCTTGCGAACGCCATAGAAGCTGATTTGCTAGTCGTGTACTTAGATGATTAAACAATGATGAGTAAAAGCCGAACCAAAGGCTAGTTCGGCTTATATCGTTTATCGAGTTAACGAGAATGGCTTTTTGGACAAAACAGAAACGGATTCAGCATTTGAAGCCGTGTCAAAATGTACGTTAACTTGGACGCCTTCTCGCTCAAAAGTAACATCGTCAAAATCTGTCATGGCGATTTTGAACCCGTTCTTTGCAAAAAGGCCAGTAACCATGGTGCGCTGTTTAATTTCTAAAGCGGACGCCAGTAATTTATCCATAGCCAATATCCTTGTTTTTTATGGGGGTCACAAACACCATACCGCTCGCAGATTATGAAATCAATTGATTATTGGGCTGTACTAGATTTGTGTTTTAGTCAAAGTCAATTGATGCACTATTTAACGTGATATGCATTCATTAGAAGCATTTCCGAGGATATGTTTTACCACGATCTCTGTGACGCAAAGCATCATTC
>NZ_JAWOUJ010000097.1:0-1190 GCF_033339315.1 Vibrio sp. 661 | reverse complement strand
TGTCTAAAGAAAAATTTGAACGTACGAAACCGCACGTTAACGTTGGTACTATCGGCCACGTTGACCACGGTAAAACAACTCTAACTGCAGCTATCTGTACTACTCTTGCTAAAGTTTACGGCGGTGTAGCTAAAGACTTCGCATCTATCGATAACGCTCCAGAAGAGCGTGAGCGCGGTATCACAATCGCAACTTCTCACGTTGAGTACGACACTCCATCACGCCACTACGCACACGTTGACTGTCCAGGACACGCTGACTATGTTAAAAACATGATCACTGGTGCTGCACAGATGGACGGTGGTATCCTAGTTGTTGCTGCGACAGATGGCCCAATGCCACAAACTCGTGAGCACATCCTACTAGGCCGTCAGGTTGGTATCCCATACATCATCGTATTCATGAACAAATGTGACATGGTTGACGATGAAGAGCTACTAGAACTAGTAGAAATGGAAGTTCGTGAACTTCTATCTGAATACGATTTCCCAGGTGATGACCTACCAGTTATCCAAGGTTCTGCACTAGGCGCACTAAACGGCGAAGAGCAGTGGGAAGCGAAAATCGTTGAACTAGCAGAAGCTCTAGATACTTACATCCCTGAGCCAGAGCGTGCGGTAGATCAGCCATTCCTAATGCCTATCGAAGACGTATTCTCAATCCAAGGTCGTGGTACAGTAGTAACTGGCCGTATCGAGCGTGGTATCCTAACTGTAGGTGACGAAGTTGCTATCGTAGGTATCAAAGACACTACTACAACTACATGTACTGGTGTTGAGATGTTCCGTAAGCTTCTAGACGAAGGCCGTGCAGGTGAGAACGTTGGTGCACTTCTACGTGGTACTAAACGTGACGAAGTTGAACGTGGTCAAGTACTAGCTAAGCCTGGTTCAATCACTCCACACACTAAGTTCGAATCAGAAGTATACGTACTGTCTAAAGATGAAGGTGGTCGTCACACTCCATTCTTCAAAGGCTACCGTCCACAATTCTACTTCCGTACAACTGACGTAACTGGTGACATCCAGCTACCAGACGGCGTAGAAATGGTAATGCCAGGCGACAACGTACAGATGACTGTAGAGCTAATCGCACCAATCGCAATGGACGAAGGTCTACGTTTCGCGATCCGTGAAGGTGGCCGTACAGTAGGTGCTGGTGTTGTTGCTAAGATCTTCGACTAATTCATA
>NZ_JAWOUJ010000096.1:0-1195 GCF_033339315.1 Vibrio sp. 661 | reverse complement strand
TGGGTTTGGCTCTTTTGCTGTGATGATTTCGACCTGATCGCCCATGTGGAGTTTGTGGGTGAACGGCACGATTCGGCCACCAACTTTGGCGCCAATACAACGGTGCCCGACTTCTGAGTGAATGTGGTAAGCAAAGTCTAGTGGCGTTGCCCCCATTGGTAAGTCGACAACATCGCCGCGTGGTGTAAATGCGTAGACACGGTCATCGAAGACTTGGCTTCGGAGTTCATCCAACATTTCACCAGAATCGGACATTTCTTCTTGCCAATCCAACAGTTTACGCAGCCAGGTAATTTTCTCATCGTAACCACTGCGGCTGCTCGCCCCTTCTTTGTATTTCCAGTGTGCGGCAACGCCCAGCTCAGATTCTTCGTGCATTTGCTTGGTACGAATTTGAATCTCGATGGTTTTGCCTTCAGGGCCAAGAATCACGGTGTGAATCGATTGGTAACCGTTTGGTTTTGGGTTTGCAACGTAGTCGTCGAACTCACTCGGTAAGTGCTTGTATTTGGTATGAACCACACCTAACGCAGCGTAACAATCTTGCAGTTTGTCGGCGATGATACGTACTGCACGCACATCAAACAATTCATCAAACGCCAAACTCTTCTTCTGCATTTTTCGCCAAATGCTGTAGATGTGTTTAGGACGACCACTTACTTCGGCATTAATGCCACAAGCTTTCATCTCTTGAGATAAGTCTTCGACAAAATCTTTGATGTATTGCTCACGGACAATACGACGCTCAGCAAGCTGCTTTGCAATCTGCTTGTAAGTGTCCGGTTGTTGATAACGGAAAGCGTAGTCTTCGATTTCCCACTTAAGCTGACCGATACCTAGGCGGTTAGCCAGTGGAGCATAAATGTTGGCACACTCTTTTGCCGCAGCACGTCGAACCTCGTCCGGTGCTTTTTTGACTTCAATAAGGTTGCAAATTCGTTCTGCTAGCTTGATGACAACGCAACGAAAATCATCCACCATGGCAAGCAGCATGCGACGAACGTTGTCTACTTGAGACGACGCAGCACTGCCTTCCATCGTAACGTTAAGCTGACCGATAGCGGCCATTTCTTCTACGCCATCAATGAGCTTAATGATTTCTTTGCTGTATTTTTCTTCAAGAAGTTCTCTGTTGAAAGCACCACTTGAAACCAAAGGAAACAGTTGAGCCGCCACTAATGTTGCTTTGTCCATC
>NZ_JAWOUJ010000095.1:0-1195 GCF_033339315.1 Vibrio sp. 661 | reverse complement strand
TAAAGAGTTTGCGTTCAAGTTTGAGCAACCAGACCTACCAATCGGAGACCTAAACGCGGGTACTGGCGGTGGCGGTACAACTGAACCTGGTTCTTGTGATACTGCTGGTTTGGTAACATACCCAAATCTGCCACAAACTGACTGGGCAGGTAACCCAAGCCACGCAAATCAAGGCGACAAAGTCATCCACAATGGTGTGGTTTACCAAGCAAACTGGTGGACGGCTTCTGAACCAGGTAGCGACGGTAGCTGGGCTACAGTATGTAACATCTAATCATTATTGATTAACTGTTATTACCTAACTTTAATAGGTACTTAAACAAAAGCGCACGGTAATTATCGTGCGCTTTTTCGTTTATGTTGTCGTTTGAATTGAGGACTTTCAGAACTGGTAGCTCTCCGGTATAACAACAATGCCTTTTTCTGAGATTTTGAAGCGTTTGGCGTCTTCAACCTTATTGATGCCGATTTGTGTATTCGGTGGTATGCGAACGTGTTTATCGACGATGCAATTCACCAGTTGGCTGCCTTCACCGACTTCTACGTCATCAAAAATGATGGAATCCACAACGGTCGCGCTGTCTTGAATGCGCACATTTGATGAAATGATCGAGTGCTGGACTGAGCCACCTGAGTTGATAACACCGGTAGCTATGATCGAGTTGATGAAAATACCTTCGTTTCCTGTTGCAGAGGAGACGGTTCTCGCTGGTGGAAATTGAGGTTCGTAAGTGCGGATCGCCCAGTTAGATTGATAAAGGTTCATCGGAGGTACTGGTTCCAGTAAATCCATATTAGCTTCATAGAAGGAGTCAATTGTCCCGACATCACGCCAGTAACAATCTTTATCGACACGACCTTTGCTGCCACAAAACTTGTAAGCGTAAACCGATTCGGTGTCGATCAATTTTGGAATAATGTCGTTGCCAAAGTCATGGCTAGACGTTTCCAGTTTCGCATCTTCGGTCAGCGCTTCTTTGAGCACATCCATATCAAAGATGTAGATCCCCATTGATGCAAGGCTCTTGGCTTTATCGTCTGGAAGAGTAGGTGGGTTTTCAGGCTTCTCGACAAAAGACTTAACCAGTCCGTTTTCAGCGATTCCCATTACTCCGAAAGCAGAGGCGTCCTTTACTGGAACATCCATACAAGCGACGGTCAGTTTTGCCCCTTTCTCTTTATGTTCCTCAAGCAT
>NZ_JAWOUJ010000094.1:0-1197 GCF_033339315.1 Vibrio sp. 661 | reverse complement strand
CCTTGATGACATTGTACGCAACCAGCTTTCTGGAAGGTTTTCCAACCTCGTTTCGCTTTCTCATTCAAAACATGCGTGTAACCCAATAAGTAGGCATCAAACGGCGCGCCTGGAGTTTCAAGCCCTTTCACAGACTCAACAATGGACGCTTTGATGTTGTCGATAGAAATTGGTAGGTTTCCAGCGCGTTTAAACAGCGCTTGATACTGCTCGTTGTTTTGAACGTAGCTTTCAATCTTCTGCCAGTTGGAATCCATTTCTAGCGGGTCGTGAATTGGGCCATCCATTTGAGAGACTAACGTATTCGACGAGCCATCCCATAACAGTCGGTAATTCAGTGACGCATTAAAAACCGTGATCGCGTTTCGTGTTCCTGCCCCTTTTACACCTGCTGCTACGGCTGTGTTTTGCGCGCCATTCGTTTGTAGATTGTGGCAACTTTCACAACTGACTTTACCATTCGATGACAAGTTGGGATCTCTAAATAAATACCAACCAATCCGCGCTAACGTAACGTCGACGACCGGATCGCCCTCGATAGGCAAAACAAGTTCGACTTCTGCTTTTGCAACACTGACGGATGATGCGGTACAAACGAATAGCACGGCGGCACCCCATTTGATAGCTGTACTCAGCCTCATAACTTGAACTTCCTAGAACGCTCTAATTATGAACCTAGTTGCAAATGCGATTTTTTGCCATTTTCAGGTAAGAGTAAAAGGTATGATTTTGTTTCGTATAAAGCTCAAGAGGGAGAGAGATAAAAACAGACAGAGCGAGTCCAATAGAATTCGAACTCGCGTCAGGAAGGCAATAGAGCGTGGCTAGTTGACGAAGGCAAGCAGGCGATAAAACCAGGTGACTTCACCGTAAGCAATCAAATCAAAGATGGTGAAGAAGATGACACAGATGATGGCCAATTTGACCAAGCGTTGAACTATAAACATCACAATTTCCTGTTGTTTTTTCGCAGTTTACTACGTCAACAGGCGAATGAAAAACGGATGCTTGTATCAAGGCGTGTTACACAATCAACAAAATTTTTTGCAAAAAATGACGTGCTAGAAGCGCTGTTATCTAAGCGATTGTACTATCTACTTTTTTATTAATTTACTGCTCGTTTTGCTTAAAAAGCAATCGGTTAACTCACTGTATAACCTAGATAAACGAGCGAAAATGGATGTCGACAAGTTGGAC
>NZ_JAWOUJ010000093.1:0-1200 GCF_033339315.1 Vibrio sp. 661 | reverse complement strand
GTCATCCTAATGGATGATGAAGACCGCGAGAATGAAGGTGACTTGATCATGGCTGCCGAGCATATTACGCCGGAAGCGATCAACTTTATGGCGACTTACGGTCGTGGCTTGATCTGTCTGACCATGACTAAAGCGCGTTGTGAAAATCTCGGCTTGCCGCCAATGGTGCAAGACAACAACGCGCAGTACACCACTAACTTTACTGTTTCTATTGAAGCTGCTGAAGGCGTAACCACGGGTATTTCAGCGGCTGACCGCGCACGTACCGTTCAAGCTGCGGTTGCGCCAAACGCAAAAGCGGCAGACTTGGTTCAACCGGGGCATATTTTCCCTCTTGCTGCGCAAGATGGTGGTGTATTGACTCGCGCTGGTCACACCGAAGCGGGTTGTGATTTAGCTCGCCTTGCGGGGCTTGAGCCTGCTTCTGTGATTGTTGAGATTCTAAACGACGACGGCACCATGGCTCGCCGCCCTGATCTTGAAATATTTGCTGAAAAACACGGCTTGAAGTTAGGCACTATTGCGGACCTTATCGAATACCGCAACAACACAGAAACGACCATTGAGCGTGTAGCAGAATGCAAACTGCCAACTGAACACGGTGAGTTCACTTTGGTGACTTACAAAGACACCATCGATAATCAAGTGCATTACGCGATGTGTAAAGGTGATTTGGCCGGCGAAGCGCCGCTGGTTCGTGTGCATCTACAAGACGTATTTACCGATGTATTACGCAGTGACCGCAATGCAGAGCGCAGCTGGACGCTGGATAAAGCGATGAAGCGTATCGGTGAAGAAGGCGGTGTTCTGGTTGTACTTGGCAATGAAGAATCAACCGAGTTGCTCATCCACCGCGTGAAGATGTTCGAAGCGCAAGATAAAGGCGAAGCACCTACTTTAGCGAAAAAGCAGGGCACGTCTCGCCGCGTGGGAGTGGGGTCGCAAATTCTTGCAGACCTTGGTGTTCACGATATGCGTCTTCTGTCTTCGACCAACAAAAAATACCATGCATTGGGCGGTTTCGGCCTGAACGTGGTTGAATACGTTTGCGAATAAGAAGTGAACGATAAGTTCCTAGTCCCATGCACACCTATTTTGGTGTGGACTAGGAACTCGTGACACGCGGCCAATTTCCATTAGATATTGCTCACAAATTTGTGCTAGAATCCGGCGATTCTCACTTGATGAACAAATTTCACT
>NZ_JAWOUJ010000092.1:0-1201 GCF_033339315.1 Vibrio sp. 661 | reverse complement strand
CCAAACCAAGTCCAGAACCTGTCGTACAAATCAACAAAGATGCACCAACTGTGCTCATTGTCGATGATAAAGAGGTGCAACGTACTTTGGTTCAAATGTACCTAAACCGACTTGGCGTCAATAGTTTACAAGCCAATAACGGCGCAAATGCGGTGGAACTGTTTCAATCACATCAGGTCGATTTGGTGTTGATGGATGTTCAAATGCCAGTAATGAATGGGTTTGATGCCAGCGAAAAAATCAAGCAGTTTTCCCCAACTACGCCAATCATCGCCCTGTCTGGCGAATCTGGAGAGAAAGAGCTCGAGATGATCGCTAAGTTGATGGATGGTCGTCTGGAAAAGCCAACCACACTCAACGCATTGCGTGATGTACTGGTGCGATGGCTTCATTTCGATAAAATCAGCGTAACGAACAGTTATCAAATTGCGAATGAATAGTTGGCATTAAAACTGCTTAACTGAAGTACAAACCGAATTATCCAGAGCGTTGAGCTTGCTGTTATGCAGTCAGTAAGCTTGATAAGGAGATGGCTATGTTACTTCACCGACACACATATTACGGCTTGATTCATCACGGAATAAAAGCACTATTGTTAGACAGAATCGGACGCTACACCGAGGAAGAGTATCACCAATATTTGAGCCTAATGACAGGCAAATCGACTTGCTTCACCATGACGCATGAAGAGCTAGAAGCCACCGTCGATAACTTGTTGAGAGAAGGCTATTTGGAAGACGTAAAGTCTCTGATTTCTCAATACCAACGTGTGGCGTAGGAAAGAATCGTTTAGCTCTCGAGCCATGAGTCAAGCCTACAGAAGCTCACCAAGCTATCTGTACTAACGAGCAAGATTTCGCCTTTTTAGGTGCCTTAAACATATCAATACATTGCCGCTCATTGAGCGGCAATTTTTTATCCAAATCCCTTGAGCTATTCACATTACGCCAGATTCCGCTAGACTGTCAGCAACTCAACAACTCGGTAGTTTTTGGCAACATGAAGCAAATCCTTGATTTTATTCCTCTCATTATCTTCTTCGCTCTATACAAGATGTACGACATCTATGTAGCGACTGGAGCACTCATCGTTGCAACGGCAGTTCAACTTATCGTGACCTACGCGCTGTATAAGAAAGTAGAGAAGATGCAACTGATCACGTTTGTCATCGTCACGATATTCGGCAGCATGACCATTTTCT
>NZ_JAWOUJ010000091.1:0-1202 GCF_033339315.1 Vibrio sp. 661 | reverse complement strand
CTGGTGGTATTCGAGAAATTGAGTTTATCGCGCAAGTTTTCCAACTGATTCGTGGCGGGCGAGAGCCATCTTTGCGCAATCGTGGCTTGCTCGAAACCCTAAGTGGTATTGAAGAGCTTGCACTGTTAACCCCGCAAGAAGTCAGCAATCTGGAAGCAGCATATAAATATTTACGCCAGCTAGAAAATCTACTGCAAGCAATGGCAGACAAGCAGACTCAAACGCTGCCCGATTGCGACATTGAGCGTTTAAAACTGGCAACTGCGATGCAGCTAGAGTCGTGGGAGCTGCTCATCGAACAAACTCAGCAGCACATGAACAAAGTGCATCAAGTATTTGAAACCTTGATTGGTGACGACGAAGAAGATGAGGGCAGCACGATTGCTCGTCATTTCCATGAATTATGGGATATGGCCAATAAACAAGATGTACTAGAGCTGATTTTAGAGCAGGACATTCAAGTTGAAGAGCCCGCCATATTCTCTAAAGCTATCATCACCTTTAAAGCCGACTTGGCCAAGAAAACGCTCGGCCCCCGTGGGCGAGAGGTCTTAAACCGCTTGATGCCAAAAGTGTTTGACGCGGTGTTTGCCCACCCAGACGCTCAATTTGGTTTACCGCGAGTGTTGCATTTACTACACAATATTTGCACGCGCACGACGTACTTAGAATTGTTGGATGAACACCCTGCCGCATTGGTGCAGTTAGTGCGCTTGTGTACCGCAAGTCCGATGATTTCCGAACAGTTGTCTCGTTATCCAATCCTTCTGGATGAGTTGATAGATCCTCAACAACTGTACAACCCAATTCCACTCGATAGCTATCGCACTGAATTGCGCGATTTCCTTGCCCGTATTCCCGAAGATGATATGGAGCAGCAAATGGAAGCGCTGCGTCAGTTTAAGCAAATTTGTATTCTGCGTATTGCCGCAGCGGATATCGCTGGCGTGCTGCCAGTCATGAAAGTAAGTGACCACTTAACTTATCTAGCAGAAGCCATTGTTGAAGCGGTGGTCAGCCAAGCGTGGCTTCAAGTGTCTGAAAAATACGGCGAGCCAACACACGTGAAAGATCGTGAAGGCAAAGGCTTTGCCGTGATCGGTTATGGTAAAGTCGGTGGATGGGAGTTGGGCTACAACTCAGACTTAGATATCGTCTTTATGCACGACTGCCCAGTTAATGTATACACCGATGGGAAGAAG
>NZ_JAWOUJ010000090.1:0-1206 GCF_033339315.1 Vibrio sp. 661 | reverse complement strand
CGACTCACTATGCCCGCTACGGAATGGAGTTTGATGAGGTAGGCAAGACTAACGCCAAGAGTCTGCTGAGCCATCTCAAATTCGACGGCACCAAGCTGAAGTTGAAATAAATTCGAACGGCCTAGAGCAATGAAGTTGCTAGAGCACGTATTCGTTCTTGAAAAACGAGCATTAAAAAGGCACCCGAGGGTGCCTTTTTGCTGAGACCATATTTAAAAACGTAAAGCAAAAGCTTACAGCTTAAAGAAGCTCAACTGTTCTTTTTGCTTTTCAGCCAGTAGTGATAGCTCGCTACTTGCGCTTGCGCTTTGGCTGATGCCAGCTACATTTTGGTTCACAAGTTCAGACATGTTAACCACGTTGCGGTTGATGTCTTGAGTGACTTGAGATGGCTCTTCCGCAGCTGTCGCTACTTGCGTGTTTGAATCGTTGATGTTCGCAACAGATTCTGTAATACCGATCAACGCATCGTTCGCTTGCTGAGTCAGCTCGTTGTTACGAGTTAACATTTCCAGGCTAACTTGCATGCTGTCGTTAGCAAGGCCTGATTGCGCTTGTAGCTCTTCAATGATTGTTGAGATTTCTTGCGTTGAATCTTGAGTACGTGCCGCTAGCATACGAACTTCATCCGCTACTACAGCAAAACCACGACCAGATTCACCTGCGCGTGCAGCCTCGATTGCAGCATTCAATGCAAGTAGGTTGGTTTGGTCTGCCATATCGTTGATAACTTTAAGAATCGTTTCGATGTTTGCTGTTGCTGACTCTAACACTTGAACTTCTTCAACAGCCAAATCGATGCTGTCTGAGAGCATATTAATGGTTTGTGTTGATTCGCTCACGACTGATGAGCCTTCAATGGTTGCTTGATCGGCTTCTTTCGCAGCGCTTGCGGCGCCTTGTGCGTTGTTCGCAACTTCTGTCGCGGTGACAGACATTTCGTGCATTGCGGTTGCCAGTTGCTCCAATTCTTGAAGCTGAGTTTGAATGGCACCAGCGGAGTCGCGTGCGCCTTCTGCCGTGATTTGAGTGCCAGTAAGCATCTGATTAGAGATCGATTTCGATTCAATGATCTGCTGCTGAAGATTTTCCATGAAGGTGTTGAAGTTTTTCGCTAGATCAGAAAACTCCTGATCGGTGTCAGTTTCTAGGCGTTGCGTTAAATCACCTTTGCCAGATGCGACGTCTTTCATTGCCGTGTTTGTT
>NZ_JAWOUJ010000089.1:0-1209 GCF_033339315.1 Vibrio sp. 661 | reverse complement strand
CCCGACTTAACTTGATAATACATAGCAAAAATCTTATCCAGTTCAGCTTCAGGAATACCGATGCCGGTGTCTTCGACTTCCATAATAATGGTCGCGAAGTCTTCTTCGGCATCAGCGCTGACTGTCATCACAACGCCACCTTCTTTGGTGAACTTCATCGCGTTGCTCACTAGATTCCAAATCACCTGGCGTAAACGGGTCGCATCCACCTCGATCGCTTTTGGTAAGTCACTCAAACGTTCTAAGTCGAAACGCAGTCCTTTTTGTTCCGCCATGAGCGCCGAAATACTCTCTATCTCGGCGACAAAGTCTTCAAAGTTCAATGGTGCAGGTAACAGTTCAAGCTTGCGACGGTCGAATTTGTCCATATCGATGATGTCATTGAAGATATTCCCCAACGTAATCGCACTCACGTTGATCGTCTGCATGTGCTTACGCTGCTCTTCCGTCAGCGGGCTATCAAGCAACATTCGACTCAAGCCAACAATGCCGTTTAACGGTGTGCGAAGTTCATGGCTAATTGTGGAGATAAACGTCGTTTTATCTCGGCTGGCTTTTTCTAGAGATTCTTCGTGACGCTTACGCTCAGTAATGTCTCGCCCAAAACCAACCAACCCCAAGTGGCGACCGTCTTTGCTATAAAATGGTACTTTGCGCAATTCAAAATAGTGTTTTCGCCCATCAGGGTATTCCAACCATTGCTCGTAAGTGATCGCTTGGTTGTCGCTAAAGACTTTTTGGTCGGTATCTACGATTGGTTGCGCAATTTCTTTACTGTAGACATCCCACGGGCTCAAGCCGACAAGTTGATGCTCTTTCTTGCCCGTTAACTCTTCCATCGCTCGGTTACAACCAGAGAAAACGCCATCGGCATTACGGTAATAAATCAAATCAGGTGACGCATCGATGAATGAACGTAACAAGGCGGTACGCTCTGCTAACTCTAATTGCGTTCGCTCACGCTGGAAAACCTCATTTTCTAAATCCTGCATCGCCTCTTCACGCGCTTCTTCCGCTTTAATCCGCTCTTCAATCTCTAGATTGAGCTTTTCGATGTTCTGCTGTAGTTGGAAGTTCAGTTCTTGGTCGCGTGAACGCATGTCTTTCAATTTAGAAACCAGCTTCGTCAATCGTTGACGAGACTCTTCTAACTGATCTACCACCACAGATAGGAAGTAAACGGCCCAGGGCGTGATTAACAAACCAAAG
>NZ_JAWOUJ010000088.1:0-1210 GCF_033339315.1 Vibrio sp. 661 | reverse complement strand
GCCACCACTGCACAGCAACGACGATTTCACCTTCAACGTAGAAGGCATTGTAAAAGACAGCGCATCGCTTTCAACAGGTTCCGCGCAAGATGTACTTTCACTCGGGAACAAAACCGTCATTGTTGATGTGAAAGGCGTAGCGGATATTCCAATCGTTGAACTCAATGATAAATCAGGCATTTGGCAAGAGTTTGATGATGGCAACGTACGTGGCGTTCAAACATTTGTGGATGAAAATGGCCAAGTTGATATTTCGTTCAGCATTCTTTCTGGAGAGTTCAAAGACAACCCGAACGATCATTCTGAAACGGTAACGGTACTGCTTTCCAACATTCCTGATGGCGTTGAGATATTTGATAATGATGGTAACTCGGTCGATTTAACGTTCGTTGGGTACGATGGTAATAACCAGCCAATCTATGAAGCGAATATTACGCAAGCAAACATCAACTCGGGCATTGTGATTAAACCGGAAGCATCGTCTACCGAGAATATTCACATCACAGCAACCACGATTGTTACTGAAAACGATGGCCATACGCGCACCTCAACTGGGGAAATTCGTGTGATTGTTGGCCCTGTGATTGACGCAAGAAATAACTATACCGTGGTGTCGGAAGGTGACGAAGATACGCGCTTCAACATCGACTGGAAACCAACGACCAGCCAAAGTCCAGACGCCAATGAGTTCTTCTCAGAAGTGAAGATTTCTGGCTTCCCTCCGAGTTGTACCGTGTTCGTGGATGGTGTAGCGCAAACGCTCGTCGCTGGTACGTTAACATTAACGCCACAAGCCAATGAATCGGAGCAAGACTTCTCTGCTCGCGTTACGCAGAGTGGTTATGTTCAAGTTGAGTTGGAACAAGATTCCAGTACCGACTTTGATTTGAGCACAACGTTGACTGTGAAAGAGATTGACCATGAGTACGTTGATGCGGCAAATCCAGGACAAGGGATTGCAGAAGCGGTGATTACAGGTTCGGTTCACGTTCAAGTGAATCCGGTTGTTGACCCAGAAGATACCTCTGGTGCGATAGGCGATCAAACGCGCTTGTTGGTCACCGAAAGTAATGGTACTGCGATAGACGTTGTTAAATCGGATGCGCAAGGTGCAATCGACTTTACAATCAACACCTCTGCGGGTGGTCAAGCTGGTGCAAACATCATTAAATATCAAGAGTTTGATGCTTCTTCGGATGAGGTGGTAACT
>NZ_JAWOUJ010000087.1:0-1216 GCF_033339315.1 Vibrio sp. 661 | reverse complement strand
GATCACTGCAGACCTAATCTCTGAGCTCGTTGCAGACAAGCCAACATCGGTGAATATTGCGCCGTTCACACTACAGCGATTTGCCTAAAAAATTTTAAAATTAAATATTGTATAAAATATATTTAATGCTAATGTTAACGAAAATTTAACAAATGTGGTGTCCAACAGCCGTAACGGATACCTCCAGAAAAACAACCAAAGGAGTAAACCATGTCACGAATGACGAAAACACCACTGGTGATGTTGATTTCGGGAATGCTGTTGGGTACCTCGGCATACGCTGAAGATAAACTAACGGTCGTCTCATGGGGTGGCGCGTTCACCAAAAGCCAAGTAGAGGCTTACCACAAACCATTCATCCAAAAGACTGGTGTTGAGATCGTATCGGAGGATTTCAGTGGCGGTTTGGCGGAGATTAAAGCGCAAGTAGAAGCAAACAACGTGCGTTGGGATTTGGTCTCGCTGGATAAACCAGACATTGTTCGAGGCTGCGCGGCAGGGCTTTTGGAACCCGTCAACCCCAGTATTCTGCCTCCCGGCGCTGACGGGACACCAGCAAAAGAGGATTTCATCGATGGGGCGATCCACGAGTGTGCGATTAACACCATCGTCGTATCGACCGTCTTAGCGGTGAACGAGGATGCTTTCAAAGGCAAAACGGCTCCAACCAAGTTGACAGACCTTTTTGATTTAACAAACTTTCCCGGTCGACGAGCACTACAAAAGCAACCTCAAGGTAACCTTGAATGGGCATTATTGGCCGATGGCGTTAAACCTGACGAAGTTTACCGCCTACTAGAAACTGAAGAGGGGCGAGCACGCGCCTTTGCCAAACTCGACACCATCAAACCGCAAGTGCTTTGGTGGACGACAGGTGCGCAGCCACCACAAATGTTGGCAGATAAAGAAGTGGTAATCGCGTCTGCTTTCAATGGCCGGATACACAACGCGCGTAAAGATGAAGGCCAACCATTTCGCATCATTTGGGATCACCAAATGGGTTACATGAACGGCTGGGCTATTCCTAAAGGAAGCGCGAATACCAAACTTGCCCTCGATTTCATTGCTTTTTCTTCGGGTACTAAGCCTTTGGCAGATCAAGCTAAATACGTCGCGTATTGCCCAACTCGTAAGTCTTCTTCTGCAGAAGTAAGCCCAGAGATTCTGGCGAACCTGCCGACCGCGCCTCAGAACTTTAAAACGGCGTTTTTGATTA
>NZ_JAWOUJ010000086.1:0-1216 GCF_033339315.1 Vibrio sp. 661 | reverse complement strand
TGGATATGTATTTATCAATGGTTTGTTGAACAGAGTGCCTTTGGCCCCACTATTGATCGAAACCGTTCAGTGGCTAGCCATTCTTTGTCTACTGAGCTTACTTTACGCTTACGGTGCATTTGATGATGAGCGAGTGATGGTCTATTTCACCTACCTACTTTTTATCATCTGTGGTCTAGTCGCAGCATGGCACTTCGCCCAAGGCTATCAAAGCGGATTTAAATTACTCGGGGTCAGTAAATACGGATTTGGAGTGTTGTGCTCGCTACTCTATTTGTATCGCGACAAAATTCGCCTGTTCCCTTTTTTGATGCTAGTTGCATTTGCGCTACTCGTGTTATCTCAAGAACGAAAAGCTCTGCTGGGCTTTTGTTTGCTGTTTTTTCTCGATCAGATTTTTATTAAAAACTGGATGCGAAAAACCATCAGTGAAACCTATACATGGATGCTTCTCTTGGCGTTGGCATTTGTGGTTATTGGCACAGTCTCTACCACGCTCTACGTCGGTTTTGATGCTCTTGCCGATAAACTGGAGATCACTCAAGAAGACATTTTGTTTGCCAACCAAAGTGAAGCGCGATGGGTGTCCAACTTGCATCGCAAGCTGCTACTCGCAAACGGCATGGATATCTTAACGCAGCATCCTATTTTAGGCGTGGGCGCCAAAATGCTGCCCAACTTTATGATCGATTACTTCAACTACGATGAATTAGCAATTTACACCCACAACTTTGTGCTCGATACCGCCATCGAATACGGTTTGCTCGGCATTGCGTTTCTGTTTGGAGGCTACTTTCTTTTCATCAAATTTTGTTTTCGCAGTATCGATGACAACAGAAAAAGTCTTTTACTCGCGGTTTACGCCCTCATCATGGTGTTCTTCGTTGCCGTAAATACCACCATCATTTTGATACTTTTGTTGCCAGTTATGATCAGTCGAAAACGAACACCAGAACCTCAGACAGTCATCCATTCGCTGCCAGTCAATAAAAGTCACGAATTTTAATAATCAAGGATTTGATCAATGAAATACTCTATCGCTCGACAATTTGAAAAGAACCGAGAACTTCGGGCTGATAACTTCGTCTTGGTGTATCAAATGGGGAAAGTGGGCTCATCGTCTATCGAGCATACTTTGGAAGCGCGTAACATTCCGAGCTATCACATCCACACGTTTGACGATCATGAAGAATTTCACATGTACCACAACAAAAAG
>NZ_JAWOUJ010000085.1:0-1218 GCF_033339315.1 Vibrio sp. 661 | reverse complement strand
TAACCAATGGCTTGGACTTCAGTGCACTCTTAAAGGTTTTTTCCACGCCGCCGAGCAAATTCTCTTTGTCGGTATCTATTACGAAATGTTGGCTCACTACGTCTCGGCCCAGACGGATTTGCGAACTGAACTTGCTGCGGTCTCGTAAGTACACCAACCATTGCTGAGTTTCGTTTTCGTCAATCTTGACAGGCAGATACACCAAAGGTCGCTCGCTCTTGGTGGTTTTCAACATGCGCACCAATGGCAGTGTCATAGGATGGCGCTTGCCGTTCTCACCCTCTAAAGTAAACGACACTTGCTTGGCTTTTTTATCCACTTTGATGTCGAGAGCGTGAACATTGGTGTAACGGCTGCTTGTCGAAACGCTGGTTTTGTAGGGAATGCCTTCGATTTCTACCGTCTCTTTCTTACCAATCATTTTCGCGTTGGGTTGTTCTTGCAGGTAGTCATACCCAGCAAACACCCACGCGTTATCATCTAGGTAAGTTTTGCCAATCAGGATTGGCGCAGAGAACTGTTTGCGCGAGGTAAGGTTCACCACGGTATCTACCGTATGCCCAGCAATCGTCATCGGCATTTTTACGGTTGGACGCAAAATCGGTTTTTTGCTAGGGCGTCTGCGGATAGCACTGATGCGCTCAAGATCGTCGGTTACCGTGATCTCTTTGCCAGTATAAGGATGCTGAATCGTGAAACTGACGGTGACTTGATAAGGTTCAAAACTGTTGGCTTCCCATTTGGCTTGCGTGCCACCTAAATCGTCGACAATTGCCCACAGCAGTTTGTCATCTTTAAGATTCTTGTATTGGGGATTGCTGCTGCTTACGTGAATATTTTCTGCATGCATGGAGGTGGTGTCAGCGCCGGTATCAATTTTACCGATGAAAGGGACGTCACTTAGCTCAGGAATTTCGCTGTAATACACACTTTCGACCCGCCCTAAAACTAACTTATCATCAAGTTGATAGATGGGATCTTGCGTGGTTGCAGAGATGGATTGCGCCCAACCAAACGGGGCTATCAGGAGAGCACTAGAGAGTGCCAGAGCCAAAGACATTTTTTTCATCATGATTATCCGTGTGAGCCAAGGTATATAAAATTAGTCGCCAACAGAACTTATAAGTTCTCAATTTAATTACAGTTTTGACATAAATCTGACTGATGTCCACCAGCGCCCGGTAAATTTTTGCGAAGCTAATTTAAAACATTGCAAAT
>NZ_JAWOUJ010000084.1:0-1219 GCF_033339315.1 Vibrio sp. 661 | reverse complement strand
CTGATGCGAATAATGCGGAACATAAGGTTCAATTCGGCACTTCTGGTCACCGTGGCACAGCAGACAAGCAAACTTTTAATGAAAACCACATTCTTGCTATCGCACAAGCAGTTGCAGAAGTACGTGCCAAGCAGGGGACTACAGGGCCGTTGTTTGTGGGCAAAGATACCCACGCGTTGTCAGAACCTGCGTTTTCAAGCGTAATCGAAGTTTTGATTGCGAATGGTGTAAAAGTCATCGTACAGCAGGATAATGGCTACACACCAACACCTGGCATTTCTCACGCTATCTTAACTTACAATCTAAAGCATGATGAGAAAGCGGATGGCATCGTTATCACACCGTCTCATAATCCACCACAAGATGGCGGTATTAAGTACAATCCAACACATGGTGGTCCAGCAGAAGCTGAATTGACTCAAGCGATTGAAGATCGTTCGAACGAGATCATTGCTGGTGGCCTAAAAGATGTGAAGCGTCTAGCGCTAGCAGAAGCGAAAGCATCTGAGCTATTCGTAGAGATGGATTTGGTGAAGCCTTACATCGATGACTTAGTAAATGTTATCGATATGGAAGCGATTCAGAAATCGAAGTTGAAAATTGGTGTTGATCCACTAGGTGGTAGCGGCATCGATTACTGGCGTCAAATCGGCAAAGCGTACAACTTAGATCTAACGTTAGTCAGTGAAGCCATCGACCCATCATTCCAGTTCATGTCGCTTGATAAGGACGGCGTGGTTCGTATGGACTGTTCTTCTCCATACGCAATGGCTGGTCTGCTAGCCCTGAAAGATGAATACGATCTTGCGTTTGGTAACGACCCAGACTATGACCGTCATGGTATCGTGACGCCGAAAGGTTTGATGAACCCGAACCATTTCTTAGCGGTTTGTATCGACTACCTATACCGTCATCGTGAGGCGTGGGGTAAAGATGTTGCTGTTGGTAAGACGCTGGTTTCAAGTGCACTTATTGACCGAGTAGTAGCCGATTTGGGTCGTGAATTGTGTGAAGTGCCTGTCGGCTTCAAGTGGTTTGTCGATGGCCTTTACACTGGCAAGTTTGGTTGTGGTGGTGAAGAGAGCGCTGGTGCCTCTTTCCTACGTAAAGATGGAACACCATGGTCAACAGACAAAGACGGCATCTTACTATGTTTGTTAGCGGCAGAGATTACTGCGGTAACGGGTAAAAACCCACAAGAGTACTACGAAGAGCTTGC
>NZ_JAWOUJ010000083.1:0-1222 GCF_033339315.1 Vibrio sp. 661 | reverse complement strand
ACAAGCATTATCAAGAGATCTCGTTTGTTGGTCGCTTAAGCCATGAAAAAGGCGCAGATCAATTTATCGAGTTAGCAAAAGCCTGCCCTGATTATCGCTTCTCTATCTATGGCGATGGGCCTGAGCGACAAAACTTAGAGACAACCGCACCAGCGAATGTCATTTTTCATGGTCATCAAACAGACATGAACGCGGTATGGGAAAATATCAGCGTATTGATTATCTCTTCTCGCTTCGAAGGACTACCCATGGCGGCACTTGAGGCAATGGCACGCGGCATTGTGGTGATCAGTCTAAAGATCGGACGTTTACCCGACATCATTCAAACAGGCAACAATGGCTTTATTGCCGATGATGTCCCCGCTCTCGCGCTAAATCTACAACACTGGATGGCGATGGAGAAAAGCCAACAAGAACGAATCCGTAAAAACGCACGCCAAACGATCGTAGAACAGTTCTCAACAGAGAGCGTTATTCCCGTATTGCTAACGCAATATCAAATTGAGATGGATAACTAACCCATATTGGTTCTCAAATTGAGAATTTGTTTCGCTGCTTCTTGGTTTCCATCTCCTCACCCATACATTTCAATCACTTAAACCAATAGCATATTTTGGCATCTCGGTTGCAGTAGTCGAATTAGATTAACGATAAGACCGAGGTGACTTATGACTACTCCAAAACGCATTCTTTACGTTCATTATGGTGATAATTGGATTCGCGGCAGTGAAGTGGTACTACTCGATCTTATCTTGGGTATCGACCGAGACAAGTTCGAGCCAATTGTCTGGTCGAACTGCCAACCTCTGATTGAGAAATGCCAAGATCTTGGTATCAAAGCAGAGCACTCTACGTTCAATCTCGTCGGTGGCTGGTGTGCGCCGCGTTGGGACATCACGGGTTGGAATAACCTGATCAAACAAGGTTCAGCGCTCATCGAGAAGCACAATATCGACCTCGTTCATGTCAACAGCGGTGGCCCTTGCCAATGGATGTCCTTAGCCGCACGCATGAATCATGTACCTCTAGTCACGCAATTGCATTGTCACTACACGCTGCGCGATCGTTTTTCGCTTGGCTTGCACCTTTCGCCGAAACTAATCTGTGTGAGCAAAGATGTAGGCCGCGAAATTCTGCGCGATGGTTATCCAGAAGAGCAACTGCACGTAGTGCACAACGGCGTCTCTTTGGATGACTCTGAAGCGCCTATCGACATCAAAGC
>NZ_JAWOUJ010000082.1:0-1222 GCF_033339315.1 Vibrio sp. 661 | reverse complement strand
TGGCTAAGAATGTGTCTAGTAGGTAATTCTAACTCTTGTCCATAGACCATGAGTTGTGAGGCTTCGTCTTCTGAAAAGCCATGTTGAGTGAGATCGAAAAATACGTCGTTTTGCATGAAGGTTATCTGCAGTGAAAGGGTTAGCGTATTTGAACTATCTTAACTGCTTTGTGCAGCAACAAAAAGCGGCTCACTGAGGAGCCGCTAGTTTGAACATGGAGTCGCTTATTTGTTTAAATCGATCTGATAAATCGCAAATCCCACTTCGTCAGTTGTGACGCGGTTCATCGGGTATTGGCCTTTGTCTTGGATAAACTTCGAAGCTTTTTCGCTCGGTGAGGTTTCAAAGCGAATATCCAGTTTTTTGTCTGACTTAATTGGTGCGAACGACCAGTTATTGTCAGCGCTTGGCGTGACTTCGCCTTTTTCCTCACTGACGCGAGAAATGTACGCAGCAACCACAGAACGGTTTTCGTCTGGAGAGTCAAATGCAATGAAGTCCGGACCAGAGCCAGGAAAGGTATTGCTGTACGCGCGGTAATTGTTAGTCGCGATGATGAAATCTTGTTTCGGATCAACTGGTTTGCCATTGAAAGTCAGATTCACGATACGCTGGGAGTCCGGATTAATGACTTTACAATTCGCGTCGTACTTCGGTGGCTGAGTGATGTCGATTTGGTATTCCACACCATCAATCACGTCAAAGTTGTACGTACGGAAGTTATCCCAATCAATTAACGATTGTGGCTGAGTCGTATTGACATCAATGCGCTTGAATTGGCCCGCGCTGCACTCTAGCCATTCATGTACTTCTTTGCCTTTCACCTTCATTGCTACGAGCGTATTTGGGTATAGGTACAAGTCGGCGGCGTTGCGGAAAGTCAGTTGGCCAGATTCTACCTCAGTGAAGCCGTTCGGATCATCTTTACGTCCGCCCACTTTAAACGGCGCTGCCGCGCTCAAAACTGGAATGTCGGCAAGGTCTGGATCGCCTTGAATGAAACGTTCAACGTAGTCTTTTTGTGCAAGGTTAACGATTTGGATTGTTGGGTCATCTTGCACCAAAGCCAAGAAGCTGTACATCACGTCATTCGCTTTACCAATTGGTTGGTTAACGAATTCGCGAGTGCCTTTGTGATCGTCTTCGAGTGCTTTAATGATGCCTTGGTCTGCTTCTGCAAGCGATTTCTTAGTCGCTTTGTCGAAAATTGGTCGAGCTTCAG
>NZ_JAWOUJ010000081.1:0-1224 GCF_033339315.1 Vibrio sp. 661 | reverse complement strand
CTTAAGTCTCTCAGCTATCAAGAAGCAATGGAGCTTTCTTACTTCGGTGCATCCGTTCTGCATCCGAAGACCATTGCTCCTATCGCGCAATTCCACATTCCATGTCTGATCAAAAACAGCTTTAACCCTCAAGGCGCGGGTACGCTTATCGGCCAAGATACTGGTGAAGATAATCTTGCGATCAAAGGTATTACAACGCTTAACGACCTAACCATGGTTAACGTATCAGGCCCAGGTATGAAGGGGATGGTAGGCATGGCGAGCCGAGTATTTGGTGCGATGTCTTCTGCTGGTGTCTCTATTGTATTTATTACTAAATCATCGTCTGAGTACAGCATCAGCTTCTGTATCGAGGCCGATGATAAGCTGAAAGCTCAACAAGTTTTGGCGGATGCGTTTGAGCTTGAACTAAAAGACGGTCTATTGGAACCGGTTGATTTTATCGATGATGTTTCTATCGTTACCTTGGTTGGTGACGGCATGCGTACATCCCGTGGTGTTGCTTCACGTTTCTTCTCTTCTCTTGCGGAAGTGAACGTTAATATCGTCGCGATTGCGCAGGGTTCTTCAGAGCGTGCTATCTCTGCGGTGATTCCGGAAGACAAAATTTCTGAGGCGATCAAAGCGTGTCACGAAAACCTATTTAACTCCAAATACTTCCTCGATGTGTTTGTTGTTGGTGTTGGCGGTGTTGGCGGTGAGCTGGTGGATCAGATCCAACGTCAACAATCCAAACTGGCAGAAAAAGGTATCGTGATTCGAGTTTGTGGTTTAGCAAATAGCAAAGGCTTGCTACTCGATAGTGAAGGCTTACCACTAGAACACTGGCGCGACCGCATGTCAGCGGCAACAGAAGAATTCAGTCTAGCTCGTTTAATCGCGTTGGTTCAGCGCAATCACATCATCAACCCTGTACTTGTGGATTGTACGTCTAGTGAAGACATTGCAAATCAATATGCAGACTTTCTAGCAGCAGGTTTCCACGTGGTCACGCCAAACAAAAAAGCAAACACAGCAAGCATGGCGTACTACCATCAGCTTCGAGATGTCGCTCGTAGCTCGCGTCGCAAGTTGATGTACGAAACAACCGTAGGGGCAGGCCTACCGGTTATCGAAAACTTACAAAACCTGATTGCAGCAGGCGATGAGCTTGAACGATTTAGTGGCATTTTGTCAGGTTCACTGTCTTATATCTTCGGTAAACTTGACGAGGGTATGAGCCTG
>NZ_JAWOUJ010000080.1:0-1232 GCF_033339315.1 Vibrio sp. 661 | reverse complement strand
GATAGACCCTAAACTGGTGCAACAACAAGCGAAAGAAATTCGTCAGCAGCGTGAAAAAGCGGCAAAAAAAGAGCAAGATCGTCTTGATAAATTAAGACGTGAGGCGGAGCAGCTTGAGAAAAACCGTAAGGCTGAAGAAGAGCAAATTCGTAAGTTGAAAGAACAGCAAGCGAAAGATGCAAAAGCGGCCAGAGAAGCTGAAGCGGCTCGCAAGCAAAAAGAGCAGGAACGCAAAGCAGAAGAAGAACGAGTTCGCCAAGAAAAAGAGCGTGCAGCTAAACTTGAGAAAGAGCGTAAAGCGAAAGAAGAAGCTGTACGTAAAGCAGAGCAGGAACGTTTAGCCAAAGAAGCGGCGATTGCCAAAGCGGAACAAGAGCGAGTAGTTCGCGAGAAGGCGGCAAAAGAAGCGGAAGAAAAGGCAAAACGTGAACGCGAGGCGGCTCAAAAAGCTGAACAAGAACGCATTGCGAAAGAAAAAGCGGCAAAAGAAGCTGCGGAAAAAGCGCGTAAAGAAAAAGAGCGCCTTAAGCGTTTAGAACGTGAGCGCAAAGAGCAAGAAGCTGCACTGGATGATATTTTTGCTGGCCTAGAAAGTGAAGCGAGTGCAAACCAACAGGCTCAGGGGAAATTTGTGGCTGATGAGGTTTCCCGCTACAGTTCAATCTATATTCAGCTTATTCAAAGCCGATTGCTAAAGGATGACTACCTATTGGGAAAGGAGTGTAGAGTTAACATTAAGCTGATTCCTACGGGAACTGACATGATTGTTTCGTCAGTTAACGTGCTTTCTGGTGACTCTAGGGTATGTGCTGCTGCAAAGAGTGCAATTGCACAAGTACCAAGTTTCCCGATGTCAACCGATTCAACAGTTAACCAAAGGCTGAAGGATATTAACCTTACGGTCGCACTACAACAATAAGGGATAAGCCGTGATTAAACGTCTTTTACTAGGAATGTTTGTACTGCTAGGCAGTCTAACGAATGTAGCGCACGCTGCATTGGAGCTGGTCATTACTGATGGTATTGATTCGGCACGACCAATTGCTGTTGTTCCTTTTAAATGGGAGGGCAGTCAACCACTTCCTACCGACATTTCTGCTGTCATTGCGTCTGATCTACAGCGCAGTGGTAAGTTCAGCCCAGTACCAACGAATAAAATGCCACAAACGCCATTCAATGAATCAGAAGTTAACTTTGATTCGTGGACAAGCCTTGGTGTAGATGCGTTGTTA
>NZ_JAWOUJ010000079.1:0-1239 GCF_033339315.1 Vibrio sp. 661 | reverse complement strand
ACCAAGATCTACAAAAAGTACTCACCTTGCTTGATTCGGCAAACCAGCAAGCCAGTAACGAAAGCATCGAGGTCAGAGGCAAAATCAAACTTGGCCTTCTGCCAGAAACCTATGAACATCTTCAACCCATTTTGTTTGAATTTCAGGATCAATACCCGCAGGTTGAACTCGACATTCGCAATATCAACAATGGCTTTATTGATATGTTTCAGCAGGGGTTGGACATCGCGCTGCACGGCGGCATGCTGTTTGATTCAGACATTGTCGCGAGAAAGATCTTAACGCTCGACCGATGTGTCGTTGCCTCACCGAACTATCTTCAAACTCACGGCACGCCCGCCACATTAGAAGAGTTGAGCGATCATCAGTGCATTTGTTTTCGTTGGCCAAATGGCAATGTCGACAACCTTTGGCATTTTCAGGAACAAAACGTAGCGCTCAAACCAAAACTCATTTCCAACAACATCGGCTTTATTAAAAGCTCCACAGTGCTTGACCGCGGCATCAGCTATATCCCAAAACTGTTGGTAAAAAATGAGCTCGAATCCGGTGCATTGGTGCAAGTATTGTCTCAATATGCTGTCACGGAAGAAACGGGGTGGTTACTCTATCCTCAACCGAAAACGCTGAACCAAGCTAGCCGGTTACTTATTGAACATTTGTGCAATAAAATCCCAAAACTTTTGTAGTTTGCATTTATTGTCATAAAATTTGTGACATTGAATCATGCGCACGCATGATTATCTGAACATCTGTGAATTATAAGATGGCGCCGAAATTATGGAGCCATCTTATGAATCATCAAATCAAAACCGCTGCGCTGAGCACTATCGCGCTCTCTCTACTCGGCTGTAATCAAGCTCAACCTCAGGTTGAGGGGCCAAGCGCATCCAGACCCGTTCAAGTGATTGAAGTCAATGAAAGGAATGAAGAACTCAACAAATCATTCAGCGGGATCGTAAAAGCAAAAGAAACCGCCTCACTCTCTTTTCGTGTACCCGGCAACGTGGAAAGAGTGTTCGTAAATAAAGGCAGCTTGGTAGAAAAAGGCCAAGTCATTGCCACGCTGGACAAGCACGACTACCAAGTCTCACTAGAAGAATTACAAGCGCGCATGTTAGAAGCGCAATCAGCCCACAAACTCGCGGAAGCCGAGTTAAAGCGCGTAAAACAAGCGACTTCTGATGATGCCATTGCCAGCGTAAACTTAGACCGAGCCATCAGCAGCTACGAACGTAG
>NZ_JAWOUJ010000078.1:0-1245 GCF_033339315.1 Vibrio sp. 661 | reverse complement strand
TATCACCAAAAGAGCAGTTTGCGATCGAACTGTTTGACGGATACTTAAAAAGTGCTGCGTCGCCAGAAACTTTGAAAGCGTACTTAGGTACAGGCGATGAGATCAACCCAGTGCTTTACACGCTCGGTATGGTGCCAGTTTACAAACTGCCAATCGAGAATCCAGAGGCGCTTTGGAAAACGTTGGATCACGAAGAGCAAATGAGCGGCGTGACACACGAAAAAGTGAAGCTGGGTACGGTGGAGTACCGTCGTTATGAAATGACGGATGCAGTAGATCCGCAGGATGGTATTGGCTTAGTTGTAGCGGTTACCGACAACGTGCTAACCGTGACGGTGGATATCGCGGAGTTGGGTGATCTTAACCCGTTGAAAATGGCGCTGGGTCTTGAGTCTCCAACCCAATCATTAGCGGATAGCGGTCGTGCTGAAGCCATCCAAACTCAGTATGGTAAAAACAACAACTCTTTTGGCTACATCGACCATCGTGAAATCATCAAAGGTTTAACCACTGTTGATGGCAACATGTTTGCTCGTCAATTAACTCGTCTTAACGTCGATCCAAACATTACGGAAATGCGCACACCAGTTTGTCATAACGAGTTTACCAAAATTGCAGAAAACTGGCCTCAATCGGTGGCGTTTGCGGAGTACAAGCTAAACGGTGAGCAAGCGTCAATCAAAGGCGGCTTTGTTGTTGAGTCGAAGAACAAAGTGATCGTCGATGCGCTTAAATCGATTCGTGGTGTGTTAACCGAGTCTAACAGCGATAAGAGCTTCTTTAGTTTGGCGCTAGGCATCGACATCAACACGCTTGCGCCATCGATTGGTCAAATTTGGACAGAGATAACTCAGCCACAATACCAATGTGCGCTGCTGAGCCAAATGCAAAAAGACATGGGCGGACAAAACCCGGCGGCAGCGGTGAGCATGGGCTCTGGCATGCTGAATGGGTTGAAAGGGTTGAGCATGCAACTGTTCGATCTGAACATCAATCCTGATGCACAGTTTGGCGAAGTGTTTAGCCAAATGGATGGCATGTTTACTCTGTCTGCGAAAGATCCAAACATGTTGATTCAAACTGCGCAAATGCTAGTTCCTGAATTGGCGCAGCTTCAACTGCAACCAGACAACCAACCTGTGAACGTAAGTGACTTGTTAGAGATGCACACGGGCATGAAGATGGACGTGTTTGCACGCTTAAATGGCAGCCACCTAACGCTATACAGCGGTGAGTACGCGGCAG
>NZ_JAWOUJ010000077.1:0-1251 GCF_033339315.1 Vibrio sp. 661 | reverse complement strand
TTAGCATGCGCTTGCCAATGCCCGAACCTTGTAGATCTGGATGCACCGCAATTCGCATCACTCGTGAAGTAATAAGCTTACCTACCTTTACCAAACCAAGTTGATTGATGATGGTGATTGGCGTCAAATGCCCTTTAGGACGACGTTGACCAAGTTGAACGGCTTCAATTAACTCGTCATCAAGACCGCCCTCCTCAACCGTGAGAATGACTCCGATGATATTTTGTTTATCCATCGCGAGATAAACGGAGCTGTTGTCATCTCGCAGTAAATGGAGCAAATCATTCGGTGAGGTTTGATAATGAGCGTTAACCAGTAAAGCAAAGCATTCGCGTAGTAAGTTGGGTTGGTGAACCAGTGCTTGCTTGTCCACTTTGTTCAACGATACGTTCGCCATGCCTTCAATGGATTGCGGCGATAATTCCGCGTTCAAGATAAAAGCGTCATACAACCACGTTTCTAACTTATCATCTACGCTCCAACGAATTGGCTGCTGCATGTGATACGTCTTCATGCCAGGTCGTTGTTGTTGCAACCATTCAATGAACTTCAACGTGAAGCCACGTCCGCAGCCTTCATAGCCATGAATCGTGCTAGAAAAGACCAAACGATGATAATGCTCGGTGATTTGTTTGAGCATCGGGACGGGAATCGCAGCCGCTTCATCGACTAGCAACAAATCGCACTCAGGCAGCGAAGACAACAATTCGTCAGGCGCAATAAACTGAATATACCCATATCCGACTTCCAAACGGTCTTTCTTCATCTGTTTGGCATCCGTAAGTAAACGCTGCGCGTGCTGATAGACTGGCTCAACAGCGTTAATAGAAGGCGCGGTAAGTAATATACGCAGCGGCTTGTGCTGCAACAACTGAGCACAAGCAATGCCTAATGCGCTGCTTTTACCTCTACCGCGATCAGCCGTGAGCACTAAAGGACGCTTACGATGCCCATTCACCACTTTCTCGATTAATGAAACAGCGTGAGTCTGCTCTATGTATTCTGTATTTCTCTGCGCAATAGCAAACTCAGAAACCTGGGGAATGACTTTCCCCTGCTCAAGAACTATCAGCTTTTGCCATTGGGTCTGCATCCATTGATCAGCGAAATGTTGTGGCTGAGCAGTATTTGTCACAACAAGTAGCATTCCACCGCCAACGAGAGAGCCAATTGCCGCCGTAAAGCTATTAGCATCGAACTCTTTTCGCGCGTCAAACAGCAGCACATCACATTCTCTGCCGAGTAGTCGAT
>NZ_JAWOUJ010000076.1:0-1254 GCF_033339315.1 Vibrio sp. 661 | reverse complement strand
AAAATTGGAGAGTGTTATGAAATCAACAACTAAAAGAACTCAGCGCGATTACTCCCTCGCTTTTAAACTCACTGTAGTTGATGAGGTTGAAAAAGGAAGCCTCACTTACAAACAAGCCCAAGAGAAGTATGGCATCCAAGGTTGCTCTACGGTTTTGGTTTGGCTTCGTAAGCATGGTCGACTAGATTGGTCTAAAGGGACACCTAACTTTATGTCCAAAGGAGACTCTATGACCGAGTTCAACTCACCTCCTACACCAGAGCAACGTATTAAAGAGCTTGAAAAGCAGCTCGAAGATGCTCAACTCAAAGCCGACTTCTTTGAAGCTGTCGTGAACGTTATGGAACGTGACTATGGTGTTAGAGTGACAAAAAAGCACAAAGAAGCGTTGTCCAAGAGAAAACCATAGTAGGTTTGAGCGTTACGAAGTTTTGTCAGTTAGTACAAATCTCTCGCCAAGCTTATTATAAGCAATGCCAAACTCAATCTCGTTGTGAACATCATGAGCATACTGTCATTGGCTTTGTCCGTGAAGTCAGGCTGAAGCAGCCACGCATTGGCACGCGTAAACTGAAGTTCTTAGCAGCAACAAAGGGCATTCAAATAGGTCGCGATAAGCTCTTTGAACTTCTCAGAAAGCATCGGCTGTTAGTGAGAGCAAGACGAGCCTATCACCGAACGACTGACAGCCGTCATCGATTTTTCTGTCACCCAAACAAAGTGAAAGATGGGCTGACACCAACGAAGCCAGAACAACTGTGGGTTGCTGATATTACTTACTTGCCAACTCAAAATGGAGAGAGTTATCTCAGCTTGGTTACAGACGCTTATTCAAGGAAGATTGTTGGTTTTTATGTGGATGACAACATGAAAACTCAATCAGTTAAGCGGGCATTTATCTCAGCTCTCAGGCAACGGCAGAGTGAAGAAAAGCTAATACACCACTCAGATAGAGGCTCACAATACTGTTCGAAGGAATATCAAGATATCCATAAGAAACATAGAGTGACTTGCTCAATGACAGACGGGAATGACTGTTATCAGAATGCTTTAGCTGAGCGTGTAAATGGGATACTCAAAATGGAGCTCTTGCTGAAGAAACCGAAAGATCTGAAAGAAGCAAGGACGATGGTAGCAGAGTCCGTAGATATCTATAATCAAATGAGGCCTCATACGGCTTTAAAATACAAAACGCCCGATGAAGTACATCGAGCGTTTTAGTTAAAAAGTGTCAACCCATATCAGGACGGGTCA
>NZ_JAWOUJ010000075.1:0-1270 GCF_033339315.1 Vibrio sp. 661 | reverse complement strand
GTAAGAAAATAGCACCATCGCGCTTGCAAAAATCACAAGCAACCACATTTTCCCTTTTCCGCTGAGCGTCATACCGACTCCATCCAAGTACTCGTTTTCTTAAGATAAGTTATTGATTTTCAGTTCTGCCTCATCTTGATTGATGACCCAATCCACAGGCAGGTTTGCCGATTTAGATTTTTCCTGTGCGGTTCACAGTGATTACTTATCCAGAATGAGACAGAGTGCGCCTAGCTGATTGGATGTTAAAGAGTTGTAATTAAGAAGTGAGATCTAGCTCCTTTTCTCCCTCGTGGTTTTTGCTACCGTTACGAAAGACGTTTTAAACAGGCAGTAATTCATGGCTTTTGAAAGCACCCCCAACATCGCACTTATTGAAGATGATGACATTGTTCGTCAGGCAACTAGCCAATGGCTGCAACTGGCCGGATTTAACGTTGAGGCATTCAGTACCGGTGACGCTGGAAAGGCGGCGATACTAAGTCAAGACTTTGATGCTGTTGTCAGTGATGTTCGCTTGCCTGATAGCGATGGCCTCTCGATTTTAGAAAGCCTTATTGACCATCATATCCAAACGCCCGTTATCCTGATCACCGGACATGGGGATGTGGATATGGCGGTGAGTGCGTTGCAAAAGGGCGCATTTGACTTTATTGAGAAACCATTTCAGCCAGAGCGACTCTCGCAACGTGTGACGGAAGCGGTCGAGACTTATCGAGCGCAGACGTCAATGCAAGATCGTCAAGAATATCTCGCGAGCGTAAGTGGGCTCGAGGAAGTGCTGATTGGCCGAAGCCGAGTCATGCAGCAATTGCGTGAACAAGTTGCAAAGCTAGCGCGTATTGATACTAACGTCATTATTTATGGTGAAACGGGCTGTGGCAAAGAGCTAGTTGCCACCAGTCTGCATAAAGAAAGCCAACGAAAATTACATCGTTTTGTGCCAATAAATTGTGGCGCGATTCCCGAAAATCTGTTCGAAAGTGAGCTGTTTGGTCACGAGCCCGGCGCTTTTACCGGAGCAAGTAAACGACGGATTGGCAAACTCGAATACGCCGACAAAGGCACGCTGTTTTTTGATGAAATCGAGAGTATGCCGCTTTCAATGCAAGTGAAAGTGCTGCGCTCATTGCAAGAACATACTGTCGAACGAGTTGGTGGTAACCAGCAGATCAATGTGGATTTGCGAGTGATCGCTGCCGCGAAAGAAGATCTTAACGATCATGAAGAGTTCCGCCAAGATTTGTATTACCGACTTAATGTTGCGCAG
>NZ_JAWOUJ010000074.1:0-1275 GCF_033339315.1 Vibrio sp. 661 | reverse complement strand
TTTGCGGGCGTATTGGTGACAGACATTCGTATCAATACCTTCAATGAGTTTCTACGCGTCATCAAGAAGAACACCAAAGCATCGGTCTTTATCATGGATCAAGAACACCGATTAGTGGCACATTCTGGCCCAGGCAGCGTAGTGTCTTGGGGCACAAAGTTTTCGGATAAAGGCCAACGCTTGTTCGCCTCTGAAAGCGCAGACCCGATCATCAAAATCAGCGCCTCCCGCGTGCGTGGTTTTGACTTGTACCATACAGACCAACCGTACACGTTTGAGTTTGATCACAGCGGCCAACGTATTTTTAGCCGCATCACGCCCTACTACGATCCAAACGGTTTAACTTGGTTCATCGGCACTTCTATCTCGGAATCTGATTTACTTGGCCTCTTACCGAAAAGCCAAGAGAAAAGCTGGATTGTTGGTATCGTCGTCAGCTTGTTTGGTATCGGCTTTAGTTGGGTCATCTTCGAACGCGTGACTCGACCAATCAACGCCACTGCCGATGCGGCTCAACACCTAGCAAATGGCGATTGGGATAGCTCAATGCCCCAACCTGGCCGTGTGTACGAAACGACCGTGCTCGCAAAAGCCTTTAATGAAATGGCCAGCAACCTCAAAGCCTCATTTAAGGCGCTGCGCGATCAGCTAGTGTATGACTCATTAACTCGACTCTACAGCCGCCAAGGATTAATCGAAATCTGCGAAAACAAACCCAATTTGTGTCACGGTAGTTTGTTCTTATTGGGGATCAACAAATTTAGAGATATCAACGACAGCGTGGGACACCACAATGGTGATCAGCTGTTGGTTAGCATCGCAGAAAGGCTGAAGCAACAATTCCCAGACAACACCATGCTGGCCCGAATTGGTGGCGATGAGTTCGCTCTGTTTATGCCAGATATGGATAAAGACGAAGACATCCGTTTAACAGAACGTCGCCTACAACAACTGTTCGCAGCACCATTTATGGTTGAAGGTGAAAGCGTGGTGATGAAGATCTCACTAGGGATTGTGCAAACCAAGCATGGTGAGAACATGCCGCTTTGGCTACGCAATGCCAGCATTGCTCTGAGCTACGCGAAGCAAGATCCACTGACGGGCATTTGTTACTACAGCCCAGAACTCGCGAGCGCATCGAAGTTTCGTACTCAGCTGCTCACGAAGATGCAAACGGGCATCAACAAGCGCGAATTTGTGCCTCATTATCAGCCGATCATCGATCTCGCGAGTGGTAACGTATGTGGCGCTGAAGCCCTAGCTCGCTGGAATAGC
>NZ_JAWOUJ010000073.1:0-1287 GCF_033339315.1 Vibrio sp. 661 | reverse complement strand
TTGGAAAGACGTGACTCCTTCGTTCGAACAGTACGAAGACATTTTAAAATCTGCCTCCTCTCTACCTAAGAAGAAGTTCGTAGAACTTCAACCAAGACTCCTCGCTACTGTTGAACGATTTATGAAAATCAAAGGCTTGACTCGAGTTTTGGTAATAAACTGTGCAGATAATACGGTTTATCGTAAGTTTATTTGTGACGTGGTCACTGATGGTTTAGAGCCTACAATAATGACAGAGTCTTTGGACGCAAAGCTCTTGTTTGATCGCTACAGTGTTGATTTAAAAGGCGATGTTGTAGTTGAAGCTGGACTACTTTCCAAGGCTAACGGCGGGTATTTGATTTTACCAGCGAACCTCATTTTGGCGAATCCCGGATATTGGCCGAGCATTAAGTCTGCCATTCAAGGAAAGCCAGTAAAACCCTTGAATGTAAGCCCTACTCGACTACCTATTTTAACGGCCGATGAAAAAGAATTTGACGTTAAGATTATTGTTACTGGCGATCGTAATCAATTGGCCGACCTTGAGTATGTTGACGAAGATTTTTCAACCGGCCTAACGATGTATACCGAAGTTGAAGAAGATATCCACTTATCTGCGAGTAACTTAGAGTTGTATGTAGGTTTGGTGAATTGGATTTGTTCGGAGTACGGTTTCCCATCGTTGGATGAAGGTGCTTTTCAACGGTTACTATTAGCAGGCATGCGTTTAACTGAGGACCAACATTATTTGCCTTTAGGTGTGATGTGGCATTGCCAACTACTTAGCCTAGCTGCTCAGTTTAGCGATCAAAATATCATTGATTATGTGGCGATAGATAAAGCCATCGACGATAAATATTATCGAGAGTCTTACCTTCCTCAACGTGCAGTTTATGACATTCTTGATGGTCAGGTCATCATTGAGACTACTGGCGAACAAGTCGGCCAAATTAACGGACTCACGGTTATTGATATGGCCGGGCATCCTGTCTCTTATGGCGAGCCAGCGCGAATTTCATGTGTTATTCACTTTGGAGATGGAGACATTTCCGATGTTGAGCGCAAAGCTGAACTTGGAGGCAATCTTCATGCGAAAGGCATGATGATCATGCAAGCATTTCTAAGCTCTGCTTTGAATTTGGATGAGCCACTGCCTTACTCTGCGTCTATTGTTTTCGAGCAGTCCTATAGTGAAGTGGATGGTGATAGTGCTTCATTGGCAGAGTTATGCTGTTTGGTAAGTGCACTGTCTGAATCACCGGTTAATCAACAAATCGCGGTGACTGGCGCAGTGGACCAATTTGG
>NZ_JAWOUJ010000072.1:0-1291 GCF_033339315.1 Vibrio sp. 661 | reverse complement strand
GCCGATGATCCAGAAGCGGTTGCTTTTGTTACTCGCATTGCATTGGATTACCGCAACGAGTTCAAGCGTGATGTCGTGATTGATTTGGTTTGTTACCGTCGTCATGGTCACAACGAAGCGGATGAACCGAACGCGACTCAGCCGTTGATGTACCAAAAAATCAAAAAGCACCCAACTCCTCGTAAACTGTACGCCGATGTTCTGATTGATAAGAATGAGTCGGATATTGAAACTGCAACGCAGTTGGTGAACGAGTATCGTGATGCACTTGACCGCGGTGAAGTCGTGGTGAAAGAGTGGCGTCCGATGGCATTGCATTCTGTAGACTGGTCTCCTTACTTGGGACACGAGTGGGATATGCAATGGGAGGCGACCTACGATAAGCAACGCCTTGTCGAACTAGGTAATCGTTTATGTCAGTACCCGGAAAGCCACAAGCTGCAAAGCCGAGTAAACAAGCTGTACAACGATCGCTTAGCAATGATGACAGGTGAGAAGGCTATTGACTGGGGTATGGCTGAAACATTGGCTTACGCGACATTGGTAGACGATGGTAAGCGTATCCGTATTTCTGGTCAGGACTCAGGTCGTGGTACTTTCTTCCATCGTCACTCAGTTCTTCACAACCAATCAGATGCAAGCACTTACATCCCGCTAGCGAATATCCATGACAAGCAGGGGCCTTTCCAAGTTTTTGACTCTGTGTTGTCGGAAGAAGCTGTTCTTGCATTTGAGTACGGTTATGCAACAGCTGAACCTGGCGGTTTGACCATTTGGGAAGCGCAGTTTGGTGACTTCGCTAACGGCGCACAAGTGGTTATTGATCAATTCATTTCGTCTGGTGAGCAAAAGTGGGGACGTTTGTGCGGCCTGACGATGCTTCTGCCTCATGGTTACGAAGGCCAAGGTCCGGAGCACTCATCTGCTCGTCTAGAGCGTTACCTTCAATTGTGTGCTGAGCAAAACATGCAGGTCGTTGTACCATCAACGCCAGCTCAGGTGTACCACATGATTCGTCGTCAGGTTGTACGCCCAATGCGTCGACCATTGATTGTAATGTCTCCTAAATCATTGCTTCGTCATCCTCTTTGTACTTCGACTCTAGAAGACCTTGCAGAAGGTACGTTCCAAGCAGCCATCCCTGAAGTGGATAACTTGGAACCAAGCAAAGTGAAACGCGTCGTGTTCTGTTCGGGTAAGGTGTATTTCGACCTTCTTGAGCAGCGTCGCAACAACGAGCAAGAAGACGTAGCAATCGTGCGTATTGAGCAGCTTTACCCATTCCCGATGG
>NZ_JAWOUJ010000071.1:0-1299 GCF_033339315.1 Vibrio sp. 661 | reverse complement strand
AATGGGCGGCAACCCTTGGCGTTTTTCTTAGTTTCTATAAGGAAAATTATGACACACAAACTTAAGCGGAGCCAATTCGATATTATGCATCCACTTTTTGACGCAATGAAACGTGAAAATCTACCATCAACACAGCGCCTGCTTCTCTTGGGGCTATTTAGATTTGTTGATGGCGATGGAGTTTGTTTCCCTAGCTACAGCGCTCTAATGGATGAGACGGGGTTATCTCGACAATCTATTGCAAACACAATCAAGAAGCTCTCTGAGTCTGGTTGGTTAACTTACGAGCCAGGGGATAAATCGAAAAGTTTAGCTAATACATACTATTTGAATCTTGAGCGCTTGGGGTTAACTACACAATCTAAAATAGTCCCAATAGAGGGATACATAGCTCAAGATGGGACTAAGTGGTCTTGTGCTGCTGATTATTGGAAGTCTAGACAGCAAACAATTTAAATTCATAAACGCCATGCATTCAGAGTGCAATCTGAATGCATGGCTAATCATAACTAGCTTACAAGGGGCTAATCATGACTAACTCACATCCTATTGAAAAGGACGTGTTTTACAACCGTCTGTCGCAATTAATTGCATCAACTGATTTAAATCCAGTCGACCGCGTTTTATTTCTCGCCACTTTTGAATCTTGGTACAACTTTCAAAGTTACGCCGTATATCAGTCCATCTCCGAAAAGGCTATTCAAGCTTTGGAGGAATGTTATGCGTAGTACTGATTGGGAGAACGCTGTTAAATTCTTTGCTCCAATTTCTAGGAGTAGTCGAATACATCCTAACTTTATCTTTAGATTTCAACACTTAGCATTAAGTGAGGGTCGAGCTGCTGAAATAGCTTGTGTCGATTTGGATCAAATCCATCGATGGGATGACGGTGAGGAAATCCCCCCTACCATTCGTAGGCTTTGGGCTCTTGAGTCTGGGCGCTATCTTCCTGATGTTACGGGGTTTTCTAAGTGGGCATTTAAGTCTGGTCATATTGTTACACCTGATGGAGCTACCTACTCTGAGGGGCAACTTCGCCACGCTCTTTTTCTGTTAGATCAGGTCTTATAAATAGCTCTGTTGGGAAATAAAAATTTGGGAGCCTTGTGCTCCCTTTTTTTGTTTCTCAATTGAGCCGACAAGCGGAAACATTCTTGATTTTTGTTACCTAATTCAAATCCGCGCGTCAGCTTCACAAATATCTATAAATACGTCTTTTTACATATCTATCTGGTTGTTAGCTGCAAACGACGACTGACGACGACGATGACTGAGGAGGAGGAAATAGGAGGTGCAGCG
>NZ_JAWOUJ010000070.1:0-1302 GCF_033339315.1 Vibrio sp. 661 | reverse complement strand
TCGACCAGAACTGATTAAAAACAAAGTCGTTGCGAGCTGTTTCTTTGAGCCATCAACGCGTACTCGCTTGTCGTTTGAGACCGCGATTCAACGCATTGGTGGTGATGTCATTGGTTTTGATAACGATGGTAATACGTCTCTGGCGAAGAAAGGGGAAACGCTTTCTGATTCTGTACAAGTTATCTCTTCATACGTCGATGCATTTGTGATGCGCCACCCTCAAGAAGGTGCAGCGCGCCTTGCTTCCGAGTTTTCGAATGGCGTTCCAGTGATTAACGCGGGCGACGGTGCTAACCAACACCCAACTCAAACTCTGCTTGACCTCTACACCATCGCGGAAACGCAAGGTCGCTTAGACAACCTAAACGTGGCATTTGTCGGCGATTTAAAATACGGCCGCACCGTTCACTCACTGACTCAAGCACTGGCGAAGTTCAATAACATCCGCTTCTACTTTGTCGCTCCAGACGCATTGGCGATGCCAGAGTACATCTGCGAAGAACTCGATGAAGCTGGCATTGAATACAGCCTACACACAGAGATGGAAGCGGTAATTCCTGAGCTCGATATTCTTTACATGACTCGCGTTCAAAAAGAGCGTTTCGACGAGTCTGAATATGCGCACATCAAGTCAGCTTACATTCTGACGGCGGCTCTATTGGAAGGCGCGCGTGAAAATCTAAAAGTACTGCACCCGCTACCTCGTGTTGATGAAATCACGACAGACGTAGATAAAACCCCACACGCGTACTACTTCCAGCAGGCACAAAATGGCGTGTACGCTCGCCAAGCGCTGTTGGCTTTGGTTCTAAACGAAACACTGTAATCGAGGAGATAAAAACATGGCTAAAGAAACTCAATTGCAGGTAGAAGCAATCAAAAACGGCACCGTCATCGACCACATTCCAGCACAAATTGGTATCAAAGTGCTGAAATTGTTCGATATGCACAATTCTTCTCAACGTGTAACGATTGGTCTCAACTTGCCATCTTCAGCTCTGGGTCACAAAGACTTGCTGAAGATTGAGAACGTGTTCATCAATGAAGAACAAGCAAGCAAACTGGCGCTGTACGCACCGCACGCGACGGTAAACCAAATCGAAAACTACGAAGTCGTGAAAAAACTGGCTCTAGAGTTGCCAGAGAAAATCAACAACGTGTTTGAGTGTCCAAACTCAAACTGTATCTCTCACAACGAGCCAGTAGAAAGCAGTTTTAAAGTTTTCGAAAAGAAAGAAGAGATTCGTTTGAAGTGCAAATACTGTGAGAAAGTATTCTCACGTGAGATTGTGACTGAGCGAT
>NZ_JAWOUJ010000069.1:0-1303 GCF_033339315.1 Vibrio sp. 661 | reverse complement strand
TCGATATAGTCATTGGCCAACTGCTGTTTTTGTTTATCGGACATCACCTTGCCTGCCATTTGGAAAAAGCGTTGCTCTTCCTCTTCCAGATGGTGCAGTACCTTGTGGCGCAGTGTTTTCATGTGCGTAAGCCAAGCGGGCGAGCTCCACGCGGTGTCATCCAACTGAGCGATTACTTTGTCGATGGCGTGGTGCTCGGCAATACCGTGACGTGTCATATCGATCGTCTTATCGCTCTCAATCAGCGGTGCGTAAAAGTAACGCTCTTCGGCTGCGGCATGTTGCTCAAGCTCGTGCTTTAGGTCACGATAAAACTCTCGACGAGTTGGGGAATCTCCGGATGTTTCCATCAGTGCATCCAGCAAAAGGCGCTGTTTTTCATGACTTTCTTTTAGCACATCGAATATGTTCTTCATCTCTGACTCCTTATCGGATTAAGAATAGTTGGTAAAACAAAGGGCGGTTATCACGCCGCCCTTTTTTGCTGTTGATGGATGAGGTGAACGCTTAACAATCTTTGTCTTCCGCGTTCAGATTCTCTTTAAGGTTTTCACAACCATCTTCAATGGCGTTTTGCGCTTCTTCCGCAGTCTCATCCAATTTTTTGCCCGCTTTTTCCATTGGCCCTTCATCACTACACGCCGCTAAAGCAAATACCAAACCAGATACTGCGGCGATACGATAAATAAATGACGTAACTCGCATGCTAACTCCTATCTATTTACGTTTTTCTTTCCAAGTATCACAAATACTATTGATACAATTAATGACAACAGGAACAGATAAAATATCACTTGCGCGACAGCTGCGGCGGCACCGGCAATACCACTAAATCCGAGTACCGCTGAAACGAGAGCCAAAGCAAGGAAAATAAACATCCAACGAACCATGGTGTTGTCTCCTTATTTTTTAAAGTGAAAGCTCAATATTAGTTATTACTGAACAACTTCAAGCTTATCGACAACCTTATTTACATCGTTGGTATTATTTGCAATCGATAATGCCAGATCGTGCTCGGCATCTGAGTTCACTTTACCGGTTAAGGTTACGGTTTTATTTTCTGTGGTGACATCAATGTCTGTACCACTAACGCTGGTATCCATCAGTAAACGAGTTTTCACAATAGTAGTAATTTTTGAATCCGTTAATGCAGCAAATGCATCAGAATCGGCATCTTGTTTATTTTCACTCACTACCGTTAGCTCGTTATTTACTTTTTTCACACCATCAAGGCCTGAAACCAACTCTTCTGCCAGCGACTTTTCCAAATCGTTATTGACCGAACCTGTCAGCGTAACCACCT
>NZ_JAWOUJ010000068.1:0-1315 GCF_033339315.1 Vibrio sp. 661 | reverse complement strand
AACAAAACAGGGCTTGCTTTAGCAATGTCAGCAATTTTATTTAGTGGCTCTCTAATCGCGAATGAGATCGATGATGGAGATGACAACATGCAATGGACTGACAGCGCTAATACCGATATTGGTTTATCTGGCAGCTTCAACGATAACAGTGACAATAGCGCATCTCTCGGTGTTGGTGATAGCTTCAACGACAACAGCGATAATAGTGCGTCACTAGGTATTGGTCATAGCTTCAACGACAACAGCGACACTGACAACAGTGCAACTCTTGGTGTTGATGACAGCTTTAATAACAACAGCGACAACTCAAACTCGAGCACTAACACAGCTCAAAGCCACAACGACAATAGTACGTCTAACGCTAACGACAACAGTACCAGTGCTGATCTTGATGTGAGCCTAAATAGTGATAGTAGTGATTCAAGTACTAACACAAATAGAAGCTACAACGACAACAGCGACTCTAGTACTACTGTAACACGTAGCAACAATGACAACAGTGACTCTAGTATCAACAGTAGCTTTAACGATAACAGCGATAATCGTAATCAAAGCGACAACCGTAACCAGAGTGATAACCGTAGCTACGCTGATACGAGCACAACAAACTCGAACAGCTTTAACGACAATAGTAACTATCAAAGCGACTCGAGCTCAACAAATGTTGATAGCTTCAATCAAGTCCATATGGATACAGATATGGTTGTTGCGAGCTCAAGCCTAATGGGTGGTGTTACAGGTGCATCAGTTATTTATGCAACTAACGCGGATGATACTCGAGTTCGAGTTGAAAACATGAACACCCTTGGTGGTCTTGGTGGTGCAGCTGGTATTACTACCGTTGGTCAGAATGCTGGTTCAAATTCACTTGTACAACAATCTGTTACAACTAATGCAAGTGTGTTTACTGGGGGTGAGTAACCGACTAGTAGGAGAAAGTGATGCGTTTGGCAATTTGTACTTTGAGTATGATAGTTGCCTGCACTGCACTCGCTGATGACATTGCATTATCTGGTGGAGAAGTTAGCTTGGATATCATGAATGAATCAAGAGGTGGACAAAATGTTGAACTCGACTTGGTTTATGCAGAATCAGATATCAATGGTATTTCGTCAGATAATGTCGCGTCAAACACCGTGAGTGGTAACAATATACTATCAAGTGGAGCGTTCGCAGACAGTTCGGGTATATCCAACGTAATTCAGAACAGTGGAAACAACGTTTTAATCCAGAACTCTACCGTCGTTAACCTGACACTCAAGTAAACAATATGAAAGTATTAAATAACTTAATTTGGCTGATGCTCGTTTATTCA
>NZ_JAWOUJ010000067.1:0-1323 GCF_033339315.1 Vibrio sp. 661 | reverse complement strand
AACCATGGGCAATCAACAAGCGTTACCGCTGTATAAAGTTGAACCTCGTTACCCAAGTAAAGCATTAAAACGCAAGGTTGAAGGCTATGTGATCATGCGCTTTACGATTGACACGACAGGTCGTCCAAAAGACATTGAAGTGATCGATGCAGAGCCAAAGCGTATGTTTGAAAAAGAAGCCATTAGCGCGTTGAAGAAGTGGAAATACCAACCCAAAGTTGAAAATGGTGTGTCGATTGAGCAGTTCGGACAAACCGCAAAAGTGGAGTTCAAATTAGGCAAATGATGAAGAAATTCTTAATCACAACGCTGCTTAGTTTGACCGCAGCCAGTGCGATAGCTCAAGAGCTTAGCCAGTACACCGCATCTAGAGTGCAGCGTGCGCACAGCCTAGCTCAAGAAGAGAAGCTTAAAGAAGCGATCTCAACTCTCGAATCGTTAGACCTATCGCGTGGCTACGATCAAGCGTTTGTTGCTCGTATGCTTGGTATTTTTTATTGGCAGAATGAGCAAGTTAAGCCTGCTATCAAGCAACTGGATTTCGCGGTAAGCAGCGGTTTATTGCAAGACGAGCAAGCGTGGCAAACACGTAAAATGCTAGCGGATATTTTGTTGAACGAACAACAGTTTGCTAAAGCCTTGCCGCACTATTACGAATTGAGTAAAGCCGTACCTAAAAACCAGAAAGCTCATGAAGTTTGGCTGCGCATCGCACAATCGCATTACCAGTTGAGCCAATGGAATAAAGTGTTATCAGCGATGGGTCGCTACGAGAAGTTTGGTCAGCCAGATGAACTCGGTCCATTGTCGATTAAGCTTTCGTCTGAACTGGAACTCAAAAAGTGGCAGCCTGCTATTGTCACCATCAAACGTTTGATTGCAATTGAGCCTGAACGAGTTGAATGGTGGCGTCAGCTCGTCGCTTTGCACTTACGTGTCGATGACAGCAAACGCGCACTAGATTCAATGGCTTTAGCCAAGCTACAAGGTGTCGCGCTCAGTCAAGATGATTTTAAACTGCTGGCACAGCTTTATGCGAAACGTGGAATCCCAGAGCGTGCTGCTTTAATTATGGAGCAGTTGGAAGACCTCAACGTCGATAGCCAGTTAAAAGCTCAGCAGGCGACCTATTGGCAGATGGCAAAAGAGTGGGATAAATCCATCGATAGTTGGCGAATTGCCGCGAAGTTGGATTCTAAATACTACTGGAACTACTCTCAGCTACTTGTTCAACAAGGCCATTACCAACAAGCATTGGCTGCTTTGGATAAGGTAAAAGGTCGTAATGCTGACGTCGCGCTCATCAAAACCAGAGCCTACTAC
>NZ_JAWOUJ010000066.1:0-1328 GCF_033339315.1 Vibrio sp. 661 | reverse complement strand
AACGAACTTATTGCGAGACTTAGATGTATTCACTTTAGACACCAATCAGTATCTTGCGATGTTGCCAGAACAGCATTCATCATTAACGCGCATTTTCGCGGATATTGATGCCATGAAGAATGCTGAACAAGTGCGCGTAGCAAGTTGGTTGGCATCACTTGCTTACCAAGCGCATTGCGCTGTGGTTCGAAACAGCCTTGAGCGAACTAAACAATACGACTTGCTAAAAAACGACATTGAATTAGTGACGTTCGCAAATCAAAAGATTGCCGACCAGTTTAGAAAAGTAAATAACTCACAAAGAAAAATCTCGCCCGCGAGTAAAGACGATGTCATTCACACATTACGCATTAAATGCAAAGCACTGCGCTACTTGCTGGAGTGCTTCTCTGCTCTCTATCCCGCGCAACAACACAAAGAAAATGTGAAGCAACTTAAGCTGCTTCAGACAAGCTCGGCGACTTCAATGACACTTCGACTCAAATTGCGTTTTTCACCCAGCTCCGCAAAGACAAACGCTACAACAAACCAGATCGCCAAGTACTCAAATCTTTGATTAAGGAAATAAAACAGGCTCATGAGCAATCTCGGCAATCTACCTTACTTCGTCTAAAAAGTTTTGATTCATTTATCAATGACGCTTCGACGTTAGAGATTTACCGTTAACCACGAGGAATGAACCGGTAAAACATTCTGCTGATGTTCACGTGTTCTTCACACTCGCTCACTAGAGTATAAGGTTGGACAGTTTTAAGTAAGACAACGTGAAACCACTAAAACGATACCAATACGAACGCTACGCCGTACTGTGCAACCTCGCGTATCCAAGAGTCTTTAAACAAACACGTTATGGCTTCGATCCTAATGGTCAGCGAATCATCCGAAACGAACACGGCAAGATTATGATTCGCGTACTGTGGAGCAAAAACCGCGATGAAGTCGTGGTCGTTATTAAAGGTTCTCACAGCATTACCGATTGGTTGCTCAACTTTGCAATGTGGACACGAAGCTGCCGGCGATTAGGTCTCAACTACCGTATTCACGCAGGGTTTTATCACCTATTGTTCCAAGAAAGTTTACCTAGTAGAAACGAAGACCGCTTAGGTTTGAGCGTGATAGAACGCCTAGAAGCAACCGTTGTCCCGCTTATTCTGCAAGGCAAGCGCATTTCGGTGACAGGCCACTCTTCTGGTGGTGCAATTGGTAGCGTGTTTGCGGATTACATAGAAAAGAAGTATCCGAAAAGCATCAAGCGCGTTGTGACTTTCGGGCAGCCCGCCATTGGTGACTGGAAGTTCAAACGCCGCTATCGTCTGGCACATAAAACT
>NZ_JAWOUJ010000065.1:0-1333 GCF_033339315.1 Vibrio sp. 661 | reverse complement strand
GCACTGAGGGATCCCCTCATAATTTCCCCAAAGCGCAACCATGTTTGAATAGATTTTGAGCAAGCAGGATTGCAGCTACGAGCAAGTCTTCCCTCGTTATTGTGTAGCCAGAATGCCGCAACACTTCCATGCCTAAGCGCACTGTTGAGAGTACATTTCGATTCCTGACAGTGTTTGCTTGGAAGTGTTTATCCCAACCTTGTTTCTGTGAATGTACGCCAACAAGCCAAAATGTCAGTTGAAGCATTAGGGCGATCAGTAGCATGATATCAAAGCGCTCTGGGCTGCTAGTTCTGCTATGTCGGAGTCCTAGACCGTATGCTTGGCTTTTTAAGTCTCGGAAGGTTTCTTCTATCTGCATACGCTTTGAGTAGATCTTAACAAGTTGCTTGGGTGTTCGAGTTTCAACGGGCAAGTTAGTCGCTAAAACCCATGGTTCTTTTGTCGAAGCGGAGTAGATTTTAGGTGATGGATGATGACAATTGGTCCGTGTCGAACGCTGATTTTTTCGGCCTTTAGGACGTGATTTATACAGTGCAATTTGACATGAGATTGGGTTGCTCTTAGTCAACCTCTTATAGCCTAAAGTTTTTGTTCGACTTGAAGAGGTGCCATGTAAGTTGCTGATAGGTTGCCAGTTTTCCGCACCTAAATCTGCATATTGCACTTTCCCTCTCACTCGACTTAACCAGTACCAACCTAGCTTTTCAACGGATTTATACCATGGCACTTTAAAGCCTGCATCACTGACAATAAGCGGTGTAGTGTTACTCGGTAGAATGCTTGCGAGGTCGGCTAAGAATTGGTCATGAGCCGCCTTTGAACATTGCTCTGAAAGCGGAAACGCTTTCTCATAAAGAGTAATAGAACGACCATGTAGTGCCACCGAAGCCCGCAATACCATAAGCCGTTTTTGCTCACGAATATCAGACCAGTCAACAAGAACAATGGGCATCGAATTACCTGAACAGATAAAGCTGGCATGCCAACGGTATACAGCGAGTCGCTCTTTGTGCAAGTGACGATTACCTAACAATCTGTCGATTCGTTTGATGTTATGTTTTGTTCTGGCTTTCGTTGGCAGGTTACGACCAAGTTCGGTAAGAGTGAGCGTTTTACATTCAAGTAATGCGTGGCAAGCCAGCGTTAAACTGTTGAGTCGTTTTAAGTGCAATTCAGGGCAGAATTGGTAAAGAGAGTCGTGTAAAATATCGAGTTCGCACATCTTGTTGTCTGGTTATTGATTTTTCGCAGAACCATTTGATCACATGACAAGATGTGCATCTACCTTAAATTTATGATTTTTATCAAAATCATTAGGGGATTCCTCAGG
>NZ_JAWOUJ010000064.1:0-1334 GCF_033339315.1 Vibrio sp. 661 | reverse complement strand
AGCACTGATGAATCCCCTAATGATTTTTATCAAAATCATTAAGTTAAGGTAGATACACATCTTGTCATATGATCAAATGGTTTCGCCAAAAATCAATAATCAGACAACAAAATGTGCGAACTCGATATTTTACACGACTCTCTTTACCAATTCTGCCCCGAATTACACTTAAAACGACTCAACAGCTTAACGTTGGCTTGCCACGCCTTACTTGACTGTAAAACTCTCACTCTTACCGAACTTGGCCGTAACCTGCCAACCAAAGCGAGAACAAAACATAACATCAAACGAATCGACCGATTGTTAGGTAATCGTCACCTCCACAAAGAGCGACTCGCTGTATACCGTTGGCATGCTAGCTTTATCTGTTCGGGCAATACGATGCCCATTGTACTTGTTGACTGGTCTGATATCCGTGAGCAAAAACGGCTTATGGTATTGCGAGCTTCAGTCGCACTACACGGTCGTTCTGTTACTCTTTATGAGAAAGCGTTCCCGCTTTCAGAGCAATGTTCAAAGAAAGCTCATGACCAATTTCTAGCCGACCTTGCGAGCATTCTACCGAGTAACACCACACCGCTCATTGTCAGTGATGCTGGCTTTAAAGTGCCATGGTATAAATCCGTTGAGAAGCTGGGTTGGTACTGGTTAAGTCGAGTAAGAGGAAAAGTACAATATGCAGACCTAGGAGCGGAAAACTGGAAACCTATCAGCAACTTACATGATATGTCATCTAGTCACTCAAAGACTTTAGGCTATAAGAGGCTGACTAAAAGCAATCCAATCTCATGCCAAATTCTATTGTATAAATCTCGCTCTAAAGGCCGAAAAAATCAGCGCTCGACACGGACTCATTGTCACCACCCGTCACCTAAAATCTACTCAGCGTCGGCAAAGGAGCCATGGATTCTAGCAACTAACTTACCTGTTGAAATTCGAACACCCAAACAACTTGTTAATATCTATTCGAAGCGAATGCAGATTGAAGAAACCTTCCGAGACTTGAAAAGTCCTGCCTACGGACTAGGCCTACGCCATAGCCGAACGAGCAGCTCAGAGCGTTTTGATATCATGCTGCTAATCGCCCTGATGCTTCAACTAACATGTTGGCTTGCGGGCGTTCATGCTCAGAAACAAGGTTGGGACAAGCACTTCCAGGCTAACACAGTCAGAAATCGAAACGTACTCTCAACAGTTCGCTTAGGCATGGAAGTTTTGCGGCATTCTGGCTACACAATAACAAGGGAAGACTCACTCGTGGCTGCAACCCTGCTTACTCAAAATCTATTCACACATGGTTACGTTTTGGGGAAATTATGAGGGGATCTCTCAGT
>NZ_JAWOUJ010000063.1:0-1367 GCF_033339315.1 Vibrio sp. 661 | reverse complement strand
TCTTATCGATTTTGTATTGTTCGTAAAAATCGCATTAATTTCATGAATCTTTCGATTATTTCTTAATGTAACAATTTGATACATTAACACCTGTTGTCAGCGAGTTGCATAGCAGCTTGATTTTCATCGATTTAACTCAATGACAACCGAAATAATAAGGAGAAAAACATGGAAAGCAGAAGCTTAGGACAAGGCTTAAAAGTAGAAGAACGACGTCAGTTGCTTCATCGCGGGATAAAAGCGGCATTGATTGGTGTGCCTTTATTGGCTGTAGGCTTAACGATCAACAGTTCGGTTTTGATGACAGATGCTGGCTATAGTTATGTGCATCAAAACAACATCACTGGTGAGTTGGATGTGTTTACTGAACCTGGTATTCATTTCCGGATGCCGTTTCTATCCAAAATCACTAAGTACGATCAAGTGATCACTGTGTCTTTTGGTAACAGCAAGGGTGAAGACTTTTACCAACGTCTTGATTCGGTTCAAGTTCGTTTCGCTGATACCTATATTGGCCAAATACCAGTGACGTTCCGCTTTAAATTGAGTAACGATCCAGAAGCTCTAAAAAAGATGCATCGTGAGTTTCGCAATAACAACAACTTGATCGACGCACTACTTGTGAAAAATGCGCGTAACGTGACAGTGATTACCGCTACGCAATACACCGGAGAAGAGTTTTTCCAAGGTGGTTTGAACCAGTTCAAATCGAAACTTGGTGATCAGTTGCGAGAGGGAATTTATCTTACAGAGCGACGTCAGGTTGAAGTGGAAGAACTAGACCTTGCGCCTGTTGGGGCTAATCAGGCTAACGCGAACCAATTGCAACGTACCAATCAGCTGGTTTGGAAAACCGTGCCAGTCGTAGACAAAACCGGGCAACCGATTCGTCAAGATAACCCGTTGCAACAATACGGTATTCAGGTAACGCAGGTGACCATTGGTGATCCACAACCAGAGAAACAGCTCGACCAATTGCTGGCGGATAAAAAGCGTTTAGTGGCGGATCGCATTCGTGCGATTCAGGAACAAGAAACGTCGAAAGCACAGGCAGAAACGGAGCAGCTACGGAAAGAAATTCAACGTACTCGTGAAGTGCAAGATGCACAGCGTCAGAAAGAGTTGGCGATTATTTCACAGCAAAAAGAGGTCGAGGTTGCGCGCCAAATCGCGGAACGTGAAATCGTCGAAGTGGAAAAAACCAAACGACTTGCAGAAGTTGAGAAAGAGAAAGAGTTGGCAATTGCCGAGGCTAACTTAGCGATTCAAAAAGCAAACGCACTTTCCGCAGAGTTTGAAGCGAAAGCGATATTAGCGAAAGGTCGCGCAGAATCTGAAGTCCTAAAAGGTAAGTATGCGGCGTTAGG
>NZ_JAWOUJ010000062.1:0-1368 GCF_033339315.1 Vibrio sp. 661 | reverse complement strand
TGGTCGGCAGCGATCAGCAACCACGTACGATTAATACCAAGCAAGACAGTATTCAAAACAGTCTTGAAGTCATCGATAAAGCTTTAGCGGGACAAACCGACGTTGGCACCTACACCAATGGACTTGGCGAAGAAATTATCGCTGCATTTGCCCCAATTCAAACACGCGGCATTACATGGGCGCTCGTGGTTCAACTTCCAGAAAAAGAGGCGTTTTCACGCATTCATCAACTGGAAAAACTCTTCGTTATCGCCATGCTAATCGCGATCATTCTTGTGGTGATTGCATCGCATTATTTGTCCAACTTCATTACATCACCACTGCTGAAACTGACTTGGGCAGCGGAGAAAGTATCCGCTGGCGACCTCGACGAAACGACATTCAATACCGAACGTAAAGATGAAATCGGTCGCTTGGCTATCAGCTTCGAACGTATGCAGCGCTCGATTCGAGAAAAAATCCAAACCATCAAACAGCAAAACGAAGAACTTGAAAGCAACATCAAGCTGATTCAAAAGCAAAATGATGAGTTGCAACTGGCTGATAAACTGAAAGATGAGTTCCTCGCAACAACCTCGCACGAATTGCGTACACCGCTACATGGCATGGTTGGGATAGCAGAAACCCTTGTGTCAGGAGCAAATGGAGTCATTCCCGCCAGTCAAAAATACCAACTTGATATCATCATCAAGAGTGGTCAACGCTTAGCTAACCTCGTAGACGATTTATTGGATTACCACAAAATGCGCTATGGCAGCATGGATATCCAAAAATCGGCAGTAAGCTTAGCCAGTGCAACACGCTTGGTGCTTGAGCTTTCTAATCACCTGCTAGGCAATAAGACCATTCGCATCATCAACCAAGTACCAGCCGACCTGAAAGCCGTTTCGGCCGATCCTCAACGCCTCGAGCAAGTGCTGTATAACTTGATTGGCAATGCCATTAAATACACCTCAGAAGGTAAGATCGTCATTTCCGCTACCATTGTTGACGATCACGTCCGCGTGCAAGTGGTCGATACTGGTCAGGGAATTCCAGCAGAGCATCTTGAGCATATTTTTGAGCCTTTAATTCAAGCTGGTCAAGATGCAAGTCGCTATCGTCAAGGTGCGGGACTGGGACTATCGATTAGCCGCCAACTGATTGAGTTGATGGGCGGTTCACTTTACGTGAGCAGTCAGCCGATGGTCGGCACCACGTTTAGTTTCACACTGCCATTGGCCAGCGAAGAGGAAATCCAAGCAACTCAAACCTTAGTGGCGCGCGGGCACTTTCAAATTCCTGAGATTAATTTGGAAAATGGCGACGACTTATCGCTACCAGAGAATCCTGATGGCCCACTGCTTTACGTCGCGGATGATGAACCCG
>NZ_JAWOUJ010000061.1:0-1391 GCF_033339315.1 Vibrio sp. 661 | reverse complement strand
CGAAGCTCTCGTGGAGCGTGTCGATGAACGATTCTTTGCGGGCACGGCGTCGACTGAACTCAAAGCGCTTTTGCTAGAAGTGTCGGATGAGTATCGAACCGATTACGTACCAACAACAAAACTCGCACTCGTTATCTTTACTGCGATTTCTGGCGATGAGTTTTACATTCAGGATTAGGGGTGAATTATGGACATTTCGAGACGTAACTTTCTAAAAAGCACCGCATCGTTTGGGGCGATAGCATCACTCGGGTTGCCGGGTTATTCACTTGCCGCGCCTTCAAATGATTTCCGAGCGCTGATCTGTGTGTACTTAGCTGGCGGAAACGATGCGATTAATACCATATTGCCGCTATCTGATTTTCACTACAACCAGTACGCCAATGTGAGAGGATCTCTTTCTGTTGCCAAAAATACCATTATTCCCATTGGATTGAATGCGAGCGACGCAAACAACAACGCCGTTCCGCTTGGGCTGCATCCTAAGTTGTCGGCACTTGCTCCACTATTCCAACAAGGCGATGCTAATTTGGTGCTCAATAGCGGCATTCTCAACCAACCTGTGACAAAACAAGCCATTGAACAAGGTGATGTTCCATTGCCAGAGCAGCTGTTTTCTCACAACTCACAGACCGCATCTTGGCTGCGCGGTGGGATGGATGCTTCTACGAATTTAGGTTGGGCTGGACGCATGCTCGATGTGCTAACGTCAGACGCTCAAATCACACCGCTGTATAGTGTGCATGGCGATACGTTGTGGTTGAAGGCCATGGAGCACCGTCAGACCGTACTCAAAAAAGACAAAGCGGTTCAATTGACGGCGGTTGGAAATCCACTTTACGAAGAGATTTATCAAAAACTGCTCTCACAAAGCGCAGATAACCCGTTCAGTGGGCATTTTAATTTGATGGTCGACGAATCCATGATGATGAGCAACATCCTCGCGGAGCAACTGAAACTGATCGATGACGCGCCTTTATTCTCCTCTTCTACGCTCGGCAAACAAATGCAGACCGTGTACAAATTGATCGCCAGCCAGAGTGCGCTTAGCCAGCAGCGACAAGTGTTCTTTGTAAAACATACAGGATACGACTTGCATGACTCGCAACTCGCGCGACACCCTTTGTTACTCGAAGATCTCGCCACCAACCTAAACGCCATGTATCGCGCAGTTGATAAGCTCGGTATGAGTAAAAACGTGACCACGTTTACGATGTCTGACTTTGGTCGACGAATGACCAATAATGGTAACGGTACCGATCACGGCTGGGGCGGTCATCAGTTATTGATAGGTGGTGCGGTAAATGGCAGTGCGCCGATCGGTACGTGGCCAGAGTTAACACTTGGAGGGCAAGATGATTACTCAAAAGGTCGATTGATTCCGGCTATTG
>NZ_JAWOUJ010000060.1:0-1402 GCF_033339315.1 Vibrio sp. 661 | reverse complement strand
GGGTATAGGAAGTATAAACCACCTTTTTGCTCCTCATCCGAAGTATCTTACCTGAAATTCCCTCACTCGTTTACCGCTCAAGCCCCAATTTTAACTGCCGGTCCAGCCTAAACCGCTCTAATAAGGTTCGATTTGGCGGTAAAATCTCTAGCCTGATAGCTCGAGAGATACAAACTGCCCCACCGCCCCGTTTAAAAGTTGGCAGTGTTGAGCAGTGTTGGATTTGGGGTCGTCAGTCAAAGAGACGACTCTGTGATGGATCGAACAGGCTGGGAGTCAGTGGCGGCGCTCGTTCTGGTGGCAGCTCACGCTGCTTGGCGGCATTCGCCTTGGCTGTTTTCTGTTTCAGATGCTTGAGAATCTGCTCAATGACCTTCGGATCTTCGATGCTGGCAATCACTTTGACGTGACCGCCGCAGTGTTCGCAGACTTCAATATCAATATTGAAGACTCGCTTGAGGCGTTGCATCCAGGTCATGGCGCGGTGGCGCTCTGCAGGACTCTTGTCACGCCAGTTAGTATCGAGACCTTCCGATTTGTCGGGCTTCTTGCCCCGCTTGGCGGGTGTTACTTGAACTCGGTGTTTGCTGTTCGGTGCAAAGACGCCGTGGAAGCGTGTGAGGTTGACTCGCGGCTTAGGTACCAACGCAGCGAGTTTGGCGATGAAGTCCAGCGGCTCGAAGATCACATGGGTGGTGCCATTGCGGTACGGAGTTTTGAGCTCGTAACGCACCTGCCCATTGGCGGTTAATGCCAGACGTTTTTCTGAAACCGCTGGCCGACTAATGTAGCGACACAAGCGCTCAAGCTTATCCCGCTGATGCGCTTCGGCCATCACACCGGCGTGTAGCGAGAAACCAGCATGGTTGGCTACTCGACTGCTTGAGTCGGCTTTATCCTCACGCCCTGGCAAGGTTTGCAGGGTGAAGACTTTGCGCCCTTGCTGGGGGCCGACGGCAATGCGATACGTAACCGAAGCACCATGTAATTGAGTCAGCGTATCGTCTTCGCCCTCTTCCAGTGTCAACCACGTATTCTCGGCATCACGCTCCAAAATCCCACGCTTTTCCATGCAGCGAGCGATGCGATGGCTGAGGGTGTGAGCGAGCGTATTCAGCTCATCGTAAGTGGGTGCCTTGACACGATGGAAGCGTTGCTTGCCATAGTCATCTTCGGCATAGACACCATCGAGAAACAGCATGTGGTAGTGGACATTGAGATTTAGCGCGGAGCCAAAGCGTTGGATAAGAGTCACTGAGCCAGTTTGTGCAGAGGCTTTGGTGTAACCGGCTTTTTTGATCAGATGAGTTGAGAGTGTACGATAGACGATACTCAAGACCTGGCCCATCAGCTGGGGATGGCGAGCCAGCAAAAAGCGTAGCTGGAAAGGAAAGCTGAGCAC
>NZ_JAWOUJ010000059.1:0-1406 GCF_033339315.1 Vibrio sp. 661 | reverse complement strand
AGCTTGAGCTGTAGTAACAATCGTCTTCGTAAAAGTCGTTTTCACATTCGAATTCATTGTTATAACGAGGAGCATTTCGTTCAGCACGAGCCAATGCCTCTTGGTAAGCTATATCACACTGCTCACTAAACTCTGGCGAGTTGGATTTACATTCATCGGCGTCAGAAAAAATGTAGCCTTCAGTCTTTGATTCTTGGGTCGCAAGGAAGAAAATTCCGCCAAATGCCGCGAACGGTATGATTTTTCCAAGCTTTAAGCTTTTATCCATGGAAGAACGTTTAACGTTGGAACTGCGCTTCATCGTTCCTCCTAGTACGTCATACAAGCAGCATTCAACATGCCGACCGATATAGAAACCGCCGCAAGTACAATGCCTGCAGGCAGCTCATCTTTTTCGATACGCTCAGTAACTCTTGGCAGCAAAATGAAACGCACGATGGCAAATGCGATGATTTGCGCAAGCATGGCAACAACGCCCCAAACCATAAAGTCGACAATGTTGACTGAGTTTTTTGCCGCACCCGAAATCGCAATACAATAACCCAGAAAAGCGCCACTCAATGCCACTGCGGCTGCGGTATTTTGCTTTTCCTTGATCAGATGCCATTCATCATAAGGCGTAAGCTTGACGTAGATGAACTTAAACGCCAAAACAAAAATAATGGATACTGAGAAGTAGAGTAAAAAGTTTGGAAAACCTGCTAACAGGCCGGCAATCATGTGCATTATTGTTCCTTGTTCATTTCTTTCCATGCAAAATCACCAATACGTTCATCTGCAATGTAAAACAGCTTGGTACCCGGTGGCACTTCCGCATCTAAATCTGGGTTGAGTTGGATACCGTTGCCGATATCAAACGCAATCAACGTCGCGTGGTGACGCTTTTTGATAAAGCCAAAGATGCTCTCAATGGTTGTAATAGGTTGATTCTCAGGATAAATAACGGAGTACTGTGTCATCCCACGGGTGGATGCCAGTAATTCTTGGTGCAAGGCACTAGAGCCAGGGTCTACTGCCGCTTTCGCCAACATTTCTGCTCCTACGGCAGGAATGCACTCTGCTTTAGGGCAATGCTGACTGAGCAATCGACCTAAAGCGTCGTCTTTAAAATAAGCCAGCAAGTGTGCGTCAGGATTCACAGAAGCACAATAAAGCGCAGCGGAGAGCGTAATGTCATCCGAAAGATTATCAACAATGATACAACTCGCATCAGTAATGTTGGCGTTCTTCATTTCCTGTGCGTCGGTATAACTGGTCACTTTGATAAAATGAATCTCACCCGGCAATGGGTTTTCAATATCAGAGCGACTACACAACACGATAGGGCGCTTGCCTTCTTCTTCGTGTTGCAACATACGAATCAAGTGCATTGTTCTCGACCCGTTCCACCCAAGCAATACGATATG
>NZ_JAWOUJ010000058.1:0-1411 GCF_033339315.1 Vibrio sp. 661 | reverse complement strand
TCACGGGTAGCATAACATTCAACTGGAAGTTGCCAGACTGACCCGCGATGGTGATGGTTGCGTCGTTGCCAATCACTTGCGCTGATGCCATGGCTGCGGCTTCAGGGATAACCGGGTTTACTTTGCCCGGCATAATTGATGACCCCGGCTGTAAGCCTTGCAGTTCGATTTCACCCAAGCCTGCCAATGGGCCAGAGTTCATCCAACGAAGATCGTTTGCGATCTTCATGATCGCAATTGCTGCTGTTTTGAGCTGCCCGGACAGTGCGACGATCGCATCCTGGCTGCTGAGGTTGAAAAAGAAATTGTCGCTTGAAGTAAAGGTGACTCGAGTGGACTGAGAGAGGCTGTCTGCAAACAGAGAGGCAAAACGCGGATCGGCGTTGATCCCTGTGCCAACGGCAGTGCCGCCTTGAGCAAGGGCTTTCACCATCGGCAGTGTTTGTTCAATGGCTTGTTTAGCGTGTTCAATCTGGAATTGCCAGCCGCCCAGCTCTTGCGCGAAAGTGATTGGCATGGCGTCCATCAAATGAGTTCGGCCTGTTTTTACCACACCTTGCAAAGCTTGCTTCTTGGTTTCTAGGCTTTGGCTAAGATGAGCCAGTGCAGGCAACAACTTGTGTTCAATAGCAAGTGCTGAGCTGACTTGAATCGCCGTCGGCACCACATCGTTACTGCTTTGACCCATGTTAACGTGGTCATTCGGGTTGACGTTGCCGCCAAGCAATTCAGACGCGAGCGTGGCAATCACTTCATTAGCGTTCATGTTGGAGCTTGTCCCAGAACCGGTTTGGAATAGGTCGATAGGGAACTGATCGAGATGTTGGCCATCAATAATGGCTTGCGCAGCCTCTGCAATCGCATTAGCGATATCACCTTCCAGTAACCCTAGTTGTGCGTTGGTCAGTGCTGCCGTCTGTTTGATGTGGGCTAAAGCTTGGATGAAACCGCTTGGCATGGTGTGCTGGCTGAATGCGAAGTTATCGATAGCGCGCTGAGTTTGTGCTTGATACAAGGCATTCGCCGGGACTTTTACTTCGCCCATGCTGTCGGTTTCAATACGAAATTCGGTGGTCATAGTAGGGTTCCTTTCGTTTAATCAAGAGAAGTCTGAATGAGGCGTAATTGTTGTTGTAATTGGAGAAACTTTACGTCGCCATGTTCAAACTGATAGTAGTAACGTTTGAGGCAGAATAAGGGCGTGTGAACCGAATCAAGGCAGACTCGGCGAAATGTACGAGTGCGAGTTGGGTCTTGAATCGCTTTGAGAAGGTGGAAATACACTTGGCGTAAAAACAGTTCGCACAAGAGTAAGTTTTCGTCTTCTGCTTCATGCTCATAGCTGGATGACAACACCATACCCCAATGAATATAGTCATGAATGACGTCGGGCTCAAAGCCACTGGGCGCG
>NZ_JAWOUJ010000057.1:0-1422 GCF_033339315.1 Vibrio sp. 661 | reverse complement strand
AAAATGGGGTATGCACTAGCAAACGCTGCCGCGCAGTTAGGCGCAAAAGTCACACTAGTGAGCGGCCCTGTCAACCTGAGCACACCGATGGGAGTGGAGCGCATTAAGGTATCTAGCGCACAAGAAATGTATGAGGCCGTGATGGCTCAAGCCATCAGTCACGATGCGTTCATCAGCTGCGCGGCAGTAGCGGATTATCGACCTGAGGCCATTGCGTCTCAAAAGTTGAAAAAGACGGCAGACAACGATCAGATGACCATCAAAATGGTGAAAAACCCTGATATTGTAGCGTCCGTCGCAGCACTGACTGATAAGCGCCCATTTACGGTAGGTTTTGCAGCAGAAACCAACGATGTCGAAACTTATGCCCGAGGAAAGTTAGCGAAGAAAAACCTCAATATGATCTGCGCTAACGATGTGTCAGTCGAAGGCCAAGGCTTCAATAGTAATGACAACGCCATCACCCTATTTTGGCCTGATGGTGAGCTTGCATTAGCTCTAGAGTCAAAAGAAGCCCTGAGCTTCAAAATCCTCGAGAAAATGCGTGAATTGATGTAATTCGCACTTATTTTCTAATTAAGAACTGGCACAAATTTAGTCTAAACATGACAACTGAGGGTGTTAAATCTCCCATTCCGCCCTCAGCAGTCTAGTGTGATGCGACTTAGCATCTTATAATCCCCTCCGCTCAACTTTGTATTTTGAAAGGAAGTAACTAATGGCCGGCAGTAAAAAATCCAATCGTCGTGAAGAGATCTTGCAAGCATTAGCACAAATGCTTGAATCTGCAGAAGGCGCTTCACGCATTACTACGGCAAAATTGGCAAAACAAGTCGGCGGCTCCGAAGCCGCGTTGTACCGTCATTTCCCAAGTAAAGCTCGCATGTTTGAAGGTTTGATTGAGTTCATCGAAGAAGCCTTGATGACTCGCATCAACCGCATTTTAGATGACGAGAAAGATACACTAGAGCGTATTCGTATGGTAATGCACCTGATTCTTGCATTTTCAGAACGTAACCCTGGCTTGACACGTATTCTGTCTGGTCATGCTTTAATGTTTGAAAACGAACGTCTACGTGAACGCATCAACCAGCTGTTTGAACGTATCGAAACCCAACTACGTCAGATTCTGCGTGAGCGTAAAATTCGTGAAGGTAAATCTTTCCCTGTAGAAGAGCGCATTCTTGCTGCGCAAATTCTTGGGCAAGTTGAAGGCAGCCTGAACCGTTTTGTGCGCAGCGATTTCAAGTACCAACCTACTGCAAACTTTGACGAGTATTGGGCACTACTCAGTGCACAAATTAAGTAGAGATTATGAGTAAAGACAAATACACGCAGCCCGAATTTTCTCTTTCCCTTCTCCATCCTCGTAACTGGGGAGTTTGGCTTGGGTTTGGTCTACTGGCTATCATCGTCAATATT
>NZ_JAWOUJ010000056.1:0-1440 GCF_033339315.1 Vibrio sp. 661 | reverse complement strand
GCTGCAATAGGCGACGGTACTTTTGGTAGCTTAGACAAACTGGCGCTCGCAGGTACCGTACTTGGGTTAATTGTGATTTTGAATCGTTCTAAAAACCCATACATTCGCGTGGCTTCGATCGTGATTGCCATGCTAGTTGGCTATGTAATGGCATACTTCATGGGTATGGTCGACACCTCAAAATTGGGGGAAACCAACCTCGTTGCGCTACCGATTCCGATGCAGTACGGCTTGTCATTTGACTGGTCACTATTTATCCCTCTCGTGCTGATTTTCTTTATCACGGCGTTGGAAGCGATCGGCGACATTACCGCAACGTCGGAAGTATCTGGCGAGCCTGTTAAAGGCCCTATTTACATGAAGCGCATCAAAGGTGGGGTATTAGCGGATGGTCTGAACTCGGCTATCGCTGCGGTATTCAACAGCTTTCCAAACTCTACCTTCAGTCAAAACAACGGCATTATCATGCTAACGGGCGTCGCAAGCCGTTACGTGGGTTACTTTATCTCGGGCATGTTAGTGATTCTTGGTCTATTCCCGGGCGTGGCCAGTTTTGTTCAGCTGATCCCAGAACCTGTACTTGGTGGCGCTACCATCGTGATGTTCGGCACCATTGCCGCTGCAGGCGTGCGCATTATCTCGCGAGTTGACCTCGACCGCCGCGCGATTCTGATTATGGCGTTGTCATTCTCGATGGGGTTAGGTATCGCTCAGAAACCTGAGATTCTGCAGTTTATGCCTGAGTTTATTAAAAGCATCTTCTCAACCGGTGTGGCTGCTGGCGGTATCACCGCGATACTGCTGAACTTGCTGCTTCCAGAAAAACTGACAGAAGAAGATGAACTTGTCGCTCAAGAAGTGAAAGAGTCTTAATACCTGTACTTAGAAATTAAAAAGCCCAACCACATTTTGGGTTGGGCTTTTTGGTTTAAGAGGGTTATTTGGTCGGGAAACTGATTTGGGCGATCAAGCCGCCTTCACTGCGATTACGCATCACCACCGAACCTGAATGTTGGATAACAATACGTTTTACAATCGCTAAACCCAGACCAGTACCTTCGCTGCCACGAGCCGTATCACCACGGGTAAACGGTTCGAACAACTTCGCGATCTGCGACTGCTCAATCCCAGGCCCGTTGTCTTCTACGCATATCCAAACCAATTGTTTGTCTGCCGTCACGCCTGTGCTGATTTTAACCCAACCGTTGCCGTAACGCAGTGCGTTGACAACTAAGTTACTCACCGCTCGCTTAATGGCAATCGGGCTGCCTTTCGCTAGAGGAAGGTGCATGTTCAAGTCCGTTTCAATCTCGACTTCATATCCCCCTTCAGAGCTCGCCACGTCACTAGCGATGGTACTGACATCAACCGACTCAAACGATTCTTTGTTTACAGGCTTTAGATAATCCATAAATTGGCTGATGATCTCATTGCACTCTT
>NZ_JAWOUJ010000055.1:0-1476 GCF_033339315.1 Vibrio sp. 661 | reverse complement strand
CTTAACTTGTAGATTTTCGTTACTAACGTACCGACCCTATTTTTTGCCCCCTGACAACGAAGAACGGCTCCCGATTGGGAGCCGTTCTTACGTCTAAATCTGGGTTCGCACTAAACCATTTAAGTTAAATGAAAGCTTGATAGAGGTGATATATTGTAATTCCCACCATTACTACATTACTAATAGCAAGAATCAGTAAGTAATTGTTATATGAACTAATAATTTCGTTTATGTCATCAGTATCAATTTCACTACTAGTTCCGAAACGCATCATACCCTTACCTTTACAATAACGTCTCAGAGCAAGTCCTGAGAAAAAAAATGTTAATCCCCAGAAGCTTAAAAGATAGATAAATTCCGCAGAAAAAAAGAATAAACACATCCCTAAGCAAGATGCATTAATACCATCGGACACATTCACATACTTTTGCGTCTTAACCTTATCAATCACTACTTAAAACGCTCCCTGAAAAATAACTTACAACATTTTCTGAGGTATCTTTCACTCTCTTAGACACGCTAAGTAAATGTAGGCGATAGTAAGCCCCTCTACCCATTAAATAAGCCCAAAGAGGATCAAGGTTTTTATCTTTAAGTCCAGCGTAGGCTATATCTCCAAACACAACATATTCTAAAGGTTTGAGATATGGGTTAGCGATAAGAGCAACACCGATCACCTGCATCACATCCGAACGTTTATCTTGTGTTGCAGCCTCAATGTAATCCTGAAAAGCATCATCTTCCATGTCGATATTGGCATTTCTCATTAAGCATTCAGGCGTAGCGCAACTCGCTTTAAAACGCACATTAAACGATTCATCATTCACTACTAGATTGCGTCGATAACTGCCATCTTGAGAGAAATTATCAGCCTTTTCTGTCTGGCGTGATAACCGATTCTCTTCGACTTTTCTAAGCGCACCACCTCCCTCAATGAAACCATTTTTGACCTGATGAATAAGATCATATCCAGTCTCATAGGAAATATTGCCCCCGTTGTACCCTTTCAAGATAACATCGAACGCTTCGCTAAATTCTTTTACCGCTTGGCTGTGAACCGAAGTTTCCAGATCCAATGCGGGAAGAAAAATTAATAATTCTTCAATCGCCTTTTGAGCTTCGACCTCTAGCTGTCTCCTTTTTCGATTTCGTTCCCAACGGGCGTAATCTTCTTGGGTATACGTCAATTCAGCTTGACGCTCTCGACGTTGGCGGGCTGCTCGCTCTCTAACTGTTTCTTCTCGAGCTTGTGGTTTTCTTAATGATTCTTCTTCATGGAGTGGCTTATAGCCTCCGCCAGAAGAGCTCAAAGGTTTTTTCTTTCGATCTAAAAAATTGTGTGGCATCCGTTCACCTAACCTCAATTAACGTGATGACATCATAACCACTCTTAAAGGTGCGTAATATTGGTCATATGTTAAATAGGCAACTTCACTATCAAAAACACCATTTAGAAGCCCCTCAAACGCTCTGTAA
>NZ_JAWOUJ010000054.1:0-1500 GCF_033339315.1 Vibrio sp. 661 | reverse complement strand
CAAAAGAACTGTTGAGGTCAACAAAGTTGTCAATTGATGAAGTTGCAAGTCGATCTGGTTATGTTGATACACAGTTTTTTAGGCAGATATTCAAACGAGAAAATGATTGTTCTCCGCTTGAATATCGTAAAAGAAACCAAGTTAAAGCTGAATGATAAGCATATCTCATGGCCAGAATCATGATCTATACAACATTATTAATTGAATAGTCGTATTTACATTCGTTTTAAATCCATATTATAGTTCGAACGAAAATGGCAAACGTTTGCTATTTTCGTTCGAGTATAAGTGGGTTAGTCTTGAATTGATTTTTAATAACGGTAACTTATACTTATATATACGTATTCTTATAATTACTTAATTTCTATTAATAATATTGTCGTTCATATAATGTATATTGTTTGTTATGAAATAAACCAATATGAATATTATTAAGTAATTACTTAAAATTAAAGGGGGATTTAGACCTTATAAAGGGGGTGATTAAGACACAATATTATAAAGTTATCTTTTTTTAATTAATTATTTCGCAACATGAAATAATAGTTAAAACAGATATTTACAATGTTTTTTATCTTGTCGGATCAGTGGTAAACTCAATGAGTAAGCAATTGGTTTCTTATACAACTGTTTAATGCTTAGACGTAAAATAAGACACTGAGTTATAGAGGGGAGCTATTTATTAACTGGCTTCATCTGTAGCTTTATGGATTTATAAAAATTATAACTATCGGAAAATTATTGGGTCTTGGTGTTATTTAAATGAAAGCTAATAAACGTACCATCGATGTAAAGTACTTGCGCACTTTTTCACATGTTGCAAGGCATAGAAGTTTTACTGCGGCAGCAGAAAGTCTATATTTAACCCAACCAGCCGTTTCACAACATATTAAAAAACTTGAATGTACTATAGGGGCTGAAGTCTTCGATCGAAAAGATGGATTCAATCTGACTAAACATGGCCAAATATTGCTTAGTTATACAGACAGAACAATGTCTTTATATGACCAATTATTTGACGAATTGGCTCAAGTAGATATGTTTGATCGGTACTCTATTGCGATATCTGATTCATTTGCCCCTGAATTGGTCGCGAAGGTAATTAGCTCTTTTAGAGTGTATAACGACGTCGAGTTGGCTATTACAAGTTATAGCGACATGAATTGTGTTGATAAAGATAACCACGATTTAGTCTTCGCTATTGGTGACACCACTTCCGTGGAAGGTCGCGTTTTCCCCCTAAATAGAGAGCAATACATTTTAGCTTGCGACTGTGCCGTCAAACCTGAGGAGTGCTACCCTGAGCGAATCGTCTTTTGTAATACTTTGACTAGGCGAGATGCTGAGGTATTGCTCGATTCTTCTGGGGTGGATATTTCTAAGGTAAAACATTGGCTTACCACTTCTTCCTCTCGATTGATGATCAATGAACTGCAAGCGGCAAATACTTTTGTTATCTGTCCAAGTTGGACATTAGGTGATTACAAGTGTAGCCAATAT
>NZ_JAWOUJ010000053.1:0-1587 GCF_033339315.1 Vibrio sp. 661 | reverse complement strand
AATGTTCAGTATTCATTGAGCCGAACAAAATCTTAAATTGAAGAGTTTGATCATGGCTCAGATTGAACGCTGGCGGCAGGCCTAACACATGCAAGTCGAGCGGAAACGAGTTATCTGAACCTTCGGGGAACGATAACGGCGTCGAGCGGCGGACGGGTGAGTAATGCCTAGGAAATTGCCCTGATGTGGGGGATAACCATTGGAAACGATGGCTAATACCGCATGATGCCTACGGGCCAAAGAGGGGGACCTTCGGGCCTCTCGCGTCAGGATATGCCTAGGTGGGATTAGCTAGTTGGTGAGGTAAGGGCTCACCAAGGCGACGATCCCTAGCTGGTCTGAGAGGATGATCAGCCACACTGGAACTGAGACACGGTCCAGACTCCTACGGGAGGCAGCAGTGGGGAATATTGCACAATGGGCGCAAGCCTGATGCAGCCATGCCGCGTGTGTGAAGAAGGCCTTCGGGTTGTAAAGCACTTTCAGTCGTGAGGAAGGTAGTGTAGTTAATAGCTGCATTATTTGACGTTAGCGACAGAAGAAGCACCGGCTAACTCCGTGCCAGCAGCCGCGGTAATACGGAGGGTGCGAGCGTTAATCGGAATTACTGGGCGTAAAGCGCATGCAGGTGGTTTGTTAAGTCAGATGTGAAAGCCCGGGGCTCAACCTCGGAATAGCATTTGAAACTGGCAGACTAGAGTACTGTAGAGGGGGGTAGAATTTCAGGTGTAGCGGTGAAATGCGTAGAGATCTGAAGGAATACCGGTGGCGAAGGCGGCCCCCTGGACAGATACTGACACTCAGATGCGAAAGCGTGGGGAGCAAACAGGATTAGATACCCTGGTAGTCCACGCCGTAAACGATGTCTACTTGGAGGTTGTGGCCTTGAGCCGTGGCTTTCGGAGCTAACGCGTTAAGTAGACCGCCTGGGGAGTACGGTCGCAAGATTAAAACTCAAATGAATTGACGGGGGCCCGCACAAGCGGTGGAGCATGTGGTTTAATTCGATGCAACGCGAAGAACCTTACCTACTCTTGACATCCAGAGAACTTTCCAGAGATGGATTGGTGCCTTCGGGAACTCTGAGACAGGTGCTGCATGGCTGTCGTCAGCTCGTGTTGTGAAATGTTGGGTTAAGTCCCGCAACGAGCGCAACCCTTATCCTTGTTTGCCAGCGAGTAATGTCGGGAACTCCAGGGAGACTGCCGGTGATAAACCGGAGGAAGGTGGGGACGACGTCAAGTCATCATGGCCCTTACGAGTAGGGCTACACACGTGCTACAATGGCGCATACAGAGGGCGGCCAACTTGCGAAAGTGAGCGAATCCCAAAAAGTGCGTCGTAGTCCGGATTGGAGTCTGCAACTCGACTCCATGAAGTCGGAATCGCTAGTAATCGTGGATCAGAATGCCACGGTGAATACGTTCCCGGGCCTTGTACACACCGCCCGTCACACCATGGGAGTGGGCTGCAAAAGAAGTAGGTAGTTTAACCTTCGGGGGGACGCTTACCACTTTGTGGTTCATGACTGGGGTGAAGTCGTAACAAGGTAGCGCTAGGGGAACCTGGCGCTGGATCACCTCCTTA
>NZ_JAWOUJ010000052.1:0-1601 GCF_033339315.1 Vibrio sp. 661 | reverse complement strand
GTCGCGCACCGAGACAGAGAAGCAGGCACTTCCAATTACAATGCATGGAACCGTGCTTGGGTAGGGATTGTTGATATGTTTGGTGTGATCTGGTTACAAAAGCGCACGAAAAATCCGATGATCAAAGCTGTCAGCATTGCCAATGAAAATGCAAAACAATGAAATGGTTAAAGCTTGCACTTCTTATACTTGCTGGGGTTTTGTTAGCAAATCAGCTCGATAATCCCGTTTTATCTCACCTCACAGATAGGAACTGGCTGGTTGGCTACATTCAAAAAAACGGGGCTTTAGGGCATGTGGTCATCTTCACATTCAGTGTGGTGTTTTTGTCGTTGAGTGGGCCAAAGCAAGCCATCGCATTGGTATTCGGCTATTTATACCACGTCCAATTAGGCGTGCTTATCACCTTATTTGCTTGTGTTTTTGGGGCGACATTTAACTACGCCTGCGCGCGCTTTCTCATCGGAAATTGGCTATATCGACGGTTCCCGAAAAAAATGACGCGTTTTAATTCATTTGCGAGTCGTAAGCCGTTTTACAAAATCCTTTTGCTACGTTTGTTTCCGATTGGGAATAACGTCGTGACCAACGTTTTATCGGGTAGTGTCCGAGTGCCGTTCTTTGCCTTTATCTCCGCCAGTCTGTTGGGATACTTGCCTCAAATTATCATCTTCGCATTGATGGGCGCTGGTATTCATTCATCGAGTAATACAATGATATATCTCAGTATTTTCTTTGGTATCGTTAGCGCGGTACTCACAGGGTTTCTCTATCGAGATCATATTAAAAGTCGTGTTGAATTATTGAATATGGAAGAGGAAGTATGAGCTTAGTGACGTCCAAGTGTCGACAAGTTTGGCAAAGTGATGACTATTATCAAACCCTATGGTTTTTGTTGTTCCTCGCCTTCATCATTATTTTTTCGGGGATAGGGTTACGCGACCCGTGGCCTGCCGATGAACCACGCTTTGTCGAAGTTGCTCGAGAGATGGTGCAATCAGGAAACTGGTTTTTTCCTACCAGAGGGGGAGAGCTCTATCCCGATAAACCGCCAGTATTTATGTGGTCAATGGCGGCTTTTTATTGGTTGACCGGCAGCCTAAAAGCAACGTTCATGTTACCTAATGCGATTGTCAGCCTAATTGCTTTGGTGTGCTGTTACGATATTTCTGCAAAGCTGTGGAATGTCAAAACTGCTCGAAATGTGGGCTTTCTACTATTGCTTGCTCCACAATTTATTATTCAAGCAAAAGCGGCGCAAATTGATGCGATGGTAGCCGCGTGGATCACCATCTCCATGTATGGGCTGTTGCGACACTTCTATATTAAGACCAACTGGGTTTGGTATTGCTTGGCTTGGGTGTTTATGGGTCTTGGCATTATTACAAAAGGTGTTGGATTTCTTCCCGCGTTGTTTTTGATACCCGTTTTGTTTTTGCATTTTTCTGGCAGACACCATTTTGAAGATGCGGTTTCGTGGAAGCTATTACTGGGCCCAGTGTTCATGCTTTTGACCATTGCATGTTGGTTTGTGCCTATGGTTTCGATCGTAGAGATCAGTCATAACCCTGATTTTGCAGCTTACAGAGACAACATTTTGT
>NZ_JAWOUJ010000051.1:0-1608 GCF_033339315.1 Vibrio sp. 661 | reverse complement strand
ATAATTAATAGCAATGTCACAGAGCGACATCACCAGAAATGCCGCCGTACATTATAAAAAAGCCTAAGAAGGATGAGTGCATGAGTCAGGACAAGATCGATATCAAAGATGTGACTCCCAAGACTTTCAACCCGAAAACCCATAAAGGAAACGGGGATCGTTTTAACCCAAGCAATCGCATCTACGTTCGAGAAAGTAAAGGGACTTACCAAAAACTGCGTCGCTACGGTGGTTGGTTCTTACTGCTACTGTTTGCTTTGGTACCGTGGATCCCATACGGCGAGCGACAAGCGATCTTGCTTGATATTGGCAACCAGCAGTTCAACTTTTTCGGCACCACGCTTTATCCGCAAGATCTGACCCTACTCGCTTTGCTCTTTGTGATCGCAGCGTTTGGCCTGTTCTTCATTACCACCTTTTTAGGCCGAGTCTGGTGTGGCTATCTCTGCCCGCAAACCGTGTGGACCTTCATGTACATCTGGTTTGAAGAAAAACTCGAAGGCAGCGCGAATAAACGTCGCAAACAAGACGCCAATAAACTCACCGCCAACTTAGCCATGCGTAAAACACTCAAGCACATCGCTTGGTTTGCTATCGCACTCGCCACAGGATTCACCTTTGTTGGTTACTTTGTGCCGATGAAACAGCTGGTGATTGATTTCTTCACCTTCAACGCGAACTTCTGGCCAGTATTCTGGGTCATGTTCTTTGCCATCTGTACTTACGGCAACGCAGGTTGGATGCGCTCAATCATGTGTATTCACATGTGTCCTTACGCGCGTTTTCAATCAGCGATGTTCGACAAAGACACGTTCATCGTCGGTTACGATACCAAACGTGGTGAAAAGCGCGGCCCGCGTTCACGTAAAGCCGATCCAAAACAACTGGGCTTAGGTGACTGTATTGACTGTGATCTGTGTGTGCAGGTGTGTCCAACTGGCATCGATATCCGTGACGGCTTGCAGTATGAATGTATTAACTGTGGCGCTTGTATTGATGCGTGTGACAACACCATGGATCGCATGGGCTACGAAAAAGGCTTAATCAGCTACACCACAGAACACCGTCTATCGGGCAAACACACCAAAGTGATGCGACCTAAGCTACTGGGCTACGGCGCGGTACTCTTGGTGATGATTGGTCTGTTCTTCGCTCAAATCGCCGCCGTCGATCCTGCAGGCATGAGCGTGATTCGCGACCGTAACCAACTGTTCCGCGTGAACAGCGCTGGCGAAGTAGAAAACACCTACACCCTAAAAGTGATCAACAAAACTCAACAAGTCCAAGAATACAATCTGGATGTAAAAGGATTGAGCGATGTGAGTTGGTACGGCAAACAAACGATTCAAGTTGAGCCAGGGGAAGTGTTGAACTTGCCAATGAGCCTTGGTGCCGATCCTGACAAGCTAAACTCTGCGATCACCACAATTCAGTTTATACTCACCGATAAGAGCAACGAATTCACTATCGAAGTTGAAAGTCGGTTTATCAAAAAGCTGTAACGACAACGTCGATAATTAATGGAAAAAGGCTCAGTAATGAGCCTTTTTGTTTATATGTCCCAAAGTATGTTTAACTTTGACGCCCTCACCCCTGATTTCATGTGGT
>NZ_JAWOUJ010000050.1:0-1614 GCF_033339315.1 Vibrio sp. 661 | reverse complement strand
GTGTTAGCACACGTCGGTTTTTCTTTAGCCGTTGTAGGAGCTGTCTTCAACAGTGAATACTCGTTCCAATACAACTTGCGAGTAGAGCCAGGTGTTTCACATCAAAGAGCAAACATTGGTATCGATTATCAAGGTATGGATTGGGTAATAGGGCCAAATTACACCGCAGAACAAGCAAGGATCATTTTGCGCCTTGATGATCAGACTCGCTATGTATTACAACCTGAAAAACGCCATTATCCCGTGCGAGTAATGAACATGACTGAGCCCGCGATTCTGAGTTTATGGCACGGAGACTATTATCTGACGTTGGGGGATAAAGTTGGCACAAACGCTTATGCGATAAAAGTTCAGTACCGGGCGGGGATTTGGTGGATATGGTCAGGCGGTTTGATAGCGGTGTTTGGCGCACTGACGGCTGTGTATCGCAAAAGAAAGAGGGCCGTGAATGTCACCGAAAACTATGCCTAAACTATTCGGGTTATTTATTGTTGTTGCCGTCTTTTCAGTCGTGGTCGTTGCGGCGTTATCTGACCGTCCCCACGTTGAGCAAGCAAAGGAAAGCACGCTAATGGTTCCAAATTTCAGCGCTGTATCGGTTATCTCTGGAAAAGAGGTCACTCAGGTGTTGTTTCAAGACAATGGCTATAAGTTGCTGAATGTGTGGGCGTCATGGTGTGGGATCTGTAAGAAAGAACATGAAACACTTTTGCAGATAGCGGATGCGGGAGTGCCGATCATTGGTTTGAATTATCGAGATAATAACTCTGCCGCTCAAAACTACTTGAGCTCTAAAAACAATCCTTATCAAGACGTGATTAGTGACCCAAATGGCGAATTGGCGGTTGAGCTGGGAGTGATAGGTACACCAGAAACTTATCTTATTGATCAAAATGGCAAGGTTTTGATCAAATATCGGGGAGCAATCACGATCGACAAATGGAACTCAATATTTTCTAGGTATTTTAATGGCGCTATTTAAATATATATTTATTACCGTTTTTGCACTTGCATTATATTCTCCTGCGAGCAATGGGACTGAAATTAAGCAGAACGTTGGTCTTTTTGAATTTCAATCTGTAGAAGTGCAACAACGAGCAACCTCGCTCGCTAAGACATTGCGCTGCCCACAATGCCAAAACCAGAACTTGATTGAGTCCAATGCGCCAGCGGCTAAAGATCTTCGGTTAAAGGTCTATACCATGGTCAATGAAGGTAGCTCCGATCAGCAGGTAAAAGATTATTTGGTTGAACGATATGGAAATATTGTTCTGTATCAACCTCCATTTAATTATTCAACTGCGCTATTGTGGATCTTTCCTATTATATTTTTGATCTTTTTTGCTCTATTTTCGATCCGACTAATCAAGCGAAATTAATGTGACCATTATTCCAGTATGGAAAATAAATTGTGCATATAACAAGCAGAGTGTTATCATTTTTTGGAATTTATGAAGCCTCCAGTATAAAGCTAACGATAAAATTTGAGCTGGAGAAGTAATAAAAGAACAACAGTAGGTGTACGCAGTGGATTCAGTTATATTGCAGTTAAAGAAGGACTTTTATTCGCAGATTCGTGCGTTTCAAACACCGAAGCTGCCACAAGTGACTTCA
>NZ_JAWOUJ010000049.1:0-1681 GCF_033339315.1 Vibrio sp. 661 | reverse complement strand
TCTATCGAATGATGAGCTCATCCGTGAAAAGTACCAAGGGATTCGTCCTGCACCGGGTTACCCAGCTTGTCCTGAGCATACAGAGAAAGGCCCGCTTTGGGAGTTACTGAATGTTGAAGAGAACATCGGTATGTCTCTAACAACGAGCTATGCAATGTATCCGGGGGCATCAGTGTCCGGTTGGTATTTCTCACATCCAGACTCTCGCTATTTTGCGATCGCTCAGATCCAAGACGATCAGTTAGAGAGTTATGCAGATCGTAAAGGTTGGGATAGGATCGAAGCTGAAAAATGGTTGGGGCCAAACATTAACGGCTAAATCAAGTGAACAAGCAATAAAAAGGGCTGCCAATGTGCAGCCCTTTAATTTGTCGTTGTTCCCTCAAAAACCACGTTATGCTTTTTGAACCACGGTAGTGGTCACTTGAGGAACAAACCAATATTATTGTTCGAAGAGCTCTGTATGCAGCTTCTGAATGGCTTGCTTCGCCACCGACTCATTCACAAGGAAGCACAGGTTATGAGGGCTTGCTCCATAACAGATCATGCGTAAGTTCAAATCTTCTAGCGTACCAAACACTTGCTTCGCATAGCCTTTACGTTCACTCATCTTGTTACCAATCAAGGCTACCAAACAAAGGTCATGTTCTACTTCGACCTTACACAACTCTTCCAACTCTTCACGTGCTGCTTGAGGAAGTTGTGGTGCGCCTCCTGAGGTATCAGTTTGATCCAGTGTGAGTGACACACTGATTTCTGATGTGGTGATAAGGTCTACCGAAATTTTGTGCTTGGCTAAAATCTCAAATACTTTTGCTAAGAAGCCGTACGCATGGAACATGTTCGCACTACGTAGAGTGACCATCGTTTGATTACAACGCAGAGCGAGGGCGCGGAACAGTGGTGAGCTTTCGACTTGATGACGAATCCACGTGCCGCCTTTTTCTGGTTCTTTGGATGAGCCAACAAAAACCGGGATATCATGACGTAGAGCAGGGACCAGTGTTGATGGGTGTAATATTTTCGCGCCAAAGTTAGCCATTTCAGAGGCTTCACTAAAGCTGATCTCTGGGATTGGTGACGCTTTTGGTGCGATGCGAGGATCGGTCGTGTAAATACCAGGAACATCTGTCCAAATTTCAAGTCCAGATGCTTTCACACCTTCAGCAATCAAGGCTGCACTGTAGTCGCTACCACCACGGCCTAACGTTGTTGTATTGCCTTCTTCGTCAGAGCCAATGAAGCCCTGTGTGATGACGACAGAATCAAGACATAAAGGGATAAGCTTCTCTTGGGCTAGTTGAGCAATGGCTTTGATATTCGGTTCTGCGCGACCAAAGTTGTCGTCGGTTCTTAGCACTTCACGAATATCAAATCGCACTGCATTGATACCACGCTCTCGCATGAGTTGCGCCAAAATGTGCGTCGACATTAACTCACCACATGCCACAAGGTGGTCGGTCAGTTTGGTGTTTGCTTGAATTGAGGCGGCTTCTGCAAGGCTGGTCACGGTATCTAAAATTCCGTACACCTCTGAAGAGGCTTCTGTCGCATCTTCCAATTGAGCCAAAATGGAATCATGGATCTCAGCTAGGTTTTTTAGTAACTCAGCACGGTGTTCCTGATCTTGAACGCCATTGGCCAGTTCTACCAAGATGTTGGTTACCCCAGAGCAAGCGCT
>NZ_JAWOUJ010000048.1:0-1714 GCF_033339315.1 Vibrio sp. 661 | reverse complement strand
ATTTGGCTAGCTGTTCTTCCCAAGTCAGTCCTAGGACAGTCTTAGACTGATTGTGCAGCAGACCTGCACGGTTCAGTTCACCAAGGATACCGACAACGCCACCCGCACGGTGTACATCTTCCATGTGGTATTTCTGCGTTCAAGGAGCCACTTTACAAAGGTGTGGTAGTTGGCGAGACATGCGGTCGATGTCCGTCATATCAAAATCGACTTCACCTTCTTGCGCCGCAGCTAAAAGGTGTAACACCGTATTGGTCGAACCGCCCATTGCGATGTCGAGTGCCATCGCGTTTTCAAATGCGGCTTTGGTCGCGATATTGCGTGGTAGAGCCGTTTCGTCATCTTGCTCGTAGTAGCGTTTGGTGAGTTCAACGATGCGTTTACCTGCATTGATAAACAGTTCTTTACGATCGGCATGCGTTGCCAACAGCGAGCCGTTGCCTGGCTGAGACAGACCCAGAGCTTCTGTCAGACAGTTCATTGAGTTTGCGGTGAACATGCCTGAACACGATCCACACGTTGGGCATGCACTGCGTTCGATCTGTTCGCTTTGTTCGTCAGACACTTTTGGATCGGCACCTTGGATCATGGCATCGACAAGGTCTAACTTGATGATCTGGTCTGAAAGCTTGGTTTTGCCCGCTTCCATTGGGCCGCCAGATACGAAAATAACTGGAATGTTGAGACGCATTGACGCCATCAGCATCCCTGGAGTGATTTTGTCACAGTTAGAGATACACACCATGGCATCTGCACAGTGCGCATTAACCATGTATTCGACCGAGTCGGCAATCAATTCACGTGATGGCAGCGAGTAAAGCATGCCGCCGTGACCCATTGCGATGCCATCATCGACGGCGATGGTATTGAATTCTTTTGCGATGCCGCCTGCCGCTTCAATCTCTTGAGCAACAAGTTGGCCCAAATCTTTAAGGTGTACGTGGCCTGGTACGAACTGAGTGAATGAGTTCACCACGGCGATGATTGGTTTACCGAAATCTTCGTCTTTTACACCGGTTGCACGCCAGAGCGCACGAGCTCCCGCCATGTTACGACCATGTGTGGTGGTAGCTGATCTATATTTTGGCATTTCTTAAATCCTTCTTACTGCTGCTCTGGGTACACATAGTCTAACCAGCCCCACTTATCTTCCGTGGTGCCGTTAAATAGGCCAAAGTAGGCTTCTTGCAATTCTTTGGTAATCGGACCGCGTTTACCGCTGCCCACTTCAATTTTGTCGATGGTTGCCACAGGCACAACTTCTGCTGCGGTACCGGTCATGAATACTTCATCCGCAAGGTATAGCGCTTCGCGGGCAATGTTAGCTTCACGGACTTCGTAACCTTTATCGCGAGCAATGGTCATGATCGAGTCACGAGTGATGCCCGGTAGGATAGCGCTGGTTGCTGGTGGTGTGGTGATCACGCGATCTTTGATGACAAAGATGTTCTCGCCCGCGCCTTCTGACAAGTAACCGTCAACACTCAGTGCGATACCTTCGTCGTAACCATGACGACGTGCTTCACCACCAACGAGTAGTGAAGAAAGGTAGTTACCACCCGCTTTTGCAGCGGTAGGGATGGTGTTAGGTGCCGCGCGATTCCAGCTTGAAATCATCGCATCCACGCCTTTTTCTAGTGCTTCTTCACCCAAGTAAGAGCCCCAAGGGAAAGCGGCAATGATTAGGTCCATCTCTGTGCCAACTGGAGGACAT
>NZ_JAWOUJ010000047.1:0-1720 GCF_033339315.1 Vibrio sp. 661 | reverse complement strand
GTCTCCCTCAGACAGCACGACGCGAGTCATACCCCCCGAGCGGATAACGGAAGACTTTGGAATGGTTAACACCGCGTTGTCGCTGACAGGTTGTAAGGCAATATTGGCGAACATGTTCGGTTTCAGCTCGCCATTGGGATTAGAGAATTTAAGACGAACACGAAGCGTGCGCGTTTTAGGATCCAAAATTGGATACACATAATCGACGCTGCCTTGCCACTCTTTACCCGGAATCGCATCCAACGTCATAGTGGCGTCGCTGCCTGCTTTCATCCAGTGAGCTTGGCGCTCAAACACTTCGGCATCCACCCATACGTTTTCAAGTGGGCCCGCGCTGATCACCGCTTGAGCAGGGGATAGGTAACCACCTTCACGAACGTTCAAACTCGCGATGACGCCATCTTCCGGAGCTTTAATTTCAATAGTTTGCGATGCTTTCCCGCGTTGAGTAATGGCTTTGATTTGAGAACGATCAACACCAAGTGTCACCAAACGTTCTGTCGCGCCTTTCACTAGGCCACTACGCCCAGTTCGGTAGGCGTTCAGCAGCTCTTCTTGTGCTTTGACTAGCTCAGGCGAATACAGCGTGAACAGCACGTCGCCTTTGTTGACCTTTTCACCCACGGCATTGATGTAAAGCTTTTCAACCCAGCCCGCCACGCGAACGTTGGTTTGCCACAAATGGCTTTCGTCAAACGCGATATAGCCGACAGTTTCAATCCGAGGTGAAAGTTGCTCTAAAGAGACTTGAGCGGTTTTTACACCTAAGTTGTTTTCAACTGATGGGTCAATTTTCACCGTGCCGGGTTTGTCTTGTTCACCCGCGAGATCTTCGGCGTACACTGGGATCAAGTCCATGCCCATTGGCGATTTGCCCGGTTTGTCGCGCTTGTAATTTGGATCCATTGGCGCAACCCAATAGAGTGGCTCGTTTGAGCTGCTTGCAGTGCTACCGCCTGTGCCGCTCATGTCGTGGTTTGCACCAGATAGGTACTGATTAACGCCAAACCCTAGTGCCCCGCCAACAAGCAGAGCGATGGTTGCTATCTTGATTGAATTTGAACTCATTCCTAATTCCTTATTTTCCCCATGAGGCATGACAGCGATGTTGATTGTTTATTGGTGTGCATTCGCCATCGTCCCCAAGCTTGGGTTCTCTCATATTTTTGTTTTAGTTCGCGCTTGCTTCAGGCGTGATGTTGGGTGTGGATACTTGATATTCGAAACCACCCAATAATGCCGCTAAGTTGCTGTTTACGATGTTTAAATCGGTAATAAGACGTTGCTGTTCGATCTTTAGCGCCAGCTCGTCTGTGCTTGCCATGATCACGTCCTTAAACTGTGCGGTATTGTTTTGATAACCCCTTTCTACCGCGTGAATACGAGCTTGAACTTGGGGAAGTAAGGTGGATTGATAACGCTCTAAACGCTGACTCAAGTTGGCGCGATCAACCAGCAATGTGTTGACCTTCGCGTTCATCTGAGTCAGTAACGTATCTTTTTGTGAGCGAGCGGCACCCACTTGATACTGGGCGGCAGCTAAGTTGCGGTCTTGGCGATTGCCAGTGAACAGGGGAATGTCCATTGTTAGATACGCGCTCACCAAGTCCGATGCAGGTTCGCCTTTCATATTGTTGGCTTGACGATAGGCGTACATCACTTCCACACCGAATTGAGGCGTGTAAGCTTGCTCTGCAATGTCCACTTGAGTTTCACTGGC
>NZ_JAWOUJ010000046.1:0-1829 GCF_033339315.1 Vibrio sp. 661 | reverse complement strand
GAGCCATAACGACCTGTTGCGATCATTCTTTCGATAAAACAATCAAGAGATTCTCCGATTGTGACGCTTGTTGTTCTAGCCATAAAATCACCATGTGTTAATTATTAACACACCTAGTATACCTCTTCATTTTCTCTTTTTCGCTAATTGCTTATCACACCATGCCATGAGCTGTTCGGCTTTCAATGTTATTACCCCCAGAGCCAACATACCCAAGATGTAACTCCACCCCAAAGCATTCCCCCAACCCGGTATGTTGTCACTCACCACAATGAAAACAGCGCAAAATGATAATGCTGTAAAAATAACTCGAATAAACATAACAGCCTCTTTCTCATAGATTCTTTTATCCACCTTACCATCAGCGTTTTGTTTCCTAAGTTTGGCTCTTGATCATGCAGCTCAAAAACGCCTAGCGTTCAAAATGCACATCACCGGCCCAGGATAAACTTGCAGTTTATCTTGGGCTAGTGATGCGACAAGCGCAGCGCGTCAGTTCGTGAGGGGCTACTGCCCCTAACCCCGTCAAATTCACTCAAAGCACCGCCCTGTTGCTACGCAATTCAGGCGGTACTTTTCGCAAATTTCGCGAGCCTACTCGCGCTATGTAGAATTTAAAAATTCCACATAGCGCGAGCTTTAATAAGCTTTTATATAATTTCACGCAACAAAAAGCCTGCAACAAAACAATATTGCAGATAAAACGTGAAAATGTCACAATGGAATTTCCATAGCCCACTGCTGCTTATGCAGGAACCTGACCTCTACAACCTCCTTGGTTTGGTCTGCGAAAATCAAATCCGCGCTTAGTCAGAGAACTAAAAAATGATTTTGCCTCAGGGGAGTACGGCCTAGTTAACACCGTACACGTTGGTTTTAATTACTGATACCAACGGTGCTTCTCAAAGCAGCGAAACACAAAAATCAGTACGCACTTCACTGGCGGAAAGTGAACGTGAAAAGGTGTGAACAGTCGGCCTTGCTATACGAAAAAAAGCAAAATTGGCGAACGGCAATGCCGTCTGGATATTTTTACGAAAATATTTAGCTAGTTCTTACGCCCACATCGAGATTTTTATGAGCTTTGATCCAGTAGCAGCGACCGAAGCTGCAAAAAAGACCCGTGCTTTACGCAAAGGCAAAAACTATAAGAAACGCACCTCTAAACTTGAACCGTTCCGTTCTGAAATCGCCAAAATGTACAAGCATGGCGCATCTTTAGAACTGATTGCTCTGCACCTCCAAACTGAACACAAGCAATATGCAGCTCGCAGTACCATCCTCCGATATATCCATTCCATCGGAGTAACACGCAATGGCTAAAGGGCACTTCGCAAAATCAGAAAAACAAGCCGCTTCTGTCATGAAAGAAATGCAGGGGAAAGGTAATGCCATAGAATCGGTGGGAACGGCGAGGAACTACGAACAAGCATTGAAAACCTGTTGCGATTATCTGAAAGAGTTCAAGCTTGGCTCTCTAAGAGAACTAACCCCAGAACAAGCAAAAAACTACATAGAGTTACGCGCTCACGAATGTAAACAAAGCACAATCGACATGGATCGTCAGGCAATACAAACAATGATGCAGCATGTCACACATAAGTTAGAACCCAATCAAACACTATACCCACCCAAAGAGCTTCCTACATCTAAAAAAGAAACTATTGAAAACTCTCGTTCTTACACGCCAGAACAGGTCAATGCGATCATTCAGAACCAAACCGAGCAACATGCTCTCTCAACACAACTTTGTCATGAAGCGGGTCTACGCGCTCACGAACTGTACACACTACGACCTTCTGGCGAAGTAAATCCGAGTCCACGGGACG
>NZ_JAWOUJ010000045.1:0-1964 GCF_033339315.1 Vibrio sp. 661 | reverse complement strand
ATTGATTTTGATGTCGATGCGCTGCTCTCGACTTCTGAAAACCTTGTCGGGAAGCTGCACTTAGTTTCCAATTTCCAAACGATTCCTGAAGATGCCGTGCGGATCAAGCCCATTGAAAAAGAGCGCTTGAGTGCCAATCACAGTATTTATTACGAATATAACTTATGGAGCGAGATTAAGAATTTAACGTTCTTTGAAAAGTACAGCATCATGGTCGCGGTCTTTATTTACGTATTGAGTACCGTAGTACTGTTTTATGTCAACATGCACACCGAACGTCGCTACTTTAAAGATCTTGCTGCAAGAGACCCAATGACAGGGCTGCTCAACCGCAGAGGAATGCAGGCCGTTTGGCGTAATAAAATGACGAAGAAGAACGTGGCATTGGCTGTGTTCGATATCGATAACTTTAAGAACATTAATGACTCGCTGGGTCATCACATCGGTGACAAAGTCATCCAAGAAGTTTCTGCACGTTTAAAACGACTGCTGCCAAACCAAGCGATCATCGGCCATCTTGGCGGTGATGAGTTCGGCATCATCCTTCCTGAGCCAGAAAACTCGCGCATGGCAGAAGTGTTATCAGATCGCATTATTTCTTTGATAAACCAACCTTTTGATCTGCACCATTTCAGTAAACGTCTTGCCTGCTCAATTGGTAGCGTCCGCTATCCGGAAGATGGGCAGGATGCTCGTATCTTGCTACAAAACGCCGATACCGCGATGTACGAAGCCAAAGATCGCGGACGAAACCGTCTGATCAAATTCAATGACCAAATGAACAAAGAAGCGCGTATGCGTTTGTGGCTCGAAATCGAACTGCAAAAAGCCCTGCAGCAAAATGGTCTTGAAGTTTGGTATCAACCCAAAGTGAACGCCCGTGATTTCAGTATCAATGGCGCTGAGGCTTTAGTACGTTGGAAACATCCGGTTGAGGGCTACATTAGCCCAGGATCATTTATTCCTGTGGCGGAACGAGCAGGTTTGATTGAGCATCTGGGCCGCGTGGTGATGCGTGATGTATTCAACACCGTAAAACGCTGGAAACAACAAGGCATTTTGCCGGGTCGCGTCGCGATCAACCTGTCTCCAGAACAGTTTGGCAACCCTCAGTTGATCGACTTTATGGAGAAGCTGCTGCGCACAACCGAACTTGATCCAAGTTGCATCACGTTTGAGCTAACGGAAAGCGCGGTGATGAGTGACAGCGAACATACGCTGCAAATGCTGAATGCGATTAAAAAGCTGGGCTTTGCTTTATCGATCGACGACTTTGGTACTGGGTACTCGTCGCTGTCTTATTTAGCTCGTTTCCCGATTGATGAACTAAAAATCGACCGAGCATTCATTAATGACATTGATGCCCTGCCAAAACAGGTGACCGTCATCGAGAACATCATCAACTTGGGCAAATCTTTGGAACTAACGGTCGTTGCAGAAGGCGTAGAAACGCATCAGCAAGCTACTTTACTTTCCAACCTTCAATGTAACTCGATTCAAGGTTTTCATTTCTACCGACCTCAACCAAAACATGAAATCGAAGAGTTGTTTGTGCAAAACCGCCGCCACAAAAACTGATCCCCCTACGTCGCCAAATCAAACCTTTACCCCTACTCTCAAGGGGTAAATATTGAGTTTATTGAGCTAAACCTAACTTAGGTCAAATTAGCTATTCATAATTCTTCATAAAATGCGGGCACCTTTTCCTTCTCTATGATTGTGAGCATATGGAACTCTTGTGTCCTGCGGGTAACCTGCCTGCGCTAAAAACCGCGATTGATTGCGGTGCAGATGCCGTGTACATCGGCTTCAAAGACGATACCAACGCGCGTCACTTTGCTGGTTTGAACTTCAACGGTAAAAAGCTAGAAAAGGCCGTGCAATATGTGCATGACCACAACAAAAAGATCCACGTTGCACTCAATACCTTTGCCCATCCAAACGGTTTTGAACGCTGGACGAAC
>NZ_JAWOUJ010000044.1:0-2012 GCF_033339315.1 Vibrio sp. 661 | reverse complement strand
CAAGTGGTTTCTGTCGGTCAGGATCCAATAACCTTAGCGCTTTTAGAATTGGGTTTCGTCGAAGGGCGGCGAACTCGTGATTCTTTACCAACCGTAACGACGTTGACGAGCCCCACAAACGTAACCGGACGTTTGTATCGCAAATCAATGAATCCGTTAAGCTCAGAATTGATGCCAGAAATGGGAGAGGGGATTCGAGTCCAAAACCTCAATATTTCCGAGCTCAATGAGTTGTTAAATGTAGAGCTGATGCCGGCTGTGTTGCAGCCAGACAACCTAGAAAACTGGGCATATCCATTTCCTTGGAATCCACTTCCACTCACGAGCGCGAAGCATTTTGGGTATGCCGTACAGTGGTTTGTGATGGCTGGCGTGTTCTTACTGCTCACAATGGTTGTGTGTATTCGATGGTTTAGAAAAGCGGCATCACAAGGAGGTGAGGCATGACATCTCAAGTTACAAAAGGGCGGTTTGTGCTGATCGCACTGATTTGCTTATTCGCCTTACCAGCGATTGTTGCAAAGTTGATTTTGGCGCAAGGCTGGTACGAAACGGGCGTGACAAACCGAGGAAAGCTCATCGAACCGTACACAACGTTAGCGCAGTTAGGCCAATCTGCTCCACCGGCGGTGCACGGTTGGCAACTGGCTTATGTGGTGCCTGATTCTTGCGACAGCCAATGTCAAAGACAGCTCTATTTACTCAAACAAAGCCATGTTGCTTTAGGCAAGTATCAAGAACGCGTTGTGCCAGTTTTGTGGACTTCTACAACATCAGACACGATAGAAATGCCGATGGAAACCATGGCGATGAATGAGAACGTGGCGGCAAAAGTGCAACAAGGGCAAGTGCTGATTGTGGATCCTCTGGGGCAGCTGGTGATGTCGTACACCGCAGAGCCAAACGAAGATTTGGTCAAACTCAGCAAAGATATGCTGGCGGATTTGCGTAAGTTGCTCAAATTGTCGCGAGTGGGATAGGGAGCGCATCATGACGTTAACAAAGTTGGTTAGATTAAGTTTGTGCCTGACGTTAGTCGTCATCATGTTGGGTGCCTATACCCGTTTGTCGGATGCGGGTTTGGGATGTCCTGACTGGCCGGGGTGTTATGGTCACTTTTCTGTACCACACCATGAAGACGATGTTCTGCGCGCCAACATCAATTTTCCAGAACGCGAGATTGAGCATGAAAAAGCGTGGCTAGAGATGATTCATCGCTATTTTGCTGGAACACTCGGCATGGTGATTTTTGCTATTACCGTTATTGCTATTCGAACTGAACGCGTGAACCCATCCATTCCTATTCTGCTCAGCTTTTTGGTTGTGGGGCAGGCGATGTTAGGTATGTGGACGGTGACTCTAAAACTGATGCCTGTCATTGTCATGCTTCATCTGCTTGGTGGGTTCACCTTACTCGCGCTGCAAGCGGTGTTTTATTGCCAACTGAAAGCGAGAGACAATCTTTATTTTTCCCCCTCCTCTCGGTCGGTTAGGTTGTTTTCGGTGTTTGCCTTTTTGATTGTGTTCTCCCAAGTTCTGCTCGGCGGTTGGACTTCATCAAACTACGCGGCTTTGATGTGTACAACGTTGCCCATTTGCGAAGGAGATTGGATGAACTACTTGGATTGGAAAGAGGCGTTCTCTTTCTGGCAAACGGGGCACGACAATTATGAATTTGGTGTGTTGGAATACCCCGCGAGGATGACAATTCATGTCTCTCATCGAATCGGCGCGATGGTCACCGCAGTGGTTGTCCTGACGTATTGTGTGGTGTTGATGAAACAAGACTCGCACCATTCACAGAAAGTCGGTATGTGGCTTGGGATGGCGCTGGCTTGCCAGATTACGCTTGGTATTAGCAACGTGGTGTTTCAGTTACCGATTTACATCGCAGTGGCTCATAACCTGGGTGCTGCAATCATGTTGAGCCTGATTTGTGTCAGTCAGTTTTATTTGTGGCAAGGAAAAGCCGATTGGAATTATGCAGTGAAAGGAGTTCGCTATGAGTAAGG
>NZ_JAWOUJ010000043.1:0-2059 GCF_033339315.1 Vibrio sp. 661 | reverse complement strand
GCGGTAAACGAGTGAGGGAATTTCAGGTAAGATACTTCGGATGAGGAGCAAAAAGGTGGTTTATACTTCCTATACCCTTTATACTTCCTATACCCCGGTTATCCGGTGGTTTTCTGTTTGCGGAATAAAACAGATTAGTGACAGTTTTCTCAGAATGGCGTGTTCCGGTGACTTCTGTTTTCGTGTGCTGCATCCGGAAGTGTCAGGCCCGCCGGATATGAAAAAGGCCTCCGGAGAGTACCGTGACTTTATTTTCGGCACAAATACAGGGGTCGATGGATAAATACGGCGATAGTTTCCTGACGGATGATCCGTATGTACCGGCGGAAGACAAGCTGCAAACCTGTCAGATGGAGATTGATTTAATGGCGGATGTGCTGAGAGCACCGCCCCGTGAATCCGCAGAACTGATCCGCTATGTGTTTGCGGATGATTGGCCGGAATAAATAAAGCCGGGCTTAATACAGATTAAGCCCGTATAGGGTATTATTACTGAATACCAAACAGCTTACGGAGGACGGAATGTTACCCATTGAGACAACCAGACTGCCTTCTGATTATTAATATTTTTCACTATTAATCAGAAGGAATAACCATGAATTTTACCCGGATTGACCTGAATACCTGGAATCGCAGGGAACACTTTGCCCTTTATCGTCAGCAGAATAAATGCGGATTCAGCCTGACCACCAAACTCGATATTACCGCTTTGCGTACCGCACTGGCGGAGACAGGTTATAAGTTTTATCCGCTGATGATTTACCTGATCTCCCGGGCTGTTAATCAGTTTCCGGAGTTCCGGATGGCACTGAAAGACAATGAACTTATTTACTGGGACCAGTCAGACCCGGTCTTTACTGTCTTTCATAAAGAAACCGAAACATTCTCTGCACTGTCCTGCCGTTATTTTCCGGATCTCAGTGAGTTTATGGCAGGTTATAATGCGGTAACGGCAGAATATCAGCATGATACCAGATTGTTTCCGCAGGGAAATTTACCGGAGAATCACCTGAATATATCATCATTACCGTGGGTGAGTTTTGACGGATTTAACCTGAACATCACCGGAAATGATGATTATTTTGCCCCGGTTTTTACGATGGCAAAGTTTCAGCAGGAAGGTGACCGCGTATTATTACCTGTTTCTGTACAGGTTCATCATGCAGTCTGTGATGGCTTTCATGCAGCACGGTTTATTAATACACTTCAGCTGATGTGTGATAACATACTGAAATAAATTAATTAATTCTGTATTTAAGCCACCGTATCCGGCAGGAATGGTGGCTTTTTTTTATATTTTAACCGTAATCTGTAATTTCGTTTCAGAATGGTTCAGGATCACTGTACGATAATGCCCCCGCAGTTTGGTAATACCCTTAATAAAAAAGAAACAGCAAAGACTGACAGCAATAATAATAAAGTAAGCAGTAACAATAATATTAACAACACCAGATGCAGTTATAATAATAGTATTTAAGACACCAGAAAGACTGCTGCGACAGTCATTTTGAACAACACCAAAATGCCGTAAAGGCAGTAGTAACAACACCAGTGAAAACATCACGATAGCATAGTGATATGCCTGAGTGTGTGTAATTAAACAATAAATAAACCGCCATATATAACAGAAGATAGTATTCTGAATGGCATGCTTTTCTGTTCAGTATAAACATATCATCCCGGTTGGTATAAGGATGATATATAATAAGTTAAGCTTAACACATATTTATTTTGGTTTTATTTTACAAATAAAGTAAGACGATCCGTTAAGTCAAAGCGGGGTATATTTATTATACCCTGCTTTTTTATTTGTCCGCCGGGCGCGGATAATGGATCAGATTATGCAGTGTCACAATGGCCTTACCGGGATTGGCGTAAGCGTGCGGGATATCCGCATGGAAGCGCAGGGATTCCCCGGCAGAAACGGTGTGCCACTCATCCCCCAGCCGCAGTTGTAATGCGCCTTCCAGTACAATGACATGTTCTCTGGTTCTGAAATCCATCCCTGTCGGTGTTGCTTATGCAGTCTGGTCGGGACTCGGCGTCGTCATAATTACAG
>NZ_JAWOUJ010000042.1:0-2068 GCF_033339315.1 Vibrio sp. 661 | reverse complement strand
TGATACTTCCGGCTTGATTGCCAATGAGAGTCACAAAGAGATGTCAGGTAGCGCATTATTGTATAAAGCCGTTTTAATTAACCTGACTAACCCTAAATCGATCGTCTTTTTGGTGGCGTTGTTCCCACAGTTTATCGACCCTGCAAAAGCCCAACTGACGCAATTGTTGGCGCTAGGGGTGACGACAGTGGTGATTGATGCGTGCGTAATGTTGGGTTACACCACGTTAGCGGCGCAGATGGGACGCTTTATCCGTTCAGACAAGATCATGGGTAAAATTAACAAAGTATTCGGTTCAATGTTTATGGGTTGTGGCGCATTATTAGCGGCTGCAAAATCCTAAGCCATTTATAGGTAGTTCTATCGCATGAATACAACGTATGTCGCTCGTCAGCCGATTTTTAACCGTAAAAGACAGACGCTGGGTTATGAATTGTTATTTAGAGATGGAGAAAGCAACGCCTATCCCGCTCATATCGAATCAAACCGAGCGACATACCGATTAATCGTCGAGAACTTTCTATCACTGGGTACTAACCCAGTGATTGCGTCTTCGCGATGCTTCATCAACTTTCCTCATCAGAGCTTGGTACGCCGTTTGCCTCGCAGCTTGCCAAAAAACAAAATCGTCGTAGAAGTCTTAGAGACTTGCCAACCTACCGATGATCTTCTCGATGCAATTCGCGAGTTATATCGAGAAGGTTATTTGATCGCGCTGGATGATTTCACTTTAACGCCGGAGTGGCGTCGCTTCTTACCTTATGTGCACATCGTTAAACTCGATATCATGGCGATGGGGCTAGAAAAAGCGTGTGAGCTGGTTAAAACCCACCTCGCTAAGCGCGTCAAATATCACTTTTTAGCGGAACGCGTCGAAACCGCAGAAGAGTTTGAGCAAGCCAAAGCGGCGGGTTTTAAATTCTTTCAAGGCTACTTTTTTAGCAAGCCATTGGTGTCGCAAACCAAATACGTCAGTCCGGAGCAGGTGTTAGCGTTACAACTGTTTCGGGAAGTCTGCGCGCCAGAGCCGGATTTTGACCGCATTGAAAGCATCATTACGCAAGATGTGGCCTTGTCGTACAAGTTACTGCGTTTTGTGAATACCCAGATCACCACATTAGAGGTGGAAATCAGCTCGTTCCGTCAGGCGCTGATTTACCTTGGTCAAGACAAGCTGAAGCAATTTGTCTCTTTGGTGGTGGCGTCTTACATCTCAAGCAACAAACCGCGTGAGTTGTACAACCTCTCTTTGCAACGTGCCCAGTTCTGTGAGCTGATGTCGCGTTACCAACCTTTTTCTCATCTCAATGAGCAAGGCTTTATGATCGGCTTATTGTCGATCTTAGATGCCATGCTCGACTTATCGATCGAAGCCTTGGTGAAGCAACTGCCGTTGAGTGATTCTGTGCAGCAAGCATTACTGCATCGTAAGGGTGAGTACGGCGTGCTGATCTCGCTAGAAGAATGCTACGAGCGAGCTGATTGGCATGGCGTCGAAAAGCTCTCGGGTCAGTTGGGTTTGTCATTCGATGAAGTCAAAGCCTCGTTAAGTGAAGCGGTTCGCTGGAGCCAAAGCGTCGTCACGGTCTAATTCTCTCTATTAGTATGAAACTTTTATGAAGGCAAGGGCGTGGCTCTTGACGCCTTGGCACAATTAAATAAACATATACGCATATCCATATATAGGTATGTTAACTATGCTTCCACATCAGTTTTTCAAGCTTTTATCTGACGAGACTCGTGTGCGCTGCTTAATGCTGGTGGCCCGCGAAGGAGAAATTTGCGTAGGTGATTTGGCGTTTGCATTGCAAGAGAGTCAGCCGAAAGTTTCTCGTCATCTTGCTCAGTTAAGATCGAGTGGCATTTTAGTCGATAAGCGTCAGGGACAATGGGTGTACTACGAGTTATCGCAGCAATTGCCAGGATGGATGCGCAAGTTGATTGAAGACTTAGTAGCATCGAATTGCTTGAAGCAAGAATACCAAGACGACATTACACGCTTGCACGATAAAAGTCGTGAGGCTTGCTGTTAACAGCGAACAAAGATTCAAGGTTGAAGATTAAAGGG
>NZ_JAWOUJ010000041.1:0-3318 GCF_033339315.1 Vibrio sp. 661 | reverse complement strand
GCGGTAAACGAGTGAGGGAATTTCAGGTAAGATACTTCGGATGAGGAGCAAAAAGGTGGTTTATACTTCCTATACCCAAATTGCTTAATTAATGTTAAAGCTTCTCCAGCAATTCCCCTGCCTTGAGCACTTTGCTTAATCATGTAACCTACTTCGGCTATTCGCGCCTTGTGATTAATGACCTTCAATCCAATACTGCCCAGCTTTTCTCCTGATGATATGTCCTCAATACCAAATGAAAGCCAGTGATCACTTTCAAACTGCCAAGATTGAGATTTTAACTCAAACGCTGCCACAGCTTCTTGATAAGTTAGAGGCTCATACACATGCTCCATCATAATGGGGCACATTGATATTTCTATGAACAACTGTCTATCTGAACTATCAAATGGTGATAGTTTTATTCTACTACCTCTTAGCTCCACTATTTTTCCTTTGCTTTATTTGTCTATTTGTCAGAAGTCTTATCGGATGATGCTAATTTTTGTGTATGAAGGAGTAAACTAACGTCTCCAACCTGACCATGCCCAGGCACTACAGTGACTATATCTGGATAGCGTTGCAGCACTCTTTGAATAGAGTTCGACCATTCGCCTATATTTGCATCTCCAGTGTAACCTAGACTTTTATTACGGAGGCTTTTAACAAAGCAACCGCCAAATAATAGCTTTTCATTCGGTAACCAAACAACGATGTTATCTTCAGTATGGCCTGGGCCAGGATAATACACTGTCGCAATGCCGTTGAAAATTTTGAGTTCATTGCTCGATATTTCAGTATTCGAAATTTCTTTGTTATTGAGTTTAAGAAGTTGATTAGTGAGTGAAGTGGCATAAGTGTTAACTTTTAAATCATTTAAAAGTGGTAAATCACCACTCGCATCTTCATGAAAGTGAGTTACTATTGCGCTTTTTAGTACGAGACCTCTATCTTCAATCCATTCAATAAGTTGATTGGTTGCTTTGGTCGTCCAAGGAGTGTCAATCAGGTATGCCGCATCTCCATCGACTACAATTAAGCCAGACGCGCCAATAAACCCCCAAGGCTCAACATGTTTATATGAGATATGCTGATAGATATTATCGGTTAATTGTTTAACCTCCAGCGTTTTAGTGTCTGTATTGTTTGCTGCTGTTACAAAAGGAACAAAAAGAGTAATGAGCAGAATATTTTTTATCAGAAAATTCATTATTGACGACCTCTGAACGTCATTAAAAATGTGCAATTATGAGCTTGTAACGTCTATTACATTGAATCAAATTAAGTTGTTCATAGCGACTAAGTAGAGACATTTATCTTAAGTAACCTTATATGCGTTTGTAATCTTTTAATGCATTGAGACATGGAGCAAATGCTAAGAATAGCGTATCTTTTATGCTTTTGCAAGTAGTTCAAAGTTTCGGCAAGTTGAACAAGACGTTAAGGCAATTGAAGTTTCTCTTTCTGCTCGTATAGGTGTTTCCGTTCTTGATACTCAAAATGGAGAATACTGGGATTACAATGGCAATCAGCGCTTCCCGTTGACAAGTACTTTTAAAACAATAGCTTGCGCTAAATTACTATATGATGCTGAGCAAGGAAAAGTTAATCCCAATAGTACAGTCGAGATTAAGAAAGCAGATCTTGTGACCTATTCCCCTGTAATAGAAAAGCAAGTAGGGCAGGCAATCACACTCGATGATGCGTGCTTCGCAACTATGACTACAAGTGATAATACTGCGGCAAATATCATCCTAAGTGCTGTAGGTGGCTCCAAAGGCGTTACTGATTTTTTAAGACAAATTGGGGACAAAGAGACTCGTCTAGACCGTATTGAGCCTGATTTAAATGAAGGTAAGCTCGGTGATTTGAGGGATACGACAACTCCTAAGGCAATAGCCAGTACTTTGAATAAATTTTTATTTGGTTCAGCGCTATCTGAAATGAACAAAAAAAAATTAGAGTCTTGGATGGTGAACAATCAAGTCACTGGTAATTTACTACGTTCAGTATTGCCGGCGGGATGGAACATTGCGGATCGTTCAGGTGCTGGCGGATTTGGTGCTCGGAGTATTACAGCAGTTGTGTGGAGTGAGCATCAAGCCCCAATTATTGTGAGCATCTATCTAGCTCAAACACAGGCTTCAATGGCAGAGCGAAATGATGCGATTGTTAAAATTGGTCGTTCAATTTTTGACGTTTATACATCACAGTCGCGCTGATAAGGCTAACAAGGCCATCAAGTTGACGGCTTTTCCGTCGCTTGTTTTGTGGCTTAACGCTACGCTACCACAAAACAATCAACTACAAAGCCGCAACTTATGGCGGCGTTAAACATCATGAGGGAAGCGGTGATCGCCGAAGTATCGACTCAACTATCAGAGGTAGTTGGCGTCATCGAGCGCCATCTCGAACCGACGTTGCTGGCCGTACATTTGTACGGCTCCGCAGTGGATGGCGGCCTGAAGCCACACAGTGATATTGATTTGCTGGTTACGGTGACCGTAAGGCTTGATGAAACAACGCGGCGAGCTTTGATCAACGACCTTTTGGAAACTTCGGCTTCCCCTGGAGAGAGCGAGATTCTCCGCGCTGTAGAAGTCACCATTGTTGTGCACGACGACATCATTCCGTGGCGTTATCCAGCTAAGCGCGAACTGCAATTTGGAGAATGGCAGCGCAATGACATTCTTGCAGGTATCTTCGAGCCAGCCACGATCGACATTGATCTGGCTATCTTGCTGACAAAAGCAAGAGAACATAGCGTTGCCTTGGTAGGTCCAGCGGCGGAGGAACTCTTTGATCCGGTTCCTGAACAGGATCTATTTGAGGCGCTAAATGAAACCTTAACGCTATGGAACTCGCCGCCCGACTGGGCTGGCGATGAGCGAAATGTAGTGCTTACGTTGTCCCGCATTTGGTACAGCGCAGTAACCGGCAAAATCGCGCCGAAGGATGTCGCTGCCGACTGGGCAATGGAGCGCCTGCCGGCCCAGTATCAGCCCGTCATACTTGAAGCTAGACAGGCTTATCTTGGACAAGAAGAAGATCGCTTGGCCTCCCGCGCAGATCAGTTGGAAGAATTTGTTCACTACGTGAAAGGCGAGATCACCAAGGTAGTCGGCAAATAATGTCTAACAATTCGTTCAAGCCGACGCCGCTTCGCGGCGCGGCTTAACTCAAGCGTTAGATGCACTAAGCACATAATTGCTCACAGCCAAACTATCAGGTCAAGTCTGCTTTTATTATTTTTAAGCGTGCATAATAAGCCCTACACAAATTGGGAGATATATCATGAAAGGCTGGCTTTTTCTTGTTATCGCAATAGTTGGCGAAGTA
>NZ_JAWOUJ010000040.1:0-3761 GCF_033339315.1 Vibrio sp. 661 | reverse complement strand
CTGTAATTATGACGACGCCGAGTCCCGACCAGACTGCATAAGCAACACCGACAGGGATGGATTTCAGAACCAGAGAAAGAAAATAAAATGCGATGCCATAACCGATTATGACAACGGCGGAAGGGGCAAGCTTAGTAAAGCCCTCGCTAGATTTTAATGCGGATGTTGCGATTACTTCGCCAACTATTGCGATAACAAGAAAAAGCCAGCCTTTCATGATATATCTCCCAATTTGTGTAGGGCTTATTAGAGCCATTTCCGAGCTGGTGACGATCAAATCGGGCTTCAGCTCGGCAATAGCTTCCAGGCTTGGGGCGACGCGGGTACCCACGTTGGCGATGCCCTCCGGCAGCGCTGGTTCCTTCACCCAGGTGCGATAGCCTGTCAGATCAGCGACGCCAACAGGCGCTACGTCCAACAGTAACAGCGATTCGGTAGCGGCCCAATTCAGAGTCACAATACGCTTGGGTGGTTCATCCAGCGTCAGCGTGCCGCCCTCGTGTTGCCAGGAGCCGGCGTGGGCGGTTGATGAGGTAAACAGCAGCCAACAGACAGCTGCGATGCGCCTGGCGCGCCGGGTATCAATGAACATAAGACACCCACTGCCCGGGTGCCCGCTCCATCACGCCCATGCCAACGCCATAAATGCTTTCCAGCACCTGGCTGTCCATGATGTCCTTGGGCGAACCGTCAGCAACGACCCGGCCCGCTTTCAGAGCCACCAGTCGATCACAGAAGCGCGCTGCCAGGTCTACGTCGTGAAGCACGACCACCACGGTGAGCTCCCGTTGCTCGGCCAGTTGATGAACAAGCCGAAGGGTTTCGACCTGGTGTTTCACATCCAGCGCTGAGATGGGCTCATCCAGCAGCAGGCAGCGGGTTTGTTGGGCCAGCAGCATGGCAATCCAGGCTCGCTGACGCTCGCCGCCAGACAGAGTATCCACGGATCGATGCTGGAAGGGGCGCAGGTCCGTATCGGCAATGGCCTGGTCGATCAGGTGCTGGTCTTCGTCGGTGTAGCGCCCCAGCGGGCCGCGCCAGGGGTAGCGGCCAAGGGCAACCAGTTCGCGAACTGTCAACCCATCCGTAGCGGGCGGGTGTTGGGGCAGGTAGCCCACGATGCGGGCAAATTCCCGGGCGCCGAAATTCTGGCTGGCCCGGGACTGCAACTCGACCTCGCCATCGGTGGCCGTCATCTGTCGGGCGAGGGTTTTCAGAAGCGTCGATTTGCCCGAACCGTTGTGGCCGAGCAGAGCGGTGACCTGCCCCTCCTGGAACGTCATATTGACCCGGTGCAGGATGTCGGTGTCGCCGATGCGCACCGCAAGATCGCGAACTTCAAAAAACGCTGGCATTCAGATTCCCCCCAAGTGAGAGCGGCAGGATAATCTAAATGCGAATTACTATCAATGAATTGTCGTTGGGTTGCCTTCCAAATTATGCCTGCCCGGTCTGCACCCGCCACTGGGCCGCGTAGGCGCCACCTTTTTCGATCAGCGCCTGATGGGTGCCCTGTTCCACTACCTGCCCCTGGTCGACCACCGCGATGGTGTCGGCCTCCACAATGGTGGACAGACGGTGGGCTATCATGATCACCGTGCGATTGTGCCCGATGCGTTTCAGGGAGCGCTGAATGGCCGCTTCGGTTTCGTTGTCCACGGCGCTGGTGGCCTCGTCCAGCACCAGAATGGGCGGATCTTTCAGCAGGGCGCGGGCCAGGGACAACCGCTGGCGCTGACCGCCAGACAGGCGGATGCCGCGCTCCCCGACGGCCGTATCCAGCCCTTCTGGCAAGGCCTGGATGAACGACCAGGCCTCGGCGGTGCGAGCCGCTTCGATAATCTGTTCTTCGGTGGCGTCCGGTTTGCCATAGGCCAGGTTATCCCGAATGCTGCCTTCAAACAGGTACACGTCCTGGCTGACCAGGCCAATGGCATTGCGCAGGGACTGGAGACTCACCTCGCGAATGGGCTGGCCGTCGATGCGGATATCGCCGTGGCTTGGGTCGTAGAAGCGCAGGAGCAGTTTGATCAGTGTAGATTTGCCAGAGCCGGTGGCGCCCACCAGGGCCAGGGTATTGCCCGCCGGGACGTTCAGGCTGATGCCCTCAATACCCGCGCCGCTGCTGGGGTAGCGGAAACTGACGTTGCTGAATTCGACCGCGCCTCGAACCGGCTCAGGCAGGGCTTTTCCGGCCTCGTCCCGCACGTTCACCGGCTCGGCGAGCAGGTCGAGAATGCGCCGGGTGCTGGCCATGGCGCGCTCAAACAGGTCAATCACTTCCGCGAGGCCCGTCAGCGGCCACAGCAAGCGCTGAGTCAGGAACACCAGCACGCCATAAGCGCCCACGTTCAGGTTGCCGTTCAGGGCCATCATGCCGCCCACGGTGAAGGTGGCCAGAAAGCCGGCCAGAATGGCCATGCGGATCACTGGAATGAACGCCGAGCTGATACGAATGGCCCGCCGGTTGGCGTCTACATAGGCTTCGCTGGCGTCTTTAAGGCGCTGGGCTTCACGAAGTTCGGCGGTGAAGCTCTTGATGGTGGCGATGCCGCCCAGGTTGTTGGCCAACCGGCTGGACAGGTCGCCGACTTTCTCACGCACGTCGGCGTACAGCGGCCCGGCTTTGCGTTGGAAGTAAAAAGCGCCCCAGATGATCAGGGGGATCGGGGTGAACGCCAGCAGGGCGATCAGCGGCGACAGCACGAAGAACACGGCACCGACGGCAACCACGGTGACCAGCACCTGAATCATGGCGTTGGCGCCACCGTCGAGGAACCGCTCCAACTGGTTAACGTCGTCATTCATCGTAGCCACCAGCTGGCCTGAGCTGCGGGCTTCAAAGAAGCTCATGTCGAGGCGCTGGGCGTGTTCGTAGGCGTCTTGTCGCAGGTCAGATTGCAGCCGCTGGGCCAGGTTGCGCCAGAGAATCTGGTACAGATACTCGAACAGGGATTCGCCGGCCCAGATGAAGAAGGTGAGTACGGCCAGAATGGTGATCTGTTCCTGGGCGGTTTCAAAGCCGAGGCCCGCGACGAAGCTTTCTTCTTTGTTGACGACCACGTCGATGGCAACACCGATCAGGATCTCCGGCGCGATGTCGAACAGTTTGTTGATGATGGAGCAGGTGGCGGCCGCGATAATCCGGCGGCGGTAGCCCCGGGCGTATCGGAGCAGGCGGCCTAGGGCGGCAAAACTGCTGGTATGCTGGCTGGTTGATGGCATGGTCCGCATCCTTCTGGCTGGCGTGTTGCTCCCTGCCGGGGAGCGTGCTGCAGGATTAAAAGGCGGAAGGGTAGCGGATTCCAGCGTTTATTAAAACAGAATCATTTTCACGGGTATGCCACTCGGGAACCCCTCCAGGGTGTTTTCCTAATCTTTTACAAGAAGAGGCTTGAATGAAGTTTTCCCAACGCATCAATCAAGTTTTGCTCTCACAAGAACTTATTGTCTCACAAGAAAATATGGTGGAGGGGGACGGATTCGAACCATCGAAGGCGGAGCCGGCAGATTTACAGTCTGCTCCCTTTGGCCACTCGGGAACCCCTCCAGGGTGTTTTCCTAATCTTTTACAAGAAAAGGCTTAACTGACGTTTTCCCAACACATCAATCAAGTGCGGAGCGCATATTATCAAACTCGGACTTTGTGTAAACCCTTTTTTTGTCTTTTTGAATTGAATGCTGGGGTATAGGAAGTATAAACCACCTTTTTGCTCCTCATCCGAAGTATCTTACCTGAAATTCCCTCACTCGTTTACCGC
>NZ_JAWOUJ010000039.1:0-4112 GCF_033339315.1 Vibrio sp. 661 | reverse complement strand
ACGCAGTTCTGCAATGGAAAAATCATGTTTTACATGCGAAAGCTCAACAAGAAGGGCGAGAGTCAATATTTGATTTTTACAAAATTAGTATTGCTCATATTACTCGCGAATATTCATTTAAAAAGGACAAGGATAATGTTTGATGTTCACGTTGTTTTAGATAATCAAATAGGACAATTAGCATTACTAGGAAAAACATTAGGTAATAAAGGTATTGGATTGGAAGGGGGAGGGATATTTACGGTTGGTGATGAATGCCATGCTCATTTTCTTGTTGAACAAGGAAAGGAAGCTAAAATAGCGCTAGAGCAAGCTGGACTGTTAGTACTTGCGATCCGGACACCATTAATTCGTAAGTTAAAACAGGAAAAACCGGGGGAACTTGGCGAAATAGCACGAGTATTGGCGGAGAATAACATTAATATTTTAGTGCAATACAGTGACCATGCTAACCAACTGATATTAATAACGGACAATGATAGTATGGCTGCATCTGTTACGCTCCCTTGGGCAATAAAGTGAACTTGCGATGGCTAATTTAATACGAAAAGAGGTTACCTTTGAGTCCTCAATAGCCGCGATAGGGGCGGCTATGTCTGACATTTCACGAGTTAAAATACTCAGTGCTTTGATGGATGGGCGAGCTTGGACGGCCACTGAGCTAAGTTCTGTGGCGAATATATCAGCTTCAACGGCGAGCAGTCATTTATCTAAATTATTAGATTGCCAGCTAATCACAGTAGTAGCTCAAGGCAAGCATCGTTATTTTCGGCTAGCAGGAAAAGATATTGCTGAATTGATGGAAAGTATGATGGGGATCTCCTTAAACCATGGCGTACATGCCAAAGTTTCCACGCCAGTGCATTTACGAAAAGCACGTACTTGCTATGATCATTTAGCTGGCGAAGTTGCCGTTAAGATCTATGATTCCCTTTGTCAACAGCAATGGATCACTGAAAATGGTTCAATGATCACATTAAGTGGTATTCAATATTTTCATGAAATGGGAATTGACGTTCCTTCCAAACATTCACGTAAAATCTGTTGTGCGTGTTTAGATTGGAGTGAACGCCGTTTCCATTTAGGTGGGTACGTTGGAGCCGCATTATTTTCGCTTTATGAATCTAAAGGGTGGTTAACTCGACATCTTGGTTACCGTGAAGTTACCATCACGGAAAAAGGTTATGCTGCTTTTAAGACCCACTTTCACATTTAAGTTGTTTTTCTAATCCGCATATGATCAATTCAAGGCCGAATAAGAAGGCTGGCTCTGCACCTTGGTGATCAAATAATTCGATAGCTTGTCGTAATAATGGCGGCATACTATCAGTAGTAGGTGTTTCCCTTTCTTCTTTAGCGACTTGATGCTCTTGATCTTCCAATACGCAACCTAAAGTAAAATGCCCCACAGCGCTGAGTGCATATAATGCATTCTCTAGTGAAAAACCTTGTTGGCATAAAAAGGCTAATTGATTTTCGAGAGTTTCATACTGTTTTTCTGTAGGCCGTGTACCTAAATGTACTTTTGCTCCATCGCGATGACTTAGTAAAGCACATCTAAAACTTTTAGCGTTATTACGTAAAAAATCTTGCCAGCTTTCCCCTTCTAAAGGGCAAAAGTGAGTATGGTGCCTATCTAACATCTCAATGGCTAAGGCGTCGAGCAAAGCCCGCTTATTTTTTACATGCCAATACAATGTAGGCTGCTCTACACCTAGCTTCTGGGCGAGTTTACGGGTTGTTAAACCTTCGATTCCGACCTCATTAAGCAGCTCTAATGCGCTGTTAATCACTTTACTTTTATCTAATCTAGACATCATTAATTCCTAATTTTTGTTGACACTCTATCATTGATAGAGTTATTTTACCACTCCCTATCAGTGATAGAGAAAAGTGAAATGAATAGTTCGACAAAGATCGCATTGGTAATTACGTTACTCGATGCCATGGGGATTGGCCTTATCATGCCAGTCTTGCCAACGTTATTACGTGAATTTATTGCTTCGGAAGATATCGCTAACCACTTTGGCGTATTGCTTGCACTTTATGCGTTAATGCAGGTTATCTTTGCTCCTTGGCTTGGAAAAATGTCTGACCGATTTGGTCGGCGCCCAGTGCTGTTGTTGTCATTAATAGGCGCATCGCTGGATTACTTATTGCTGGCTTTTTCAAGTGCGCTTTGGATGCTGTATTTAGGCCGTTTGCTTTCAGGGATCACAGGAGCTACTGGGGCTGTCGCGGCATCGGTCATTGCCGATACCACCTCAGCTTCTCAACGCGTGAAGTGGTTCGGTTGGTTAGGGGCAAGTTTTGGGCTTGGTTTAATAGCGGGGCCTATTATTGGTGGTTTTGCAGGAGAGATTTCACCGCATAGTCCCTTTTTTATCGCTGCGTTGCTAAATATTGTCACTTTCCTTGTGGTTATGTTTTGGTTCCGTGAAACCAAAAATACACGTGATAATACAGATACCGAAGTAGGGGTTGAGACGCAATCGAATTCGGTATACATCACTTTATTTAAAACGATGCCCATTTTGTTGATTATTTATTTTTCAGCGCAATTGATAGGCCAAATTCCCGCAACGGTGTGGGTGCTATTTACCGAAAATCGTTTTGGATGGAATAGCATGATGGTTGGCTTTTCATTAGCGGGTCTTGGTCTTTTACACTCAGTATTCCAAGCCTTTGTGGCAGGAAGAATAGCCACTAAATGGGGCGAAAAAACGGCAGTACTGCTCGGATTTATTGCAGATAGTAGTGCATTTGCCTTTTTAGCGTTTATATCTGAAGGTTGGTTAGTTTTCCCTGTTTTAATTTTATTGGCTGGTGGTGGGATCGCTTTACCTGCATTACAGGGAGTGATGTCTATCCAAACAAAGAGTCATCAGCAAGGTGCTTTACAGGGATTATTGGTGAGCCTTAACAATGCAACCGGTGTTATTGGCCCATTACTGTTTGCTGTTATTTATAATCATTCACTACCAATTTGGGATGGCTGGATTTGGATTATTGGTTTAGCGTTTTACTGTATTATTATCCTGCTATCGATGACCTTCATGTTAACCCCTCAAGCTCAGGGGAGTAAACAGGAGACAAGTGCTTAGTTATTTCGTCACCAAATGATGTTATTCCGCGAAATATAATGACCCTCTTGATAACCCAAGAGGGCATTTTTTACGATAAAGAAGATTTAGCTTCAAATAAAACCTATCTATTTTATTTATCTTTCAAGCTCAATAAAAAGCCGCGGTAAATAGCAATAAATTGGCCTTTTTTATCGGCAAGCTCTTTTAGGTTTTTCGCATGTATTGCGATATGCATAAACCAGCCATTGAGTAAGTTTTTAAGCACATCATCATCATAAGCTTTAAGTTGGTTCTCTTGGATCAATTTGCTGACAATGGCGTTTACCTTACCAGTAATGTATTCAAGGCTAATTTTTTCAAGTTCATTCCAACCAATGATAGGCATCACTTCTTGGATAGGGATAAGGTTTTTATTATTATCAATAATATAATCAAGATAATGTTCAAATATACTTTCTAAGGCAGACCAACCATTTGTTAAATCAGTTTTTGTTGTGATGTAGGCATCAATCATAATTAATTGCTGCTTATAACAGGCACTGAGTAATTGTTTTTTATTTTTAAAGTGATGATAAAAGGCACCTTTGGTCACCAACGCTTTTCCCGAGATCTCATCTATTGAAACAGCTTGATAGCCTTTTTCAACAAACAATATTCGTGCTGAGTTAACCAGTGATTGATAGGTACTCTTAAAATTTTCTTGTTGATGATTTTTATTTTCCATGATAGATTTAAAATAACATACCGTCAGTATGTTTATGGTATCATGATGATGTGGTCGTGACAATCTTAAGAACATTTAGGTTATTTTATGTATATTGAACAGCATTCTCGCTATCAAAATAAAGCTAATAACATCCAATTAAGATATGATGATAAGCAGTTTCATACAACGGTTATCAAAGATGTTCTATTATGGATTGAACATAATTTAGATCAGTCTTTACTGCTTGATGATGTGGCGAATAAAGCGGGTTACACCAAGTTATTATCGGCGTAATAAATTATGGGAATTGGAGGCAATGC
>NZ_JAWOUJ010000038.1:0-4438 GCF_033339315.1 Vibrio sp. 661 | reverse complement strand
TTTTCTTAGCCCTCCCGTTCCGACAATCAACGATCCCATTTCTGGGTTTTTGATGATGTCTGACTGCAACGCTCGAAACTCTTCATCCGTGAGCATCTCTTTTCGCTGAGATTCAAACAATGGCGTTTCAATAAACTCTAATGCGTAGCTAATAACCCGATCCTCTCCCAAAAGAATAGGAGTACATTGTACTCCTGGCAAGCGTATTTTCAAATGTATTAACGATTAAATCCGAAACCTCGACCTCTGCGATTTTGTCGTGCTAACGACTGCTCTTGCTGTATTGCTTTTCCAACGACTGGAGCTGCTGCGTCAAGTTGTTTACTTGCATGGTCAAGCTGCTCACACTGCTCTGTAAGCGTTGGTTCTCCTCGCTGCTCTGCTCGAATCTTTTCTCTAAATCCTTGTAGAGCTTCACGAACTCGCTGTGCTGCTCCTTGTGCTGCCTCTCTAAAACCTCGAAGGCGTGCAAAAGTTGTTTCTCTAGCTCGGTCATTTATTTCCTCTCCAACTTGATCAGCTCGTTCTTGCCATCGTTCATTGTCCACCCCTCCAGAATCGAGTAACCCTCTGGTATCACAATAAAACGTTCCCCTTTCTGGCTCTCGTACAGAGAAAGCCCCCAAGTCTTGTTCTGGAACTGCTCTAGGATCGCTTTTTGGCGGGCTATCTTTTTCTGATTGTCTAATATCGTCTGCCCTTGATACCAAGCGATCCCGTAACTGACGATCACCAAAAATAACAGGGTCACTGGCAACCAAATCCATGTTTTCATCACCAAGAGATTCAAACGTGATTGCTGCTCTTGGATGTCGTTTATGATTTTCTGCTCGCTTGATTTCAACGCATCTTGAATACGTTGTTCGTGCCTCTCGAAGTCTTTCTTTAGCGTTTGCTCGATAGCGTTGGCTTGCTTCTTCGATTGCGAATTGAAGTCCCTCGCCATATTCAAAATCTTGCTCATACAACAAACCTTTTAATCTTATGTTTCGTTTCCCACTTTCGGGATTCTTAATGCTGATGCTTTTAGCTGTCACTCTGGCAATCTCAAATCCTTTGCTTTCAAGCGCACCAATTACCCCTTTTCGACTACGGATCGCGCCTGATTGAGCAAGATTAAGTAGACCATCGGTAAGAAGTTGCTGAATCTCTTTTGCATCGGATGGAGTGTCTTTAGCACTCACCAAGCCTTGCTGATTAGCAGGGTCATCTGGGTCATGAAGCCCTAGTTCAAGATTCTTAATGGTGCGCCACGCATCGATACGAGGATTGTCTGCAAAGTGGTAGTAAGGTTGAAGTCGCTTGCCAGAATGAAGCTCAATATTTGGAATAACAAAATTCAGCTCTAACCGCCCTTTATCAAGATGCTCTACCCAAAGAATGGAGTATTGGTCTTTGTCTAAGCCTGGTAACAAAGCCTTTTCAAAATCAGCCATGAGGCGATCTTTAATCTCTTGTGATAAGTCCGTTTCAGCAAAACAGAGAAAGCCCGATGTGTACTTTTTGGCGTAAGGACTCGAATCAATGAGTGATTGAACTAAATCAGGATCGCCTTGATTGAGTGTCGCCCTCTCCCGATTTCTATCTTTCCCTAAGAGATAATCAACAGGGCCACTCCCAACGCCCTTACCTCTACGAGCGAACTGAACAATCATACTGAGATCTCATACTGTGCCATTATTTGCCCAAGCTGACGCTCGATTGCTGAAAGTTGAGCCAATACTTGAACCACATTCACGACATCATAATTCTGGGTATTCACTACTCTAGTGATCTGATTCAAGTTATTTCCAAGTCCAGATAACTGGCGCAATAATGCGGGGTCTACTTTAGGAACATTGGCTCTTTTAAGAGTCCGTTCCCCAAGACAAGTCTCTCTCACCCAAGGAGCTAATTCCGCACCATCACACCGATCTTTCAGAGCTTGAAGTTCAGTCTCAGTGACTCTGATCTTGATGGACTTTTCTCGTATTACTTTCTTCTTTTCAGTCATGGCAATTCTTTAGTTTGAGTGCTTTTAACTAGGGTTAAGGGAGCGTAGCGTCCCTTACAAGGCACAATGACAACGTAACGAAGTGGAGGGGTCTTTGTGTAGCCTTGCTTATGTGCTTAACAAAAGATAGAAAGTAAGATAAAGAAATGCAAATAAGGGAAATCATGAAGTATCAAACAATGACAGTAAGAGCAAAGAGGAGGCTAGCCAAGCTAGCGCAAACCACCCTTTCGGCTGCGCCGACCCCTACCCATTTCAACTCAAATTTATGAGTGATTTGGGTATCTTTTTGGTCGCTTTCAGATTGGGTAAGTCTCTTCCCTTTCGGGCTGCCCTGCGCTGTGAGTAAGGCTTTACGCCCCCATTCCAGTCTCACAACACTAATCAATTATTCCTTTTCCGCAGTTCTCCCTCTAGCAGCTACAAGAGAGCGGTTTTATCGTGCTTTCGCAAGTTTTGATTAGTGCCTTTACCTGCCACCTTTGGAACTTCCCTTGGTCGGTGGCTGATGCGCATCGCTCTGTCCAAAACATCTTGAGTCCAAACAGAGTGCAGGAATACTTGAAGTGCTTAAACGATATGGGCTATCATGAAAGGACTTACACAGGCCGTCAAACCGGTAAGTATTCCGATCAAAGCCGACCTTGCAGGGTCGGTTTTGTCACATCTGGGGATTGAGATTACAACCAAAGAGCTGGGATCTCAACGATCCTTTTCTAAGGTAATGAACGTCCTCAAGAAAAACGCCTCCCATTGGGAGGCGTTTTTCGTATCTGCCAGATGTAAAAAAGGTCGCCGGTTTGGGCAACCTTTTGCGTTCTATCGTTCAGTTCGCACAACGAGTGTTACGTTAAATTACTCATTACTTTCTTTTAAACCAAAGCAGTCCCACTCTATCAGCAATCGACTAAAATTATTTTTTGAAAGATATTTGGCATCTACACACTTACCATCATCATCGTACAGCACAAGGAAAAAAGAACTCGATTCTAGTGTACGACCTAACGAAAGCCATTGAGCAACAATTGTCTCGTAATGTTCTTGATATGATGCGATTTCAAAGCCTTTGTTATTCGATGTTTTAAAATAAATTTTTAGTTTCACGCTTTATCCCATTTATCTCATACACATCATATTTAAGACTAGGTTTGTGTGAGCAATTGAACGTTCTTAATAGACTTAGGCCAAAAAAAACCACTATATACGCAATTGAGCACTATTATAAAGTTACATGCATATCAACACTTTGTGAGTATTGCGTTATGGCTTTGTGTAAAATAAAAAAATACGACACTTTAGTAGATGCTCATACGATTAAACTTCTCGAAAATTTAACAATGGAAATTGGAAATGAAGAAGTTGCTCTACAAGTCACTATTTTGTCATTTGAAAAACTTTGGCATCAAATGGAAATGCATGGAGAGCCCAAAAACACATTTGAATGGCTTCAAATCGAAGCAAAGAAGCTCATAATTTAAAGCAACATAACGTTGTGGTGGTGATTATTATTCCTATTACGTTAAATAGCCGACTTAGCATCTCAAAACGCCAATCTGACGCTCTCAAAACGCTCCTGGAGCGTTTTTAAGCACTTATCCTTACCTAATTAGCCAGAAATCGGGCTGTAAGTTTGTGACGCTTTCAGAGCGATTTACAGGACAAAAAGTTCGCAGTTCGATTGAAACAAAAAACGCCCTCTAAGGGCGTTTTTTCTATGTTTTCATCTTATCGATGGCATCTTTGGTGATCAGCTCGTTAGCTATCTCTAAGTTCTCTTTGTACTTCTTCTCTTTGTACTTCTCATATTCAAATCGAGATAACGAACTTCTCGGATCGTACTCGTAACGCTGACAGAATTGCTCAAAAGTAACAGCTGCACTCATAGACACCTCTTAATCTTTAAACTGAAAACTTCGCATAAAGCTCTGGCTCTTTAGAGAGTAGAGTTAGGACTTTGCTTGCTAAACCTGTCGGATTTCTCCGTCCTTGCTCCCAACTTTTCACGGTATCAATACTCACATCCATCGCTTGTGCCAACTCTTTTTGGCTGACATCCAGTTGTGCTCGGATCGCTTTAACATCGGCAATCTCATAACGAGTGACATTCGCAGGAGTCTGCTCTCCTTTTGCAATCGCTTCGGCTTGCTTCATCGATGTATAAAGTTCATCAAAAATACTATTGCTCATTGTCATACTCTCTCTTAATCGACCTCGACACTTCTTTAAGGAGATTCTTCTCTTTCTGAGTTAAAGAGTCCTTTCTCCCTTTCTTGTACAGCAACACCAAATAGACAACATCAGGTTGGATCAGTAAGTAAATCGTTCGATAACCACCACTCTTACCTGTCGATTCTCCAGCAAGGCGAACTTTTCTTAGCCCTCCCGTTCCGACAATCAACGATCCCATTTCTGGGTTTTTGATGATGTCTGACTGCAACGCTCGAA
>NZ_JAWOUJ010000037.1:0-4676 GCF_033339315.1 Vibrio sp. 661 | reverse complement strand
AGCTGCAATCCTGCTTGCTCAAAATCTATTCAAACATGGTTGCGCTTTGGGGAAATTATGAGGGGATCCCTCAGTGCCAAGCAGGTAAAGGCTCAGAAGCATTAGTGACCCAGCTCAAAACCACAAAAACAGAACTATTAGCAGGTAATACATTGCAAACAATGGATAGTACACTTATCCAACAAAAACATCGTCCATGGTTAATTAACAAGGATGTTGTTCATCCACAGCGATACGAATGGTTGCTTTACCGTCAACTGGCTTCTCGGCTTAATGGTCGAATTTACTTATCAAACGTCACTAAATATCGTGCGCTAGAAGACGACTTAATTGCATCGTCAATACAGCCTGATCTATTGGCATCATCAACATTGGAAAAGCTAAAGCAGCCGATTCAGAAGCTACTGCAAGTAAAACAAATACGCTTAACAACATCCCTAGAAGATGTTGCTCGTCACATTGATAATGGTGATAACCGCAATGTGATCATGAAGAGCCGAAGTGGCACACGATGGCGACTGCCAGTTAAAGGCTCCCAATCACTTGTCAACAACCCTTTCTTTAAACAAATGATCCCCGTCAGTATTGCTGATGTGTTGCGTTATGTTGAACAAGAAACCAACTTTATGCAATGCTTCGCACACGTGCTGCCAATACAAAAACAAGTAGGCGCCAATCAGGATGATTTATTGGCTATTCTAATTGCGAATGCGACACATCGCGGCGTATATGGGATGGCACAAATATCTGATCGCAGTTATGAGCATCTAAGCACTATACAAGCTAATTATATTAGGCCTGAAACCTTGCAAGAGGCTAGTGATATCATCAATAACGCAGTAGCGGCACTCCCTATTTTCCGCCACTATCACATCCAAGAAGACGTCCTGCACGCCAGTACCGATGGGCAAAAATTTGAAACTCACCTTGAGACTTTTAAAACTCGCTACTCCTCGAAATACTTCGGCACCAACAAAGGTATTACGGCCATGACGTTAGTTGCCAATCATAGTGCGTTAAATGCCCGTATCATAGGATCTAATGAGCATGAGTCCCATTATATTTACGACTTACTACAATCTAATACTAGTGATCTTAAGCCAGATGTCCTCTCAACCGACACCCATGGTGTTAATCATGTTAATTATGCCTTATTGGATTTATGCGGTTATAGTTTTGCGCCTAGGTATGCTCAGTTCACCAGTGTGATCAATGACCTATTTAACGTAACTGAAAGCGACGACGGAAACACGCATCTGGCGCTGAAAAAGCCGATAAAAATGAATGTGATTGAAGAAGGCTGGCAGGATATTCAGCGTATTGTGTTATCCCTTCAAGAAAAACGCACAACACAGGCATTGCTAGTACGCAAATTATCTGGTTATCCATCTAGACACCCTATATTACAAGCATTAACGGAATATAATAGGCTCATCAAAGCCCAATATTTACTTGATTATATTGATGATGCAAGTCTGCGCCAATATGTTCAACGAGCACTGAACCGAGGCGAAGCCTGGCATTTCCTCAGGCGAGCTATTGCATCGGTCAATCGTGACCAGTTCCGTGGAAAAAACGAATCAGAAATAGTCGTCTGGAACGAGTGTGCCCGTTTGACGGCAAATGCTATTATCTACTTTAACTCGATGATCCTAAGTCATCTATTACTGCACTTTGAAGAAGTTGGTGACGAGGAAAAAGCAGCAATAACTCGACAAGTATCACCCGTTGCATGGCAGAACATTAATCTGAGCGGCACTTATCAGTTCGCTAGTAACCGCAAACTACCTGATTTACAGGAAATAACTAGGCCTATTGTTGAAAATGAAGTCTAAAATGAAAGGTAACCCAGCTCCACAAGCCATTAACTGCGAGGGTTGTGGCGATTTATGTTACTTTAGAGGGGAAAATCCCTAGAACCCCAAAGTGTTTTGCAACTTCAGCTTTCGTTATCTCTACATCCGACAGCATGGCCCTTGCCTTCCTGGCGTCTTCATCTGACATGGCCAAGGGTCGCCCACCGCGTCGCCCTCTTGCCCTTGCTGCCTCCAACCCGGCCCGTGTGCGCTCTTGCAGTCGTGCGCGTTCGTATTCAGCCAAGGCCGCAAACACATGGAACACTAGAGCCCCGTTCGCCGTTGTGGTGTCTATGTCTGATTGGGTTAGGGAGCGGAACCCGATCCCCTGGCGCTTCAACGAGCTGACTATCTCGATCAGGTCTTTGATGCTCCTTCCCAGTCGGTCTAAGTGCCACACAATCAACGTATCCCCTTCCCTCAAGGTATCTAGGCACCGTTCAAGCTCTGGGCGTTCTGTGCTGGCCCCTGATAGCTTCTCAACGTAAACGCGCTGACACCCGGCCTTGTCCAGGGCGTCCAGTTGCAGCGCCGTTTCTTGCTTGTCCCTTGATACCCTGGCGTAACCTATCAGCATGTAACCTCCAAAAAACGCGCCTTTTCTTTCCTTGATATTTTGACGGGTTATTTTACGTGAAAAGCGGCAGGATCGGGGAGGTGGCTGTCATTTTCAGAAGACGACTGCACCAGTTGATTGGGCGTAATGGCTGTTGTGCAGCCAGCTCCTGACAGTTCAATATCAGAAGTGATCTGCACCAATCTCGACTATGCTCAATACTCGTGTGCACCAAAGCGAGGTGAGCATGGCGACGGAGGCTCTGTTGCAAAGATTGGCGGCAGTCAGAGGTAGGCTGTCGCTCTGCGCCGATCAGGCGGCTGCTGCGAAATGGTGGTTGAGCATGCCCATGGCCTCCGTCAGCGCCGAGGGCCCAATGCCAAAAGCTCTCTCCACAAGGCGCACCTCGCCCCTGATGCCGGGCTGCAGGCACCAGGGGCGAGCCTGTCCTTTGCGCAGGGCTCGCATGACTTCGAATCCCTTGATCGTGGCATAGGCCGTGGGGATCGATTTGAAACCGCGCACCGGCTTGATCAGTATCTTGAGCTTTCCGTGATCGGCCTCGATCACGTTATTGAGATACTTCACCTGCCGGTGGGCCGTCTCCCGGTCCAGCTTTCCTTCGCGCTTCAATTCGGTGATCGCTGCACCATAGCTCGGCGCTTTGTCGGTATTGAGCGTGGCAGGCTTTTCCCAGTGCTTCAGGCCTCGCAGGGCCTTGCCCAGGAACCGCTTCGCTGCCTTGGCGCTGCGGGTCGGCGACAGGTAGAAATCGATCGTGTCGCCCCGCTTGTCGACTGCCCGGTACAGGTAGGTCCACTTGCCCCGCACCTTGACGTAGGTTTCATCCAGGCGCCAGCTCGGATCAAAGCCACGCCGCCAGAACCAGCGCAGCCGCTTCTCCATCTCCGGGGCGTAGCACTGGACCCAGCGATAGATCGTCGTATGGTCGACCGAAATGCCGCGTTCCGCCAGCATTTCCTCAAGGTCGCGATAGCTGATCGGATAGCGACAATACCAGCGCACCGCCCACAGGATCACATCACCCTGGAAATGGCGCCACTTGAAATCCGTCATCGTTCCGTCCGTCCAATCTCCGCCAAGCATGCTCAAGCTTCACGATTTTTGCAACAGAGCCCACACGAGTATTGAGCATAGTCGAGATTGGTGCAGATCACTTCTGATATTGAACTGTCAGGAGCTGGCTGCACAACAGCCATTACGCCCAATCAACTGGTGCAGTCGTCTTCTGAAAATGACATTTGGTATCTCTCATAAACGGATGTTTTTGAGAGAACTATCTTCGGCCTTCACACGCACGAAAGGCGGCGAAGCTCCGCCGTTAATCCGTCCGCCGGAGATCTCGCCCAGGCAGGCTGAAGGCCGAGCAAGCCTGACAGGCCCGAAAAGCCCGGCACGGGCGTCGGCGGCGATGACGGCGGCGGCATTATCCAGGGTTGATGATGGAAGTGGAGGATATCGACAACCTCTCGCGCAACCAAGACATCGCGGTCGGACTGCAAGTGATCTTGAAGCCACGGGCCCGTCCCACCCCGACATGGACCTCGATGCCCGAACGGACGTTAGATTTCGAGTTCTAGGCGTTCTGCGATGAAGGTTGGATCCCAGCCGGGATTGAAAGTGTCGACGTGGGTGAATCCGAGCCGCTCGTATAGGCCACGCAGGTTCGGGTGGCAGTCGAGCCGCAGCTTGGCGCACCCCTGCGTTCGCGCGGCATGGCGGCAAGCCTCGATCAGCGCGGAGCTGACACCCCGGCCCGCATGTGTCCGTCGCACCGCGAGCTTGTGCAGATATGCGGCCTCCCCCTTGAGGGCGTCGGGCCAGAACTCGGGATCCTCGGCCGACAAGGTGCAACAGCCGACGATGCCGTCGCTGCAACTCGCGACTAGGAGCTCGGATCTCAGGACGAAGGTCTCCGCGAATGTCCGGTCGATCCGCGCGACGTCCCAGGCGGGCGTTCCCTTGGCGGACATCCACGCCGCAGCGTCGTGCATCAGCCGCACAACCTCGTCGATATCACCCGAGCAGGCGACCCGAACGTTCGGAGGCTCCTCGCTGTCCATTCGCTCCCCTGGCGCGGTATGAACCGCCGCCTCATAGTGCAGTTTGATCCTGACGAGCCCAGCATGTCTGCGCCCACCTTCGCGGAACCTGACCAGGGTCCGCTAGCGGGCGGCCGGAAGGTGAATGCTAGGCATGATCTAACCCTCGGTCTCTGGCGTCGCGACTGCGAAATTTCGCGA
>NZ_JAWOUJ010000036.1:0-4964 GCF_033339315.1 Vibrio sp. 661 | reverse complement strand
TTCCTCCTTAGCTCAGTTGGTAGAGCGACGGACTGTTAATCCGCAGGTCGCTGGTTCGAGCCCAGCAGGAGGAGCCACTTTTAAAGCCGCATCACTTGATGCGGCTTTTTTGTATCTGCTTTATACGTCATTTCTCGTTTTCCCATTTATCTGCACTTCATTTCTAAACATCAGCGAACATTAAATCCTTTCTTCAAAAACACTTATTTCACGCTAAAAATTTAATCCTCATCGTAATTTCAATACGCATTAGTATCCGAGCATATTCATCTTCACTAAGATGCCCGAGTTATTACATTTCTTCTTTTAGCTATGCCTTGCATAGTGATAACACTTTATTTGTGAGCTAAATGTGAAACTAAAAACTCAAGCCTATTTATTATCTGCGATCATATTGCTAGCTCTCCTAGCTCTGACCGCAACGGGCTTATGGACACTTCGCGTCGCAAGTAACCTTGATAACAAAGCTCGAGTTACTGAGCTATTTAAAAGTGCGTACAGCATACTTACCGAAGTAGAAAAGATGGCTATCGAAGGCAAAATGCCGGAAGACGAAGCGAAAGCATTAGCCACTCGCCTACTTCGTAACAATATCTACAAAGACAACGAATACGTTTATGTCGCAGATGAAAATATGATGTTCATCGCCGCACCACTAGACCCTCAACTGCACGGAACCAGCTTCCATGACTTTAGAGATGGCAGTGGTAATAGTGTAGGCCAACTCATTCTAGATGTATTGGGGCACAAAACAGGTCAGATCGTTGAATATACCTGGAGCCAAAAACAAGCAGATGGCAGCATTGAAGAAAAACACTCGATAGCAGAAAAAACACCACACTGGGGCTGGGTTGTCGGTACAGGTATTGGCTTTAATGAAGTTAACGCACGTTTTTGGTCGACAGCACAATGGCAGCTTGCGCTGTGTCTGATTATCGCGGGAAGTATTCTAAGTGGCCTGATCATTTCGATTCGCAAAATGCTTCATCTACTTGGTGGAGAGCCTAACGACGTGCGTAAAGCAGTTCAAGCTGTCGCTCAAGGAGACATTCAGACCAGTTTTGATACTGTGGCACCGAGAGGAAGTATCTATCGTGCCGTGCAAGATATGAGTCAATCACTAGCTACCATGGTGACAAACCTAGAGAAGTCTATGCATGCACTGCGCGCAGAGTTGTTTGCCGTAGAGTCTCGATCAAATACGATTGCCGATCTTACCGTATCTCAGCAGCAATCAACGGCGATGATTGCCACTGCGATGACTGAAATGGCATCTTCAGCCAACCATGTTGCCAATTCAGCAAGCGACACCGCAAACAATACGGACGAGGCAGACAAACAAAGCCAACATACTCAGAAACTCATTCATAACACGGTTGAAAACATTCAAGGTTTAGCTTCTCAATTAAATACTGCGAGTAAAGCGGTCGCCGATCTAGATCAGGATGTAAATAATATTGTAAAAGTGCTCGATGTGATTGGTGATATTGCAGAGCAAACAAACCTATTGGCACTCAATGCAGCCATTGAAGCAGCACGTGCTGGAGAACAAGGCCGAGGCTTCGCAGTCGTTGCTGATGAGGTACGCAACCTAGCAGGACGCACACAAGACAGCACAAAAGAGATTCAGTATATGATCTCCAATCTGCAAGAAGGCTCTCGCAATGCCATTCACACAATGGAAATATGTGCAGAAACCAGTGAAAGCACTGTTACAGAGTCTAAGAATGCCTCTGAAGCTCTACAGCAAATTGTAACGGCGTTAGAATCTATCACCACAATGAGCCAGCAGATCGCTACTGCTGCCGCTGAGCAGACGCAGGTTAGCGATGATATTGCGCTACGCATAAACCTTATCGAGGAAAGCGGAGGCCAACTCAACTCTGTCGTAACCGAGAGCCAATCAAGTACTCAAAGTTTAGCTTCACTAGCGAATGAGCTAGAAGGTTGGGTAAACAAGTTCTCAGTAAAGCACTAGTTTAAAGTCAATTGTTCAATAAAAAGCACGTTTTCAGACGTGCTTTTTTGTTTTTATCGCCTTTATTTTGCAAGTGAACACACTATCAATGTTAAAACATCGCTTAAAGCATGGCGCATTGCTGCTAAAAACGCATAAAAACAGCCCACTCCGAGCACAAATTCATCAAACGATATTTTATTTTAATTTTATTGTTGACCTGAAAGCCGAAAAGCCTTTTAATACACCTCGTCGCCCGGATAGCTCAGTCGGTAGAGCAGAGGATTGAAAATCCTCGTGTCGGTGGTTCGATTCCGCCTCCGGGCACCACAATTTATTAATTGTTGGTGCTTAGCACGAACAATTTTAAAGAATAAAATGTGCCGACTTAGCTCAGTAGGTAGAGCAACTGACTTGTAATCAGTAGGTCACCAGTTCGATTCCGGTAGTCGGCACCATTTATTCTCTTAAAAAGACAATTCCTCCTTAGCTCAGTTGGTAGAGCGACGGACTGTTAATCCGCAGGTCGCTGGTTCGAGCCCAGCAGGAGGAGCCAATTTTCATTATTAAGTTAATAACTTATTAATGACATTGTGCCGACTTAGCTCAGTAGGTAGAGCAACTGACTTGTAATCAGTAGGTCACCAGTTCGATTCCGGTAGTCGGCACCACTTATTAAAATTTGTTCCTCCTTAGCTCAGTTGGTAGAGCGACGGACTGTTAATCCGCAGGTCGCTGGTTCGAGCCCAGCAGGAGGAGCCATATTAGAAGAAGCCGCATCACTTGATGCGGCTTTTTTGTATTAGTTTAAAGCTAAGCTCTCTCCTACTACCCACGAAATAACATAAGCGCTTTGATTATTAAAAACCGCTTACCGCAAGCTAACTATCGACTCACTAAATAACCAGAAAATATTAACCACAAACGCGCGTGGCAAATGGTATGCCTTTCAACTAAAAAAAAGCCAGGTAAAAACCTAGCTTTTTAATTCAATCGGCCATCTCTGAAATCAGCTTAAACCACCAAGACAAATATACTTTGTCTCCAGATATTCATCGAGGCCTTGCTTAGCACCTTCCCGTCCAACACCCGACTCTTTAACTCCACCAAATGGAGCCACTTCAGTAGAGATGATCCCTTCATTTACTCCAACCATACCGTACTCTAAACCTTCACTAAAAGTCACAATACGCTTCAAGCTATTCGTATAGAAATAGCAAGCCAAACCATATTCTGTATCGTTAGCCATTTCGAGAACTTGATCATCATTTTCAAAGGTAACAATAGGCAACACAGGCCCGAATAGCTCTTGCTGAACAATCGACATATTCTGCGTCACACTATCCAAAAGAACGGGCTCCATAAAGCGACCAGGCCGTCTCTGTGGAGAGTTAGCAATAGAGGCTCCTTCTTGTACAGCTTGATCGATCACCGCCTCTAGTCGATGCTTAGAGGCCATCGTAATAACAGGACCTAATGTGACACCTTTCTCTAAACCATTTCCAAGCTTTAATTTGCTTAACTTCGACAATACTTTATCAATAAAAGCTTGTTTTACATTTTTATGAACATATAGCCGATTGGTACAAACACATGTTTGCCCTGCATTACGGAACTTCGACGCGACAAGCCCTTCCGCAGCCTCATCTAAGTCTGCATCTTCAAACACGATGAAAGGCGCATTACCACCCAACTCCATCGACACCGCCTTGACTGAATCACTGGCTTGCTTCATCAAAATTTTCCCAACGCGCGTAGACCCCGTAAAAGAGATCTTCTGAATCCTAGGATCAGTACTTAGTACTTGACCAAACTCAGCAGCCTGCTCCGACACCACGACAGAAAGCAGTTCTTTAGGGATACCAGCCTGATAAGCTAATTCAACAACAGCAATTGCAGTGAGAGGGGTAAGCTCTGATGGCTTGATCAACATGCCACAACCTGCCGCTAGGGCTGGTGCTGCTTTTCTTGTAATCATCGCAATAGGGAAGTTCCAAGGTGTAATTGCAGCGCATACTCCCACAGGCTGGCGAATTGCAGATAGACGTCTATCTGTCGTGGGGGCAGGAATAACTTCGCCATAAGCACGTTTTGCTTCTTCTGAGAACCACTCGACAAAAGAGGCACCATACATCACTTCCCCTTTGCTCTCAGCTAAAGGTTTACCCTGCTCTAAGGTAATAATCGTGGCTATGTCTTCTGCATTATCAAGAAGTAGTTGATACCACCCCCTCAAACGACGAGAGCGCTCTTTGGCACTTAATTTAGCCCAACGGACTTGCTCCGTTTTGCACTGACCAATGAGATCATCTAACTCATCAAGAGTACTAGGCTTTAACCGAATTAACTCTTGCTCAGTTGCAGGGTTGATGACCACAATTCCCTCTTCGGAAGACCATTGCTTAAATACAGATTTCAGCGTTTCATTTTTTATTTGTTGCATCATCAAACATACTCCTCAAGAACTCCTCTTAGGTTAATCGCTACTAGCAAGTTCAGCAAAGAAAACAAAGTTTTCTAAAAGGCATTAATTTTCGGAAGACTTAGATCTCTTCCTCACTATATTTCGGGAAATTGCGTAATCCACGCAACGACGGTCCCGCTCTAAACATGGAAGCAATGAATGTTTGAGAAATAAGATGTAGAAAATTATTGTTTAAGAGAGACGCTAACAAAACGCGCAGTGAGGAAGACTATTCATTCTACTACGGTTGAGGGCGAGTGTTATAAAGACTCATTGTTCAAATGACCAATCTTTCAACGAGGACATAATACAAACTCGGAGTAATTGGAAGTGCAGGCAGCAGGCCCATCTTCCTGAGAAACTCATGTGCCAAAAGGGTAAAGAAAGTCGTATTGTCTCGCCTTCAATGTGTAAATGCATTTCTAGGGGACACGACCAAACGAAAAAGCCCCAGTCTTTCGACTGGGGCTTAATATAAGTGGCGGAGTGGACGGGACTCGAACCCGCGACCCCCGGCGTGACAGGCCGGTATTCTAACCAACT
>NZ_JAWOUJ010000035.1:0-5879 GCF_033339315.1 Vibrio sp. 661 | reverse complement strand
GGGACGGATTCGAACCATCGAAGGCAGTGCCGGCAGATTTACAGTCTGCTCCCTTTGGCCACTCGGGAACCCCTCCAAATTTTCAAGCCATTCAGACTACTAAAGGAAAGAATGGTGCCGACTACCGGAATCGAACTGGTGACCTACTGATTACAAGTCAGTTGCTCTACCTACTGAGCTAAGTCGGCATAAGTGGTGCGCATTCTATTGAATGATTTTCTAGGTTGCAATAGTAATTTGAAAAAAAATCATAAATTTCGATTTTTTAGATTCGTTTGCTGCAAATTCGTACAAACTTAGCTTTTTTAAAGTAAACTTCGACCTTTGTCGTTTGCTTTGAAGTTCGCTTGATGTATGTTCTTGCTTCTATTAAACCAAGGATAAAAGAGACCCATGAGTCCATTTTTGTCATTTGACCGTGCAAATTGGGCCGAGTTAAGAAACTCTGTACCGATGACACTTTCTGAAGACGACTTGACTGCGCTTCAGGGCATTAATGAAAACCTAACCATGGAGGAAGCGGTAGAGATCTACCTTCCTTTGTCTCGTCTTTTGAATCTGTATGTCCAGGCTCGTCAAAGCCGCAATTCCGTATTACAACAATTCTTAAATACAGAGGAACATGCTCCCCCTTTCGTAATTGGTATCGCTGGCAGTGTTGCTGTAGGCAAAAGTACGACTGCTCGTATTCTAACGGCATTGCTTTCTCGTTGGGAGAATCATCCCAAAGTCTCCTTGGTTACAACAGATGGCTTCCTATATCCGAAAAAAGTACTAGAAGAACGCGGTATCATGCATCGTAAAGGCTTCCCTGAATCCTATGATATCAAGCGTTTAGTCGAGTTCATGTCTGACGTAAAGGCAGGAAAGCCCGATCTTGAAGTACCCATTTACTCTCACATCACGTATGACATTACTGATGAACTAAGAAAAGTGGATAGACCGGATGTTCTTATTATTGAAGGTTTAAACGTTCTGCAAAGTGGAATGGACTATCCACATGACCCGCATCGTGTCTTTGTATCTGACTTTTTAGATTTTTCAATTTATGTCGACGCAGAAACAGAGACCATTGAACATTGGTACGTAGAACGCTTTTTAAAGTTTCGCCAAGGGGCCTTTACGAAACCAGGCTCTTATTTTAGCCACTACACACAACTCTCTGTCGATGACGCAAAGAAAAAAGCAAAGCAAATTTGGCATGATATTAATGGGCTCAATTTAGAATTGAATATTCTTCCAACTCGTGAGAGAGCCCACTTGATTCTACACAAAGGCGTTAACCACTTGGTTGATAAAGTCTCGTTGCGAAAGTAATCGAAGCTTAGTCACTTTTACGCAACGAGATTTCACCACCAATATAAGTCTCTAGTCCTTGGGAGGTTTCGATTAATATTCCACCTTGATGATCGATGCCTCGAACGACGCCATGTACCTCTCTAGGCCCAATAAGCAGTTTGACCTGACGATTAAGGAAATTGTCTAACCGATTCCAACGTTCGATAAAGCCAGTAAGTCCTTTCATTTCATATTCGACAAGTGCGGAATTCCAATGCTTAATAAGAGTCATTGCTAGAACATTTCTATCGATCTTGAGACTCTGATTTACTTGGTTCAACGTGGTCCATGGCTGGTCAATCTCAGGCTGGTCGTCAGGCATTCCAATATTCAGGCCCATCCCAATCACTAGATGAGCAGCCCCACCGGCCTGACCCGACATTTCAACCAAGATTCCGGCCAGTTTTTTATCTTGATAATACAAGTCATTCGGCCACTTGAGTTTAACACCTTGCATGCCTACTTCTTCCAGAGCTTCCACTGCGGCAATCCCAATCACCAAGCTCAAGCCCATTGCCGCAGCCATTCCCGCATCCAGTCGCCAATACATAGAGAGATATAAGTTAGAGCCAAACGGTGAGACCCATTGTCTACCGCGGCGACCACGCCCTTGTGCTTGATATTCAGCAATACAAACACGGCCCTTTTCCGAATCCGCGACTCTGTCGAGCAAATATTGATTCGTTGAGTCAATCACAGGGACGAGTTCAATAAGTGACTCCGAGCTAGTGGTAAGGAGAGTCTCGTCTAACAACTGCAATGGTGAGGCTAATTGGTAACCGCGCCCTTGCACTCGATAAATATCAATACCCCATTCACTAAGACCTTTAATGTGCTTAGCGATTGCCGCTCTAGAAACATTAAGATCGTCGCCCAACGCTTCTCCTGAATGAAACTCTCCATCACTTAATAACTTTAGAATATGAAGTTTCGTAGAGTGATCTTTTCTCATCTAGATGCCTCGATCTGAGCCAAATTGGTCTCCCCGGTACGATTGAGAAAGCGTACTTCATGCTCAAGTATGATTTGGTATTTGTCCCATACTGTCTGCTTCACTAAAGAAGCAAGCGCGACAATGTCATCAGCACTACAATTATCTATGTTGGTCAAAACCAAAGCTTGCATAGGGTTGACCTGCGCACCATGTACAGACTTCCCCTTTAATCCACACTGATCAATAAGCCAACCAGCAGCAATTTTCATTCCTCCAGAAGCTGGGTAGGCTACTACGTTAGGGTATTTTTTTGTGAGTCGATCATAGTGATCTTGCGTGATCACTGGGTTTTTAAAGAAACTACCTGCGTTACCTATCTTGGTTGGATCTGGCAGTTTTGCCTTTCGCACTTGGCATACTCGTTCGAAGATAGAAGCAGGGCTGAGTTGTTCTTCTGGGATACTTTGTAAAGGGCCGTACTGGTTAATCGGCTGCCATTGCTTCGCCAACTTAAGCCCTAATGCGGTGATAAAGCACTTTCCGTGCAACGCATGTTTAAATATGGAATCCCTATAGGCAAACTCACAGTCTTGGGCGTGCATTCTTTTGTTTTCAAACGTAGTTATATCAAGAACATCTACATAATCACAGATGTCTTTTAGCTCTAGGCCATACGCACCAATGTTCTGAATAGGAGCTGAGCCAGCACAACCTGGAATCAAAGCTAAGTTCTCGATCCCACCGATCCCCTGATTCACACACCAGGAAACCAATTCAGGCCAATCTTCACCACCGGCAATATGTAATAGGTAGTGCTCATCCGTTTCCGTGACTTCTTTACCCATGATTCGATTAACAATCACTAATCCCTCAAAATGTTCTGTAAAAAGAACATTACTTCCTTTACCTAAAAAAAGTTTCGGTAAATGGGTGAATCTTGGGTTTTGAAATAGCTCAATAACATCTTCAAGCGACTCAACGATAGCTAAATAGGAACACGATTGTTCAATTCCAAAAGTATGGTAAGACTTTAGGCTCGCATTTGTTTTAATTTGCATAGTAGGTTTGCAACACCAGATAAGATTCTCTTAAACTGTCGACATTCTACATTAGTTATCTTTTAACCGCAGTGACAATACCAGACTCATTAATCATAGAAGTGTTAAATCCCATCAAGCTCCCCCTCATTAAGAAACTATACAAAGCGTATTACCCTGCGGGTCGAGCCAAAAAAGATGAATTGATCATTACAGCAAGCCATAAAGGGGAAATCATTGCGTTACTACGTTTAAAAAGTGTAGATAAAGTTCGTCTATTGACAGGAATGTTGGTCATTCCGAAAGTTAGGGGAACAGGGATTGGAAAAGAACTACTAACTCATTGTAAAAACAATGTTTTCACTGATGGCGATTATTGCTTCGCGTTTACACATCTCGAATCCTATTATTCCAAGCATGGATTCACAACAATTGATTGCTCTGAGCTACCACACCCGCTAAAAATGGCATTTCAACGTTATGTAGATAGCGGTAAAGATCTCATTCCAATGCAATTCATCTCTTCAACGACATCAAAACGCGTGCTTTTGTAGCCAGGTAAATCATATCTTTGATAAAATGGCAGGTTCGCAATATTGCACTAAACTAAGGTACTCATACCGATATGATAGTAAGTAGGAATCCATTCGAACAGTTGCCAAGTCTCGCTGTCAATCCGGAAGACTTTGATGTTCTGTATTCAGCAGAATCATTCAGAACCCGTCTTTTAGATGCTATCAGCAAAGCAACGTCGCGAATTTACCTAGTCGCTCTATATCTGGAAGATGATGAAGCTGGACGTGAAATTCTCACTGCGCTTTATGAAGCGAAACAGCGCAATCCTGGGTTGGACATCAATATCTGTGTCGACTGGCATCGAGCGCAGCGTGGCCTGATTGGTGCGGAGACATCTGAGGGTAATTCAGCGCTTTACAAAGCATATGCCAGTAAGTACCAACACCCAATCCCTGTCTATGGCATACCAGTGCGTGGCAGAGAAGTTTTTGGGGTACTGCATTTAAAAGGCTTCATTGTCGATGATACTGTTATCTACAGTGGGGCGAGCTTAAATAACGTTTATCTCCATTATCATGAACGTTATCGATTTGATCGTTACCATGTGATTCGACATGAATCTTTAGCGAATTCAATGGTGCAATTCATTCAGGAAGAAATGATTGCTCACCCTGCCGTTAATGATCTTGCAGGAAAAGATAAGCCAGAAACCAAAGAAATAAAGTCGGCGATTCGCCAACTGAGGGCTTCTCTTGCTCAAGCAAACTATAAGTTTGAAGACCAAGCTGCAACAGAAGAAAGCGTAAAAGTCACTCCGTTAGTTGGGCTAGGCAAACGCCGTAATCTACTCAATCAACAGATTGTAAAGTTATTGGCAGCAGCCCAAGACGAAATTTTCATTTGTACGCCTTACTTTAACTTCCCTAAAGCACTTCATCGTGAAGTGAAACGAGCCATGAAGCGTGGTGTGAAAGTAACTATTGTTGTGGGTGATAAAACCGCCAACGACTTTTACATTGCACCTGAGGAAGACTTTAAAACCATTGGCGGACTTCCATATCTTTACGAAGTGAATTTGCGTCGCTTTGCGAAAGCCAATGAAGCGAATATCGCCGCACGTAAATTGTCAATTCACCTATGGAAGCATGACAATAACAGCTTCCACCTTAAGGGTATTTGGGTTGATAAACGCTATATGCTACTTACTGGGAATAACCTAAATCCACGTGCTTGGTCACTCGACCTAGAAAATGGGCTACTCATACAAGACAATTATGCGAAGCTCACTGAGAAGTTTGAAGACGAAGTTTCGCGTATTCTTGAGCATACTCACCTTATCTGTACTTATAAGCAATTAGAGAAAGTAGAAGACTATCCTATAGAGGTACAGCGACTGGTCAGAAAAATTACCCGCCTAAAGGCAGATGGTGTTTTAAAACGTATTCTTTAGACATCATTTCTCGCTCTAAAGTACGTCGAAATTTTTATACTAAGCCAACCGCTTTAGCAGTTGGCTTTTTCATATAATTCATTTGGAATAAGCACATAACCACTTAGATCTAGAGCGACTCTCTTAATGGGTTTGAGCTTTGACGTTTGTGAGTATTCCGCATAGCTTACAGCCTCGAGCTAAGCTACCCCTCTCTGTTCTGGCGCTTCTTACCCTTTGGCGATATATTTTTTCTGAGACTCATCAAATGTTCAGCGTCGAAAATCATCACCTCGCTAATGAAGAGCTCCTTCAATCTTTCATCTTCCAATTCGTTTTTTCTTTCTCATCAAGATTCAAGTCGTTGAACGCCTTTGAATACCATAGATTACTTAGGCTTGTTTGTAGGTCATATTGCCTTTCCACAGCATCACCGGCCTATAATTAATTAAAGCCTAGTGTGTAATTACGCAGAGTTCGCTTAGTAGGGATTATGTGAAATAGTCTAGTTAGGTGTATAAACACTCTTCAGGGAAACGTCGCAGTAGAAACGAAAAAAGCCCCAGTCTTTCGACTGAGGCTTAATATAAGTGGCGGAGTGGACGGGACTCGAACCCGCGACCCC
>NZ_JAWOUJ010000034.1:0-6981 GCF_033339315.1 Vibrio sp. 661 | reverse complement strand
CTTTGCCAGGTTACAAGCGGAGACAAATAACTTGGAGCAGTTAAGTCCCAATAAAATGTTCCTACTTTAGGCCTAAAATCCTCCCCCCCTTTGACTTGAACTTTATCAAAACTAGCAATAGCCAATCGCTTTAACCATTCTTTGATGCTGTCTAATAAAACTTTTTCTGCAAGGTTTCTAGAACGGATAAACGCTAAAGTGTGCTCTGGGTAAGCTTCATAAAATTGCTTAGTCATCACACAAAGGCCTAACCCTGGAATAGTCTTTTGCACAAAGACTCCAGCTTGAGTCATTCTATCTAACACTGTTTGTGAGGAGACCTGTTTTTTCTGGGCTATTGGAGAACCACAAACTGTATGAAAATCAGATATAGTAACAACGTCACGGGCATCAACGGCTCCTAGAGCTCTGGCATAAGGCCCCTTCGTTGTGTATATCGCATTATATAAACTGCTCCAGAACCAAGGGGAAGCATAATCCTCCTCCAAATACATGAACCGAACCCCACGAGCAAACTTAAGGTAAGCAAGCCTTTTAACGTTGCTACTAGCCCTCCTGACTCTCTGTCGGGCAGCATCTGGTTTTAGCCCATGCCTATTAACTAAATATTCCGTTAAGTCTGTACTCAGGCAAGGCCCAAGAGCATCTTTAGATAATGCTTTTTCGATCATTGGCGTAGGGTTCCCGTTCAAATGTCACAGAGCGCTATTTATAATACTCCACTACGTGGTGCGAAAGGTTTTTTTTGAACGATAAAGCCAAGTCATTATAAATCAATGGGTTAGGTTGTCTTGTGGATTAAAAAAATGGAAGGCTGTCACAGTGGTAATGTCATGTATTGACTTTAGACCTTACATATATATACTAAAAGACAGTAAGAGCAGGTCGTTCGGATTGCGGGCAATGCCCTAAAAACCCTGCCTCCCGTTGTCTACACGTACCAAATTGGATGATTTCGCTCATATCAGTTTGGATGGCAGCGCTCTGCAAGACAGAGATAAGATGCTAGACGTTAGTCTGCTGATAATAGGAATCACGGAATATATCTACGGCCCCTATTACCTCATAGGTAATAGGGGCCTCTTCATTTTATTTCGTCTTAGCTTTTTTCTTCTTTTTGTAGATTTTTTTGGCCGTCTTTTTAACCATCCCTTCAAAAGGGCCACGTCCAGCTAGAATATTTCTTAACAAAACCAAGAATGGCTTCATTTCATCTTTGACTGTCTCACCTAGAAGCATCTTCACTCTAAAGTCATTATTGTTTTCTACAAATGCTGTTTCAATCAGCATGTTTACTTCTTTGCTGTTAACTTTATGTAATGTAAAGAATACTAGGTAGCTTTCATCCTGTGCATATGGAGGTGGTAAAGCCATAAGCGCACTAAGACAAGTTCGCGTATTACCTTTATTCGGCAATACACAAATGTTAGATAGGTTAGCGCTAACATAATCAATAAAACTAGGGAAAAGCTTACTCTGTTCGTACTTCGTTCGACAGAAAACCCTTTTCTCCGTGCTTATCTGCCCATCAGGTTTCTTGGCTTGAAAGTTCCCAGGGTAATGCTCATACCGAAGTAAAAGCTCTCCAGTTTGAGATAAACCGGCTTCGTTATCCAATGCACCATCAAAACGACGGCTATATAAATGATTTGTTGGTCTAATGTATACAGTAAGGGTAACTTTGTGCTTACTTTCTAGCTCAAAATCATCAATCTGTATCTGAAGATCTTGCAAGTGAGAGAGAGGTAAATACTCTGTCTCAGTTCCAATAGTTAAGACCAGATCTTCAAATCCATTTTGTACAGGCAATAGTAAGAGCTCCCTAAGTTTACAATGATACTAGGTGACTATTTTACAGCATTTCTTTTCACTATGTGAAAGAAAGAAAATCCACGTAATTCATTGATATAATTTAAATTTCCATTTTTAACTGTGGATTTTGTTTAAAACTAAATGATAACCCAGTAACTGTCCTACCTTTTTTTATAGTTTCATATCTGATGATAAGGTCGCTGCGCTGATTTAACTCTTCAATCGAAGGTTTTATCACTCGTTTGTTTAAGTCTTTAAATAGGGGGTACTTATCCGAAATCCCCAAAGCAGATTTAAAGTCTTCAAGATATATAACACGCTCTCCAGTTGAGTTGAAACGCATTAAAAGCTCATAGAGGCGAATTGAATGTGCCGACTGTAACGTGGCTATATTTCTGAGTTTGAACTTGGTAAAGCGATTCTGTAATTGACTAATATATTTCAAAACATCATCAGACCAGGTCAAAGTTATAACCCCTTCACCTTTTAGTTTCTTCGCTTTTTTTTGAATCCAGTAGAGCTCAACCTCCTCTTGTTCATCACGCAAAATGATGCTGGATTTAAACAATGCATCAGCAGCCTTATACATTTCTCTATGTGCATTTTTCATATCAATGCACATCAATTCTGAAAACTCTGAGGCTGATAATTTTATTTCTTTCGGTATCTCACTTCTGGAATCCAATTTAGCTAAACATGCTAAAACCAATTTTTGAGCTTGTGCATTCAGCTTATAACTAGCATCGACCAAGCAATTAGACTTACTAACAGATAGGTTACTCACTTCACTCATCCCAAGGTGGACAAACCAACAATAAATCCACTTTACATATAAGAGGACAAGAGATCAACTTGTCCACCATAAGCTGTGGACTACACCGTAAATCTGTCCACCTATACACCGTAAATCTGTCCACCTATACACCGTAAATCTGTCCACCTATACCGTAAATCTGTCCACCTAAATCCTCGGATAGCCTTATAGATAAAGGGCTGGGAGAACCTTAAAAACAAGAATAAAAAGAATAAAAAAATAATTAAAAAGGAAATTAGTTGTTGATAACTAAAGTGGTGCGGATGAATGTGGAAAAACTGGAACGGACAAGCCGTTCTCAGTTTTACACACAATCACCGAAAGAGGTACACACATGCTGTAGAAAGCGCTCCGCGTGCCAACAAGCAATTTTTTTGATTTTTTAAAGGATTACTAGCAATACGTATCAAAACCTCTCTAACGGCGTTACAGGGGGCTTGATGTGGCGGTTATTTATGGAGAAAGTGTTGCTGTTAGTGATGTCTAACTCACTGAAAATAGGAAAGGTGTTACATTCGCGGAGAAAGTGTTGCTGTTTAATAATTTCGTACGCACGAAAAATATTGAGGAGGTTTAAGCTAGGGCAGGATTCGCAAAGTGCTAGCAAAAAGTACCTCCTCAATATTTGTCAGTGTAAATATCCAAAGATTAGAGAGTGCCAATATTCTTATCCCTATTTTTTTCTAACCAATCTTGTAAATATTTAGATATGGTTCCTCTGTCTATGCCTGTTTCCTTTTGAACTCCAGATGGTGATATTTTTCCTCGATACATTGGAAGAGCGTTGTTTTTAAGTAGCAGATCTAAAGCATGGAAAACTCGATTCTTGGCCTCTTCTGCTCTTCGCTCATTATCGCCACTTAGTGTTTCTGCAGTTATGGCGTTTTTCTTTGTGTCTTTTTTGTGTCTAGATACAAAATTATTTGTGTCAGAGCTTAATGTTCTTGTTACGGTTTCTAGACATTCGGTTAATTGTAAGATGCTGTTTTTAAGTGATTTTATTTCATCTTTTAAATCTTTAATCTCGGATTTAGTGTCACTAACTGTGTCTCTTTTTGGGTCAGTTTGTTTTTTTCTTTGTATTTTCTTTAGATCTTTTAGTTGAATGTGTCTTTTCCCATCAATCTCCTGATATTCCAGTATTCCTTTATCCATATACCTATAAATCGTTTTTCGTGACAGACCTGTAACATGACATGCGTCATTTATTCTTAGTAAATCCATTGTTCTCTCATTTTTGTGATTATTTTGATTTTAGTTATTAAGAATAACTTTCGAGTGATAGAAAGTTAAGTTTATTGTCTTAAATACATGTTTTTAAAAGGTTAAGTGTCTGAAAACATTAATATAATACAGTAGCGGTACTATTGCGTTATTTGTAACGATTGGTATTCTTTTAATGTTTTGGTGTTTTTTTGAACGGTGCGATGGTGGTTAAAAGTGTAAGTGAACGCCAGAGAAGCTTTATTTTTAGGCAAAAGTTACTGGGTCGTAAGCAGAGGTATTTTTGGGTCAGTGACACAGATCTGCACATTTTAAAAAAATTACTTAAAGAGCTTCGAGAGGGTAACAGGAAAGATATTTGAATGGAGTAGTTGAGGATGGTCCCCTCAACTACTCCTAACCACAACGCCTGAATAGGAGGCAATTATGGATACCAATCAGTCTATCACATTTAAGAGTAATGGAATTTACCAATTACTTCGCATGCAAGATGTGGAGCGTCTTTCCATTAAGAGTGAAATAAACACTCTATTAATTACAGCGAAATACGCATGCGATTACCTTTCTGAAGGGCTTGAGATTCTTCCTAATGATTTTTTCTGCTGTGTTGAAGAAATGAAGGAAATTATGGAATCAATAGACATTAAAAGTATTGATTTTGAAAGGAACTCTGTACTTCTATCGAGGCGTAAATCTCAAAGTAAAGGTAGGGTGAAATTTCGTGCGCACGAAAAAATAAATGGAGAGAGTAAAAAATGAAACACTTAACCTTAGCGACAATTTTAATATTCTTTTTAAGCGGTTGTTTTAGTAGCGAAGAACAAACACATGATGTGGCTTGGTTTAAATCCCATGAAAAAGAACGGAGATCGATACTAAATAAATGCATTAATAACCCTGGAGAGTTGAAAGATAATTCTAATTGTCTGAATGCAAAGCAAGCCGAAAGGGAGCTTACTACTGGTCAGCTTCCTACTTTAAAGTTTGATAAGTGAAGTGGGTTGAGACTATGAATTTCTTTCAAGCAACGTTTGAGCTAGTCGATAGGTCATTAGATAGCTATATCTCTGATACTGCTACAAATGTTATATCGTTTATCTCTCCTATATTCACCAGTATGTTAATTATATGGATTACTATTTGGGGCTATATGATGATGCTCGGAAGGGTTAATGAACCCTTGCAAGAGGGAGTTTTTCGAATACTCCGAATAGGTTTTATCATGGCATTGGGCTTAACTATAGGAACTTATAATGATGTGGTTGTTGGTGTTTTATCTCAAGGCCCAGAAAAACTAGCGTCTGTAATTACAGGTGGAGGTGGGGAGTCTGTGCCATTTGCTCTAGATTCATTATTTTCCCAAGTGTTTGAAGTTTCTGAGGCTGCCTGGGATATGGGCGGGATATTGGATGCTAACTTTGGAATGTATTTAATCGCTATTTTTGTTTTGGCTTTTGGCGGCGTTCTTACATGTGTTGTCGCGTTCTTAATTCTACTCAGCAAGATAATGACAACTGTTCTACTGGCAGTTGGTCCGCTGTTCATTGTCATGTTGTTATTCAATGCTACACAGAGATTTTTTGAGAGTTGGCTAGGCATGCTAATAAACCAGGGGCTTATTCTTATTCTTGGCGTAGCTATAGGGCAGTTGATGATTTCATTAGCTACTATCGCAATGGATAGCATGGGAAGCGCTCCTTCTACCTTATCTACTTTAGCGGATGCCTCTATTTTATGTTTACTTTATGGCCTCTGCATTATGGTAGTAAAACAAGTTCCTTCTGTAGCCTCAGCTCTAGGAGGCGGAATTGCTTTAGCTACCCAGGGAGCTATAAGTTCTACATTTGAGTCTATGAGGCCTACAAATATAAGCCGGAACAATAGGAAATTACAGCGAGATGCAAGATTAGTTAAAGACGCAGCGATTCGCCCTATAGTTAAAGCAAGAGCTGGTTACCATGCGTATCAGAAGCGGTTTAGGTCTAGTAACTCTGTTGAATCAGAGAGGTGATAAAAATGATCATGTCTCTGATTCAAAAGGTCACGGTAGCAACCGAACGTTGTATCTCATATGTGTGGTTTATAGCCTCTGTTCTGTTGATGCCTCTAGTTTTTCTCGGTTATGGAGAAGCTCATTACTTAATATATCTCGGCTTTTCTGTCTCTGGCGTACTTCAGTGGAAATGGCGTTACTCAGTTTGGCCTGCACTAAGAAAAAAACATACCTAATAATGAGGTAAAAAGTGTTGCTCTAATGTTTGAAGAAGGGGCTTATCATGTTTTACTAAGCTCCTAATATCTTCAGGCCCGACGACTACTAACTCAAACTTTGCACGGTTAGCATCTCTTGTTCGATCTATGCGTACTTTGGCTTTTTCTGAAAGTTTCCCACTAGTCCAAAGCTCAAAAATAGGCTTCGGGCCATTAGGTATCGTCACTTCAGTCCTATTTAGAAACTCTCTAACACGCTTTATTCTTACCGTTAACCATTTTCCGATCTCATCATCACTTAATTCAATATCAGGAGCCATACCTTTACACTCAATGATCCTCGGTGGCTTTCCATTAGATGTCGCATAAACATCAATTTCTGCAACTCTCCCTTCATCATCTTTACATTGCTTATTGAGCATTAAATCTCCAGGGTGGTCCTGCCTAACTATATGAGCAACGAGCAATTCGAAGAATGCTCCTCTCATGTTACCAACGGCTCCTTCTAATTTACTCAAACGTCCAAATAAGTCGTCAAATCTTGCTGGGTCAATTGCTCCAGAAGCTGCATTACCAAGAACATATATGAGTTCATTAAAAGCCTCAGCTATGTCTTTACCAAATAGGGATTCAGGAGTCGCCGGTATGCAGCCTATCTCTCGAAGTGCCTGAAAAGCGTCTTTTTGATAGTGTGATGCTACAAAGATAAAAAGAGTACTCCCGATATTCTTAAAGGCTTTCAGTGTCTTAACCTTATGTATGTAAGGTTCAATATGATTTAAAGAAACGGAGCTATTAAGTAAGACATCACAAACGACGAAGCCAGGCTTAGGTGGGTTATCTCTTTGCCAGGTTACAAGCGGAGACAAATAACTTGGAGCAGTTAAGTCCCAATAAAATGTTCCTACTTTAGGCCTAAA
>NZ_JAWOUJ010000033.1:0-7908 GCF_033339315.1 Vibrio sp. 661 | reverse complement strand
CCAAGGGGAATGTCAACATGGCAAAAGCAGCGGAACGGCTCGCCAAGCTGGAAGAGCAACGGGCACGGATCAACGCCGAGATCCAGCGGGTCAGGGCACGGGAGCAGCAGCAAAAGCGCAAGGAGGACACCCGGCGCAAGGTGCTGGTAGGCGCGTGGATACTCGGCAAAGTCGAAAGCGGCGAGTGGCCAGAACAGCGCTTGCTCGATGGGCTGGACAGCTACCTAGAGCGCGACCATGACCGGGCGCTGTTCGGACTGCCACCCAAGCAGGAATAGCAGCCACAGGAGCATGGCCAGCCGGAGCCGCAAGAGGGGCAAGGGTGAGCTTCTACCGGCTGACACCTGCCGAGATCGAAGCCCTGCAGCAAGAGATGCGAGAGGCGGGCGCGACCATCAAGGCGGAGATAGCCAAGCGCAAGGTGGCCAGCATGGCCCCTGCGGGGCTTCACACGCGCCCCCGCCCTGCGGGCAGGGGTAAAGGCCGCTAAAGCGGCTAAAGGCGTCTGCGGCTTCCTGTGGCGTCTGTGCATGGGGTTTGGGTTTGCGGGCCTTGGCCCGCCTTTTCCCTACCGCGGAGCGGTGGGGGCGGTGTGTAGCCTAGCGCAGCGGATAGATCAGTTATCCGGCCTCTGGCCGGGCATTTTGGGCAAGGGCAAACAGCGCCCCACTAGGGCGCTGTTAACCGCGCCTAGTGGATTATTCTTAGATAATCATGGATGGATTTTTTCAGCACCCCGCCAGCCCCCGCCCCTGCTGGGTTTGCAGGTTTGGGGGCGTGACAGTTAACGGGGGGGTTCGTGACAGTTAACGGGGGGGGGCGTGACAGTTAACGGGGGGGGCGTGACAGTTAACGGGGGGGGCGTGACAGTTATTGCAGGGGTCAGCCTGCCGCCTTGGGCCGTGCGATGTCGTACTTACCCGCCGCATACTCGTTCACCGTCCAGCCCAGCGCGATCAGCTCCGGCAGCGCCTCGCGCACCCGCTGGCGTCTCTTGCGCATGGCGGCCCCACTGGCCTCTGACGGCCAGACGTAGCCGCACAGGGTATCTATGGCCGCCTTGCCGGTCTTGCCGGGGTCGATCCAGCCACACAGCCGCTGGTGCAGCAGGCGGGCGGTTTCGCTGTCCAGCGCCCGCACCTCGTCCATGCTGATGCGCACATGCTGGCCGCCACCCATGACGGCCTGCGCGATCAAGGGGTTCAGGGCCACATACAGGCGCCCGTCTGCCTCGTCGCTGGCGTACTCGGCAAGCAGCCGGAAGCCCTGCCGCTTGCGGCCATTCTGGGCGATGATGGACACCTTCCAAAGCCGTTCAATGCAGTCCCTGATGGGCTTTGAGTCCTCGATATTGGCATAGCCTATTTCACGAGCCAGCGCCCGATAGCTACCCTTGACCACCATGGCGTCAGCGGTAACGGCTTCCCATTTGGGTTCCAGGAACAGCCGGAGCTGCTGCCCGCCGGGGGTCTCCGGTTCTGGCTCTAGCACCAGACCACTAGGCCCGGCCATGGCCACCAGCCCCTGCAGGATGCGCAAATCATCAGCGCCCAGCGGCTCCGGGCCGCTGAACTCGATCCGCTTGCCGTCGCCGTAGTCATACGTCACGTCCAGCTTGCCGCGCTTGCGCTCGCCCCGCTTGAGGGCACGGAACAGGCCGGGGGCCAGACAGTGCGCCGGGTCGTGCCGGACGTGGCTGAGGCTGTGTTTGTTCTTAGGCTTTGCCACGAGGCACCCCCTTGCTCTTGTGCTGCTTTTCCAGCACGGCGGGCTTGAGTACCCCGCCGTCATGCCGCCTGAACCAGCGGTCTTTGAACGGTGCCCCATAGTTGGCCTTGCTGACTCCAAAGCGGACGAAATAGGGCCGCTGCGTGTCGTCTACGCCCCATTCCTCGGCCTCACCGGTGGTCATGCCGGACAGGTACGATTGCCAGCGGATGTTATCCACCAGCACGGACGATCCCCGGCTGGCCTGCTGCTGGTCGCCTGCGCCCATCATGGCCGCGCCCTTGCTGGCATGGTGCAGGAACACGATAGAGCACCCGGTATCGGCGGCGATGGCCTCCATGCGGCCAATCACTTGCGCCATGGGGCCGCTGGCGTTCTCTTCCTCGATGTGGAACCGGCGCAAGGTATCCAGCACCATCAAGCGGCGTCCCTCAGCGGCTCGCTTGAGGCCGTCGAACCACTCCGGGGCCATGATGTTGGGTAGGCTGCCGATCAGCGGCTGGATTAGCAGACCGTCAGCCACGGCTTGCCGTTGCTCGTCGGTCAGGCGTTCCCCCAATGCGTGCAGGCGGTGATGTATGGCGGTGGGCGGGTCTTCGGCGGGCAGGTAGATCACCGGGCCGGTGCGCAACTCGCCCACGTCCAGCAGGTCGGGGCCGCCTGCGATCTGTGCGGCCAGTTGCAGGGCCAGCATGGACTTGCCGGCCCCACCGGGGGACACCAGCGCCCCCACGGTGCCGGCCACCATGTTGGGCAGTACGTAGTCAATCGGTGGCGGTAGCTCTGTGAAGCTCGCCAGAATGTCGATAGGCTTATGGGTAGCCATTGATTTGCCTCCTGTGTAGGCGGTTGGTGGTTAGGCGCTGGCGGGGTCACTACCCCCGCCCTGCGCCGCCCTGAGTTCTTCCAGATACAGCCGCAGCGCCTCGGCCTCTGCGTCTGTGGCCCATATCTTCCGGGCCTTGCGGCCCATGGCTCGCTGCTGCTCGGCAAAGCGGGCCTGTCGTATAGCGTTGGGGGTGGCCAGCAGGTTGCCGGTACGCTTGTCGTGTTGGTCTTTCATATTTCCTCCGCATTAGAGCTAACACCATAACAGGCATTAGCTCTAATGCAAGTGTTTTATCCTAATGTCGGCCCTCGGTACTGCTGTTTCTCGGCCTGCTTCGCCAGCTCGGCGCGGGCCTCCTGCACCTGCGGCAGCTCCATCACCTTCTGCACCGTACGCTTGATGTAATCGGCCTCATGGCCCGTCTTGCGCTCCATGATGGCGGGGCTGGCCTCGGCCATGGCCTTGCCGATCTCGTCCGGCTCCCGGCCCTTGCTGGCCAGCTTCATGGCCGCGATAAAGTCGCACTTGCTGAGGTCGTCACCGTACCGCTTGACCAGCCCGGCCATTTCGCTGCGGTAACACCTGAGTTAAGCCGCGCCGCGAAGCGGCGTCGGCTTGGACGAATTGTTAGGCCGCATATCGCGACCTGAAAGCGGCACGCAAGACCTCAACCTTTTCCGCCCCGAGTGAGGTGCATGCGAGCCTGTAGGACTCTATGTGCTTTGTAGGCCAGTCCACTGGTGGTACTTCATCGGCATAGTAAAAGTAATCCCAGATGATCGCCTCCCAGCTGTTACAACGGACTGGCCGCCCGGCGATGACGCCCTCAGCCGCCTCTGGGCACGAGCCCTGCGGAGCCTCCGCGATTTCATACGCTTCGTCTGCCCACCAAGCAGGTTCGCAGTCAAGTAACTCATCCCCGATCTCCGCTAAGAATCCATAGTCCAACTCCTCCATGACGCGCCCGCCGAGCATTTCAACTATTGCCTCGAGCTCGCCGCGCCTCTCGCCGGGAAACGTCAGATCAATATCATCGTGCTTGCGTGTTACACGCCCTAGCCGTGCATCGATCGCCCAGCCCCCACCGATCCAGAGCGGCAGATTTCGCTCATCTGCCGCAGCTAGAATTTTGTGTATCAATGTGACCTGCGTTGTGTCCATGCGGCCTAACGGTTTGGGCTATGGGCAGTGGCGGTTTGCGTGAGCCTTTCCTGTCAAACCGAGAAAACGCTCGGGCGGGCTACCGACTTTGCAAATTGCACTTCAACCCGCCATTGCCTATGAGCCAGTGTTAGCGGTAGTTTTTTATTTATTCAAATAGTAATCCCACGTTATTTTTGCAATGTCTGAAATAATCTTTTCATTAATTTCCGAAGTTTCTTTGGACTCTGCAACAAATACGCTTATAAAAATTAATTGTCCATTCGGTAAAGTAATTACCCCAACATCATTAGTGGCTGCTGCAATTCCATTATTTATTCCGGAAGTCCCTGTTTTATGAGCAACAATTGTATTCTTTGGTAATTGTCCTTTTAATCGGTTACTTCCTGTTGTTGTTTCTCTCATAATTTTCCAAATAAAATCATAACTTTTTTTAGAAAGTAATTGGTTCTTATTATTATAAGTATCTATTAACAGTTTGTTCATCGCTGTTGGGGTTGCCCAATTTTGATATTGGGTATTCCAATCCTTGTGCATTTGTTCTTCGTTTGCTTTGATTGAAATATCAGTGAAATGATTAGCATTCAAGAATTTTTGAACAGAATCAGTTCCTCCGATTAATTTTAGCAAAATATCACAACCAATATTGTCGCTCTCTGATACTGTATAATTTAGTATTTGTTCAATCGTCAAAGTTGTTCCATTAGGGAATTCCTCTTTAATCGGACTCCACATTTTAGGCAAAAGGTCTTGAGGGGTAATCTCTATTTTTTGTTCAAAAGAAAGATTCCCTTTATCTATCTCAGACAAAACGGCTAAAGCAATCGGAAATTTCATAACGCTTTGCATCGGGAAATGGAAGTCGTTATTAATCTTCAAAGTATCCTTCTCATTGCTGTTGAATATTGCTACTCCTATTCTGGCATTTTTTGCCTTTAAAACATTCTCAATTTTCAAAGTTAAGTTGTCAGTTTGAGCATTTGAATACGCAATTGTAAAAAATAAACTTAACAATACTAATAATATCCTTTTTACGATTTTCATATGTCTGTACTCCTATCTGGTTAAATTACCGCTAACACCTGAATTAAGCCGCGCCGCGAAGCGGCGTCGGCTTGAATGAGTTGTTAGGCAACACCGCGCTTTCTCTCGAAGGCTTGTCGTGTTTGAACCATGTAAACCGCCGGCCCGTCAGGCGTGGTGATGATCTTCTCCCGCACGAATCCTGCCTTCTCATAGCAGCGTATGGCTCGATGGTTGTTCGGAGTCGGGTCGGTCTGAATCTTCGTCACGGTGGGGTCCGAGAACAGTAGTTCAACGAGAGCGCGGACAAGCCTTGTTCCTAGGCCTTTGTTCAACTGTGTCGGGTCAGCCAGAGACTGGTCTATTCCTCGCACTCCTGGATCAGTTTCATCTTCCCACCAGCCATCACCGCTTCCGAGCGCGACGTACGACTGAGCATAGCCGATCGGTTCCTCGCCCAGCATTGCGATGTACGGTGTTACGGACTCTTCCGCCATCGCTCTGGGCAGGTAGTGTTCCAGCACTTCATCAAGAGTCGGTCGCTCTTCGTCACCACCCCACCACTCAACGATGTGCGGCCGGTTGAGCCAATCATGGAGCATCGGCAGGTCGCGCTCGGTCATGAGGCGAAGAGTTATGGGGGGGGTGCTCGCGGCCTTGCGGCCCATGGCTCGCTGCTGTTCGGCAAAGCGGGCCTGTCGTATAGCGTTAGGGGTGGCCAGCAGGTTGCCGGTACGCTTGTCGTGTTGGTCTTTCATCTCAAACCCTCCATTAGAGCTAACAGTATACCACCAGTTAGCGCTAACGCAAGCATTACATACTTAAATCTGGCCCCCGACTGCGCTGCTTCTGGGTCTGCTTCGCCAGCTCGGCGCGGGCCTCCTGCACCTGCGGCAGCTCCATCACTTTCTGTACCGTGCGCTTGATGTAATCGGCCTCATGGCCTGCCTTGCGCTCCATGATCGCGGGGCTGGCCTCGGCCATGGCCTTGGCGATCTCGTCCGGCTCCCGGCCCTTGCTGGCCAGCTTCATAGCCGCAATGAAGTCGCACTTGCTGAGGTCGTCACCGAAGCGTTTGACCAACCCGGCCATTTCGCTGCGGTAGTCGTCCACGGCGCTGCGGCGATACCGGCGCACACTCCGCGGGGCGGTGATCTCGGCCAGTCGTGCCGTCCGTTCCTGTTGGCGCTTAATGCTGTCCAGCACCTGCCCGGCCTGCTGCATCAGCTCCGGCCCTGCGGTGGCGGTCTTGCCCTTGGATTCACGCAGCAGCACCCACGGCTGATAACCGGTGCGGGTGGTGTGCTTGTCCTTGCGGTTGGTGAAGCCCGCCAAGCGACCATAGTGGCGGCTGTCGGCGCTGGCCGGGTCGGCGTCGTACTCGCGGGCCAGCTTCCGGGCGATTACGCCCCTGTGACCTGCTGGGGCGTCCTGAGCCACTTTTACCCATGCCTGATAGTTCTTGGGGCTGGTCTCCACGATCAGCGCCGGCTCCCGGCCCTCGGCTTTCATGTCATCCAAGTCGAACTCACTGAGATCGTCCACCAGCACCAAACCATGCCGCTCCTGCTCGGCGGGCCTGATATACACGTCATTGCCCTGGGCATTCATCCGCTTGAGCCATGGCGTGTTCTGGAGCACTTCGGCGGCTGACCATTCCCGGTTCATCATCTTGCCGCTGGCGGCATCCCGTATGCCGATGTCGTACCGGTCGCAGCCCATGGCCTTGAGCTGCCGGGCGATGGCTTGCGCGGTGCGGTCACCCTTTACTTGAGCTTGAAAACCAGCCATATACCCCCCTGTTGTTCGATGATTTGCGGCTCCAGCCAAAGCCATGATGCGATCAGCAGCGCCAGAATAGGCGTCACGGAAGCGATCAAGACCCCGGCCCACAACTTCCATGTCCAGCCACGGGCGGCGCTCCGGGCGCTCTGCGCGGCGCTGCTCACCTCGGCGGCTACCTCCCGCAACTCCTTGGCCAGCTCCACCCATGCCGCCCCTGTCTGGCGTTGGGCTTTCAGCCACTCCGCTGCCTGCGCCTCGCTGGCCTGCTGAGTCTGGCTCATGACCTGCCGGGCCTCGTCGGCCAGTGTCGCCATGCTCTGGGCCAGCGGTTCGATCTGCTCCGCTAACTCGTTGATGCCTCTGGACTTCTTCACTCTGTCTATCGCGCTCATGCTCGATAACCTCCCGGTATTCTTGTAAGTCGATGATCTGGCCGTTGGCCGTGTCGATGGCTAGGGCGGTGTCGGCCCGCTCGGTGCGGATGCCCCGGCCCTCCATCTCCACCACGTTGGGGCCAAGATGGATGCCCGGCAGGCGCTCGATGCCCTGCGCCTCAAGTGTTCTATGGTCAATGCGGGCGTCGTGACCAGCCCGCTCTAATGCCCGGTTGGCATGGTCGGCCCATGCCTCGCGGGTCTGCTCAAGCCATGCCTTGGGCTTCAGGCTCTCGGACTTCTGCGCCCCGCCCCGCTCTGGCTGTTTGGCGTTGTACCGCTTGAACCACTGGTCAGCCGGGCGCTCGATACCGTCGTTCTTCCGCTCAGAGATCATCAAGTGGCAATGGGGGTTCTCACCTTTACCGGCATGAATGGCCAGCGTATACGGCAGGCGCTCGCCCTCGGTCAGATGCCGGGCGAATTCGTCCACCAGCTCCCGCTGCTGATCTAGGGTCAGTTCGACCGGCAGGGCAAACTCAACCTCTTTGAACAGCCGCCCATTGGCGCGTTCATACAGGTCGGCAGCATCCCAGTAGTCGGCGGGGCGCTCGGCCCACTCGGGCAGGTGGCCGGACTGAGTGTGCAGCACCTCGTCACGGTCGCGGGAGTAACGGCCCTCCCGCTGGATGTAATCGGCTTTCGCCTTGGCCGACTGGCCGCCGTTCCGGCTGCCGGTCTTGGCCGTAAGGTGATAGATGGCCATAGGGGTTTAGCTCCATGCAATGGCCCTCGGAGAGCGCACAGCCCCAAAGGGGTGCCCGCAGGGCAGTTTCTCGAAGAGAAACCGGTAAGTGCGCCCTCCCGTTAGAATGACGGTCGGGGTTTGCGGTGTCTGTGCTCCGATGATAGCATGATGGCAAGCACATAACCAAGGGGAATGTCAACATGGCAAAAGCAGCGGAACGGCTCGCCAAGCTGGAAGAGCAACGGGCACGGATCAACGCC
>NZ_JAWOUJ010000032.1:0-13866 GCF_033339315.1 Vibrio sp. 661 | reverse complement strand
GTTTCGGTGTCACCTAAGTTGAGGCCAAGCTCGACTTGAACTGTAGACTCGGAGGCGTTCGACAACGTCACTTTGAAATTCGCTGTCTCACCCTCATTGATGGTGCCAGCGTCTGAAATAGTCACATTCGGGCGGTCATCATCCGGATCAGGACCTGGACCACTGCCGTCATCCACAATCGTTGCCGTACCGGTATCGCTGCCTTGTACTGCGCCAATGCCGGTTACCGTGACACTGAAATCTTCAGGGCCTTCATAAACAGCATCATCAATGGCAGCGATACGCACATCAAACTCGGTTTGCCCTGCTGGCACCGTTACTACGCCATCGTTTGGCACTGCAACCCAACCGGAGCCTGTGTTGTATTCTAAGGTGCCTAAGTCTCCAACTTCGGTGTCACCTAAGTTCAGGCCTAGCTCGACTTGAACAGTGGACTCGGAGGCATTCGACAGCGTCACTTTGAAGTTCGCTGTCTCACCCTCATTGATGGTGCCAGCGTCTGAAATAGTCACGCTTGGACGGTCATCATCCGGATCGGGGCCCGGACCACTGCCGTCATCCACAATCGTTGCTGTCCCCGTATCGCTGCCTTGTACTGCGCCAATGCCGGTTACCGTCACACTGAAATCTTCAGGGCCTTCATAAACAGCATCATCAATGGCAGCGATACGCACATCAAACTCGGTTTGCCCTGCTGGCACCGTTACTACGCCATCGTTTGGCACTGCAACCCAACCGGAGCCTGTGTTGTATTCTAAGGTGCCTAAGTCTCCAACTTCGGTGTCACCTAAGTTCAGGCCTAGCTCGACTTGAACAGTGGACTCGGAGGCATTCGACAGCGTCACTTTGAAGTTCGCTGTCTCACCCTCATTGATGGTGCCAGCGTCTGAAATAGTCACGCTTGGACGGTCATCATCCGGATCAGGGCCCGGACCACTGCCGTCATCCACAATCGTTGCCGTACCGGTATCGCTGCCTTGTACTGCGCCAATGCCGGTTACCGTGACACTGAAATCTTCTGGGCCTTCGTACACCGCGTCATCAATGGCAGCGATACGCACATCAAACTCGGTTTGCCCTGCTGGCACGGTCACCACACCATCGTTTGGCACTGCAACCCAACCGGAGCCTGTGTTGTATTCTAAGGTGCCTAAGTCTCCAACTTCGGTGTCACCTAAGTTCAGGCCTAGCTCGACTTGAACAGTGGACTCGGAGGCATTCGACAGCGTCACTTTGAAGTTCGCTGTCTCACCCTCATTGATGGTGCCAGCATCTGAGATAGTCACGCTTGGACGGTCATCATCCGGATCAGGGCCCGGACCACTGCCGTCGTCCACGATCGTCGCCGTCCCCGTATCGCTGCCTTGTACTGCGCCAATGCCGGTTACTGTCACACTGAAATCTTCAGGGCCTTCGTAAACGGCGTCATCAACAGAAGCGATGCGCACATCAAACTCAGTTTGCCCTGCTGGCACCGTTACTACGCCATCGTTTGGCACTGCAACCCAACCACTTCCCGTGTTGTATTCTAGGGTGCCTAAGTCTCCAACTTCGGTGTCACCTAAGTTCAGGCCTAGCTCGACTTGAACAGTGGACTCGGAGGCATTCGACAGCGTCACTTTGAAGTTCGCTGTCTCACCCTCATTGATGGTGCCAGCATCTGAGATAGTCACGCTTGGACGGTCATCATCCGGATCAGGGCCCGGACCACTGCCGTCGTCCACGATCGTCGCCGTCCCCGTATCGCTGCCTTGCACTGCACCAATGCCAGTCACTGTCACACTGAAATCTTCAGGACCTTCATAAACGGCGTCATCAATGGAAGCGATACGCACATCAAACTCAGTTTGCCCCGCTGGCACCGTTACTACGCCATCGTTTGGCACTGCAACCCAACCGGAGCCTGTGTTGTATTCTAAGGTGCCTAAGTCTCCAACTTCGGTGTCACCTAAGTTCAGGCCTAGCTCGACTTGAACAGTGGACTCGGAGGCATTCGACAGCGTCACTTTGAAGTTCGCTGTCTCACCCTCATTAACCGTACCTGCATCACTCATCGTTACCGCTGGGCGATCATCATCAGGATTTGAGCCAGGTCCACTACCATCATCTAAAATAGTGGCAGTCCCAGTAACAGGTGTGCTTTGTTCTTCTGTCGTGCCAGAGAGCGTAAACGTTTCTGGGCCTTCAAATACAGAGTCGTCAATAGAGTCTATAGAGACCGTAAAGTCACTTTCACCCGGTGGGATCGAAATGGTAAAGGTTCCGCTTTCACCGACTGAAACTTCTTCTGTTGTACCATCAGAAAATGTTATGAGGACACGCTCATTGACGTAGTCACTCCCGTTCTCGTCAGCTGAGCCGCCTGTTGCGGTTCCATCAAGGAGAGAAAGAATGACATCAGTGTTGTCTTCAGTTGTTTGACTTAGAGTAATATCGAATACAACTTGGTCACCTTCGTTGATAGTCGGACTAGATATTTCTTGAACTAAGATAGTCGGTGGTACAGGGCCATTAATTACTCTGAAAAGATCCAACAAAGATAGTGCTTGAGTTGTAGATAGTCCGATTCCATCAATACCGACGGTCTCAAAATTCGTACTAGCCAACAATTCAGCGCCAGTACGATCTATTGCACCAGTATTTTGGGGGCTAGAACCACTTTCCTCACCTGCAGCTGGCTCAAAATCCTCACCAAGAGCAGTAGGGTCTTCTCCACTAGCGATAGCCTCGATTAGCGCAGTGACATCATCAGTAACGTTAATTGAACTACCTTGCGGTGTTACCTGTTGTACAATTAATTCTGATGTATCAGAAACTTCCTCAATAATTAATTCACCAGGCTGAGGTAGCTGACCACTTTCAAGACTTCTCAGGTTCCCATCAAGCCCTATAACCACGACATTGCTCATCAATGAACTTAACGCTACTCGATCCATGCTCTTCATCCTTGTATTAGTTTAATTAAAGGCTTGTTACTGCACTAAACACGTCTATAGTTTAGACAAAATATGAATTTTTCGTTTTATTCCAAGAGGATTTAGTTTTTTGAGAGTAATAAGGAAAATAACCGAAGAATTTGCCTTCATTTAAACCAGTTTCCGCTATGCTCTTAAGATAAAAAGGTTTTCTACGAAAAAATCGACCACTTACCAAGCAAGCTTTGCCTCGTATGCTAGAGTTTAGAGAGTAAGATTGTTGTTTTTTATTGAATTAAACATTTAAACATCAACAAGTTGATAATACGCACTAAGAAAATTCATTGTTTGTAACTTCTCGTCTCAAATATGAAACAGAATAAGAGCGACATGATTTTAGGAGAACTAACGTGAGATGGAATCGAGTACATATAGCCTGCTGTTGCTTAATAGTGTCTTCACCAGTTTTCGGTCAAACTCTAGAGCAAGCGGTTGCACAGACGCTACAAAATAACCCCGATATTAAGAGTGCATTTAACGAGTTTATGAGCCAGAAGTACATAAATGAAGCTTCATCAGGTGCTTACCTCCCCTCTGTTGATCTAGATGCTGGAATTGGATATGAAGGATTAGACCCGTCAGATGAAGTTGGTCGAGGAGACACGGATTACACTCGAAAGGAAGCTTCAGTGACACTGACCCAACTAATATGGGATGGTAGCGCTACATTAAATGATATTGATCGAACCGCAGCTGATGCTGAATCTGTTAGATTTCAACTCTTAGCAGATGCTTCAGATAAGGCACTTGAAGTGACTAAAGTGTACTTGGACGCTGTTAAAGCGTATGAAGTCCTAAAGCTTTCAGAAAACAACCTTGCTGTTCATAAAGATATTTACGATGACATTAAAAAACGAGTCAACTCGGGTATCGGCTCTACTGCTGACTTGACGCAGGTAGAAGCACGTTTGGCAAAAGCACACGGAAACTTAGCTGCTGCTCAAAATAACCTGTATGACTCTCACACGATGTTCACTCGTTTAGTCGGTCAAACACCACAAGGGTTAATCTTTCCGAGAGCGGACCAAAACTTTATCCCGTACACGGTTGATGAAGCGGTAGGCTTGGCATTTGAACTTCATCCCGTTATTCAAGTGGCGCTCGCAGACGTAGACTCGGCTAAGTTTCAATACAAACAGTCTAAAGGTGTTAATTACCCAACCATTTCAATTGAAGCTTCGCAAACATGGCGTGACGACGCTGATGGTTTAAAAGGTCGAAGTGATGAGACACTTGCCATGCTGCGTCTACGCTACAACCTATTCAATGGTGGCAGTGATGCAGCGAACTCAGAAAACTTTGCCTACCAGCTAAATAAAGCAAAAGACTTGCGTGAAGGTGCCTATCGCAATGTTGAAGAAGGGTTAAGGCTTTCTTGGAGTGCGCTTGATTTAACATTACAACAAAAAGAGTTTCTATCAGATCATGTAGACTCTGCGTCTGAAACCGTAATTGCTTACGAGAAGCAATATCGCATCGGTAAACGAACACTGCTTGATCTATTGAACACTGAAAACGAGCTCTTTGAGGCGCGTAAAGACTACTTAGATTCTAAATACGCAGAGCAGTACGCCAAATATCGAGTGATGAACGCAACTGGGCAACTGTTGAGTGCATTAAGGGTTGAAATGCCTAAAGAATGGCTAGAAGAAGTGGAGTATTAATTATGAAACACATAGCTTTTATTACACTCTCATTAATGCTCTCCGCATGCAGTTCATCAGATCGTGGTGATGAATATGATTACATAGATACCCCAATTGCCGATCAGTGGGCTGATCATATAGATGATGACTCTGACGGAGTCATTAACGAGCGAGATTTGTGCCCGGGTACACCTTTGGGTGCCGAAATAGACAACGACGGTTGCGGTTCGTACGTTGACTCCTCACAAGAAATGCAAATTCGAGTACTATTTGCGAACGATTCCGATGTGATCAACCCTATCTTTACGCAACAAATTCTTGAACTATCCGACTTTTTGAAAGAGTACCCGAACACGTCTATAGAGATTCAAGGTTATGCTAGTCGCACTGGTACTGCAGAACATAATCTTGACTTATCTAAGCGCCGCGCTGAAAACGTTAGAAAAGAGCTCATGAAGAACGGCATTAGTGGAGATAGAGTTACCATTGTCGGCTATGGAGACACAGTACTTGCGACACAAGGTACAGACCAAGTTAGTCACGCATTGAACCGTCGAGTAACCGCAACAGTGATTGGCCACAAGGGTGAAGTGAAGAAAGAATGGACCGTTTTCACAACACTTCCAAAAAGCTAGCACAACAATAAACAGACCGTAAAAATAAAAGGTCTAGCAAATTGCTAGACCTTTTTGATTTTAAATTTGACTACAGTTTAGCTGTATTAGTTCCGACTAGATCTGGCACTTCAATTTGAAAAGAAGAGAGTTACCCACTTTGATTAAAGGTGCTGAATCTGTAATCAAAGACAATAAGAGGTAACTCTCATGCTTCATACTAGCAATCCAATCATCAAACACAAAGCAGGCCTTCTCAATCTTGCAGAAGAACTCGGCAACGTATCAAAAGCCTGTAAGGTGATGGGTGTATCTAGAGACACTTTCTACCGCTATCAAGAGCTAGTCGAAACTGGCGGTATTGATGCTCTGATTAATCAAAGTCGAAGAACACCAAACCTGAAGAATCGTGTCGATAGTGAAACAGAACAAGCCGTTCTCAAGTACGCCATCGACTTCCCAGCTCACGGGCAAGTTCGAACAAGCAACGAGCTACGTAAACTCGGTATATTTATCTCTCCAAGTGGCGTGCGTTCAATCTGGCTTCGTAATGACTTAGAAAACTTCAAAAAGCGCCTTATTGCCTTAGAAAGACAGGTCGCTGAAAACGGTATTATTCTAACGGACGAGCAAGTTGCAGCCCTTGAGCGCAAGAAACATGATGACGAGGCTTGTGGTGAGATAGAAACCGCACACCCAGGCTATCTCGGCTCTCAAGACACGTTTTATGTTGGCAACCTTAAAGGTGTTGGACGCATCTATCAGCAGACGTTCGTTGATACCTACAGCAAAGTCGCCTTCGCTAAGCTCTACACGACAAAAACACCAATCACCGCAGCGGACATGTTGAATGATAAGGTTCTACCGTTCTTCGAGGCTCATGAGCTGCCAATGCTGCGAATCTTGACTGACCGTGGTACTGAATACTGTGGCCGTGTTGAACAGCACGATTACCAACTCTATCTTGCCATCAATGATATCGACCACACGAAAACTAAAGCGATGTCGCCACAGACAAATGGTATCTGCGAACGCTTCCACAAGACCATATTAAATGAGTTCTACCAAGTGACATTCAGAAAGAAACTGTATGGTTCAATGGAAGAGTTACAGAAAGATCTGGACGAATGGATGGACTACTACAACAATCATCGTACTCATCAAGGAAAAATGTGCTGCGGCCGAACGCCAATAGAGACATTAGAGGATGGGAAGTCAATCTGGGCTGAAAAGAATCTAGCCCAGATATAATCTGACAGACACCGAGTCGAAAAGTGGGTAACTGTCAGATCAGGTCTGAATTAGTACAGTTTAGCGCTACTACATGTCTTTGTACTGAGCTTCTAAACTCGCAATTAAGCTTTGAGTCACATCATCAACACTTGCACCGTCAAAATGGATGTCCAATGTCGAGCTCCCTTTTGTAATACTCAGGTTTGCCTCAGATCCCCCGTCTGGTGCCACTTCTACATGATACTCTCCGACATCACCAGTATGATCACCTGATTGAAGATCATTAAGAAGCTCTCCAATTTCATCTTTAGATAAGTCGTCAAACAGATCTGAGAAGTCTAGAGCGTCTTCATTTTTATTGAAGTCAGTGACAGTATCAACATCGTTAGTGACTTCACTCCACTTAAAGATGTCGGCCCCTTCTGACCCTGTTAAAGTATCACTACCTAAACCACCAATCAGAATATCATCCCCTTCACCGCCAACGAGTATGTCGTTGCCACCATGACCAAATAGTAAGTCATCACCAGCGCCGCCATATAAATTATCCGATTTATCTCCTTGGTGAGTTTGGTTGAATTCTTCCAAGTTATTTCTAACGTACTCATGTATATCTTCGCCGTCAACGGTAGACACATCCTGACCCGTTTGCTGCGCCACATGTGATTGAATCGCACTTAAGCCTTGTTCATTACCACCAAACTCAATTAAGTCACCTAACAAGATATCGTTACCTTCACCTCCTTGAATAGTGTCTGAACCTTGTTTGAGAGGTACATCTTGACCCAATATCGTTTCAGCAAGCTTAGTAACATCAATATCTGACTCTACCACACCATCAGTGTCATACTGCTTGAGTGTATGTTCATCAACGCCACTCCCAAGACCTATCGCTTCTATAGAGGACAATGCCGCTAGTACTTGATACATGTGTTGAGCTTGTGTCGAGCTATTCCCTTCATCGTAATAACGGATAGAGCCATAATATCTGTCGATATCGCCAAGGATTCTTCCTGTTAGCGGTGAATAAACCTTACCGTAACTATCTATAACGACATCACCTTTGTAGGTAACTGTTTGTCCGTATGAGTAATTGTTTTTACTCGCAATATCTTGCAGGGTAACAAGCTTGCCAGAATTATCGACGTCCAAAATCACTTTCGAGAATTCACTCGGTGCTACACCATAGAGGTATGTTGCTCTATTTGGTTGACCATCCGTAACAAAGTACGTGATATTTTGGCCATTAGGGTTAGGTTGACTGCTGAACCATTCAACGGCCGACTGTAAGCCCGCCTCATAGTTTGTGCCGCCAGAACCCTCATCATCAATTACACGATTCAACTCTTCTACAAACTCTTTTCTTGCTGTAAGAGAACTCAAGTCAACAGAAATCACCGCTGATGCACTTGAAGCAAATTCACTAAGGTGAATATTCACTGTCCCTGGCTTCTCTCCTTGATTTACCGCACTTAACAGCTCATCAAACACATCTAGCACTTCTTGCTTCGCAGTTCCTACCCAGTTACCCATGCTCCCTGAAGTGTCCAGAACAAATGCGATGTTGTAGTCCTGACCTGCAATGATCTCCAATCCTTGAACATCACCAACAATAATATCGTGATCGTCACTACCCGTTATCTGATCATTCCCATGCGATCCCGACTCCAACACATAGTCACGAGCTGTAAGCTCAACGGATTCAGTTGTTGAAGCTGCGTCATTATTTGATCCTTCAACAGACGTAGCAGTAACGCTTAGCGGGAACTCTAAGCTGCCTTCATAATCGAATGGCACTCTGATATCCAGGGAAAGCTTACCATCTGTACCAAGAGTGACAGGGTAATCTCCATTTGAATCTTGCTTAATTGCGACCCCATCAACATACACGTCAACACCGTCTGGTAGATCTTGTACAAGAGCAGTCTGCGCTAAATCCTCACTTCCATCGACATCAACTAGATCAACATCCACATCGACCGAAATCCAGCGATCTTGAAGCACTTCATAAGTGCCATCAGGTTTCAAATCAACAATTTTGTCTGCAAAAACAACGCGTTCAATTTCATATAAATGATCACCTCGGTCATCACTACCTGTATGATCGTTTACCGAATCGATAGAACGACTATCTAATAAAATCCAATATGGAACTTTACCTCCATGATCGTCTTTGAAGGTCATTTTGTAGTCATCAAAGTTCCCTGTTAAGTAGACTGTATCTTTACCATCATGCAGAGTAAGACTGGTCGCGTCATCACCATAAAACGTATCATTGTTACCACCGCCAACAAATACGTCATCGCCACCGCCACCATAGAATACATCGTTGAAATCTGTCCCAACAAACAAGCTGTCGGTGTCACTTAAGTCAGTATTGACTCCCAACACAACACCAGCGTGTGTATTAATTTTAGGTACTGCATTATCCAACCCAAGGTTGGCTGCGACAGCCTCATTTTCGGTATTGGTATTATTTATTGCCGATGTAGCTAAGTGATGGTTTGGATCAATAGCATCTCGTTTAACTAAGTCGCCAACATTGATCGTGATCGTAGGTGCATCTGCGATAGCAACAACATTGATATCAAGTGTATTTGTTACGCCAGTATTTGTGGTATAGCTAATTAATGGAACGTCACCTGACCAATGCTCAGCAGGTTCAAATATGTAACTACCATCTCGGTTTACTAGTAACGTACCACTAGTCAAAGAAACACTTTCGCCTACCTCGTAATCAGCACCATCGATAGTAAGATGATCTACCATCAGAATATTGTCGCCGTCAGAGTCATTAAGCAATACATTCCCTTGTAGAGTATTGTCTTCTATGGTTTCGCCCAAATCACTTTCCGTTTCCGTCGGTAAGTTCTCATGTACTACAACATTGATCGCCAAGTTAGATTCTGCTGAATCACCATTCGAGCTTTCTGTACTCGTTGCAGTCAAATTGATAGTGAAGTCATCATGGGAGCCCGCAGGTGGAGTCACAGTAAGTGCATCTAATGCCCAACTTGTCACGTCCAGTTCTTCATCAATAGTTGCGACAGTAATAGAACTATTTCCATCTGAAAGGATCGCACCTACAGGTAAGCCAGTTAGCGTGACTTTAAGTGATTCAGAGCCATCTGTATCATTTAAGCTTGCTTTAATTTCAGAGAGCGGTATCGCTGTATCTTGTAACCCTTCGTTCAGCTGGTATGTTTCGTAAAACGCAACACCATTAACTTCTTGTAGTTCAGACGTTCTGATATCAGTTGCTTCTAGTGCACTTTCATCACTAACTACGTAAAGACTACTATTGCTCAGGTTGACAGGCGCTTGTCCATTAATGGATACATCCACATTAAAGTTACCCGGACCACTTTGGTTATGGTGATAAATTTCAATTGGATAAAAGCCAGATACCGAAGGGGTAAAGCTAGCTCCCTTAATATCACCACTGTCGCTCCCCCAACGAGCTTGATCAAGTAACGTACCACCCAACTTGATTGCAAGGCTATCATCGGCTTGACCGACAAAGTCGTAACTCGAGCCAGCCTCGAGATAAACAAGAGATGTGACTAGAACGGCCTCATTTGCCAAGGTTGCATGAGTCCCTAAATCTTCCACATTTGCCCAACTCAATCGAGTACCATCGGCTTCATTAAGAGCGTTGATCGCTGAGATTAGAGTCTCTCCATTGACCCCCATACCATCACTAGAACCAACTTGAACATTACTCCATGTCGTAACGTTAAACTCTTGTTGAGGCAATGAGTTTAATGGCGTCACTGCAATTAAGTTCGGTTTGTCAGCTACAGGGTTCACGTCTATTGTCAGTGTCGACTCTTGACCAGAGCTCTGCCCATCTGTCGGTTTAAAACCAATTTGAGCGTAACTAGATTCCTGATCTCCGACTTGATTTCCGCCGAAGCTGTCACTGCCTGATTCATTTAATTCAGGTACAAAACGAACACCGTTTTCCTCAAAAAGCGATTTATCGAGGACTTGATCGATTTGTACAGACTGCCAATCGCCTTGCGAATCTCTGTACTCTAATGAGCCATCGCTAGGAAGCGTTGTAATTTGGACGGATAGATCTGATACATCAGAGTCCACATCGCTAATACCGAATGATGACCAATCAAGCATCACTTGAGTATCTTCATTCATCTCAACCACTGAAGGCGAAGATTCAGGAGCATCATTCACATTTACCAGAGAAACATTTACCTCGGCAGTATCAATCCCGCCAGTTCCATCGATAACCTCAACCTGAAGCGTATAATCGCCCAAGTCAACATCATCGATTGTCTTGTTCAATGAAATCTCTCCACTTGTCGGGTCGATATCAAAAATACCATTAGTGCTCGAGCCATCTGCAAAACGGTATACAAGCACGTCATTATCGTGATCTTCAGCAACGACCGTGCCGATAACGGCCCCAATCACCGTGTTTTCGTTAACTGACCCGAAGTCGTAAACATCATCATTTGGTTTGTCACCAGCACTATCGCCGCCAGAAATAAACTCTGGAGCGTGCTGAGCATCTATAATAGAGACTGTTGCTTCATTCGAGTCACTTGCAAGCGTCGAATCTGCACCAACCGTATCAATTAGAGTCACGGTTAGGTTTTCAAGATCTTCGTAAATACCATCATCGAGAGTTTTTATATCAATCGGCGCCGACGTTTTACCCGCTGGAATCGTGACTGTGTACGTACTTGGAGCAATATAATCTTTGTCATCAACATTCCCTCCGATTGTGAATGTTACCAGTACATCTTCATCTGCTTTTTGGTCAATGTTGACGATAAATTTTGCATCACTACCTTCATCAACTGAGGATTGATCTGAGCTAATAGTCACTTTCGGTGCACTTTGGGCATCAACGATCACAACACTTGCGCTGTTATTTGAAGCAATGCTCGCATCAGCGCCATCAACCTCTTTAATGGTTACTGTGAAAGATTCTGCGCCCTCATAAATACCATCGGTGACCGTCAGTAAGTCAAGAGCAGCTGAAGATTGACCCGCAGGAACTTCAACACTCAGAACGCCAACAAAATCTTTTCCATCTTGGGCCACGCCACTATATTCGACATGAACCGTAACACTCTCATCTGCAACTTTATCAAGTGTCAGCGTAAAGCCTGCCGTTTCACCTTCATTTACGCTATTTTGATCGGCACTAATACTAACTAAAGGTGCAGGATCAGAATCCACAATATTTGCGTTACCAGTTGCAATACCATTACTGGTGACACTACCGATTTCCGTAACCGTAAGACCAAAGCTCTCATCACCTTCATGGACATTATCTAGTTTGGTCGGGACTGCGACTTTAATTTCAGCGACACCTGGAGGTATAGTAACGTCTCCATTAGGCGCTATATCTAATGTTTGAGTTTGACCATGAGTATCCACATAGGTCACTACCATAGTGCCTAGATCAACATCTTCCGCAGTATAGCTATCATTTGTTGTTGACTTCAGATTGACGACAACGGCCTCTTGAACAGGGTTAGAGAGTAAAACGGTAAATATTGCGTCAGTTCCTTCAATGACATCGCCGGCATCTACTACGCTAAGTTTTGTACTGTCATTATCAAGAACTGTTGCCGTCCCCGTTTCACCGCCGATCTCAAGAACGATCGTTTCGCTGCTTTCCACAACCAAGTCATCAATAGTCGGAATCGATATTTCGAAGCTACTTATACCTGCAGGAACAATCAAGTAACCACCTAAGAAAACAACACCATTTGTATAGGTTGCATTTGATAGATTTACGTCATTCTTATCAACTGAAGAACCTTGAGCAAGCATATCAACTTGGTACTTAACGGCAGTGCTAGTGGTTTCATTTAGAACAACCGAGAACGTGACATTGTCACCCTCAGTCACGCTATCACCGACCACAGACAGGCTTGGCCCATTTTCAGCAATATTACCATCTAGCATTTCATTAACGATATTGACTGTAGATGGATCGCTAACGCCATTTTCAGAGTCGACTGCCACATATCCAAAGCTGTCTTCGGCAGGTACACCTTCTACATAACGTAACTCCCAGTTCCCTTCATTTTTCGTAGAAAAATCTAACTGAGTAATGACCGAACCTTCAGGAAGAGCTAGATCTTTCCCATAACCAACGCTTGTTTCTTGGAATAGCATGAAGTTGCCTTCAGGCTTCAAAAACTCGAACGTTTGAGTCTGTTGGACATTATTTGAATCTAAGTATGTAACCGTAATAAGTGCTGCGTTGTCATCACCGTAATCAAACAATCCACCTAATCCATCTAAGCCAAGGTTTACGCTGCCCACAGGATTATTAGACAAATCGATCGTAATCGTTTCACCTTTCTCAATACCCTGCCCATCATTGTCAGCGATACCATTGCCGATGTGTGACACCTGGCGGTTGTACTGCGCAAGCTCACCGCTATCAGAAGAAATGGTGATAGAAGCTCCATTTGCTAAATGCTCAGTACGGGAGTGTGATGGACCTCCGTCCTCACTTAGCCCCCAATTATTGAAATCTGTTGTAGACTCGGAACTATTTAGTGTATCTGGGCGATCCTTGATACCTAATAAGAAACCCACATTATCAGCTTCATAGTAAAGGCTGTCTTTGTCATAAAGCGTATCGCTTACTTCTTTAATTTCGTGCAACTCACCATCACTATCTTTAAAGAACAACGTACCTGAGGTTGGCAGTTCAGTAATTCGGACATGTAGATCGTTGCCTTTTAAGTCGTCTTCAACATCCGCGATATGATCTTGAGAGTCACCGTGACCCAGAGGCTTCGTATCGGTATCAAACACAACGTGCGTAAGCTGATCATCGGCCACATGCGTAAAGTCTTCACTGTCAGGTTTGTCGTTTACTGGCGTGACATCGACGTTAACAATGGTGGATTCACTGACACCACCGGAGGTGACGATGTAGGTGAAGCTGTCTGCCCCGTGGAAGTTGTCGTTTGGCGTGTAAGTGACGCTGCCGTCCGGGTTGACCGAGACCGTGCCGTTGGCTGGACCGTTATTGCTATCGAGCGACACCACTTTGTCGTCGCCTTCGAACGTGTCGTTACCTAAAACCTTGATGATGGTTGGTGTGTCTTCCACAACCGTTGCTTTATCTGCCACGATGTCCGCCACAGGCGCTACTGTGAAGTTCACCGTTTGGCTAACGCTTTCACCGCTTGGATCGGTAGCAGTAAAGGTCAATGCTTCTGAGCCGTTCCAGTCCGCAGTTGGAGTGAACGTAGCAATGCCATTTTCTATTGAGACATTGACATTACTGTTGCCAGAGACGCTAAACGTTAACTCGCCATCCACATTATCCACATCACTGAAGGCCGTATTTAGATTGATGGTGTATGGCGTAAAGTCTTCCGCCAAGGTTTGGTCTGCAAT
>NZ_JAWOUJ010000031.1:0-21034 GCF_033339315.1 Vibrio sp. 661 | reverse complement strand
TTGGCGCTGGACTAAACAAAGGCCCCCTTTTAGGGGGCTCACACAAAGCCACCTTCTTTAGAAGGTGGTAATTTACTCCTTCCGTTTATCTCCATATATCTCTGAGAATATAAAGAACCGATTTAATATCCCAAATTGCTCTAAATTTCATGTTGCAGATTAGTGTGACTTAGATCTAGTCTAAATGGGTTCGGTGATGGGGTACCACCGGAATCGAAAGATTCGAACCGCTGTTAAAGCTAATGACTCCTACAGAAACGAAAACAGGTCAGCCCTGTTGGAAGTGCTTTCGCTTATGTTGTGAAAGCAAGAGTTCTGTAGTGAGCAATTCAACTCTTCTCCAACCCCGCTCCTGTTTTCTCAAAAAATAAAAATACACTGGGAAAACACTATGCAATACTCACACGAAATCCAATCAATGTGCCCGATTCAACGCGGCGATCTTCATGCATCTGCACCGATCCCTGTTGAAGGCGCAATGATCAATCCAAAAGACGTTATCGCGATTTCTGGTCTTAGCCACGGCGTTGGCGCTTGTGCTCCTCAACAAGGTGCAGCAAAACTGACTCTTAACGTCAAAAACGGCATCATCGAAGAAGCTTTGATCGAAACGATCGGCTGTTCAGGCATGACTCAATCAGCCGCGATGGCCGCAGAAATCCTAACTGGCAAAACCATTCTTGAAGCACTGAATACCGACTTGGTATGTGATGCTATTAACGTCGCGATGCGCGAAATCTTCCTTCAATTTGTTTACGGTCGTACTCAATCTGCTTTCTCTGAAGGCGGCTTGGAAATTGGTGCGGCACTGGAAGACCTTGGTCAAACTCAACGTAGCCAAGTGGGTACTAGTTACTCAACTAAAGCAAAAGGCGTGCGTTACATGGAGTTGGCTGAAGGCTACGTAACAAAACTCGCGCTAGACGAAAACAAAGAAGTGATTGGTTACCAATATCTCAACCTAGGCAAGATGATGAAAGCCATCAACGAAGGCGTATCTGCAGCAGAAGCAGCAGAAAAAGCAACGGGCACTTACGGTCGTTTTGACGAAGCCGTAACGACCATTAACCCACGCCAACAATAATTGCCACCAAGAGGAAAGAGATTATGAACACTCCAATTACTGAATCTGTACGTCGCACATTAGACGAAATGCAACTTTCTTCTCTGGAAGCGGCTTACCAATGCTGTATGGATCGTGGTATCGACCCTAAAGCACTAGTGATGGACACTCAACCTATCGCGTTTGAAAGCGCGGCAGATGCCTACACACTGGGCACCGCTTTGGCGATTTTCCGCGGAGCAAAAACAGCAGAAGAAGCAGCAAACATCATCGGTGAAGGTCTTCAGGCGTGCACTAAACCCGGCAGCGTGGCAGAGCAACGCCAAGTGGGTATCGGTCACGGTGCATTGGCGGCTCGTCTATTGAATGAAGAAAGCGGCTGTTTCGCTTTCCTTGCCGGTCACGAGTCATTCGCAGCGGCAGAAGGCGCAATCAAAATCGCACTAAACGTGAACAAATCACGCAAAAATCCGTTGAAAGTGATCCTGAATGGTTTAGGTAAAGACGCCGCTTACCTAATCTCACGCATCAATGGTTTCACTTACGTACGCACTCAATACAACTACCAAACTGGTGAGTTAGTGGAAGTAGAACGTCGCCGTTTCTCCCAAGGTCCACGTGGTGAGATCCTTTGCTACGGTGCAGACGATGTACGTGAAGGCGTGGCTATCATGCATAAAGAACAAGTGGATGTGAGCATCACTGGTAACTCAACCAACCCGACTCGCTTCCAACACCCAGTAGCAGGCATCTACAAAGCAGAACGTAACCATGAAGGCATGCCTTACTTCTCTGTGGCATCAGGCGGTGGTACTGGTCGTACTCTACACCCAGATAACGTGGCGGCAGGTCCTGCCTCTTACGGTATGACCGATACCATGGGTCGCATGCACGCTGATGCTCAGTTCGCGGGTAGCTCTTCTGTACCAGCGCACGTTGCAATGATGGGCTTCATCGGCATGGGTAACAACCCAATGGTAGGGGCAACGGTTGCACTTGCCGTAGCCGTCGGTGAACTTAGCCTTTAAGCCGATTTAATCGCTTTCTATCCAAAGCGATTAAATCCAACAAACCCAGTGTAGGGGGAGTGACTTCGGTCCTCCCCTTATTTTTTGCTGCGCCCCTTTTCCAACTTCACTTTGTCTTTACCCCAAATCGGTCTGAGAAGGCTTTTGCGACACATTTCTCATCAGACAAACATATCTCTAAAAAGACAAAAGGTATCCATCTACAGACTTTCTCCATTTCCCCTCTTTAAACTCCCCAACACTCTCTTTATGATGACTGACAACTTAATTATTTCTTGTCAGTGAACAGACGAGACACAAGACTCAACACATGGAGATCAACTATGGCTTTCTTCTCTCTAGCCTTTGGTACGGCAACTAAAAATCGCGACGGCAAAATCATCGAAGCGTTTTTCCCAAACCCAGTTCTTAACCCAAGCGAAGCGCTTGTTAACGCACTAGCAGCAGTAGCAGGTTACGAGCAAGGCAACCAAGCTATCGAGATCTCTGCAGCACAAAGCGCAGAACTGGCAGCAGCATTTGAAGCAAACGGCGATGCTGCAAACGCATCTTTCGCAGCAAAAGCAGCAGAATCAGCACAACCACTTGTACTGGTTATCCTTGCAACTGACGAGCAGCCACAAAGCGTTGCTGAAGGCTTCCTAAAACTTCAACTTATCTCTAACCGCCTAGTTCAACCGCACGGCACGGTACTAGACGGCATCTTCGGTCTACTACACAACATCGCATGGACTAACGAAGGTCCAATCGATCTACCTGAACTAGCAGAGCGTCAAATCGAAGCTCGCCTAGCGGGTCGTGCACTAAGCGTAGATTGCGTAGACAAGTTCCCTAAAATGGTGGACTACGTGGTACCAACTGGCGTTCGTATCGCTGACACTTCTCGCGTACGTCTTGGCGCACACGTTGGCGAAGGCACAACGGTAATGCACGAAGGCTTCATCAACTTCAACGCAGGTACAACTGGCGTGAGCATGGTTGAAGGTCGTATCTCTGCTGGCGTAGTGGTTGGTAACGGCTCTGACATCGGCGGCGGCGCATCTATCATGGGTACGCTATCTGGCGGCGGTAAAGTTGTAGTTTCTATCGGTGAAAACTCTCTACTAGGCGCGAACGCAGGTCTTGGCTTCCCAATGGGTGACCGTTGTACTATCGAATCAGGTCTGTACGTAACTGCTGGTTCTAAAGTACGCATGCTAGATTCTGACGGTCAAGAAGTCGAAGTGGTGAAAGCACGCGATCTTGCTGGTGTTTCTGACCTACTGTTCCGTCGTAACTCTGTAACAGGTCAAATTGAGTGTCTTGCAAACAAGAGCGCGGTTGAACTGAACAGCGAACTGCATAAAAACAACTAATAAATAGTTAAGAAAAATCCCCCAGCAGGAAACTGTTGGGGGATTTTTTAGCTTAAGTCAAAATGCGTGATTACTGATTTAAAAAGCTGACCGCTTTATCTGGGAAATCAGTAAACAAACCATCCACTTTTACTTGGTTGTAGTACACATCCATCATGCCTTCAAAGCTGTCAGTGTACGCTGGAATGCGTCCTGGATCGGCGCGGAACGTGTATGGATGCACTTGCAAGCCAGCGTCTTTTGCAGCCTTCATCAACGGCTTGATGATGATATTGTCTTTGGTTGACTTATCATCCACCAGCATCGGCTTCCAAGGTCCAATTCCTTCCGCGTAACTCGCTACTTTCTTCATTCCGTCGGCTTCGAACATCCAGTCATAACTGTATGGTGTTGCCTTGTCGCCTTTGTACACCATAGTTTCGTTCCAGTCCGTGTAAGCCATAAGCTGAACGAGCTTTAAGTCCATGTCCATTGCAGGCATGAGTTCACTGTTGATGCGTTGAAGTTCATTCGCATCAAAACACTGAAGGTAGACTTTGTCGTCTTGAGAGCCGTAACCGTACTGCTTCAAGACTTTAAGTACTGCTTTAGAAATGTCCTTACCTTCATGACGATGGAACCAAGGCGCTTTAATTTCTGGGTAAATACCGATGTCATAACCCAGCGTTTTGTTTAAGCCTTGGATCAGCTCAATCTCTTCAGCAAATGTCGGCACGGTGAAATCAGATTTCCACATAGGGAATCGGGTTGGATAGCCCGCTACTTTGTTGCCTTTCTCATTGATATTAAAGCCTTCAGTTACTCGCAAGGATTTGATTTCCGCCAGAGTGAAATCAATCGCGTAATAACGACCATCTTTACGTGCACGATCAGGAAAACGCTCCGCAACATCCGTTACGCGATCGAGATAATGGTCATGCAACACGACCAACTGGTCATCTTTCGTCATTACCACATCTTGCTCTATGTAGTCAGGTTTCATTGCGTAAGCAAGTGCTTTGGCTTCTAGCGTGTGCTCAGGCAAGTAGCCCGATGCACCACGATGCGCAATGACAAGCGGCTTCGCAATCGCACCAGCAGAGAGGCTAAGTGCTAAAAAAGTAAGACATACTGACTTTGTTTTCATTGTTATTTCCTTGATAAAGCGAAGAGGCAGTATTCCACTGCCTCTTTAAATAAATATTACGCTAGCGCTTCCTTCTCGCGCTCTTTTTGCTCGTGGTGCGCACGTTCACCTAAGAAGGCGTACATCAAACACACGATAGAAGTAATACAAGAACCCACTAAGATGATAAAGCCACCATCCCAGCCAAAGTGGTCTACGGTGTAGCCCAAAATCGCGTTTGCGGCAACTGCCCCACCCAGGTATCCAAACAAACCAGTAAGACCAGCGGCAGTACCTGCGGCTTTCTTCGGAGCGAGTTCAAGTGCGTACAAACCGATCAGCATAACCGGACCATAGATTAGGAAGCCAATTGCAATAAGCGCCATCATATCTACTGTTGGGTTGCCCGCAGGGTTAAACCAATAAACCATCACTGCAACTGTCACTAGCACCATAAATAAGATACCAGCAGGTGCACGACGACCTTTGAACAATTTGTCAGAGATCCAACCACACAATAGTGTTCCTGGAATGCCAGCCCATTCGTATAAGAAATAAGCCCATGACGATTTATCTACCGAGAAATCCTTCGCTTCTTTTAGGTAAACAGGTGCCCAGTCCAGTACGCCGTAACGAATTAGGTAAACAAATGCGTTTGCAATTGCAATCGACCAAAGAAGTTTGTTGTTGAAGACGTATTTGAAGAAGATTTCCTTCGCTGTCATTTCTTGTTCATGGGACTTGTCATAGTCATCTGGGTAATCGTCTTTGTATTCTTCAATAGGAGGCAGACCACAAGACTGAGGGGTATCGCGAACCGTCATCCAAACAAACACAGCAACCAACGTGGCGAAAAATGCAGGAACATAAAATGCAGTGCGCCAATCATCGTTAAATGCCCACAGGCCAAGAATAAATAGTGGACCAATCAAGCCACCACCCACGTTGTGCGCCACGTTCCAAACCGAAACGATCTCACCACGCTCTTTACGTGACCACCAGTGCACCATGGTTCGGCCACAAGCAGGCCACCCCATCCCTTGGAACCAACCGTTTAAGAAAAGCAAAATGAACATCGCAGTGACGCTACCAGTCGCCCATGGCATAAAGCCAAAGCAAAACATCACTAATGCAGACATCAATAGGCCGCCACTAAGGAAATAGCGAGGGTTGGAGCGGTCTGAAACGCTGCCCATTAGAAACTTAGAGAGACCATATGCAATGGAAACAGCTGCCAAGGCGACACCTAAGTCTCCGCGGCTAAAGCCTTGCTCGATAAGATAAGGCATCGCCAAACTGAAGTTTTTACGAACTAGATAGTAACCGGCGTAGCCAACAAAGATACCGATAAAGAGTTGCCAACGGAGGCGAGAGTAGGTGCTATCGATGCTGCCAGGGGACAGACGATCAATGTGCGCCTTAGGTTTGAATATTCCAAACATAGGAACCTCATTATTTTGTATGCGATGGTAAAAACACAAAAGGAGCGAACGAAACAAAATAAATCTTCGTTCGAAAGTTCATGAATTGTATGGAGTTAGGATTTTATTTCTGTGACAAATGTTGCACATGGATTAAATATAAGTAAATACAGTAAATTATATGAGCATTAATTAGATCATCGTTCAACTTTACTCAAGATTCGTTAATATGAAACTGATATTCAAACCTCTCACTTGAGCATTCCAATTCGAAACCTTTGAAACAAAGGCTCGAATTAGAACATAAACTAACCGTAAAAAGGGCGATTTACGCCTGCCCTACTCGCTCCGAACCAACTAATAACTAAAAAGCTGAAAAACGATCACGTTTAGCATCAAACGAAATAAAAAAAACAATTTTTATTTGAATACAAGCCGAAGCAATGATTCACAAACACAAGACATTAACAGCGTTTATTCTCTTCTCAACTCATCCTATTGGTACCAATGGGATGACGATTTTTTCTAAAAGTCCAAACATGACAGCGTATTTTTTATATCACTGCTATCCCTTGATACATTTGACATTCCGCTACTCCTTTAGGGTTAATTGCTACACAAGTTCTGTGCAATAAGTCTCCAAGCACGTAGCAGCTTCACAAAACTCCTCTTACCAGTTGTGCATTCTTTTTCACATCGGTAATTTGAGCGCTCTCAACACTGGCCTCGTGACAAATAAATTATTTTCGTTGTGTTCTTTCCCGGTTAAAAGATGCGCCATTTAACAAAAACGAAGACTTTGATTAACAAATTTATGCTCAAACGCTCATTTTTAACGCTCGTTTGTTTTCGCAAACGTTTATATATGCACAATAGTATCGTGCTAGACAGGCAAAAATGATCAAAGGACTTTTAACATGACAACGAACAAACACCCCTCTCTGCTCGGAGAATGTTTGGCCGAGTTTATCGGTACAGGACTACTTATTTTCTTCGGCGTAGGCTGTGTTGCAGCCTTAGTTCTAACAGGCGCATCATTTGGACAATGGGAAATCAGTATTGTATGGGGCTTCGGTGTCGCCATCGCTATTTACTGTACGGCTGGCGTCTCTGGTGCACACATCAACCCTGCCGTTACCATCGCACTTGCTATGTTCCATGGTTTTGATAAGGCGAAAGTGGTGCCATACATTATCGCTCAAATGCTTGGGGCATTCTGTTCTGCTGCATTGGTATACAGCTTATACAGCAACCTTTTCACCGACTACGAAATCGCTCATAACTTCGTTCGCAGCAGCCAAGATGCACTAGCAACTGCTGGTATCTTCTCGACTTATCCGCATGCCTCTCTCTCTTTCTTTGGTGCTTTTGCTGTGGAATTCGTTATCACTGCTGTACTGATGTTTGCGATTCTGGCTCTGGGCGATGAAAATAACGGCGCGGCACGTGGCGCAATGAACCCTCTATTGATCGGTATTTTGATTGCCGTCATCGGTGGTTCACTTGGCCCACTAACAGGCTTTGCTATGAACCCTGCTCGTGACTTTGGACCGAAGCTGTTCGCTTACTTCGCAGGTTGGGATTACGCTCTGACAGGTGCTAAAGACATTCCTTACTTTATCGTGCCTTTACTTGCTCCGATTGCAGGTGCGTGTTTTGGTGGTTGGTTGTATCCAAAAGCGATTGCAGCTTACCTTCCACAACAAGGCCACGGTTGTACGATTCCAAACCAATGTGAGACGGAAGAAGAAACAGAAGAAGCTAGAGCTTAAAACTGACGTAACTCGAACATTTACTAAAATATAAATAACGAAACAAAAGGATTCTTACCATGACTGAGCAAAAATACATTGTTGCCCTAGACCAAGGTACAACAAGCTCTCGCGCTGTGATTCTTGATCATGATGCGAACATCGTAAGCGTCGCGCAACGCGAATTTACTCAGATTTATCCAGAAGCTGGTTGGGTTGAACATGATCCAATGGAGATCTGGGCAACACAAAGCTCTACCTTAGTAGAAGCTCTAGCTAAGTCTGGCATCCGTAGCGACCAATTAGCGGCTATCGGTATTACTAACCAGCGTGAAACGACCATCGTCTGGAACAAAGAAACCGGTAAACCCGTTTACAATGCGATCGTATGGCAATGTCGCCGTACTGCTGATATCTGTGAAGATTTAAAAGCACGCGGTCTCGAAAACTATGTACGTGACAACACTGGTTTGGTGCTTGACCCTTACTTCTCCGGTACCAAAGTTAAATGGATTCTGGACAATGTTGAAGGCGCACGAGAAGACGCAGAAGCAGGTAAGCTGTTGTTTGGTACTGTCGATACTTGGTTAGTTTGGAAGATGACTCAAGGTCGCGTTCACGTAACCGACTACACTAACGCATCGCGTACCATGCTGTTTAACATCAACGATCTATGTTGGGATCAAAAAATGTTAGATGAGCTTGGCATCCCAGCATCTATGATGCCAGAAGTGAAGCGCTCATCGGAAATTTACGGTAAAACCAACATCGGTGGTAAAGGCGGTACTCGTATTCCTATTTCTGGAATCGCAGGTGACCAACAAGCGGCGCTTTACGGCCAAATGTGTGTTGAAGCGGGTCAAGCGAAAAACACTTACGGTACGGGTTGTTTCTTGCTAATGAATACGGGCCAAGAAAAAGTCACTTCGACACATGGTCTTCTAACAACTTTGGCTTGTGGTCCTGCAGGCGAACCAGCTTATGCACTTGAAGGTGCCGTATTCATGGGAGGAGCTTCAATCCAATGGCTACGCGATGAATTGAAAATCCTAAACGGTGCAGAAGACTCTGAATACTTCGCGACAAAAGTGGATACATCAAACGGCGTTTATGTCGTGCCTGCATTTACTGGTTTAGGCGCACCATACTGGGATGCCTACGCACGTGGCACGATTGTCGGCCTTACTCGCGGTGTGAATTCAAACCATATCATCCGTGCAACATTGGAAGGCATCGCTTATCAAACTCGTGACGTACTGGATGCGATGCAAGCTGACTCAGGCATTAAGCTTGCGAACCTTCGCGTCGATGGTGGTGCAGTAGCGAACAACTTCCTCATGCAATTCCAATCCGATGTATTGAACACAGAAGTACACCGCCCTCAAGTAACTGAGGTTACCGCTCTTGGTGCAGCCTACCTTGCCGGCCTTGCAGTTGGTTACTGGGATAGCATTGATGAGTTGCAGAATAAAGCGGTACTTGATCGCACCTTTGAGCCACACGATGATGAAGAAAAACGCAATCGTCGTTACAAGGGTTGGAAGCGTGCAGTGAAATGTGCACAAACCTGGTCTGAACTTCACGACGAAGAAGATTAATCTCATCTCCATAAGAAAAAAGAGCGCCATTTGTGCGCTCTTTTTGCGCTTTATCCCCGATTCCTGAACTCGCTTACTTCTCACAACGAGCAAATTCGAGCACAATAGAGCTTCGAATTTGAAGCATTGGCCGTTACCAATGCACAAGGGAGTGGTAAGTGAAGCAAATACCTCGACACCAGCAGATTGTTGAGCTGGTGAAAAAACAAGGCTATGTCAGCACGGATGAGTTGGTAGAAAGATTCAATGTCAGCCCACAAACCATCCGACGCGATCTCAATGAACTCGCCGATGACAACAAAATTCGTCGTTATCACGGTGGAGCCACTATTCCTCTCAGTTCTGAAAACACATCTTACAACACGCGTAAAGCGCTCAACTTCAATGAAAAAGATGTCATTGCAGACGAGGTAGTCAAACACATTCCAGATGGTGCCACACTATTCATCGATATCGGCACCACACCAGAAGCAGTTGCGCGAGCGCTCAATAAAAATCATAAACAGTTGCGTGTTGTCACCAACAACATCAATGTTGCGACCATTCTTTTCCCTAACCCTGAAATCAAAGTCATCTTAGCGGGTGGAGAAGTCCGCAGCAGAGACGGCGGTATTGTTGGCGAGGCTACCCTCGATTTCGTTAAACAGTTCCGTCTCGACTTTGGTATTCTCGGCATTAGCGGTATCGACTTCGATGGCTCGCTATTAGACTTTGATTACCACGAAGTCCGGGTAAAACAAGCGATCATTGACAATAGCCGTAGTGTATTTCTTGCCGTAGACCACACCAAGTTTGGGCGCAATGCTATGGTGAAACTAGGCAATATTGCACAGCTCAACATGATCTTTACCAATAAGCAGCCACCAGAAGAAATCTTGTCAATTTTGAAGGAAGCTTCTATCCCACTTGAAGTGGTTGAAGCTAACGAATCAAACTCCGAAAACGAGTAACGTCAATCGTATAATTCCCCCTCAAATGACCTCTGTCTTAATTAGATAGAGGTTTTTTTGTGTCTAAATCACACAAAACGCTCACAAACGAAAATAATAGATGATCACAAACGAAACCTGAGCTAGGATTACATTATGTTCTAAAATGCTCGTTCGCTCACCAAGAGGTCAAATTTATGAGTATACAAAATAATGCTTCCACTACTAGCTCATCCACTACCTTAGACTTGATCGTAATCGGTGGCGGCATTAACGGAGCTGGTATTGCAGCAGACGCAGCTGGCCGAGGTTTGAGTGTTGGCTTATATGAAGCAAATGACTTCGCATCTGCGACTTCTTCAGCAAGTTCTAAACTGATACACGGCGGTTTACGCTACCTTGAACACTACGAGTTTCGTTTAGTTTCGGAAGCGCTCGCAGAGCGTGAGGTTATTCTTCGTAAAGCACCACACGTCGCATTACCAATGCGTTTCCGTTTACCGCATCGCCCATTCCTACGCCCAGCTTGGATGATTCGTTGTGGCCTTTTCCTTTACGATAACTTGGGTAAACGTACGACGCTGCAAGGCAGTAAAACCGTCAACCTTGCGAAATCTGGCTTGCTAAAACCAGAGATGAAAACGGGTTTCGAATACTCTGACTGTTGGGTTGATGATGCACGTTTAGTATTACTGAACGTTCTTGCGGCTCGCGAAAACCATGCTGAAGTACGTAACTACTGCCGCGTGGAAAAAGCACACCGTGAAGGTGGTATCTGGCACGTTACTATTCACGATGTGATGACAGACCAACGTTTCGAACGTAAAGCGAAAGCGTTAGTCAATGCTGCGGGGCCTTGGGTAAAACAGTTCTTTGATGATGGATTAGAGCAAGCCTCTCCTCGTAACATTCGCTTAATCAAAGGCTCGCACATCGTTGTTCCTCGTATCCACAACGAACCGCAAGCCTACATCCTTCAAAACAAAGACAATCGCATCGTATTTATGATTCCTTACTTAGATAAGTTCTCAATCATTGGTACAACAGATGTGGAATACAAAGGTGACCCACGTGAAGTGTCGATCTCAGATGACGAAGTCGATTACCTCATTGATATCGTAAACCAACACTTTGTCCACCAGTTGACTCGCGAAGATGTAGTTTGGACATACAGCGGTGTTCGTCCTTTATGTGACGATGAATCTGACTCTCCGCAAGCAATCACACGAGACTACACGCTAGAGCTCGATGCGGAATACGACCATGCACCTCTGCTTTCTGTTTTTGGTGGTAAGTTAACGACCTACCGTAAGTTAGGTGAAGCAGCAATGAAGAAACTTGCTCCGTTCCTACCTGAAATGGGTAAAGACTGGACGGCCAACCAAACCCTTCCTGGTGGTAACTTCAGCTGTAGTCGTGAACAATTAGCTAAACAAATTCACGCTAAATACACTTGGGCGCCAGAAGCATTGATTCTTCGTTATGTCACACAGTTTGGTACCCAAACCTGGAACTTAATGGAAGGCACAACAAGTGAAGCTGACTTAGGACAAACGTTCTCGGCACAAGCAGGTGGTGTTTACCAACGTGAGATCGATTACTTAATGAACCATGAAATGGCAATGACCGATGAAGACATTTTATGGCGCCGTACTAAGCTTGGTCTTTACATGAACGAGGAAGAAAAACAGGCCTTAACGGACTATTTAAAGAAAAAGCTACAACAGAAAGTGGTTAATCTTTCTCAAGTTGGCTAACAGCTCCCCTCCCTCCCCCACAATAAAGCCTGCTTAGTTGCAGGCTTTTTGTTTTGTTGTTTAAGCACAACACCTTGGTGCGCTCCACTCGATTGCAAATAAGAACAACTATTCATAGACATTTGGCGTTAAATACAATCATACTCATTTGAAAAATAATGCATCAATGACTTCAGAGTACCGTACTCAGAGTATTGCCTCTGTATGGCAATGCAATTCTCGCGAAAGAAGTATCTTGAGGTTATTTTGGTATCGGCTCAAACAAGGAAAAGAAAATGGGTTTTATGATTGAACATTGGGACTTCTCAACCCCAGAAGCAACTCAACAATCCACCACGGCAGAGCAAATTCAAGCTAAGCATTGGTACCATTGCGAACGGCTGCATCCCGATATTCGTGGTTGGCTGGAGCAGAACCAAGTACCTCGAGCTACGGTTGATCATCTATTAGCCGACGAAAGCCGACCATCTTTCCATCCTTTAGATGACGAGAACTTCATGTTGATTTTACGAGGCGTCAATATGAACGGCAATGCATCACCAGAAGATATGCTTAGTATTCGAATTCTCTACTTTCAAGGCGCACTCATTTCAACTCGTAAAATTCCATCACGCGCGATCATGGAGATTCGCCAAGCATTAGCGGAACACAAAGGCCCAAAAAGTCTTGCTAGTTTACTTCATCAGATCATTGAAGGATTAAACAGTAAAATAGACATTTACCTTGATACAATTGAAGAAACACTAAACCAGTTCGACGTGAATGATGAATCGACGTACAAACATATGGCGACTCAAAAAGCGCTGATTTCTATCAAGCGTTTTATTCGCCCTCAGCAGTACGCTATCCGTGATCTTGTGGAGTCAGAATCAGAATTGATTGCTTTGAGACCTCATCAATATCGCTTCGCACACAATAATATTACGCGCATAAATGAAACACTTGAGTTTTATCTTGGAGAAGTGGCGCTTTTCCAAGAAGAGATCAAACATCATCGTGATGAAAAAACCAATAAAAACAGTTACCTGTTTACTTTGGTAGCAACGATTTTTCTACCAACCAGCTTCTTAACAGGTTTACTCGGCATCAATGTTGGTGGAATGCCAGGTGTGGAATCCACCATGGCATTCACCTGGTTCTGTATCGCCTTAATTGTCATTTTTGGTCTAGAGTGGTGGCTATTTAAACGCTTGGGGCTCACGAATAAAGCGGACGACGAAGACGAATAAACACTAAACCTATAAAGAACAAAAACCAAAAGAGGAGCACGCGGCTCCTCTTTTCTCTACTCACATTAGAATCTTATCCGGGGTGACCATCCACACGAGGGGTCACAAGCATCACACCAAAGCGCCACACAAATAGCCCAAACGCAACAATCCATAATCCGCCGCTGATATCAATCCACAGCATCATGTTCGCTGGGTCAAAGATCACGGCGAAACTGCGAACCAAAGCTGCCGCGGTAATCGCTGCAAACGCAAGGCTCATGTTTGGCCCTTTGTAGATCATGCGACCAGTATGTCCCATCGTCACCCGTGCAATCATCGCTAAAATCAAACCGCCTAACGCACCTATCGCAAACAGGTGAATGAGGTTATGGCTGGCAAATGCATCTCCCCAGACGCCTCGCAAAATTAAGCTTAGTGGTAAACACAAATACGCAGCATGCAGCGACCACACTAAAGGCTCGCTCAGGGTTAACCAAGGTTTCCAGCGAACAAAACGCACCAACTGAGCAACACCTGCAAATAGCATCAAAGGACTACCTAGTTCTGCAAACGTCACAGGGAAAAAGCTCAGCACAAATAGCATTACCAATGGCAAGTTCGCGAACCACTCTAACCAAGCCAATGGTTGCGCTTTTTCGAAATTAAATCGACGCGCAGTAAAAAATGGAATCACACGTCCGCCCATCACTGACAACAGCAAGGTAAACCACCACAGCATTGCTTGCCACACAGCAGAAGAGCTAAAGGGCGGCATACCTTTTATCGTTGCGTAGCTTGCAAAGTTCGCAAAGATGGCTAAAAGAAACAGTGGAACGAAAAACAAATTACGCCAACCTTTGGCTCGATACACACGAATGCCCACCTCATAGGCGACAAACAGTAAAAATACCGCTTCGATACTGCTGGTTAACCATAACGGTGCAGGTGTCCAAAGCAAGATGCGGGGCACTAACCACAAGCCAAATAAAGCCAGAAGCATGTAATGCTTGGTACCATTAATGCCAGTCCAGTTTTGTACCGCGGTCAGTACAAAGCCAACTACAATGGCCATTGAAAAACCGAACAACATTTCATGTACGTGCCACCATAATGCCGGTACAGTTAATGCGTTTGGCTGTCCGCTTTGGAACATCCACACCCACAACGCGATCGCAACAATGCCGTAAATCGCCCCAAACAGAAAAAACGGCCGAAAGCCTAATCGTAGCAATGCGGGGATTTTTTCTTCTACTTTTTTATCGGTGATATTCAGCATTATCTTGCCCTCAAGCGTCTCTCGATGCTGGTTAACTCAACTACATATTGATGCTACCATAAACATGTATAAAAAATACATGTTTATAATTAAGATTATACTTAAGAGGTAAAGTTGTGCTTCAGATGCGGGTTAGGTATAAACATGAGAGGCACAACTATCAGTTAAGGGATGCAACGACAATGTACATATTTGGCTATGGCAGTTTGATTAATTCTGCGTCACGTAAGTTAACCGGACAAACGGGAGAAGCCATTCCCGTCATAGCACATGGGTTGGTTCGCTACTGGGGGAAGATTGACGACAGCTACAGCCTCTCTCCATTAGTGGTGAACCAAGGCGATGGACAGGTTAATGGCGTTTTACTCGAAGTAAATGAAGAAGCGCTCGCAGAATTCGATCGCCGTGAGCGAGGTTATCATCGTATTCAACTTCAGCCAGATCAAATCGAAACAGATGCGAGTTTTAACCAAGAACATGACATTTGGGTTTACGTAAAAGACGAGCCACTACCACCATGCGCAAAGAGCCCAATCATGCAAAGTTATGTTGATACCGTGCTGGCAGGTTGCTTGGAAGTTTCCCACGCGTTTGCAGAGCATTTTGTGCGTCACACCATTGGCTGGCAACACGCGAAAGAAAATGACCGCCATCAACCCAAATATGGCAACCTTGCAGGCGTACAAGATCACCACTATGAGTTGATTGATAATCTGATCAAAAAAGGAGCCTGACGGCTCCTTTTTAGTATCTATGTTTTGCTTACGCGAGCTTAAAACTTGTAATCAACACCAATGTACAGGCTGTCAAAATCAAATTCAAGATCGCCACCACCTTCAACATCGATGGTTACTGTAGAAGCACGGTAGCCACCAGAAACAACCAGACCTGAAGCAAATTCATAACCCACTTCAGCACCATAGTTAAAGCCAGCATCGCTACCATCAGTCTTACCAGTGAAACCAGAAAGGTTTGATTTTGCCTCTAAATCAACCCCAGTTACACCTAGACCAACAACAGCACCAACATAAAAACCAGTGCCAGAGAATTGGTACTTAGGTTTAGCATTAAGGTTGAATGAATAACCTTCAACAGTAGCTTCTAACCAATTACCCGCGCCCGATGCTTTTTCTTCGAAGCTACCGTAGTAAATGTACTCACCTTCTAAAGCCAATTTGAAGTTTTCTGAATATTGCAGCTCTTTACCTACCGCAATACCCAAACCTGTAGCTGAAGAGCTGTAAGAGTGACCTTCAACTTCAAGATCAGAGTTAAGAATATCTGCGCCAACATACCAGTTACCTTTTGCTTGAACTGACGCTGAAGCAACCACTGCCCCTAAAGCCAATAATGGCAATACTTTTTTCATTATAATTTCCTATGTTTTTCATACTGTTAAACAGTTTTTAAAAGCGCGGAGATTATAAATAGAGTTGAATATATTCCTATTGATTTATTTATAAAATGAGACACAAAACATAAACACGAACAATAAAACGTTTGCTTGATTAAACTCTAAACAGCTCGACTCCTATTAAGTACTAGAGTTACCACAAGTAGCAAGTTTCCAAACCAGTCGCGTTTTTCAGTATTTTTACAGCAATATAATCCTTACGTTTACGGCTTTATTTATTACTCAATAGAGTCTATTTCATGAAAACAAGTTGGCTTGATATGATGATTTAAAGTGTTTAGGACTGTCTTACTAAAGGTTTGTGCATCTCTAAGTAGCTGTTTAAAATAGTCAGATTATTGAGCTCACACTTGGGCAGTGCCAACGGGAAATTTACATGGCAAAGCTAAAAGATATCGCCATTGAAGCAGGCGTCTCACTTGCAACCGTATCGCGGGTTTTGAACAACGACCCAACGTTGAGCGTTAAAGAAGAAACCAAATACCGCATTTTGGAAATTGCAGAAAAACTGGAGTACCGCACCAGTAGCTCGAAGAAAGGCATCAAAGAAGTTAAGCAAAAACATCACTTTTTAGCCTTATATAACTACAAACAAGAAACAGAGGTGAATGACCCTTACTACTTATCAATTCATCATGGGATTGAAACGCAATGCGACAAATTAGGTATTACGCTAACCAATTGCTATAACAGTGAAATTGATGTTGAAACGAAAAAGATAACAGGTGTCCTTTTAGTCGGAAATGTCGACCAAAAGGTAGTAGATAAATTACCTAAACGTCTAGCCGATAGCATCTGCTACATAAACTTTTCAGATCCAACCTGCCCTTATGATTGCGTTGATGTCGACCTTATTCGAATCAGTAGGCAAGTGGTTGATTTCTTTGTACAACGAGGCCACCGCCGCATCGGTTATATTAGCGGTCAAGACAAGCACGACGCAGCTGACACTCGTAAAAATGTGTTTTTGGACTATGGCTATCTAAAAGGCGTGGTCGCAGAACAAGATATACACTATTGTGCCTGCTCTAGTTTGTCCGGTTATAACTTAGCGAAAGAGATGCTAGCCAAAGGTGACTTCCCGAAAGCAGTATTCATTGATTCAGACTCCATCGCGATTGGCATAGTACGTGCAATCCATGAATTTGGCTTAAAGATACCAGAGGATATTACGTTGATTAGTATGAATGATATTCCTACTGCTCGCTTTACCTTTCCGCCGTTGTCTACAATTCGTATTCACTCTGAGTTGATGGGAACTCAGGGAGTGAACTTACTGGTGGAAAAATACCGAGATGGACGCTTACTCCCTCTTCATGTATACGTTCAAACAGAGCTTAAACTACGTGGTACAACTCAATGATACCTTTTCCATTAATCTCTTTTATGAATTAAATCTGGAACATCCCCCCCCTAACCCAAGACATTCATTTTGCACAATCAGTACTGTTTCGGTGTAACGCCGATAACTCAGCGGGTAGTAAGAAGTCCAACAACAAATAACTCTAAGCACCATGAGTGCCCCAAATGTTTATCATTTAGAGGTGATGGTCGAAGAAACCAGCTCGCGTAGCCAAATGCCTTTGTCTTCATTGTTTCGGCTGGAATGCCACAGCATAGCAATATCAAAATCCGCAACGGCGATCGGCGGCTTAACGGTAACGAGATCGTCCGAAAAGCCCTCCGCCAATGCCATTTTTTCTGGCACGATGGCAATGAGATCGCGTTTTTTCAATAGATGCCGAATAGTGAGAAAGTTGCGCGACGCCACGGTGACTTTGCGGCTCAAGCCATGTTCTGCAAGCTTTTGGTCTACTTGTGTCTTTAAGCTCCCATCGGGACTTACCAGAGCTTGCTCTATGTTCGCGAACGCTTCCAGAGACAGCTGTGTTTCCCCTTGCAATACCTGTTTATCACACATGCACACGTGCTTTTCGGTGTACAAGTACAAGCTCTCAAAGTTGTCATCCAACACCGGCATGCTGCCAATAATGACATCGAGCTTTTCATGTTCAGTTAATGCCACGTAGTTGCTACGATTGACGTTAATAAAACTGATCTGCGCCTCTGGGGCGCGCTGGCGTATTTCGTCATAAAGCCGAGGAGCAAAAATAAATTCGGCATAATCCGTTAATCCAATGCGACATACACCCGCATAATTTTTAGGCTGGAAGACAGACTTAGTGAGCAAGTCTTTGGCAATAGAATCCAACAAATGATGCACGATTGGCGCGATGTGGTGAGCGTGCTCGGTGGGCTCCATCTTGTGCCCTTTTCGCTCAAAAAGCGGGTCGTCAAACAACAACCTTAAACGAGACAAACTATGACTCATCGCCGACTGGCTAACGTAACTTTTCTCTGCCGCGACGCTAACGCTTCGATAGCGATACAAGTAGGAAAACGTCACCAATAAGTTCAAGTCAATGTTGCGCCACTGAATGTCCTCTTTCACTCCAACATCCTCATCCCATTTCATTCATAGATGAAATTAAAATCATCAATTTGAGTCATTTTAGAGCATTCGATAAATTAGCAACAATGCTTTTTAGATAAACAGGCTCGACATGTTCACCATATTCAAAACTTTTTTCTTGCTGGGTTGGTTCAGCTTCGGCGGCCCTGCGGCTCATATTGGTTATTTTCGCCAAACCTTTGTTGAGAAACTGAAATGGCTTGATGACAGCGAGTACGCGCAAATTGTCGCGCTCAGTCAGTTTTTGCCGGGACCGGGCTCAAGCCAAGTTGGCTTTGCTTTAGGCTATAAACGTGGCGGTTTAGGTGGTGCATGCGCAGCATTTGTCGGATTCACGCTTCCTTCAGTGGTCATCATGTTGGCGCTGGCGATGATGAGCAGCCAAATCACCGACACCGCAGTGTTCCAAAACATCGTTCACGGCCTAAAACTGCTCGCAGTCGTCGTCGTGGCGGATGCGACTTGGGGCATGTACAAAAACTTCTGCCAAAGTAAACTGACCGCGGGTTTGTGCGTCGCGACTGCGATTGCGTTGCTGGTAGCACCAAGCATCATGACGCAAATGTTCGTGTTGATCGCAGCAAGTTTTGTCGGAATGCGATATCTGAAGAAAGACTCCGCGCCATCAGCCGAGCCGTTTAAACCGTCTATCGCGCCATTGGCTCTATTTGCGGTGCTTTTACTCGGCTTACCGTTAGTGGCTCATACGTTACCTTTGCTTGGGCTGTTTAGTGATTTTTTCCAAGCTGGTAGCTTAGTGTTTGGTGGCGGTCATGTGGTTCTGCCGCTTCTGCAAAACATTGTTGGCGACCAGCTCAGCCAAGATGCATTTTTAACAGGCTACGCCGCTGCACAAGCTGTACCGGGGCCAATGTTCACCTTTGCGACTTTTATCGGTTATGAGCTTTCGGATACGCCAATTTTAGGCGCTCTGATCGCAACGCTTGGCGTATTCCTCCCAGGGTTTCTTTTATTACTTGGCGTTCTTAAGAACTGGCAAGCACTGGCAGGCAAACCGCTGGTCTCCGGCGCCATCAACGGTGTAAATGCCTCGGTAGTAGGGTTACTACTCGCGGCACTTTACCAGCCAGTATTTAGCAGCGCAGTTGTTGCTCCCATCGACATGGCGTTAGTGATTGCGGGTTTCTATCTACACAAAAAGCTCAACCTTTCGGTACTATGGATGATCGTGTTTTTTGTGGCAGCAGGCCTTGTCACGGGCATGATGTAGCCTGCTGATACGCCAACTATTGAATCTAGATAAACCACGGGCACTCAAATACGAGTGCCCTTGCTTAGATTAGATAGTGAAAACGGAACAGACCCCGATAAAAAGAGCATCACAAATTGTGACTTAACTTCTCTCGGTTAAGCCATTGTTCATTCTTACCAACTTAACCGCATCATGACGAGAATGGACATCGAGTTTTTTGTACAACTTGTATATATGGCTTTTCACTGTACTTTCAGATAAAAAAAGTCTTGAAGCAATTTGTTGATTTGAAATGCCGTACACAAGTAGCTCTAGAATCTGTTTTTCTCTGCATGTTAACTCATCATGCTGCTGTTCTTCGGACAAATTTGCATGCCGATAATTGAGGACTAACTTCTCTAGGTACATTCTTGGTAGCCACAACCCACCTTTCAGTACGTATTCCGCGCCATCACATATATGTGTCACTGATGCACTTCGGAGCAAAATTCCTTTTAACAACTTCCAATGCAGTAAGTCCGTTTGTACTTTTTCACAAGGGACGTTGTGAAGCATAAAGGACCACCCAAATAGATCAAAATCTGGTAACTTTCCTTGTACTTCAAGCTGACGCATAAAATCGTAATCAATAAACATCAAATCGATACTGAGTGAGTGACTTCTGAACACCACTTCATCTGGTTGCATTATCTTTACATCGACATCATGAATGGAAGACAGCTGTTTTTTTATTAAGTTACTTTGTAAATTACTCTCAGCTAGCAGTATCAAGTGCTTCTTTTCCATAGTCCCACCACATTAACTTACCTGTTTCACCAACCCCCGTTAGAAAATTAATTGGGGATAGCAAAGAGAATTTATCTTCATTTTAAGTAGAAAATATAGCACTTCAGAATGATATCGCATTGCTTTTCAGCACCGAAAAAGACTTAAAAAGTATGAACCTGTTGTGTTTTTATCCATACTTTTCAACCTGTGTTAGCATAAGGATATGATTTATAATATTAAATAATAAAGATAATAATTGGATAAAATGCCATTTATAAAAAATGGATGACTGCTCCGCTCAGTGCAATAGAACAAATTACTTCTTTATATTGGCTTCATTTCATACTTGATGAGTACTTAAAGTAAATACAAAAAATAACATTATGATTATGTTATTTTTTTCTTTAAAACCTTAAAGAGACGCACCTAAATACTCCCTTCCAGCCTGAATCATTCTCAATAATGAGAACAGCTTTCACTGATCCTTTCTTATAATTTCATCGCTTCCCACAACATTTGAAGGAAGCAGCAAGAAGTTAAGTGCAGTCATTTTTAATCAGGAATAACAGGAAATGGAGTAATCGTTATGACTCTAAACAAAACAGGGCTTGCTTTAGCAATGTCAGCAATTTTATTTAGTGGCTCTCTAATCGCGAATGAGATCGATGATGG
>NZ_JAWOUJ010000030.1:0-21604 GCF_033339315.1 Vibrio sp. 661 | reverse complement strand
CTACAGTGAGTTTAAAAGCGAGGGAGTAATCGCGCTGAGTTCTTTTAGTTGTTGATTTCATAACACTCTCCAATTTTTTGGGGGGGAAAGTGTCAACCTTATTTAGGACGGCACAGAATATAAAAATAAAGCTCGCTTAATCGCGAGCTTTATTTTTATGCGTTTTAAACCGAGGGCGGATACGGATGAGCATTCTTACTTTCTAGAGTGCTGGTAGTAGAGTCCTAGTCTCGCTAAGGCTTGCTGTAAAGACGTAACTGATAGAAATTTCTCATAAAACACCTCGTCAGTCTGAACGGTGAAGAACGAACCAGATGCAGAATCTACTTTCCGAGTGTTATGTTACTCAAGTGGTTATGGGATTTTTTAGAATGCTGGGTTTTAGGTTTCTAGTCTCACCATGGTTTTCTTGAATCAAGTTTATAAGTATTAAAACAACCAAGAGCAGCCCTCAGGCTGCTCTTTTGTGCTTGGAGTTTATTATTCAGGGCTACTCATCTGAGGCGTACCCATGTACGCCAAGCTCTGCGCCATCTAAATAGGCTTTACCATCCTTCATGATCAACCGCTCGTCTACCAGCCACTTAGCCACCATAGGGTAGATTCGGTGCTCCTGCGCCTGAACACGTGCCGCAAGTACACTAGCATCATCGTCTTCGAACACAGGAACTTTTGCTTGCAGTATGACAGGGCCACCATCAAGCTCTTCCGTTACAAAGTGCACACTCGTACCATGTTCTTTATCGCCAGCATCAATTGCTCTCTGGTGTGTGTGTAGCCCAGGATATTTTGGTAGAAGAGAAGGGTGGATATTGATCATCTTACCCATGTAATGAGAAACAAATGCGCTGCTCAGAATGCGCATGTAACCAGCAAGAATAATCACGTCTGGTTGGTATTCATCTATTTGACTCATTAGCTCTGCATCAAAGCTTTCACGTGAGCTGAATGCTTTAGGGTCGACAAAGTGACCGTCCACATCAAACTTTTTTGCACGTTCTAAACCAAAAGCATCTGCTTTGTTAGAGAACACGGCTGCCACTCGTGCGTTTGGCATGCTGTCTTCGCAAGCTTCCAAGATAGCTTGCAGGTTACTTCCGTTACCCGAGATGAGGACCACAATGTTTTTTAGGGTATGGTTTTTCATGATGTCGAGAGCGCCTTGGTATTGTAGGTTGGAGTTATGTAGCTTCTAAACTACCTACTAATAGAATGGTTTTTAGTGTTCTAGATAGCAAAATGAGGACCTAGTCATCTAGTGTCCTCATTCTTCTTATCTTTTGAGCTCGATTTGCAAATTATTGGATTTCAACTTGCTCTTCGTTCGCGTCTGCTTGTGCGATTTGACCAATCACCCACGCGTTTTCGCCTTCTTCTTTAAGAAGAGCAACTGCTGCATCTGCCTGGTCTTTCGGTAGTGCGACGATTAGACCTACACCACAGTTGAATGTGCGGTACATTTCGTGTGTGTCGACGTTGCCTTTCTCTTGTAGCCACTTGAAGATAACTGGCCATTCCCAACTGTTACCATCGATAACTGCTTTCGTGCCTTCAGGCAGTACGCGTGGGATGTTTTCCCAGAAACCACCACCAGTGATATGAGAAATCGCATGGATGTCGTGTTTCTCAATCATCTTAAGTGCTGACTTGATGTAAATTTTTGTTGGTTCTAGTAGGTGCTCACCAATAGTGCGGCCTGCTAGCTCTTCGCTCTTATCTGCACCAGATACTTCTAGGATCTTACGGATAAGGGAGTAACCGTTTGAGTGTGGGCCGCTTGAACCAACAGCGATAAGTGCATCACCAGCAGCGACTTTCGTGCCGTCAATCACGTCTTCTTTTTCTACTACGCCAACACAGAAACCAGCTACGTCGTAGTCTTCGCCTTCATACATGCCAGGCATCTCCGCAGTTTCGCCACCAATTAGGGCACAACCTGCTTGAACACACCCTTCTGCGATACCTGAAACAACATCCGCTGCGGTATCAACGTCTAGTTTGCCTGTTGCGTAGTAATCTAGGAAAAACAGTGGCTCTGCGCCTTGCACGATAAGATCATTTACACACATTGCCACTAGGTCGATGCCAATTGTGTCGTGCTTGTTCATATCCAGTGCTAGGCGAAGTTTTGTGCCAACGCCATCAGTACCAGAAACCAGTACAGGTTGTTTGTATTTAGTTGGCAATTCGCATAGCGCGCCAAAACCACCGATACCACCCATAACTTCAGGGCGACGAGTACGTTTTACCGCACCCTTAATACGATCCACAAGCGCGTTGCCTGCATCAATATCTACACCAGCGTCTTTATAGCTAAGAGAAGAGTTGTTACCACTCACAGGGAAGTCCTCGGTATTAAGTTGGATATGAAAACGGCGCTATTCTAACAGTGCTTAAACATAGATAGCAAACGTTTGCGTCTGTTTTTTTCTTTAGTGATTTATCCTGATATCCCTGTGAAAATCATGTATAATCTGAAGGTTTGTTTAAATATTGCCAACTATAGCCGGAGATGGACATGAAAGTTGTTGAAGTAAAGCACCCTCTAGTAAAACATAAAATTGGTCTAATGAGAGAAGGTGACATCAGCACAAAACGTTTTCGTGAGTTAGCGACTGAGGTCGGTAGCCTACTTACTTACGAAGCAACGTCAGACTTTGAAACAGAAAAAGTGACCATTGATGGTTGGAACGGTCCGGTAGAAGTAGACCAGATTAAAGGTAAAAAAGTAACCGTAGTGCCAATCCTACGTGCAGGTCTAGGCATGATGGATGGAGTTCTTGAGCACATGCCAAGCGCACGTATCAGTGTTGTGGGTATTTACCGTGATGAAGAAACGCTTGAGCCAGTTCCTTACTTCAACAAGCTTGCTTCAAACATCGAGGAGCGTATTGCGCTTGTTGTTGACCCAATGCTTGCAACAGGTGGTTCTATGATTGCTACGATCGATCTCCTAAAAGAGAAAGGTTGTAACCAAATCAAAGTGCTGGTACTTGTTGCTGCACCAGAAGGTATTGAAGCGCTAGAAAAAGCACACCCAGATGTTGAGCTATACACTGCGGCAATCGATGAGAAGCTTAATGACAAAGGCTACATCGTTCCGGGTCTAGGCGATGCAGGTGATAAGATCTTCGGTACTAAGTAATTCTTTGATGTATTACTATGACTGAACAGAAAAAGGCTTGGTGAAAACCAAGCCTTTTTTGTATCTACAAGAGGAGAAGAGTAAGACACGCCAACTAATAAAGCGGCGCAAACGAACTATTTCGCGCTTTCTTCTTCCATTTGTGCGTTATCTACAACGTGGTTTTCACCTAAATCGTTTGGTAGCACAAGGTTAAGAATAATTGCCACGATACCGCATAGACTCACACCTTGTAGACTGAACTCACCAATACCGAAGGCCATACCACCAATGCCAAACACAAGGGTTACGGCAACAATCACTAGATTACGAGACTTATGTAAATCAACGTTATTCTTGATCAGTGTGTTGAGGCCTACCGTTGCGATAGAGCCGAACAGCAGAATCATGATACCGCCCATGACAGGTACTGGAATCGTTTGAAGAACCGCACCTAGCTTACCTACCAATGCAAGTACGATTGCGGTGATTGCTGCCCAAGTCATGATCACAGGGTTAAATGCTTTGGTTAGCATTACCGCTCCTGTTACTTCACTGTAAGTGGTGTTTGGTGGAGCACCCACCATCGAAGCTGCGATAGTTGCCACCCCGTCACCTGCGATTGTGCGGTGAAGGCCTGGTTTTTTCAGGTAGTTTTTACCTGTAACGTTTGAGATAGCAAGCATGTCACCTACGTGCTCAACCGCAGGTGCGATAGCGACAGGAATCATGAACAAAATTGCGTTGATATTAAACTCTGGCGCGGTGAAGTTTGGCATGGCTAGCCAAGCCGCTTGTTCTACGGGAGTGAAATCAACCACACCGTAGAATAGAGAAACAGAGTAACCAGCAAGAATACCACCAACAATAGGAACGAGCTTCAAAAAGCCTTTTGCAAAAACGCTGAGTACAATGGTTGTGAGCAGTGAGACCGCCGAGATAATGATCGCAGCATCACCATTAACTAGCTGTGCAGCTCCATCACCAGTTTTACCTACTGCCATGTTCACTGCTGTTGGGGCAAGGCCAAGGCCGATAACCATGATCACAGGGCCAACGACAACAGGCGGGAGAATTTTATGGATAAATCCAACACCGCGCACTTTGATCATCGCCCCTAGAGCCACATAAACTAAGCCCGCTGCCATCAAGCCGCCCATCGTTGCACCGATACCCCAAGTTTGGATACCGAACATAATAGGAGCAATAAACGCAAAAGAAGAGGCAAGGAAGATGGGAACAGAACGTTTAGTCATTAATTGGAAGAGGAGAGTACCGACACCGGCACCAAAGAGGGCTACGTTTGGATCAAGGCCAGTTAGGAGCGGCACAAGCACCAAAGCACCAAAAGCGACAAAGAGCATTTGAGCGCCTTGTAACGCGTTTTTCATAATAATTCCCTATTTTCAAGATACGCAGACAAATCCGGCGAATACTATCATCCTGCAATCGTTTGCAATGTTGCATAGATCAAACTTTCGATTGAATTTTTCTCATAAATAGCACTTTTGAGAGTTGCTTGCTTGCAAGTTGTCCTCTTTTACGTGTCTTGCGTGAAGATGAAAAATGGACAGCCTAACTTGTTGAGATAGCTTAATAAGCAATGAATTTATTATAAAAAATAGCACTGAAGCGCTGGTTGAGGCCCGAGTTAACAAAGCTGGTCATAATACAGACAATTTACTCAGTACTTGCCTTGCTCAAGATTTGATAGTTGCTTATTATTCGGGTTCTTGTTCAGAGGATTATAAAAACTATGCGCTATTTAGCTCTCTTACTGATAGGTTGGTTGTCCCTACCAGTATATGCATTAACTCAGGTGGATATCTATCGTGCCGAAGTGGTTATCGACAGTGAGCAGAACGACGGTGAGTCTTTGGCTCGTCAACAAGGTATGCAGGATGTGATTGTTCGAGCGACCGGTTCTCAATCCTCTTTAAGCAATCCAGTGATTAAAAAGGCACTCAGCTCAAGTGCGCGTTACATTTCTCAACTGAGCTATGGGCAGGTTGATGGAAAAGCGAGCCTAAAAATGTTGTTTAACAACGACCAAATCAGCTCTCTTTTAACACAAGCACAATTGCCATCTTGGTCGCCAAATCGTGCCAATATTTTAGTTTGGATGGTTGAAGAGCAGGGTTACGATCGTAACATTGCGTGGGAACATTCTGAATCTTCAAATGTTGCAGCACTTCGTAGCGCAGCGAAATTAAGAGGCCTACCAATCACTATCCCGGTTGGGGATTTTGATGATGTGACCGGTGTTAATGTCTCTGATCTTTGGGGCGGCTTTATTGAGCCAATTGGTCAAGCCAGCCAGCGCTACCCAGCTGACGCCGTTTTGGTTGTACGAGCTCAAGGTGAACAAATTCGTTGGACACTCTACGACCAGTCGCCAACGAGAATTGTAGAAGCGCAACGTTCTCCGCGTAGCGGGTCTGAATCAGGTGCTAATGCTATTGCAGAAATGGTGGATGGCATCGCAGACTACTATGCAAGTAAGAGTGCAGTTGTGGTTTCAGGAAAGTCTTCAAAAGCGCTAGCAGTGAAAGTCCTTAATGTAACCTCTGCCACGGACTTCTTCCGTTTAGAGAATGCGCTAAAACAACTTAATTCGGTTGCGGGTACAGAGATTAAGCGTGTTCAAGGGGACGAGTTAACGCTCAACATCCACCTTTTGGCATCACAACAAGCTTTTGAGAAAGAAGCTTCTTCTATTTCTCAGTTAATGGTTTTTGAAGATCCTTTAGGTGAAGTTGATGCCCCAGCTTCAACTCAAGAAGAAGAGCCATTGGTTCAGAGTAATGAAGCAAAAGACGCCGCGACGCCAAAAGAAGCGCAGCCTGAAGTACCAGTAGATATTGTGGCAGAAGCAAGTGACGAAACACAGCCAACTCAGCCGATGATTGTGGAGCCTGTCCGAGAACAGTATGACTTGATCTACGAGTGGCGCTCGGCATCGTAATCTCCTTGGTAGCGTTCCAGGCGTGAAACGCAAGGATCAAAGACCAATGTGGTAAGCATAAAAAAGAGTCGCAATAGCGACTCTTTTTGTTTTCTAAATTCGTATTCGAACCAATGATCAGTGATTGACTGCGATTGGCGTTATTTATTGAATTTCGCTTTTTCTTCTTTTTCTACTTGAGAGAGGCGTTTCAACTTAAGACCTAGCTCTTTGCCTCTCGCTCTAGCAAACAAAATATTACCAGCGAAACCGAGTGAAGTCAGTATCAGTTCCACTGCCGCAAGCCAGCGTTCACCCCCATCCACATAAAGGATGGTCAGCGCATGCAAGAAATACAGCATAAGAACAAAGTTAGCCCAAGCATGAGTGTAAGGCTTACCAGCTAAAATACCAGGCAACGGAAGTAGTAGCGGAATACACCAAGCAATAGCAAGTGTTGTGCTGCTGAGGTGAGGGTGAGGGGATAACGCAAGCTGCCAAATAGCGACCCAGGCTAATAAGGCTAAGTTGCCAAATAAAGCCAGGTAACGATAGGTTTTAGCCTGTGTACCGAGTGGTGTTTGGTCTAAAGAGTCAGACATCGATTAACTATCCTTGATTTTACTAACAGACTTTTAGTTTTAACGCTGCAGTTGCCAGCCTTTTGCCTAATTGTTGTGCCAGGCGAATCTCTTCACTGCTCAGGGTCGCCTCATGGCCTACACTGCTGGCGCCATACGGAGTGCCTCCGGACTGCGTAGTGTGTAACTCTGGCTCGGAATAAGGAATGCCCAAAACCATCATCCCGTGATGCAATAAAGGGGTCATCATGCTTTGTAACGTTGTTTCTTGACCACCATGCATCGAGGACGAAGAGGTAAAGACACAAGCAGGCTTATCGATTAAGTCACCACTGACCCATAAAGATGTAGTCTGATCCCAGAAGTGCTTTAAAGGCGCAGCCATGTTGCCAAACCAGACGGGGCTGCCAAACGCTAGACCGTCGCACGTTTTCAGTTCCTCTAGAGTAACAATTGGATCAGAAGGGGAGTGTGAGTGAGGTGACAATTCTTCAACTGTACGCAAAATTGCTTGGCATTGAGGAGTCGATTCGACTCCTCTTGCTATTTGTCTTGCCAGTTGTTTTGTCGAGCCATGACGGCTGAAATACAAAATAAGGATCTGGCAATCCATTTATAAAATATCCAACACTTGCTCTGGTGGGCGACCAATTTTTGCTTTGCCGTTAGCAACGACTACCGGACGCTCAAACAACTTTGGATTTTTCGCCATTGCTTCGAATAATTGCTCATCGCTGACGGAGTCTTCGCCTAAGCCAAGCTCTTTATATTCACTTTCTTTAGTGCGCATCATTTCACGTACAGATGAAAAGCCAAGCTGGGCGTACAGCGCTTTTAGTTCATCCACGTTAAGTGGTGTGTCTAGGTATTTGACGACTTCCGGTGTAACACCATTTTGCTCAAGCAGTTCAAGTGTTTGACGGCTCTTTGAGCAACGAGGGTTGTGATAAATCACGACTGACATGGTTTTCTCCATTTCGTTATTGTAATGCCATGAATCGATCTCTTTGGATCATGAGTTGGTCGATACGGGCATCGTATCGCGCTTGCTCTAAGCTGCCCAACTTGGCCATTTTACTTGCTTCACTATAATATTGAATCGCTTTATTCCAATTTGCTCGCAATGCCAAAATTTCTGCTCGAGCAGCCAACTCTTCATCGCTACGCCCCAGCGCGTGGTAGCTCTTCGATATTAGGTGCCAGCCATTTGTATCTTCAGGATAGTCATGAGTGTATCTTTGAAGAACTCGCGTGGCTTGATCGTTTTTATTGTCCTCAAGTAGTGCATTGGCATAGTTAATGGTCAATACTTTATTTTGAGGGTTCCGAGATAACGCTTTACGGAGCATCTCGGTCGCTTTTTCTGGCTGCTTCTTCTCGATGTATAAATCCGTCATAGCGTCCAAGTAAAACGGGTTACTTGGTTCTTGTTCCAGTAACTTTTTCAAAATTGGTTCCGCTTGAGATAGGCGTTTATTGTCTAAATGCACGAGTGCTCGACCATAATCAAAAGCAGGTGTAATGTCCGCAGAGGCTTTCTTTTGGGTTCTCTCAAACCAGCTCAGGGCGGCTTGTCCATCAATGCCAGCGTAACGAGCGACAATGCGCGCGCGAGCTAGATGATAGTCTATTGAAGGCACAACACGCATTGGAGGGTAGGTTCTTGCTCGCGCACGGCTATCGGTAATTCGATCTTCAGGCAGAGGGTGAGTCAGGAGCATTGGTGGCGGTTTACTCGCATAACGATACTCATCAGCAAGACGGCCAAAAAACCTTGGCATTGCTTGAACATCAAAACCGGCTTTTGCTAGTGTCGAAATACCAAAGCGATCCGCTTCTTTTTCGTTTGCACGAGTGTAGTTGATTTGACTTTGCATATTGCCCGCGGTTGCTGCTGTAATTGCAGCCATCCCCGCTTCGGGTGAGGCAATTGAAAGCAGTAGTGCCCCCGCAAGTGCGGCTAATGTGGCCGGAGAGCGGCGTGCTTGTTCTTCCATACTCCGAGCAAGATGACGTTGTGTGACGTGCGCTATCTCGTGAGCGACAACAGAGGCCAGCTCACTTTCTGAACGAGCATGAAGAAACAACCCAGAATGCAGCGCTACATAGCCACCAAAAAACGCGAACGCGTTGATATTACGGTCGCGAATCATAAAGAAATGGAACGGCGTTTTTACATCATTCGCATTGGCCACTAATTTGTGCCCAAGAGAGTCAATATATTCATTGATGACAGGGTCATTAACGATAGGTTTACTGGCTCTGAGCATACGCATATAGGCGTCGCCATAAATCAACTCTTGGTCTATTGAAAGCGTGCCACCAGCAGCTGTGCCAATGTCTGGCAAGTCAATGCTATTGGCATAAGTTGTCGGCGAACTGATGGCAGCAGCAAGACATAAGCAAACTAGCGAGCGAGTGCGTTTTAACATACGTTTAAAAGGTTCTCCAAAATACATAAGCATGTGGTTACAGGTCGAGAGCCTATTAACAGCGCCACATACGTTTTGGTTATCCGTGAGGATATAAGCTAACAGTAAGACCGGAAATAAATGAATTGGTTTCGTAAATTATTTTACATCCGAGCTATTTCAGCATGTGGTTAAATCATGTCAGAAGTGCTAGCACCAGCTCAAAAAGCCGTTACAATACAACCCTATCATAAGTGCAGAGCAATACAATGGAATCCATGTTACTTGATTTGCGTGAGCAACGTTGTCCTATGGCACTGTTACTTGCAAAGCGTCATGCTGCTGAGGTCTTTCAAGGAGAAGCAAAGCAGTATCATCAACTTGTCATTCAAGTGGTGGACAACAGCTCTAAACGAGACATTGTGAACTATCTTAGTGCCCAAGGGTACTCGGTTGATTGCCAATCTACATCAGAGCACTACACATTGACTGTCTTCAATAAGGAATCCGCATAAGATGTTTGAAATGGTTAGTCGTTGGTATAAACGACGTTTCTCTGACCCTCACGCAGTAAGTCTCGTCGCGATCTTGCTGTTTGGCTTTATCACCATTTACTTCTTTGGACACTTGATTGCGCCATTACTTGTCGCGATCGTTTTGGCTTATCTACTTGAATGGCCAGTTGTCAAAATGTGTCGTATGGGCGTGCCGCGCACTTTGTCGGTTATTATCGTGATCTTGGTCTTTGTCGGGTTAATGTTAATTGCGTTGTTTGGCTTGGTTCCGACGATTTGGACTCAGGTCGGTAATCTAATTAACGATATTCCGAACATGTACAACGGGCTACAAAAGTTTATTGTCACATTGCCAGAGCGCCATCCTGAACTAGCCAATTTAGAAATAGTAGAAACCGTGGTGACGAACGCCAAAAACCAAGCACTGGGGCTGGGTGAAAGTGTCGTCAAAGGGTCGCTTGCTTCATTAGTTAGCATTGCAACGCTAGCGGTATATTTGATCTTAGTGCCACTCCTTATCTTCTTTTTGCTTAAAGACAAAGAAGAAATGCTGCGAATCGCAAGCGGTATTCTGCCGAAAAACCGTAAATTGGCGAATAAAGTTTGGCATGAAATGAACGAGCAGATATCAAATTACATTCGCGGTAAAGTGTTAGAGATTTTAATCGTGGGCGGTGTGAGCTACGTAACTTTTGCCCTTTTAGATCTTCGTTACTCGGCGTTGCTTGCCGTAGCCGTTGGTCTATCGGTTTTGATTCCTTATATCGGTGCGGCGGCTGTTACTGTACCTGTTGCTATCGTTGGTTTGTTCCAATGGGGTTTAACGCCTCCGTTTTATTGGTTGTTGCTTGCTTACGGTATTATCCAGGCGCTGGATGGTAATGTGTTGGTTCCTGTTCTGTTTTCCGAGGCAGTAAACTTACACCCAGTTGCTATCATTGTGGCTGTATTAGTCTTTGGTGGGCTCTGGGGCTTTTGGGGGGTGTTCTTCGCCATTCCTTTAGCGACATTAGTCAAAGCCGTATGGCATGCATTACCAAGCACGGAAGAAAACGAACCTATCGAACAAGAGTAGTTGTTACCAAAGGTACGATAGTTAAAAGAAAGCCCAGCAGTTTGCTGGGCTTTTTGTTTGTAGAAAAACAATAGCGTTTAAGCGTTTTCGTTTAAGTAGTTTAATACGACTTCGTGGTGATCTTTGGTTTTGAACTTGTTAAACACGTGTTCGATCACGCCTTCTTCATTGATCAGAAAGCTAATGCGGTGAAGACCGTCGTATACTTTGCCCATGAATTTCTTTTCGCCCCAAACGCCGAACTGGTCTGCAACGGCATGGTCTTCATCAGAAAGCAGAGTGAAGTTTAAATCATCGCGCTCGATGAACTTGCCTAGGCGCTTTACAGGGTCGATGCTTACGCCGAGTACTACCACGTTATGTGCATCGAGTTCAGCTTTGATGTCACGAAGGCCTTTTGCTTGTGTAGTACAACCCGGCGTCATCGCCTTAGGGTAAAAGTAGAAAAGTACTTTCTTGCCTTTAAAGTGTTCAAGAGAAACGGTATTTCCGTCTTGGTCGAGCAAAGAGAAGGCTGGCGCTGGCGAGCCTGCTGTCAGCGTATTCATTTTGATTTCCTTTACTTTATAGTGTGTTTTTAATGAAATTCAGAGAACCTTGTACGTTGAGCGACTTACAAAGTTCATCGAAGTCTTCTTGTAACTGCATCAAATTAAAATCCGCGCTTACAGATGCAGTAATCGCAATGTGAAACTGGTCAGAATCGAGTTGAATTTTCGACTTGCTGATGGTTTGCGCACTAAGAGAGTCTAAACCAATCTGCTGATCAGCGAAGAACTTAGTAAATTTTTCAGTTAACCCAGGGCGGTCTTCAGACTCAATAAACACTTCCATGGTGTAGCTGTTATCGAGCAGTTCGTGCGCCGCTGTGCGTTTCATGATCGTAATAAGGTCATGTTCTTGGCCAAGCAGGGGCAATTGCGTTTCAACTCGAGTCACGCTGCTGGCGTTCCCAGTCAGGAGCATGATCAGCGTAAATTCGCTGCCAAAGATAGCGATACGGCTATCGACTATGTTACAACCAGCTTGAGTAACGAGCTGTACGACTTGGTTACAAATGCCTGGACGGTCCGTTCCAACTGCTGTAAGTACCAGATGTTGCTTCATAAATGAGCTTCTTGTCCTTTCTTCAATAGAGAGATGTTAGCACAGATATTGCGAAGAAATATCGAGCCAGTTCTTTTTTAGTCTATAAAAAGCAGGAGGATGTTGAGGGGAGCGGTGGGAAATAAACAGTAAATGCAGGCTACAGGATAAACAAAACGTTTGCATGATGTGCTTGCCTATTGTCTGGCCGTTTTATTCACTTAGATCTGACTTGGCTAACAAGACCAAAGAGTATATTTTCCTTGCTTGTGCTCTTCAGTATTTTCCAAATCACTGATAGATTCTAAAGTCACTCGAAAGCCCAACACGATTATCAATATTGCCGTTAATCAAACCAAATAGAGCAATTAAGTTGCTAGACCTCTAACAACTGGTAATTATTCATTCATTTGTACTTTGTAAGCGAGTTTACGCTCTTGTGTTTTTCAATCGCATTACAGTACCATGCAGAAAGAGTTAAATGAGGGAGATAAACATGTTTTCAGGAAGTATCGTAGCGCTGATTACGCCATTCAAAGCAGATGGCGAAGTAGACTTTGACGGTCTGCAAAAGCTAGTAGAGTACCACGTTGAAGCGGGTACAGACGGTATTGTGGCAGTAGGCACAACAGGTGAGTCAGCGACACTGACCATTGAAGAGCATGTAAAGGTCGTTAATAAAACTGTTGAGTTTGCCGACGGTCGCATCCCTGTGATTGCTGGCACGGGTGCAAATGCAACCCATGAGGCAGTAACATTTAGCAAATTACTGGCTGATTCTGGTATTGCTGGCTTCCTGAGTGTGACACCGTATTACAACAAACCAACTCAAGAGGGTTTGTTTCTACATTACAAGGCAATTGCCGAAGCGAGTGATGTGCCTCTAATTTTGTACAACGTACCAGGCCGTACTGCTGTTGATATGCAGCCAGAAACAGTGGCACGCTTGTCAAAGCTTGATAATATCGTAGCTCTAAAAGATGCAACGGGTGATTTGGAACGAATTGCAATTCATCGTGAACTTTGTGGCGAAGATTTTATCTTACTAAGTGGCGATGATGCGACAGGGCTGGATTTTGTGAAACTTGGCGGCAATGGTGTTATCTCGGTAACGAACAATATTGCAGCTAAAGACATGGCAGACATGTTCCATTTGGCAAGTGAAGGTAAGTACGAAGAAGCAGAAGCGATTAACCAACGCTTGATGACTCTACATAAAAACCTTTTCATCGAAGCAAGCCCTATCCCAGTAAAATGGGCAGCGCAAAAGCTTGGTTTGATTGAAGAAGGTGGTTTGCGTCTTCCTTTAACTACGCTTTCTGAAAAATCGCAGCCGATCGTCGAGCAGGCGCTAACAGACGCCCATATTTATTAAGATTGAGCTATTAAGATTGAGTTACTAGGATTGAAGTTCATACTGGGGGCCAAAGCGCCCTCGGTGTTTTAGGAGTATAGATGAAGCTTTCAAGCCAGTTAGTGTTAAGTTCATTAGCTGTATTCGTATTGACTGCCTGTTCAGGTGGTGCCAATCAACGTCGTCAAGCAAAAGATGACTTCGAGTATTTGAACTCCCCAAATTTGGGTGAGTGGAATGTCCCACAGGGTGCACAGCCTCAGTTTTACCCTAACTACGAGATCCCTCAGGGTAACTACGCTGGTGGTGTAGGTAAAGATGTCGACATTCGTCCACCTCAACAAGTCCTAGAGCTTATTCCCGGTGCACGTTTGGACCGCAGTAGTGATGGTGAAGTGACACTTTGGCTACTTCGTAAAGATGAACTAGATAAAGTTTGGCAAACGGTGCAAAACATGGTCGCGGCTAACGAGATTCCAGTTGAAAGCCAAACAGACTCTCGCATCGAGACAGGATGGGTGACTTGGGATTCGCCAGATGAAGAGCTAGAAATTGGCAGCCGATATGAAATCGTACGCGCTGAAGCAAATGGTCGACACGGCTTTAAGGTGAGCCTTATTGACTGGCGTGAAGGCAATCAAGTGAAAGAAGTAACGGCGACCAACCGTGAGCGCTACAATGTATTCATGACGAACTTGGTCACCGCTCGCTACGACCAAGAAGTGCGTGAAGAAGCACAGCGTAAAGCGCAAGAGTTGGTTAAACAGATCCCAATCACAATGGGTAAAGACCGCAGCGGACTTCCTGTGATTATCGCGCGTGCGCAATACAACATGCTTTGGCAACGTTTGCCTAATATTCTACCTAAGATGGGCTTTAAGATTGAAGAGCGTAGCCAGTCTCAGGGTACAATCACTGCGAAATATGCGTCTCCGGATGATGAATTCTGGAACGATATCGGCGTTAAACCAGTGGAGTTAGCCGCTGGGAAGTACACATTCTTACTTGGTGATTTAGGCAACCGTACGTCTATCAATATCACCGACTCCTCTGGCAAGCCAGTAGAAGAAGAGTTTTTGAAATCACTAGCGCCTGTATTGGCTGCAACAGTGAAGCAGTAAACAAAGCGAGCTTAACGCGGCGTGTTTACTTAATGATAGAAAAGGGACCTAGTGGTCCCTTTTTTGATGTTTAGATTAAATGTGTCGAGATGAAGCTGGTGAGTAACTAACGAGGCTCGTTTTTGTTTTTATCTTCTTCAGCGTAGCGCTGTTTATCCAATGTGTTCAGCTTATCTAAATCGTTCTTACGGCTTTTATCCATCTGACCAAACTTCATTTTTGCGGTATATTTGAGTGCGGCAATATTACCAATGACCACGCTCAACACTACAATAATAATGACCCAAGGATTGGTTAGTATTTCTATCATAGAGCCTCCGGCGGCGTGATATTGTGAATAAATTTGGCAACGACGTTATCCAAATTATTCAGTATGACGTCAATCCCTGCAATGTTGTCGGTCTGATTTTGTTTAATCAACTGGCTTCTGAGTACATCAAGCGTCAACTGCTCGAGGCATTGCTGCCCGACAGCGCGGTGACTAATGTGCCAAGGCTCAATCGAAACGCCACCTAAATCATGCTGATAAGGGAAGAAGAAACCGAACCGACCAAGGTTGGCTTTTAACCATTGGTAGAACGCCTGCTGGTGGCCTTCGAGATACTCCCAAGGTTCCAACTTGAGTTTGGTGTCAGCAGGCAATAAATTGCGCGCATAGACATCAAAATCACAACCCCAATGATGACGACTTCCTCCGGGCAATGCCGACCAGCGCAAAATGGCCATCAATTTCTCTTCGTCATTTAATTCTGCTTTATTCAAAGGGCGGGAGTTGATGTCGAGAATTGGCAACTCACCAGAAAACTTCCCGTTCCAGATGGCTTTTTGGCGATTAAAGTCACGAAAACCACTGGCGATTTCCATTTTGAAACCTGCTTCTGTTGCCGCTTCAATCATCTTTAGCAGATCGTCAGCCACTTCAGGGTGGAGTAGAAACGCTTTTTGCCCCACTAGTGTGGATTGAAGATGAGAATCAGTGATTCCGGTGAGTTGCTCTGGTGTCATTGTGTTCTCGCTGATTACTTCGCCAATAGGTGTTTCAACGTGTTTTCGTACATGTCCGTCAACTTTTCAAGATCGTCGACTTTCACACACTCGTTCACTTTATGAATCGTAGCGTTAACAGGGCCTAACTCTACGACTTGACCTCCCATTCGAGCAATAAAACGACCATCAGACGTACCGCCAGTTGTAAGTAGCGCTGGCTTCGTATCATTGACTTCGGCCACAGCAGCTACAACCGCGTCTAGCAGTGCGCCCGTATCGGTCAGGAATGGGTCTCCGTTGAATGTCCATTTTAGGTCGTAGTCCAGCTCATGCTTGTCCAATGTTTCGGTAACACGCTGAACAATTGCGTCATTGTTAAGCTCAGTACTAAAACGTAGGTTGAACTGAACATGGAACTCGCCAGGAATAACGTTAGACGCACCAGTGCCAGCCGATACATTCGGGATCTGGAAACTAGTCGGTGGGAAGTAATCATTCCCTTTGTCCCATTCTGTCGTCGCGAGTTCATGAATCGCGAGTAGAGACTCGTGCACTGGATTGCTGGCTAGGTGAGGGTAGGCCACGTGACCTTGTGTTCCTTTTACCGTTAAATCACCAGTGATGGATCCACGGCGTCCATTTTTCACTACATCGCCAACCACGTCGGTGCTGGATGGTTCACCAACAATACACATATCGATGTTCTCACCACGTTCCATCAACGTTTCTACAACGCGAACGGTACCATTGATAAATGGCCCTTCTTCATCTGACGTAATCAAAAAGCCAATTGAGCCTTTGTGGTCTGGGTTTTCTTCAATGAAGCGTTCGACAGCAACGACCATAGCAGCTAGCGACCCTTTCATGTCAGCTGCGCCGCGGCCATGCAAGTAACCATCAATAATGGTCGGTTCAAACGGATGTGTATTCCAGTGTTCCAATTTGCCTGCTGGTACCACATCGGTGTGGCCAGCAAACGCAAATAGCGGCGCTTCTGAACCACGTCGAGCCCAGAAGTTCGTGGTGTCTTCAAATACCATCACTTCAATTTCAAACCCGAGTGCTTTTAAGCGCTCGATCATCAAATCCTGACAACCTGCGTCTTCCGGCGTTACGGACTGTCTACTGATCAGATCTTTAGCAAGTGCCAATACTGGACTGTCTGTCATCCTTGAGTATTCCTTTATTTAAGAGTTGAAAATGCTAGCGTATTGATCAGCTTTAAAACCGATATGAAGTTGATCATTCACTTTTAAAATTGGGCGTTTAATCATCGCAGGGTTTTCTACCAAAAGAGCGATGGCGTTTTCCTCGTTAAGTGTGTCTTTCTGCTCTTGCGCTAATTGGCGGTAGGTTGTGCCACGTTTATTGAGCACCTGTTCCCAACCTAAAGCGCGACAAAATTCACTTACCATTTCTGCATCAATGCCTTGCTTACGGTAGTCATGGAAGTCGTAAGCAATATCCTCGGCTTCTAACCATTTCTTGGCTTTTTTGATCGTATCGCAGTTGGGAATACCAAACATGGTAATCGACATAGTGTTTCCTTTTTCTTTGTTCTATTTTTCACTGGCGCGGTTAAGACGCACTTAAGTGATTTGGGCTGTTAAAGCATCCTATCAAGAAGCAATCAAACTGACAAAATGCGGTGGAAAATATTTTCAGATAGATTGAGATAACTAATGTCACATAACTTATTTACGATGAATGCGCTATAAATCGAATAAAAATTCGTCTAAATCAAATGGAAAAGTCGAGTTATTGATCAAACGCAACACCTCGCTGAGCAAAAACGAAATAATGAATCAGCACAATTTTAGGAGGTGTCAATGGAATTGAGTCCTGTTTTTGCAAGGCGGCTATATTTGGCCTTGTTGGTGGAAAACCTAGAAAGGCCGAATGTGCCAAAGTTGATCGAAAAAACGGGGTGGCCTCGTCGTACTATTCAAGATGTACTCAAGGCGTTACCTGGGATCGGCATTGAACTCATATTCGTTCAAGATGGCCGACGTCATAATGACGGCTATTATCAACTTTCAGATTGGGGGCCTTTTGATAGCCAATGGGTTCTAGAGCGGGAGAGAGATATCGCTAGCAGTCTTGGATTTCGTGCATAAGCCAGCAATTGCTGGCTTTTTTCATATTCAGGCCTCATCCATTGCAGCGGTAGGCGGAACCCAGTACGCTAAATGAAGTGATAAAATCTTGTGGGGAAACCATAAAAACGGTGTCCGCATCGATAGCCGCTGCATTGTTTTTTAAATCGTTCATCGCGCCTTGCATCATCGCGTCATTAGTCATGAAAATGTAGTTATACCAATGGCCTTCACTTCCGGTGACTTCGCCTTTGTATTCGCATCGCTCAGGGTCGAATTGCGCGTCAATGCGAATATGAACATCTTGACTTTGAGCATGAGTAAGGTGAGAAGGCATCGTGCAACCCGTTAGAAGCACGACAAAAAGTCCAAGTAACAGGCGTTTCATTAGCTATTTCCCCAATACTATGTAAGCAGCAAAGCCAATCCAGCTCAGAACAAGTAGTGTCCAAGGCAGTTTGCTTGATGAATGGTTTGGCGCATCGTCGGTGATATTGTCTTGTTCGATAATCTCTTCATGCTGACGTTGTTTTTCACGTTGCTGTTTTTTCTTCGCTTTATCGGCTTGGCGGTTGCGCTCTTTTTGTTGTTTCTTATATTGCGCGATGCCTTTTTCGATACCTTGAGCGATGAGTTTGGTTTGCTCTTTGGTTTGCCCCGGTTTCTGCGTGGATTTGGCAATTCTCATCGCTTCGGCTTGAGTTTCTTGAGAAGGCACAGGGGTGGTAGGAGTTCTTTTTTTCATGTTTCTCATCAACGTCGCTGTAAATCTTTGTTTAGTTTACCTGTGTAAGGTGCTGAAATGAACTTCAGTTCTCATCTTTGTTGGCTTGCAACTCTGAAACGATAGGTTAAAGTGACGTTTTTATCACATAAAGAAGAAGATGTTGTGCGCTATTCGTTTGACCAATATGACGCTCATGGATTTTTAAAGGCGCCGATCATTTTATGGGTGGGATGGATGTTTCTTGTGCGTTCATGGGTGGTGTTTGCCATGGCTGGTGTAAGTCGTGATAGTGGCAGTAAGCTACTCGCTATTGTTTACCCAGATTCAAGTACGTTGTATTTAGGTTTGGCGATGGGCATTCCAAGTTTGCTTCTTATGTGGTTAATGGGGCTTCGTCATCCCGACAGAGGATGGGTAAACAGAATTACTCGCTATGGTCGCGAGATCACTTTGATCTTGTGCGGTATTCAACTTGCTCAGACCATGTATCATGTGTACCTAGAACATGGAGTGTTTAATTGGGCAAACGCCCTTACCATTACCTTATTAGCTTGGTTTATGATCTATCTTCTAAATGGAAGATGGGTAAAAGACTGTTTTCATGTGCCACAATTGGCGCACGATGAACAGCAGCATTCAAAGAATTAAAAACAATAACTTCCCACTCTGGGGCAAAGTAATAGAGGAAACCTCAATGTCACAAGCTCAAACGGCGATCGTGCCAGAAGCCGGGCCATTTGCACTGTACACTCAACTCAAAGTGAACCAAAACCGTGAAAACGTATTAGAAAAACTGAAAGCACTGCCAAAGTTGGTGGAAGAGTTAAACATTACCCAGCCAGGTGCTGCGCTGACGCTTTCTATCGCATTCACAAAATCGTTTTGGGAACACCTTAATGTAGACGCGCCAGAAGAGCTTATTGATTTTACTCAACTTGGCGAAGGTGACATCGTTGCTCCTGCAACAGACGTAGATGTGCTTATTCACTGTCACTCGACTCGTCACGACTTGCATTTTTACGTGTTGCGTAAGTTCCTAGAAGAGACGGCACAAGATGTCACCATTGTGGACGAAACATATGGGTACCGTTACCTTGATGCTCGTGATATGACAGACTTCATTGATGGCACAGAAAACCCGAAAGGGGAGGCTCGCGCTGATGTGGCTCTAGTAAAAGAGGGCCCATTTGCTGGAGGCAGTTATGTTATGGCTCAGCGCTTTGAACATAACCTTGCCGCTTGGAATCGATTGAATGTCAAAGCGCAAGAAAAAGTGATTGGTCGTACCAAACCAGACTCTATCGAGCTAGAAGATGTTCCTGCTGCGTCGCACGTTGGTCGGGTTGATATCAAAGAAGAAGGTAAAGGTTTGAAGATTGTTCGCCACAGCTTACCATACGGGACGGTGACCGGAGCTCACGGTCTGTTGTTCATCTCTTACTGCAATACACTTCATAACATTAAAGTGATGCTAGAAAGTATGTACGGCGTAACAGATGGTAAAACAGACCAAATGCTTCGTTTCACAACAGCGGTAACAGGTGCGTACTTTTTCGCTCCTTCGCAAGAAATGCTCGCAGAGCTAGCCATCAAGTAAGTTCTCAGACTTTATTTCTTAAGCCCTCCAATTAGAGGGCTTTTGTTTTCTATTTCTATTCCAATCTCTTTTCAAAAAACACTAAACTTTTCTGTTACTTGGTCGATAAGTATCCAAAGCCTTAATTTATTTGGAGTCTGTGTCTCGTGGCGATCACCGTTAATACCAATGTGGCAGCACTCGTCGCACAGCGTCATTTGACCAGTGCAACTGACATGCTGAACCAATCCATGGAGCGTTTGTCTTCAGGGAAACGTATTAACAGCGCAAAAGATGACGCGGCGGGTCTGCAAATCTCCAACCGTCTACAATCGCAAATGCGTGGTTTGGATGTCGCGGTACGTAACGCGAATGACGGCATTTCTATAATGCAAACCGCCGAAGGGGCGATGAATGAAGTGACTAACATTATGCAACGTATGCGTGATTTGTCGCTTCAATCAGCTAACGGTTCAAACAGCAAAGCGGAGCGCACTGCACTGCAAGAAGAAGTCTCTGCTTTAAATGATGAGTTAAGTCGTATTGCAGAAACCACATCTTTTGGTGGACGTAAATTGCTGAATGGCACATTCGGTACATCGTCTTTTCAAATCGGTGCAACGGCTGGTGAAGCGGTACAAATTGGCCTGCGGACCATGCAGCCGGAATCTTTAGGTAGCTTTTCAATGAGCTCATATCAAAGAGTCAGTTCAGATTGGACGGTTCAAAACGGAAATAATGAAATTGTTATCAGCTACCGTGATAACAATTTTGAAGAGCAGGAGATCCGTATTGAAGCTAAAGCTGGCGACGATATAGAAGAACTCGCGACTTACATTAACGGGCAGACCGATAAAGTGAAAGCGTCTGTTAATGAAGAGGGGCAACTGCAGTTACTCATGTCCCACAAGGACGCCATAAAATACCCTGGACCAACCTTCAGTGGTGGCCTGGCTGATGAGTTAGAACTTGGCAAGTATGTCACCGTAAATAGAACGGTAGATAGTATTGATATTAGCACGGTCGGTGGCGCTCAGATGGCGGTCGGCATTTTAGATGATGCTTTGAAAACGGTAGATGGCAGTCGTGCGGAGTTAGGCGCGTATCAAAACCGCTTTAATCACGCGATCAATAATCTCGATAACATCCACGAAAACTTAGCCGCTTCCAACAGTCGTATCCAAGACACTGACTATGCCAAAGAAACTACGCAAATGGTGAAGCAACAGATTTTACAACAGGTCAGTACTTCTATTCTGGCGCAAGCAAAACAAGCGCCAAACCTAGCATTGACCTTGCTTGGCTGATGAACGGCCTTGCCCGAATTTAACGCAAAACCTGCCTGTATCGACAATTCGAAAAGAAGCTTTAGCGAAAAATGAAAGTTTTTTTGCTTTTTTATCCGCTTTGTCACGATTACCCCTCCAAACGAATTATTTTCAAAAAAATCCAAAATTTTCTCTAAAGAAAACAGGGCATGCGCCGTTAATAAAAGTAACTTTGAGAGAACTACTTGGTTTTCCGAGACGTCGGAAACCGCTACACCGGAAAATCAATTGGAGAAATCACCATGGCAGTGAATGTAAACACTAACGTATCAGCGATGACCGCTCAGCGTTACCTAAACAACGCAAACTCAGCTCAACAAACTTCTATGGAGCGTTTGTCTTCAGGTTTTAAAATCAACAGCGCAAAAGATGACGCTGCGGGTCTACAAATCTCGAACCGTTTGAACGTACAAAGCCGTGGTTTGGATGTAGCAGTTCGCAACGCGAACGACGGTATCTCGATTGCACAAACTGCTGAAGGTGCAATGAATGAGACCACTAATATTCTTCAACGTATGCGTGACTTGTCTCTGCAATCAGCAAACGGCTCAAACTCGAAAGCAGAACGTGTTGCGATTCAAGAAGAAGTGACCGCGCTAAACGACGAACTAAACCGTATCGCAGAAACCACTTCTTTCGGTGGTAACAAGCTACTAAACGGCACACACGGTGCGAAATC
>NZ_JAWOUJ010000029.1:0-27938 GCF_033339315.1 Vibrio sp. 661 | reverse complement strand
TCACACTTTAATGATGAGTGTTCATTGCTATGCCCGCACCCAAAGCACTCCCATTTACTATCCATATTTCCTCTTATCGGCATAACGCCCTGTTAAGGTGTGAGCAACGCAATACCGATGCCGCCGCATGCCACCTTAAGCACAAAACGCAACGCATAGCAAAAATGCCAAGCGTTGCGAATCACTCTTAAACAGATTGTTAGGTTTATTCATGTGGATCAATTGGATCTCCGCATGGGTCCCAATAATGTATGCTGTTCCCTAGTAAGATTCTTCTTAAGTTGGGAGGATCGCCAGGTTCATTTTCTAAGTGGCTAATCGGAACTCTCTGAAGAAGATAATTAGATACCAGCTCTCCGTCCGGGGAGAGCGTCGTAGACATATTTGAAACTACAAATCCATTTTTTGCTTCTCTCGAGAGGACCCTCGAAACTTCATTATCAGATTTTTTGTCTCCGACTTTTAAAGTCAATGATTTATAAAGCATGTATTTTCCTCATTGGTTAATTGATTCCATCGCATACTTCATATTTTGCGCACTTCGGATTAACTTAAACCACATCAAACACTCAAGTCTAGCAATTGTATTAAGTGTACAGAACCTTAAAAATCCCAAGCTAGCTGGCATGTAGATTCGTGTATAACGTCTACTTTGGAAACCATACTCGGGTTTGATGCTATTTGCTGTAACGTTGTCCCCTTTGGTAATCTGAGTCCATTAAAAGTCATGTTCGGAGTATACAAACCTACTTTTCTAACGAAGCCTTCTGGATCTTTGGTAAAGTCTTGAATTTCACTATTTGAGTCAAACTTCAAAATTTCTGTAGCAACTACTTTACCTGCAGCTATTTCGCTAAGAGTAGTTGCATCAAGCTGAAGTCGATAAATCCTAGCCATACTGAGTCTCTCCTTATAAGGTTGATTAGACTCGTTAATGATAGTACAAATAACGAATATCAATTTGGTTAGCGCGCCTACATACACCTAACGCCCTGTTAAGGTGTGAGCAACGCAATGCCAAAGTAGCCGCATACCACCTTAATCACTAAATACAGCGCATAGTAAAAATGCCACGCGTTGCGAATCACTCTTAAACAGTTTGTTAGATGTTTTTTTCGACGACTTTTTCTGTATGCTTCATAACCCTAGAAGCAACACTGAATAGGTCATGCGCCGTAATTTCATATTTTTCGGCTATTTCAAAAATGTTTGAAGCATCCCCTTCTCGACCAGAACCAGGGTCTGGGTAGCGACCTGCCCAATATACAAAATGAGTTAGAGCCCTTAATATAGCTTTGTCCTTCTTTGATAGTGCGGGCACAAAATTTGCCAGCTCATGTAACCTATGGTGTCGAGTAGTTTTTTCTATTTTAAGATAGCCATCCACACCATGTTCAATAACCATCATAGCCTTCAGTGCAACTTCCAAACTGTAGCCAACAAGCATTAAACCAACAGCACAAAATTGACTATCACATATCCCTTTAAAATTTAGCGGCATTGTTTCAAACTTAGGTTCAGATTTAATTATTGCTAGAGCTGCTTGTGTTAAGGCTTCAGCTTGAGCCAACCACAAAACAGGACTTTTGAGATCTTCCATTTTCGGTTCAGCATAAGGGTCAAAATCACAACCAGTAACCATCGCTTGCAACAAATTCCACTTTAAATAACCTTGAGCACTGTAGCTAAACGGATCACTTTCAAATTGCCGCCTATTTGGTTGTAAAAAATCCATATTTCCTTCTTAACTTCTGAGAACAGCTAACGCCGCGTTAAGTAGTGAGCAGCGCTTGGCTATACTTGAGCGAAGCGAAACTGCCAAGCGTTGCTAATCTGTCTTAAACGCTTTGTTATGCGCCTTGCATCCAAGCCCAAATAATACCATAATTAGGTATCTATTGGTATTGAGGGCTATATTATGGCTAAGAACACTAGTATTACTTTGGGTGACCATTTTGACGGTTTTATTGCTAATCAAATCCAAAGCGGTCGCTATGCCTCTGCAAGTGAAGTCATTCGTTCCGCTTTACGTTTACTTGAAACCCAAGAAACTAAAATGAACACTTTACGCCAATTACTTGTTGAAGGTGAAGAAAGTGGAGTTGCGGATTATGACCTTGATTCGTTTATCAATGAGTTAGATAGCGAAGAGAAAAAATGAGACCATTTCAGTTAACTAACAAGGCGAAATCTGATTTAAGAGATATAGCCTTGTTTACCTCTCGACGCTGGGGTCGTGAACAGCGAAATATTTATCTAAAACAGTTTGATGACTCATTTTGGCTGTTAGCCGAAAACCCTGACATTGGTAAAACCTGTGACGAAATTCGCGATGGATACAGAAAATTCCCCCAAGGAAGCCACGTAATATTTTATCGTCAGATCGGCAGTCAAAATATTGAGATTATCCGTATACTCCACAAAAGCATGGATGTGAATCCAATTTTTGGCGCATAACGCCGCGTTAAGGGGCAGCAACGCGCTACCACCAAATTGCAAATTACCACCGAAAACACAAATGCCAAGATTTAAGCCAAAGTCGCCACGCGTTGACTGTCCCTCTTGAACGCTTTGTTATGTTGCTGTTCTAAAGTACAATCGCCGGCCTTACAACACGAGCGACCAACGATGCTATTTAACAACGATATCGACGAAATGATTAGCTATTTAGAACGTTTCTGTAAAGAACCGCATATAAAAGCACTAGATCACGTTTCAGACGAGCAAATTAACTTACTTCTAGATTTTTTAACGCTCGCCCACAAGTTAAAGTGTGATATCTACGCTACTAGAAACCTGAACAGTTCTCACTTTATTGGGGTTGGCGTCTTCGCTTTAACCCAAGACAGAGCTCCCCAGGGCAACCTATTTCTTAAAGTTGAATTAGACCGTATTTACCTTTCATTTGAATTAGATAGCTGTAATGAAGAGAACCTTTTAACGTCCGTCCGAGTGATTGATGCACTTGTCTATCTCGCTGAAAAAGATGGCCACGCTCAATTACCAGAAAACTATAAGTAATGGAAGCAACATAACGCCCTGTTAAGGTGTGAGCAACGCAATACCGAAGCCCCCGCATACCACCTTAATCACTAAATTCAACGCATAGCAAAAATGCCACGCGTTGCGAATCACTCTTGAACAGTTTGTTATGTGCGTGGTTGAAACCTACTCTACACTTGGCTCCGGTAAAACTGGTGGTGTACTGTCCATATAAGTTAAAAAGTTTTCCCATAACTCGTGCGTTCTTTGCTTAGTTAACTTAGTTTTGCACGATATCGCCATAACTCCACGAATAGTTCCATCACGCCATTGCGTATAAACCGAATCACAGTGAGAGGACATATATGCTTGCCAATCCTGTTGAGCAAGCTTAATTGCTGCGATCAGTTCTGGGTCATGAGAGTTGTGCTCAAAGCTAGTGTTTAGATATTTGTCTAATTTAACTTGTGCTGACTCTAGTTCAATAGCAGTACATTGGTTTATCTCGATTGTGGTCATCGCATTATTACAGTCAATGGACTCTTCTTCAGCAAGAGCACCAAATGAAAGACTAGCTAATATGATGATTAGACACTTATTCATCGTTTTCTCCTAAAGCACATAACGCCGCGTTAAGTGGTGAACAACGCCTACCACCAAACCCAAACCCCTTGCACCTTAAACACTTAAGCTGACTTGAACTGAAATCGCCAAGCGTTGTGAATCCGCCTTAAACGCCTTGTTAGGTGCGTGTTCCAATTGTTTTGAAGAAGACAGAACCAAACAAATACAAAATCAGTGGCGATACTTTAGACATCTTCGTGCCAAATTTGGCTTAACGCCACTCCCTTACTGAAGACTTTTTCACTGTCGTCTTCAAAGTTAACTACCACTTGGATGTCATTTTCGTCATCAGACAGTTGCACCCAATCAACCCATTCTATAGCAGGTGAAATTTGTCCATCTTCATAGACTATCCGAAACCCTTCACCCAAATTTTCGGACAATACTAATTCTATCTTTTCTTTATTCATGCGCAGTTTTTCCATGAAAACTTGAATACACCTAACGCCCTGTTAAGGGGTGAGCAACGCAATACCGATGCCTACGCATACCATCTTAAACACAAAACGCAACGCATAGTGAAAATGCTACGCGTTGCGAATCCCTCTTGAACAGTTTGTTATGTGTAAGAACTACAGCCTAGCAAGTTCGATAGCCAAAATTCTTTCAAACTATGCGTAAATTTCATCTCTTTTAGCTTGGTATTTTTTCGCAAGTTCTTTAGCTTCTTCTTTGTTTTTCGAAAAATCCAAAACCACGTAATCGGAAACCTGCTGATTTAGGAAGTGTTTATTGTTTTTAGAACACATATCTTGCACAGACTCTACATGGAACTTTTGTTGCGTTGCACTCCAAAGTACAACATACGAATTAACATCAATCATTTTTCACTCCTCAGATAAAACGTGAAGAGCGAAAGCTAAGATGGATCTAGTTTCTAAACAACAAAATTCACGCCCCAAAACAATCAATCGAACAACATGCGCTCACATCGAACAATATGCATTCACATCGAATACTCCAAAATCAACCAAGCTACAGATACATAACGCCTTGTTAAGGTGTGAGGCACACAATACCTAAGCATCCGCATACCACCTTAACCACTAAAATAAACTCATAGTAAAAATGCCACGCGTGCCGAATCACTCTTGAACACTTTGTTATAGCTTTTCTAACTTGGCAAATGAACTTGCAAGCAACTTAATCTCTCCGGTTTCATGAAGCCAAACATAAACTTCGGGCTTGAACTGTTCTGACTCTTTTAAGGAAACCATTTGATCACCAAGACCGTTACTAGCAATAGCCAATGCATGATGAGGAAAGTTGCCAAAACCAAAACACGCCTTGGTTTCTGCAATAATGTGGTTACAAGTACGAGCTAGCCTTTTTCGATCGGAGTTGTCCTTGATTGGGTAAAGCTCCCAGTCATCTTCTTCGGTCGTTGCCTCACCACCATTGTCAGTCTTCATCGATTCACGATAATCATGAGGGAGCCTTGCACCAAGCTCCACCTCAGTATTAACTAATTGTTCTTCTGTTAAGTTGAATGCCATTTTTACTCCAAAGCTATAACGCCTTGTTAAGGTGTGAGGCACGCAATACCGAAGGTTCCGCATAACACCTTAACCACTAAAGCCAACGCATAGTAAAAATGCCACGCGTGCCGAATCACTCTTGAACAATTTGTTATACGAATTTTTTCAGTGCCAACACTTGCTGTTCAAATAACTCACAATCTGACTTTGAGTATGACTTAGCGACATTGACCCATTGAACGCCCGTTTCATCTATGTGGCGAAACTCGACTTGAAGTGCATATTTAGAACAACGAAAAAGAGCAAAAACCAAACCTACAACCGTCAGACTAAGAACTAAAACTAGTAGCCATTGTGGCACCTCTTCCAACCTTGGAATAACTAACCAAACTGCCCCTGAAAAAACACACACCCAGAATAAAACTTGACCTAAATTATCAAGAAAACTTAACTCTTTAACCCTAGCATTGTTTATCTTAGACAAAGGATATGAGTCTTTCTTAAACCTGAACTCTTTTGAATCCAAGCTAAAATCAGTACTCTTATACATAAATTCCCTCTATTCGTATAACGCCCTGTTAAGGGGTGAGCAACGCAATACCAAAGCTCCCGCATAACACCTTAAACACTAAACGCAACGCATAGTAAAAATACCACGCGTTGCGAATCCCTCTTAAACAGTTTGTTATGAGCGTACTTACGTTGCCCACTTACCAGACAAAAAGTTTGAAACAAACGAGGATAAGCGCAACTGTGATAAGGCCAAACCAACCGATTGTTCGTGTTATTGTTTCCGGTGATTGTGTATTGAAATGAGGAAATAAAATGGCCCCAAAAGATAACAGTGGCACAAAACCGTATAATTGCCCCATTTGTGATGACGTGCCCAAAGGGAAAGGCGGAACAAACAAATACAAAATCGTATACGCAATATAGGCAAGCATTGCAATACCAGCTTCCTTTACCGACGTATCACTTTCTCCATACCAAAAGTAGAAACCCACAATGACACAAAAAACAGCCACACTGATCAACAGAACTATTCTCCTAATTACCCTTTAGCTCATAACGCTCTGTTAAGGGGTGAGCAACGCAATAACAAAGCCGCCACATACCACCTTAATCACTTAAACCAACGCATAGTGAAAATGCCACGCGTTGTGAATCCCTCTTGAACAGTTTGTTATGTAGCGATGCTCGCAAGGACACAAACCAAGAATGCAGGCACGCCAGCTATGAGGAGTTTGATACAAAAGGCTGTATTTTCTGAGAACCGCTCATCATCGATTTCGTCCGCAACACTACGGTCAACCATTGAGTCTGTAATCCTATCAACCTTGTCGTCAGACTGCCCCATACCACCCAGAGGTGGATACATGAAAAATAAGGCTGTCGTACCCCATATAAGCATCACGATGAAAAATGCATAGTCCGATACAAACTTAAGTCCCAAGAAGCCTGTAGACATCTCTAGACCAACAACTATTACGGCTGCTATTACATTCGCAACCAATACAAATCGAACTAAACCAACCATTTATACTCCATTTCTTACCTAGCTACATAACGCCCTGTTAAGGTGTGAGCAACGCAATACCGATGCTCCCGCATGCCACCTTAAACACTAGACGCAACGCATAGCAAAAATGCCACGCGTTGCGAATCACTCTTAAACAGTTTGTTATGTGTTTGCGTGCTGAAGTTGAAAATGCAACTGAGACATTAGTGATTGATATACTTTCATAGTAAATACTTGCAAATTTTCCATACAAAACTCACCACCAATAATTGGATGCAGATCCCAACCTAAGCATTCGTTTTGTTTTGGTTGTAGCCCGTGTTCGAGCGCCAAGTCATACCAACTAGTTAAAAAGACATTATCACACCAATCTTGTGATTTATTCATTTTATTGTACTCATGAAAGTCCGAAGCAATTGTTTCATAGGTACCATCTAAAACCGATAACAATGAAATTGAGCCATCCACTTCACCAAATAGCCAGTCACCCATGATGGTTAGATACAAAGGTTTCCCTGTAGGATTAAGCAACCATTTCCACTGAGGTAACAAGGTATCTATTTCTACGTCCGAGACTTCCCAAATAAACTGCATTTTTATCTTTCTCACTCTGTTTAGAAACCCATTGACACATAACGCCCAATTAAGGGGTGAGTAACGCAACACCGATGTTACCGCAAACCGCCTAATCACTAAAATTAACGCATAGTAAAAATGCCACGCGTTACGAATCCCTCTTGAATTGTTTGTTAGTACGCTGCCCGCAAAGCCTTTGGTACATGCCAAGACATTGAAATATAGCACGAAACTGTTGGCTTAAAACACTGAGGCTAAACAGAAAACTGCCTAACTGAAAACTAACTTCAAGACGTAAGTTGGCTAGAAGAAAAACATGCTTAACAGCCCTTTTTCACCGTTTTTAAATTAGCAAAGAATACGGACTTCAAACTTGAACAACTGCGACAAAGAAACGCTTATTTTGCCGAAAATTTCTCAGCGCCAAAGAAACCACGCCAGAGAAATAGCCCAAAAGTTAGAGACCGTAAACGATGAAGTCAAAGCGGAAACTTCACATCTAGTGCCACCGGAGCGAACCTGAAAGGCACATTTGATCAGATGTAAAGCGAGGAAAAGAAACCAATAATAACAGGAACTTTTAGCCTTTGATGCCAACCCAGTACTAACGCCCTGTTAAGGTGTGAGCGACGCAATACCAGAGCTGCCGCATACCACCTTAATCACTAAAATCAACGCATGGTAAAAATGCCACGCGTTGCGAATCACTCTTAAACAGTTTGTTAGGTTTGTGTCTACCTTCAGTATTGTTGTAACCAAGATTTGAGATCATTGAAGTCTTTCAGATCAAGATGATTTTTTGCCATTTCAGCCTCTTTAATAGCATCTCGACTGAAGAAGCCAGTAGTTACAATAATGCTTTTTGTTGCTTGCCTTAGGTTATGAACACCCATAACTTCACGAATTATACCAACACCAACTTTATTGTCTGGAGCATATTTTTTGCACTCAATATGCGTCAAGTAACTGCTTACGGAATTACGAACATAAGCAATAATATCGCGCCCACCATCTCTTGTTGCTTTAGTTAGCTCAACGTCGAAACCCATATCTTTCAGTATACTGGCGACTAACTCTTCAAATTTTCTTGGAGTTAAGTCATACATTTTTTCTGGGTTCTTTTTGAGGTAGATTTTGATTTGGTCATCGATTGACGTTACAACATTAATTGCATCATCAGTAATAATCTCTTTAGATTCAATGTAAAAGTTTTCTTCGAATGAACCTTTTATTTCCATTTCACTCATTAGTGAAAGGATCTTATCCTCGGCATGAGCCTGATTTGGGAGACTAACATCAGCTTTTATACATCTATAGATGTGGTCTTCATCTTTAGCTAAAACAACATATGACCAGTCTTTATCATATGGGTCACGTATGACTGTACCTGCAAGATCAATCTCAGAACTACGAAACCAAGCTCTCTCAGGGAAAAAACCCATACTATCGACATTGAGAGAATCAAACTCTTCTTTTGATATTTCCTGAATACTCATATTTTTCCTCGAAAAACCTAACGCCCTGTTAAGGGGTGAGCAACGCAATACCAAAGCCGCCGCATACCACCTTAAACACAAAAACCAACGCATAGTGAAAATGCCACGCGTTGCGAATCCCTCTTGAACAGTTTGTTAGGCGACATTTCTACGTTTAACTTCTTTCTCATACGAAGATTCGTTGTATAGCCAAATAGCCCAAAATGCGAAAAACATCCCGATAGTGTAAATTGAGTAATTAAGAGCATTATCCGATAAGAAAATCGTAATGCCTGCCGCGTCAGAAGATGGATAAAGGAAAATAACATTAAAAATCATGTACAAAATGGCTGTGACGAAAGTTGTTCTGAAAAGCCAATTTAAACATCCTTTCTTTCGAGATTTTTGCCAATTATCAAATGCTTTACCATTCATTAATCCACTCCTTTTCTATTAACTGAAGCTAGATTCACGCCAAGATACTATCACTACTCTATCGTTTATCTCATGTCGCCTAACGCTCTGTTAAGGGGTGAGTAACGCAATACAAAAGCCGCCGCATACCACCTTAAACACCAAAACCAACGCATAGTGAAAATGCCACGCGTTGCGAATCCCTCTTGAACAGATTGTTATGTTTGTAGCCTAAGCCAATCGATTGTACTCACATATAATAGTTTTGAGGCTGCTACCAAATGGTACGCGCCAAACTGGATTACCTTGATCATCACTTGGTTCGGAATCGACTAACTTAGTGATAAAATTTTGTAGCCTAAGCTTAACGTCACCTGTAACTTTGACTCGATACGCTTCCCTTTGTACCTCAATCCAAAGGCTTCCTGATTTTATCTTTTTGTGCATCAACCTATATCGCTCACCGACGTTTATCTTGGTTTGAATATTGTCCTTCGAACTCAGAGCTGATTGGATATTTGGATTCATTTAATTCCTCCCGAAAACATAACGCCGCGTTAAGTAGTGAGCAACGCCACCGCGAAACCTAACCATACCACCTTAAACACAAAACCCAACGATGGAATGAAAAATGCCTAGCGTTGCGAATCTGTCTTAAACGCTTTGTTATGTACGTTTCACCGCGACCACGGAATATGTATGCCAATGCTTCATTCTACCCAATGACGTTTTCGCTGTTTCATCACGTTCGAAGAACCTGACTATTTCAAAACCCGAGAACAGAGCCTTTACTTCTGATTCCGACAACGATGTTGTAGGGCTACGATAGTTGTTAGCCCAACTGTCCTTGAAACCCATGAAGTCACCAGCAAACACTCCACCGATTTCAATTGAAGAACTGATGTTGCTCCAAGTCGATGCAAATTGGTTTGGGTCAGCGAAGAACAAACTGGAGTTTGCGATAACTACACCAGATTTTGGATAGTCGAACGACTCAAACGAGGACGCTGAAATATCCACTAATGACTTTGACCCAAACCTGTCTCTACAAATAGCAACTGAATCAGGATTAATATCGAAGCCGTGAACTTGATAACCCTGTTGATCGAGGTATTCGATATCACTGCCGGTTCCACAGCCACAGTCAGTGGCTACTTTGAGGTTTGATTCATTGAGTCTAACAGCAAATTCAGTACGTTTTGAATGTGGGCGAGATAGTGCCTTTTCGTAGTACTGACGCCAAATTTCAGCATTTTCATCCATAAATTTCTGATTTTCCGTAAAAGTACATAACGCCCTGTTAAGGTGTGAGCAACGCAATACCGAAGCCACTGCATACCACCTTAAACACTAAAACCAACGCATAGTAAAAATGCCACGCGTTGCGAATCACTCTTAAACAGTTTGTTATAGCGCTTTGCCGTTTACAAGTGACCAATGATGAGGCATTAATTCTCGTATAGTCTTGAAAACCAATGCATTCCCTGAAGTCGTAATTGCTGCTTTGACATCCCCACCCCAATGGACGAGGCGCTTTTGGCAAACTCCGCATGGTGACAAAATTAGAAATTCATCGTTCTCGCTCTCACGACACAGGCATAATGAGTGGGTCACTCGCTCATTGAGTTTGTGAGCCTCTAAATACGCTCCCACCTCCATGCATAGTGAAAGAGCATCGTTTTTAGTATCAGGAGCAATGCTTGTTAATATTTTTCCTGACTCTGTTCTAACAGCCGCAGCTCCACCCCAACCAGAAGGATATCGCATATTTACTAGTTCTATTGCTGCTTGATAGAGCTCTTTTTCGATATTATCCATGACCATCCATATTCAATTTTATCGTGCGCTATAACGCCGCATTAAGGTGTGAGCAGCGCTTGGCTATACTTGAGCGAAGCGAAACTGCCAAGCGTTGCGAATCACTCTTAAATGCTTTGTTAGGCAATTTTAAAATACTTAGGCATAGTCATTTTTTGATCTTTTTCAAAATTCAACGCTCCATATTGAATCGGAAGACCACAGAAATTTGCAATCTCTTCATACCAAACTTGTTTCTGTTTACGAATGAGAATCTTTGTTGGTATTGGCTTAGATTCGGTACCCTTTTCACTTACAATACATTGAGAAGGAAGTGTTAATTGATTTTGTGTTTTTAGTAAGTGAAACAGAATATACCTAACATCTTTGATAGATTCATATAGCTTGTTAACAGCATCTATTGGCGTAATTTTTTGTACAACACCACGATCTCCAAATAACACAATTAGAATCCTATCTGGTAATGTTATTGCTAATGCTCGATAAGGGGCTGGCACATCCACTAAGAAAAAGCCCTTGCCTTTATCTACTTCTTTGTTAATAACAAAAACAGAACCAAATGGTGATGGATTGACAGTCTTCGAATCAGATGAAAGCAAATTAAACAAGCTGTAAATTACACCCGAATCAATATCTACCATCTCTTTGGGAATGATTGTACCTTTGGCAGGATTAGAACGATCAATTGGTAGTGTAGTATCTTTATATGACAGCGCATAACTTACTTTTAATGCCCAAAGATAGTAATCCATTGGCGAAGATGTGTTTTCTCGTATTCTTTTCTCAAGACTACTAAATATTTCTGAGTTACAAGTATGACACGCAGGTACAACAGCTTGATTGTACTTTATCGATGTACCATTTGATAAACCCAATTTTTGATCATTTAGATTGAAATACTTTTGAAGCCACCTTGGAACAATGTGTTCCTTTGATAACTTATTGTGCAGTGTTCCACATAAAACACATTGGTTCATCGAACTTATTTCCTATTTATATACGCTTATTGCCTAACGCCCTGTTAAGGGGTGAGCAACGCAATACAAACGCCGCCGCATACCACCTTAATCACTAAAACCAACGCATAGTAAAAATGCCACGCGTTGCGAATCCCTCTTGAACAGTTTGTTAGGCGAATTACTTAAAAGGAAGTGGAATATCTTTCGTTATGGATATGTCCTCTAAACACTGCTTCAAAGGTAACTGCTTGGATTTATAGATTGTTGTAATCGAATTTTGCTCTTCGTCTACGTCCACTGTTAAGCAAGCACAACTAAAACCATAGTTTCGATTTGTTCTAACAAATTCATTTTCATTTGCAGTCGCTTGATAAAGCAGTTCCATCGATTTATCGTCCAATGCATTTGAAGTACCTTGGACTGATATATCCCATGAGCCATCGCGATCAATCAACCACATATTGGCAGGAGAAGGATTTTCAAGCCATCCACATCGAGTCTCTTCTGCCGTCGCTGCTAATGTGGAAAACATCCCCAAAATAACAATCAAAAATCTCATTATTTACTCCATTCGCCTAACGCCGCGTTAAGTAGTGAGCGACGCCTACACCTAACTTAAACCACCGCACCGTAAACACAAAACTCAATTTGAACCGAGAATGCCATGCGTTGCGAATCTGCCTTAAACGCTTTGTTATGGCGCAATTCTCAAAGATGGCCACCGAACTAGCCACCCTTTTGAACTTACACGATTTTCAAAGGTTTCTCGTAACCTTTTAGGATTATGTGTGACCCAGTAACTAAATAGGGATTCAAAGCCAAAAGCAGCAATACACTCATACTTATTTGACCCTACTTGACGAACAGCAACCGCTGTTTCTTTTTCTGGCCAGTAACTCATTGCATTCAACGAGCTTTGATAGGGTTCATCACCATTACGCTCATTCATTGTCGCTTGATTACGCACTTGCCAGTTAAGTTTGGGCATGCGGGCTTTAAGAAGCTCTTCGTAATCCAAGTGGGCACTGGAGTTAGATTCTATCGGATCAAAGTAGATGACATCGACATCATTTAAAGGCGTCGGTTCATTGAAATTATGCAATGAATCCCAAACTAAGTTTCGAACAAAACCTGCAGCAATATAGCATTGGGGCAAGCCTAGTTGGGACACATGTGCAAGTGCCTCAACTCTTATTGGATCTTGTTTAATTAATTCTACGATTTTGTCCATTTTCGCCCTGCGCCATAACGCCGCATTAAGGTGTGAGCAACGCTACCACGAAACTTAACCTAACCACCGTAAACACAAAACCAACGAAAGAATGAGAAATGCCAAGCGTTGTGAATCACTCTTAAATGCTTTGTTATGTTCGTAGCCATTTGTACATGACATAGCTATCAACTAACCCTAGATGAGCATGCTTATATGCCTTGGGAATTGTACCTATGATTTGAAACCCTAGCTTCTCCCAAAGCTTCACCGCAACTTCATTGGTAGAGACCACGCTGTTAAATTGCATGGCATCAAAGCCAAGTCTTAGAGCTGCTTCCTGAGAATGTTCACACATAAGGCGTGCAATGCCCTTACCTCTAGCTTCGCTAGAAACCATGTATCCACAATTACATATATGGCTACTTGGCCCCATTGCATTTGGCTTGATGTAGTAAGAGCCCAGTACAACGTCATTTTCTACGAAAGCAAAAGCTTTCAGGGGAGATTCACACCATAAAGCGAAGGCTTGTTCTAGCGTCATATTTGGGTCAAAGGCATAAGTTTCTTGCGCCTGAATTACCGCTGAAAATGTTGGCCAAAACGACTCAAAATCGGCTTTTGTGATTTCCCTAATCATGAATTTCCTCCTAGAACATAACGCCCAATTAAGGGGTGAGTAACGCAACACCGATGTCACCGCATACCACCTTAATCACTAAAATTAACGCATAGTAAAAATGCCACGCGTTACGAATCCCTCTTGAATTGTTTGTTAGTACGCTGCCTCTAAACCTTTTTGTTTGCACCAAGATATTGAAATATAGCACGAAACTTGAGGCTTAAAACGCTGAAACTGAAGGGACAACTGACAAACTAGAACTCAACCTCAAACGTAAGTTGGCTAGAAGAAAAACACGCCAAGCTAGCCTATTTCGACCATTTTTAAATTAGCAAAGGATTCGGTCATCCAACTTTGACAACCGCACCAAAGAACTAAAGTTATAGCAAAAAACCAACCACACAAAAGAAGCCGCGCCAAAGAACTAAAGTTATAGCAAAAAACCAACCACACAAAAGAAGCCGCGCCAACGAAATAGCCTAAAAGTTAGGAACCGTAAACGGTGAAATCAAAGCGAACACAACTCATATAGTGCCACCGGAAAGAACGTGAAAGGCACATTTGACCAAGTGTAAAGCTAGGAAAAGAAACCGATAAACACCAGAAATTTTACTGTTGATGCCAATCCAGTACTAACGCCGCATTAAGGTGTGAGCAACGCTACCACGAAACTTAACCTAACCACCGTAAACACAAAACCAACGAAAGAATGAGAAATGCCAAGCGTTGTGAATCACTCTTAAATGCTTTGTTATGTTCGTAGCCATTTGTACATGACATAGCTATCAACTAACCCTAGATGAGCATGCTTATATGCCTTGGGAATTGTACCTATGATTTGAAACCCTAGCTTCTCCCAAAGCTTCACCGCAACTTCATTGGTAGAGACCACGCTGTTAAATTGCATGGCATCAAAGCCAAGTCTTAGAGCTGCTTCCTGAGAATGTTCACACATAAGGCGTGCAATGCCCTTACCTCTAGCTTCGCTAGAAACCATGTATCCACAATTACATATATGGCTACTTGGCCCCATTGCATTTGGCTTGATGTAGTAAGAGCCCAGTACAACGTCATTTTCTACGAAAGCAAAAGCTTTCAGGGGAGATTCACACCATAAAGCGAAGGCTTGTTCTAGCGTCATATTTGGGTCAAAGGCATAAGTTTCTTGCGCCTGAATTACCGCTGAAAATGTTGGCCAAAACGACTCAAAATCGGCTTTTGTGATTTCCCTAATCATGAATTTCCTCCTAGAACATAACGCCCAATTAAGGGGTGAGTAACGCAACACCGATGTCACCGCATACCACCTTAATCACTAAAACCAACGCATAGTAAAAATGCCACGCGTGCTGAATCCCTCTTGAACAATTTGTTATACGCGTTCTATCGGTTGTACTTAACCTTGTTCAATACTTCTTTTAGTTCATGCGTTTTCTCAAGGTTTACACCGTGAATATTGGCTAAAGCACAAACATAATACAAGACGTCATATAACTCTTCTGCGATTGAACCTTTAAGTTCATCTAGCGTTGGTTGCCCACTTTTACCTTTGCGAATAGATTCCGATAATTCGCCAACTTCTTCGATTAGTTTTAAAAAATAGTGTTCAGATTGCTCTGGCGCATAATCGAATTCTTTTATATGACTTTGTAACTCAGATAACTTCATAACGTCCTTTGTGTATCATTTCCCATAAAGCGTATAACGCCGCGTTAAGTAGTGAGCGACGCCTACACCTAACCCAATTCATTACACCTTAAACACAAAACTCAATTTGAACTGAGAATGCCAAGCGTTGCGAATCTGTCTTAAACGCTTTGTTATGTACGTACGAACCGTCACGCTTTTTTACCTAGCCCAGGTGCACCACCAGATTGAACGATTTGAATAGAATCCATTTTTTTGTGCCCTCTAAACATGGCAAATTCTTTTTGAGATATTTTAGATTGATACGAATCTAGGTTCGACGTCTGCGCTAAGTGCTCACATAATTTTTTTAAAGCAGGCTTTTCTTCAACTTATATTCTGCTTTTTTATTACCTTTTCTAACTTCAATGATAAGAGAACCCAAGAGTGTCCGAGTACGTCTAAACTCTTTGATGTTACTAAAACCAAAAAGCTTAGCCTCTTTGATGTCATTACAATTCTTTACCATTTGATATATTCCATAAAGTACATAACGCCCTGTTAAGGGGTGAGCAATGCAATACCGAAGCTGCCGCATACCACCTTAACCACTTAAACCAACGCATAGTAAAAATGCCACGCGTTGCGAATCCCTCTTGAACAGTTTGTTAGGCATCTTGTCACCACAAACTACTTACCCGTTTTGCACCTAATTAACTTCCAAAATGAAAGCATGAAAATAACCAACGAGAGAACAATATGAAGCATCGGTATGCCTCTATACCAAACATCAGACTCTACCAAATGATAATCAAATTCTTTGCCACACAAATGATGACCTTCAATGGTCGTTTCAATTACAAAAGGAGCCCAGAAATAAGTTACCAACAAAGCAATTAAGGGCGTAATCCATATAAATTTTGAACCTCTATTTTCTCGAAGAAGCCTGACTATGATGAGAATGAACAGTACTGAGCCATACATTATCGAAGCATAAAAACGCCCATCATCTCCCTGTGTGCAAGTACCCGAAACTGCACCAAGTGATACCAAAAGACCAAACAATATTATCAATATCGAGCTGTACATTTGTAACCTTTGATGCCTAACGCCCTGTTAAGGGGTGAGCAACGCAATACAACAGCCGCCGCATACCACCTTAAACACTAAAACCAACGCATAGTAAAAATGCCACGCGTTGCGAATCCCTCTTAAACAGATTGTTAACTTTTTTTTGCCAACTTAACTTTCCCTTTTCTGTTTCTGATCAGTCGCGATATAGGTGAAAAAGCCATCTCATCTAACTCTCGGGTAAGTTGACTATGAGAAAAGCCATAGAGAGCAGAAAGTCCATTAATTGTTCTTGCAATCCAGTCTTTAGCTTCCTCTTTTGTCATCGTCCCTTTAGTTAAGGGCTCATTTACAACTGAAAAGAAAGTATCAGCCATTATAGTGGCTGTTCCACCAAAGTTTGCGCCTTTGACCTTATGATACAGAATTAGCCCCTCATGAAAGTATTCACGAAAATATTTTTCAAGATTCTCACTCATATCTTCTTTTTGAATTTCACCTTGGAGCATATATAAATTTTTTAAATATACTTCAACATCTGCAAGTACAGCAGTTCTTCTTGCGTAGAGAATCTCGAACGTTTTAAGCCTTAACTGATTAATATACGTAAGATAGCCTGCAACAATTGCAGTAATAACAGTAAGATAAGGGATAATATTTATATCCATATTGCCTCGTTATATGATTAAAAAGTTAACGCCCAATTAAGTAGTGAGCAACGCACTACAAAAGCCACCGCATTGCGCCATAAACACAAAACTCACCGCAAACCAAAACTGCCACGCGTTGCGAATCTGCTTAAATTGTTTGTTATGCGATTTTTCGACAATGCTAAATTGGCTTGCGAAAACATTACCTTAAACACGAAAAACCACAAACGCGTAGATAACTTTTTGTGATTCAAGAACCAACGGAGTCAACATTTTGTATAAAGACCGCCACAAGCACGGAACGCGACATTAAAGCGAAGAATAAGCTTTTGCTTGCGAGAAATTTAATGAGCCGAAATTTCAGCAAGCACCGACTTTCCGTAAACTTGCCCTTTCCACACTTTACGCCCGAAAAACTTTCCAAGACCAAATACGATTTTCGATGAGGAAACTTCACGAACTTTGGCATGTTTTGCGGTTTGAGTGATTCAAGAATTTGAGCCGAAAATGCTGATTTGCCGAAACCCAAAAACGAATGGCCAAAGAGATTAAATTTAAAGAAACCTAGAAATTTTGCCTTGTCGCATAACGCCGCATTAAGGTGTGAGTGGCGCTTGGCTATACTTGAGCGAAGCGAAACTGCCAAGCGTTACGAATCACTCTTAAATGCTTTGTTAGGCCTGACTTTTTTCAAATAGCTGTTTTGCTTTTTCAAGTCTTTCAGACAATTTGGCTGGTCCAACTCCAGGAGCTTTAGGCTGAGATGAATAACGCTCGAGAATGGCTACTTCTAGGTCATAACGCTTCTGTTTTCGATAAATGATGGCTAATTGTTCATAGTACCAAGGAGCAACACCCCAACCTTCACCAGCAAACTTTGATTCTTTTTCTGTTAACTCAACTGACTCAAGGAGAATTTCAATAGCTTCGTCAAACCGGCCTTCTCTCTTTAATTGCTTCACCAGTTCTGGGGTATCCGTGTAATGGCGACCATTGTTAGTCCCAGCATCACGAATAGACTGCTGATAATCATTGAACTCTTCAACAAAGTCTTCAGCTTCATTCTTATGCTTTCTTCTGAAGATATTTTTAAACCACTTCACTTACTATTTCCTTTTTAAGGCCTAACGCCCTGTTAAGGTGTGAGCAACGCAATACCAATGCTCCCGCATACCACCTTAACCACTAAAACTAACGCATAGTAAAAATGCCACGCGTTGCGAATCACTCTTAAACAGTTTGTTATGTGTTGGCTAAATTGACAGAAAGACTATTCTCACTATGATCAATTTTTAGCTTAACATTCTTCCCGCTTGCCACGCTTAAGAAGACATTGAGAACATTAACCAATTGAATGTAATACAGTTCTTTCTTACTGTCATAGTCAGAAACAAAATAGAACCCCACACAGAAGCTCTCATCAGGCACAAATGGCGAAAAGTGAACGCTATGAACAAATTGGTGGCACATTTTCTTTAGGCTAAACAGCTTAGCAAAGCCCTTGCTGTGATTGTAATTACGAATCCATTTTTCTGATTTAGCTTCTTCGCAAGAAGGATAAGCTGTTAATGTCCAATTCAGGCTGGATACGCGTTGATCCAAATGCCCGCTTTCCTGTAACTTCCGAATAGCGTAAAACCCAACAAATATCGATTTTTCAACCTCATATTCTAGCCGTTCACTCCACTCTCCAGAGCGATAAAGTCCCTCTAGAAAATGTGCTGAGGCTTTAAGTTCATCCAGCCAATATTGCTTTAGACGTGCATCAATCATTATTACCTCGTAAACACATAACGCCGCGTTAAGTAGTGAGCAACGCCACCACCTAACCTAAACCAATCCACCGTAAACACAAAATTCAACTTGAACTGAAAATGCCGAGCGTTGCGAATCTGTCTTAAACGCTTTGTTAGCTTAAACAAATACCACTGCATTATTCAAAGCATGGATCCCCAAAGTAACCAAAAATGCAGCCCTAAATGATTTTTTACGCCAAGTTAAATAAGATATAGAAAGTATGAAGAACAAAAATAGAACGCCAAAGCCGTTCAGCACATTATTCAAAGTGTGCAACACTCCCCATATAAGCGCGCTAACCACTGATGTCATCAACACTTCTAACTTTAACATTTGTATAAACTTCAGTATTGGTATCATTAGAAGTGTTTCGATAGCTGGACCAATAATAACCAGAAATAGTAGTGACGACTCCTGTTGCCTGCCCTCCATAGCTGCAAACTCTGAACTCCAAATATATGATGCAAGAAAAACAAGAGGAAAAGTTACACACGCGTGCAATAAGTATGATTTTGCAATATATCCGATTGCACTTTGATTTGTATGAAACAAAAATTTAAACATCCCACTAAACTTCCATGTTTGAGCTAACGCCCGCTTAAGTGGTGAGCAACGCTACCACAACACTCAATTATTACACCTTAAACACAAAAGCTAAATAAAACCAAAACCGCCAAGCGTTGCGAATCCGTCTTAAAGCGTTTGTTAGGCTTTGTACTGTTCACCGTATGTCGCTTTGACAAACTCCAGAAAGACAACTTGGTTTATCTTTAAAGCTTGTTCGATCGTTACATGCGTAATCTTATCAATTTCACCTAACTGTTTTATAACATCAGGGTGTTCCCAGTTTAAACCCGATCTGCACAATATTGAGTAAATAGCCCATAGTCGATCATGTTGCCACACCAACATTTGGCAAGCATTAAAACATTTATCGAAGTCTCTAATTTCGAATACCTGAGCTTTAACAATTAACGAACGAATTCTATGCACTGATGCATTACAAGGTATTAAGTTGTCTTTCAGTTGTAGAGCAGCCGCAGCCCCTGACTTTTCGATATATCGAACTAATTGAGGATGTTTCAATTCAAGATTTAACTCCATGTCATATTGCATGCTATCGATTGCTATTCGAATATACTGGAGGTGCTGAGTCGGCACGCTAATATGTTGGACGAATTCATGAACAGCATCAGTCAACTCATCGAGTAACCCTGTAATTTTCTGCACTTTAAGCTGCTTTTTCCAAGTAGACATTGCTATCCAAGCAATAACGAATGTGCCAACACCTGTGAGAAGCTGGATGATTTCACCCCAGTCCCAAGCGAGAATTCTACATATTAGTTCCAAATATCACCTCATTTGATGAAAAGCCTAACGCCGCATTAAGGTGCGAACAACGCAAAACACCTAACCCAAACCATTGCACCTTAAACACTAAACCCAAGTTTAAACTGAGATCGCCAAGCGTTGTGAGTCACTCTTAAATGCTTTGTTAGGCGCTTCACGCAAATAGTTAAAATTGGATTTAGAAAACCACCCTTTGGGAAAAAGAAATACACGTAATCCACTGAACTTAATTAAAACCCCAATGCTAAAGCGGCTAAGTCTCTGAAGCCCACTGCAACCAAAACACCAAAGAAATTGGCTTTTCAGCACATAAAAATGGAATTTGAAAAGGCTAACTTTCAGAACAACATTTCAGCCAATAAACGTATTTCGAAGACAGACAAAATTGAAGCGACTTGATCCAGAGAAACTAACAACAAACTGGCTACAAAACTGAGTGAGGCAACCCGCAAACTTTGGCATGTTTTACGGGTTGAGTGATTCAAGAACTTGGCTAGATAAAGCCAAATTGCCGAAAAAGAAGAACAGATGGCCAAAGAGAAATTAGAGATTTGAACCAAGAAATTTCTTACTGCGCCTAACGCCGCGTTAAGGGGTGAACAACGCAATGCCACCCAAATTAAACCATTGTGCCATAAACACAAAAGCTAAACTTTGAACCAAAACCAGCAAGCGTTGAGAATCCCTCTTGAACGCTTTGTTATATGCGTAGTTTCAACTACACAAAGACTGCTTCAAGTTTGTTTCCATCAACATCTCGGACAAACGCCGCGTAGTAAGTTTCACCGTACTCAGGACGCAAACCTGGCTTGCCTGCACACGAACCACCAAGCTCTAATGCGGTAGCATAAAACTGGTCAACGGCATCTTGATTAGGCGCATTGAAAGCAATGTGAGTACCATTACCTGAAGATGCACGATTTTCACATGGACAACCAACCCAAAACTCAAAATTTTCGCCGTAGGCAGCCGCTACATTTTCGATGCAATGAGAACGTTTTATGGACAAAGCGGATAGAACTGAGTCGTAAAAAACCACGGCAGATGCCACATTTGAAACGCCAACTGAGACGTGATTTAGAATCATTTTAAACTCCCTTTTGCTCAAAGATTTTGAAAGCATATAACGCCCTGTTAAGGTGTGAGCAACGCAATGCCGAAGCCTCCGCATACCACCTTAAACACATAAGCCAACGCATAGTAAAAATGCCACGCGTTGCGAATCACTCTTAAACAGTTTGTTATGTTCGTACAACAATGTTTAACGCAATTACATCAAGTTGCCCTAACTCATTAAAGTTAAGCCGAAAGTGCTTGTAGCCTTCGTCGCAATTGATTATTTCTGATTGGACATGTTGCTTGAGCCAAAGAGATGAGCATATTTCATAACAGCTGTCGTCTCGCTCTCCCTCAAGTAAATCAAATACCATCTGCCACTTGCATGCGACGTAATCGGTAAAATATAGTTTTACCGTTTTTTCCTGCCAATCTTTAAACTCAGCTCTTAAATCGCCTTCTTCTTGATGGATTTCAGGATATTCTGCATCTGCAGTAGAAAACCCCAAATCTAGCATTTTAACTGTTTCCATATCCCTTCCTAGCCCAGAGAACATAACGCCCTGTTAAGGTGTGAGCAACATAATACCGATGCCGCAGCATACCATCTTAATCACTTAAACTAACGCATGATGAAAATGCCATGCGTTGCGAATCACTCTTGAACAGTTTGTTAGTATTCAGACCCAACCTGTTACACCTAACTTAGAAAGAAGTCTTACTTATCAGTTCTCTATCGTTTTGATCCCACAGTTTAAACAGATCGTATGCCGAGAAAACTCATCCATAGAAGCTAAAAATGGACCAACTGCCCAACCTTTGATTAACCCAGCAATAAACTCTTTACGCTTTTGATGTTTTACACCAGCAAAAGGACTTGGGTTCCTAATCAATACGGTAATATGTTTGGATTTAATGTTACAAGCAGAATACTGATATTTGTCTATCTGATGAAGCACTAATTTTCCTCCTGAATACTAACGCCGCGTTAAGGGGCAGCAACGCACTGCCACCAAACTTCAATTTACCACCGAAAACACAAACACCAAGACTTGAGCCAAACTCGCCACGCGTTGACTGTCCCTCTTGAACGCCTTGTTAGCTTAATTAATGCAAGCCATTGCATATCAAAAAACTGACCTACTACACTATGAAGTAGGAGCTTGAGACAGACAACTGAGCCGAATTTACAGGTTTGAGCTTTGAATTACCTTGAACTAAACCAAAACCGCCGAGCGTGGAGACTCACGGAACTTCACACACCAAAGCTGACATTTGAATTGCTGATTTCACGCGAGGACTTTGTCACTGACACCTAACGAGGCGATACTTGAATTTGCACCGCCTTGATATCTAACCGATAACCGATAACCGATAACCGATAACCGATAACCGATAACCGATAACCGATACAGCTTAGATAAGAACAAGGCGAGTACAAGATAAAATATTGCCAGAGCACGATATTTCGATTTAGTTCGGCGCTAAACATTAGCTATAAGATTCTGATTATTAGAGAGTAAGCTAACGCCGCGTTAAGGGGCAGCAACGCACTACCGCCAAACTTCAATTTACCACCGCAAACACAAATGCCAAGACTGGAGCCAAATTCGCCACGCGTTGACTGTCCCTCTTGAACGCCTTGTTAGCTTATTTCATGCAAACCATTGTATACCAAAAAACTGACCCTACTGCGCCATGAAGTATGAACTTGAGACATACCACTGAGCCGAATTTACAGGTTTGAGCTTTGAATTACCTTGCACCATGCTAAAACCGCCGAGCGTGGAGACTCACGGAACTTCACACACAAAAACTGACATTTGAATTGCTGATTTCACACGAGGACTTTGTCACTTACACCTAAACGAGGCGATACTTGAATTTGCACTGCCTTAATATCAAACCGCTACAGTTTAGTTAGGCACAAGACGAGCACAAGATAAAACATTCCCAGATCTCAATATTTCGGTTTAGTTCGGAGCTAAACACTTGCTATAAGATTCTGATTTTTTGGAGATTAAGCTAACGCCTTGTTAAGGTGTGAGGCACGCAATACCGAAGCTTCCGCATACCACCTTAACCACTAAAATCAACGCATGGTAAAAATGCCACGCGTGCCGAATCACTCTTAAACAATTTGTTATATGCCTAGTCACAGGTTTCAATGAATGATGTTATCAACAAGCCTGCTAATTCAGGACTTCAAACTTACAAGCTAAACATTCATTCCCATCGACGTACTCAGAGAACCAATAATGTGGGTCTTTCACCTCACGGTAAGTCGCAAGACTATATTGCTGAGAGAATCGGTACTTCAATATGATAAGCCTGCGACACTTAGGTGGCCATTCAGCTTTCTCTAAAATGACATTTCTATTAGCCAGTTCTGACTTTAAAATCTCGTTCAAAAACACGCTTTCGAACATTTAATTTGTCCTCATGGCATATAACGCCTTGTTAAGGTGCGAGGCACGCAATACCTAAGCCACCGCATACCACCTTAACCACTAAAACCAACGCATGACAAAAATGCCACGCGTGCCGAATCACTCTTGAACAATTTGTTAGCATACTTTTTCAATGCTCATAGATCTTTAAGTGATTCTCTTAGTTTATCCATAGTTTGAATTCCAAGTTCACTACTAACCCAACCGTACTGGTCGCCATGAAACCTAGGGAAAATATGCAAATGGTAGTGATCGAGCTCGTTGAAATGAGGTGTCTCTCCATTGTTTTGCATAAAGCCGATACCATCGGGATTGAACTTAGCTTCTATACGTTTATATAAATCTCTTGCAACGTCGGTGATCTCAAAAAACACAGACTCAGGCAGGTCAATGAAAGTACGGTATTGAGTCTTAGGACAAATTAAAATATGCCCAAAGTTGATTGGATCATGGTCTGCAAAAGCTATAACTTGGTCAGATTCGTACACGATGACCGAGTCAATTTCACGATTAACAATTTGTTCGACTATCGTAGCCATCTGAACTCCTATCAAAGTATGCTAACGCCCTGTTAAGGTGTGAGCAACGCAATACTGAAGCTGCCGCATCCCCCCTTAAACACATAACGCAACGCATAGCAAAAATGCCAAGCGTTGCGAATCACTCTTAAATGCTTTGTTAGCAGCGTTCTATTTGTTTGCTCTATGCTCATTAAGAACAATGAATGATGCTCTTTCAAATAACTCGTCGTAGGTAATGATTTCTACGTTTCGAGAGTCTCGACGGAAAAGTTCGAGAGTTTTGCGCTTCATTTTTTTGATGCCTGGGGGCTCCGCTGCATTATCAACCTGTGCCCAGTTGCCAACAATTAGAACCGTTTTCGAGTCATAAGCATTCTGATTTATTTCGCTGTAATCGTCTGCATATAGATCTCGAGTTGTTTCAATCTTGAGCGTTCCGCTAGCTTTTTGTTCCAGAATTTGTGAGTAAGCTTCCATCAATTCTTTTGATAGTTTCCAACTCTGCGCTCTATTTTGAGCAGTTCCAAACAATGGGGTTGTAGGTAACTTAAGTTCGACAAACGTTGTGAATTTATTGTCACCCATTAAGAAATCTGCAATAACACCTTCACTGCCACCCGCATTAGTATCAGACGCGTGAAACTCCTTTTGTAAGACACCTTGGAATCGGTAGTCTAAACCATAACCGAATATCCATTGATTCACCGCGAAGAAATGCTGCCATGCAGTCTCGTCTTTTGTATTTGGCTTACCGATATCGACTTTATACTGAGGTAGATAGTTTGACGACAGTAGTTTTTTGAATATTTCTAACTGTGACTTCCGATAACCCGTATTCACAAGATCCTGAGTAGTGATCATTCCTTGCGACAATAAATCCCTAACAACTTCTCCACCATCAGAACCTGAAAGTAGTGTGGTTATTTTCTGTTTTGTCTCGGCATCAAGCACATCCATTGAATCATCGGATAGCTTAATACGTCGCTCTGCTATCCCCTTCAAATCAAGTTCTTGAATGAAATTCAAGAACGTTTTCAATTGCTGCATATTGAACTTGGAAAGTTCAATAACTTGCTTCTCCTGACCGCTGACTAACTTGCATAGCTTAATGCCCTCAATGTCATCTTTTTCTTTCAGATAGACAACTTTCATCATTGTCCGAGGAGCTAGCTGAATATGAAACTCTTTCTCGTCAGAGAAAATAACTTGGAAAAACCTACCTTTCTCGAAGGTGTGATTATAGAGAGTCTCTAATTTAGAGTTTCTTATCACATCTTCTTCTGTAGGCTTAAAATTAGGAATTTCAAACACCGATAACCTCTTATCTATCGTTTACTTGGAAGCTGCTAACGCCTTGTTAAGGTGTGAGGCACGCAATACCTAAGCCACCGCATACCACCTTAACCACTGAACCTAACGCATAGTAAAAATGCCACGCGTGCCGAATCACTCTTGAACAATTTGTTAGCTTTCTAGCCAACGAAGTACGCTGAATCATTTTCTGCAAACAAACAATCCAACGGGTAAGGCAGCTCAAGCCTTGGCATATTTCCTTTTGAAAACCATTTAAGGCATACCATTTCATCATCAAGTGCGGATTGAGAACAACTTTCTACTACACATTTGAACATGATGACTGTGTATTCAACTTGATCACCATTTGGGTATGTAAAACCAAAACCCTCACCGCCGAATACACCAAGTAGGCGTTCTACTTTTACAGCCAAACCTGTTTCCTCGCGAACTTCCCTGATCAATGCTTGCACTGGCGACTCTTGAGGTTCAATCATTCCGGCTGGAAGGCTCCATGTGCCATCTGATTTTTGCTGAAGTAGTAGCTCTTTGTTTTCATTTAAAATGACACCCGCAACGCCGGGGATAAGAAGTGACATTGTTCCAACCTTAGAACGAACCTCTTTGATATAGTCACTTGAGCTCAATTTTCCTCCTTGAAAGCTAACGCCGCATTAAGGGGCAGCAACGCGCTACCGCCAAACTTCAATTTAACACCGTAAACGCAGATGCCAAGATTTAAATTAAACTCGCCACGCGTTGACTGTCCCTCTTGAATGCTTTGTTAGTTGCCAAGCCTAACGCTTTGATTTGAAGTTAATTGCCGCTTTGCCAACACGAACTTTACGTGTTTTGGCAAACTTAAATCAGGCGCAGTTTCAAAGCGACTGTCACTGAAACCACTTGGAACACAAAACGCCGTAGAAAGCGGACTGACAAAACCTAAGAGCTCTTTTGGAAAGACAATGCTACAGAGCGAGCTTTCAACAAGTAAATCGGCTTCTGAAACAGAAACCCCAAACCACACAAGAAACTAAAACACGATTTTGACAAACCCAAATCGCTAGAAATTGAAATACGGCAACCTAGCCAACAATACACGGACATTAACCCTAAATATTCTGCATTAGCTGAGTTTTCCTCGTTGGTAACTAACGTCCTGTTAAGGTGTGAGCAACGCAATGCCGAAGCCGCCGCAAACCACCTTAAACACAAAAACGCAACGCATAGCAAAAATGCCATGCGTTGCGAATCACTCTTAAACAGATTGTTAACTGGCTAACCTAACGACCTATGCGAAAGTTAAGTTGGCTCGCAAACACTAACTTGATTCGTTAGTTTTGATATCTTGTTTCAAACTTCTCATCTGATTCACAGAGGTAAATAATAAACTCGATAAAAGCGATGATTGCAGGGATCAACGTCCAACAAAATACTAAGTACAGAATACCTTGACCAATCTTACCTAGATAGAACTTATGTGCCCCGAACCCACCGAGAAAGAACGCTAAAAGTGCTGCTGCAATTCTACTTTTTTCGCCTTGGACACCCTTTTGTTGAGCTCCGCAACTAGGGCAAGCTCTAGCCGTTTCGTGAATCTCTTTTCCACAACCACTACAAAACATTTTTTCTCTCCATTCTTAAAATGCTTTACATATTGATTGCTGATAATATTCAAAAAAGCACATAGCACCATGATTCACATCAAGAATACTTGAATAAAAAGAATGGGATGAGACAGATGGCTACAAAGTGCCAGTTAACGCCCTGTTAAGGTGTGAGCAACGCAATACCGAAGCTCCCGCATACCACCTTAACCACTAAAACCAACGCATAGTAAAAATGCCACGCGTTGCGAATCACTCTTAAACAGTTTGTTATGTGCGTACTAACCCGTTATGACAAACTCGCTTCAAGTTCAGCATCACTTAAATAACGATGTCCTTGGTTTAAGCCTTTAATCTTTTTGAACATAAACTTTGGCATATCTGGAGCAAAGATTTCCTTCTCGTTCCAGCACTTCCCACCTAAGAATATATAGCGACCATCGCTACCGGAATGATGTTCTGGGTTGTTGTCGAACGTAGACAATTCAGCGGTAACGTCCTCAATAACACTTACTACCTGACCTTTGATGACACCTAGAACTCGATACACTTCATGAGCTTTATCTCCACATTTCCATGCTTGTCGAGTTCCCATTTCGTAGCCGTGCTTTGCTACACCATCATGCACATGTACAACAATATTCATCGTAAATTTAGTTAAGCAACAAAGCGAACATTATACTATATGTTTTGGGGTAAGCACATAACGCCCTGTTAAGGTGTGAGCAACGCAATACCGAAGCCGCCGCATACCACCTTAACCACTAAAACCAACGCATAATAAAAATGCCACGCGTTGCGAATCACTCTTAAACAGTTTGTTATGCCTATGCTAACCAC
>NZ_JAWOUJ010000028.1:0-30543 GCF_033339315.1 Vibrio sp. 661 | reverse complement strand
GTCTACGTTTCGCGATCCGTGAAGGTGGCCGTACAGTAGGTGCTGGTGTTGTTGCTAAGATCTTCGACTAATTCATAGCGAATTAGCGATGCTTTCGGAAAATCTTGAATTAGATTTGACGAACCAGTAGCAAAAAGGGCATCATTTGATGCCCTTTTTCTGCACTCAACATTATTTTTGCTGTTTTCTTGTTCAGAAGTGGGTTGGGCGCAGAGCAAGATTAAGCAAAGAGGCTTAATCTTAAGAAGAGTACGCTGATTTTTTCAGCGATATGGAGTTTGCCCTGCAACAGCGGGGTTGTTGTCGTCTATATTAAGACTTGTAACAGGTTGGTTTTATGAAAGCAAATAATGCTGAAACTCCTGATAGCTCAAACGCAGCAGATACGTTTAAGTGGGTAGCCGCTTTCGTATTGGCAGCTGCCGCTGTTGTGGGTAATTACCTGTATGGTGAAATGTCTGTAGTGGTTCGTGCTGCAGGCGTTGTTGTTCTTATTGCAGCTGCCTTAGGCGTTGCAGCAACAACGACTAAAGGTAAAGCAGCGATCAGTTTTGCAAAAGAATCTCGTATGGAAGTACGTAAAGTTGTTTGGCCTACTCGCCAAGAAACCATGCAAACAACACTGATCGTTTTAGCTGTAAGTATTGTAATGGCTCTAGTGCTATGGGGTATTGACGGAATTATGGTTCGTCTAGTAGCTCTAGCAACTGGGGTATAGAGGGTTTTTATTCATGAGTGAAGCTCCAAAAAAACGCTGGTATGTGGTTCAAGCCTTCTCTGGATTTGAAGGTCGTGTAGCTCAATCTCTGCGCGAGCATATCAAAATGCACGGCATGGAAGAGCTATTCGGTGAAGTACTGGTTCCTACTGAAGAAGTAGTGGAAATGCGCGCGGGTCAGCGTCGCAAATCTGAGCGTAAGTTCTTCCCAGGTTACGTCCTTGTTCAGATGATTATGAACGATGAATCATGGCACCTAGTACGCAGTGTGCCGCGTGTCATGGGCTTCATTGGTGGTACCTCAGACCGTCCGGCACCTATCACGGATAAAGAGGCTGACGCGATTCTTAATCGTCTTGAGAAAGCGGGTGAAGCGCCTCGTCCGCGTACAATGTACGAAGCGGGTGAAGTGGTACGTGTTAACGAAGGTCCATTTGCTGACTTCAACGGTACTGTTGAAGAAGTGGATTACGAGAAGAGCCGCCTGAAAGTGTCTGTATCGATCTTTGGTCGTGCGACACCAGTTGAGCTTGAATTTGGTCAGGTTGAAAAGCTGGACTAAGACTCTTCGTTAAAGAGTATAAAAAATCACCTTTTTAGGGTTGTATAAGGCGCGGATTATGACTATAATTTCGCGCCTTTTTACTTCAAGTGAAGTAAAAAGTTTCTTACACAAACGGGGAGCTGATCCGCGATTAGCGTTTGTACCCAAACTTAGGAATTATCATGGCTAAGAAAGTTGAAGCTTACATCAAGCTACAAGTTGCTGCTGGTATGGCTAACCCTAGTCCACCAGTAGGTCCTGCACTAGGTCAACACGGTGTGAACATCATGGAATTCTGTAAAGCGTTCAACGCAAAAACAGAATCTATTGAGAAAGGTCTACCAACTCCAGTAGTTATCACAGTATACAGCGACCGTTCTTTCACGTTCGTAACTAAGACTCCACCTGCTGCTGTTCTTCTTAAGAAAGCTGCTGGCGTTAAGTCTGGTTCAGGTCGTCCAAACACTGAAAAAGTTGGTACTGTAACTGACGCTCAAATCCAAGAAATCGCAGAAACTAAAGCTGCTGATATGACTGGTGCTGACATCGAAGCGATGAAGCGTTCTATCGCTGGTACTGCTCGTTCAATGGGCCTAGTGGTAGAGGGTTAATAAGATGGCAAAACTAACTAAGCGCATGCGCGTAATCCGCGAAAAAGTTGACGTAACTAAAGAATACGAAATCAACGAAGCTGTTGCTCTTCTTCAAGAACTAGCGACTGCTAAATTCGTTGAGTCTGTAGACGTTGCTGTTAACCTAGGCATTGATGCTCGTAAATCTGACCAGAACGTACGTGGTGCAACTGTACTACCTCACGGTACTGGCCGCGAAATCCGCGTTGCAGTGTTCACTCAAGGTGCTAACGCTGAAGCAGCTAAAGAAGCTGGCGCAGACATCGTAGGTATGGAAGATCTTGCTGAGCAAGTTAAGAAAGGCGAAATGAACTTTGACGTAGTTGTTGCTTCTCCAGATGCAATGCGCGTTGTAGGTCAACTAGGTACTATCCTAGGTCCTCGCGGTCTTATGCCAAACCCTAAAGTTGGTACTGTAACTCCTAACGTTGCTGAAGCAGTTAAAAACGCTAAAGCTGGTCAGGTTCGTTACCGTAACGACAAAAACGGCATCATCCACACTACTATCGGTAAAGCAAACTTCTCTGCTGAGCAGATCAAAGAGAACCTAGAAGCACTTCTAGTTGCTCTGAAGAAAGCTAAGCCATCTTCAGCGAAAGGTACTTTCCTGAAGAAAGTAAGCATCTCTACTACTATGGGTGCTGGTGTTGCTGTTGATCAGGCTAGCCTGAACACTCAAGCATAATTTATTTGCTTAGGCGCAAAATTAGTGTATAATTTTGCGCCTAATATTTGTGGTTGGGGCTGAACTTTGGTTCTTTGAACTGTCTCCTAGTTCGAAATGAATTAAGACCCAGTCTCCGTCCAAGACCGTAGGTGTTTGTGTAAAAGCAAACTTAATTATCCTACGTAGATGGTGCCCGAACTGACAGAAAGCTCTATGTAATATAGTTAACTTTCTTCTGGGGAAGCACCTCAATAGCTCTCACTGTCGTGATGATAGTGAGTGGTGTAACGACAACCAGGAGTAAATCCAAGATGGCTTTAAACCTTCAAGACAAAAAAGCAATTGTTGCTGAAGTCAACGAAGCTGCCAGTGGTGCACTTTCTGCAGTTGTAGCTGATTCTCGTGGCGTTCAAGTTGGCGCGATGACTTCTCTACGTAAACAAGCTCGTGAAGCTGGCGTTTACATGAGAGTTGTTCGTAACACTCTTGCTCGTCGTGCGGTTGAAGGTACTGAGTACGAGTGTCTAACTGACACTTTCACTGGTCCTACTCTAATCGCATTCTCTAATGAGCACCCAGGTGCTGCAGCGCGTCTTTTCAAAGACTTCGCTAAAGAGAACAAAGATTTCGAGATCAAAGCTGCTGCATTTGAAGGCGCTTTAACTGACGCTGAAGTACTAGCAACACTACCAACTTACGACGAAGCAATTGCACGCCTAATGATGTGCATGAAAGAAGCTTCGGCTGGCAAGCTGGCGCGTACTATCGCAGCTATCCGCGATCAAAAACAAGAAGCAGCGGCATAAGCCTTGCTTTTTACTGGTTGCTTAATAAACTTATTGTTGACTTAAAAGAGAATTGTTATGTCTATTACTAACGAGCAAATCCTAGACGCAGTTGCAGAAATGTCTGTAATGCAAGTTGTTGAACTAATCGAAGCAATGGAAGAGAAATTCGGTGTTTCTGCTGCTGCTGCTGTTGTAGCTGGCGGCGCTGCTGCAGGCGAAGCTGCTGCTGAGCAAACTGAATTCGACGTAATCCTAGAAGCTGCTGGCGGTAACAAAGTTGCTGTAATCAAAGCAGTACGTGGCGCAACTGGCCTAGGTCTTAAAGAAGCTAAAGCTCTAGTAGACGGCGCTCCAGCACCTCTTAAAGAAGGTGTTGAGAAAGCAGAAGCTGAAGCTCTTAAAGCTCAGCTAGAAGAAGCTGGTGCAACTGTTGCTGTTAAGTAATTATTGCATAGTTTCTTAGCCTAACGGCTAATTGGCTGGTGGTTTTTTAACCACCGGCCTTTTTGCGCTGTAGGGTATAGGCGAATTTTCCCGCTGTTTAAGCGCCTGATATCCATGCAAAAAACATTTCATTCTTACGAAATGAAATGTCACTACAGTAAACAGCTATATTAGTCACTGTCCCTTACCCCCCTTAAGTAACTAGGAGCGGGCGGACAGTTTGGGTCACTTATCAGCGAGCTGAGGAACCCCATGGTTTACTCTTATACCGAGAAAAAGCGCATCCGTAAGGACTTTGGTACTCGTCCACAAGTTTTGGACATTCCATACCTGCTATCGATCCAGCTCGATTCGTTCGACAAATTTATCGAACAGGATCCTGAAGGTCAATACGGTCTTGAAGCCGCTTTCCGTTCTGTATTCCCGATTCAGAGCTACAACGGCAATTCTGAGCTGCAATACGTTAGCTACCGTCTTGGTGAGCCAGTTTTTGACGTTAAAGAATGTCAAATCCGCGGTGTAACTTACTCAAAGCCACTACGTGTAAAACTACGCCTAGTTATCTTTGATAAAGACGCGCCAGCAGGTACTGTAAAAGACATTAAAGAACAAGAAGTCTACATGGGTGAAATTCCACTCATGACAGACAATGGTACCTTCGTAATCAACGGTACCGAGAGGGTTATCGTATCCCAGCTGCACCGAAGCCCAGGCGTGTTCTTCGACAGCGATAAGGGTAAGACCCACTCTTCAGGTAAAGTTTTATACAACGCACGTGTTATTCCTTACCGTGGTTCATGGCTTGATTTCGAGTTTGATCCTAAGGATAACTTGTACGTTCGTATCGACCGCCGTCGTAAGCTACCAGCATCGATCATCCTTCGAGCACTAGGTAAGTCGACAGAAGAAATCCTAGATATCTTCTTCGAGAAAGTGAACTTCGAAGTGAAAGACCAAACTCTATTGATGGAGTTGGTTCCGGATCGTCTACGTGGTGAAACTGCGTCATTCGACATCGAAGCAAATGGTAAAGTTTACGTTGAGCAAGGTCGTCGAGTAACAGCTCGTCATATCCGCCAACTAGAAAAAGATGGTGTTGATCACATCGAAGTACCAGTTGAGTACATCGTAGGTAAAGTTGCATCAAAAGATTACATCAATGAAGCAACAGGCGAGATCATTGTTAACGCTAACCAGGAAATCAGCCTGGAAGCACTAGCGAACCTATCTCAGGCTGGCCACAAAGCGCTAGAAGTTCTATTCACGAACGATCTAGACCACGGTCCATTCATGTCAGAAACACTACGTATCGACAGCACGGTTGATCGTATTTCTGCATTGGTAGAAATCTACCGCATGATGCGCCCTGGTGAGCCGCCAACAAAAGAAGCTGCAGAAGCTCTATTCGAAAGCCTATTCTTCTCTGAAGAGCGTTACGATCTATCGACTGTTGGTCGTATGAAGTTCAACAGCTCTATCGGCCGTGAAGATGCTCAAGAGCAAGGCACACTTGATGAAACTGATATCATCGAAGTGATGAAGAAGCTGATCGCGATCCGTAACGGTAAGGGCGAAGTGGACGATATCGACCACCTAGGCAACCGTCGTATCCGTTCTGTAGGCGAAATGGCTGAGAACCAGTTCCGTGTAGGTCTAGTACGTGTTGAGCGTGCAGTTAAAGAGCGTCTAAGCCTAGGCGATCTTGACGCAATCATGCCTCAAGACTTGATCAACGCGAAGCCAATTTCTGCGGCAGTTAAAGAATTCTTTGGCTCTTCACAGCTTTCACAGTTCATGGACCAAAACAACCCGCTATCAGAAGTAACGCACAAGCGTCGTATTTCTGCATTGGGTCCTGGCGGTCTAACTCGTGAACGTGCTGGCTTCGAAGTACGTGACGTACACGTAACTCACTACGGCCGTCTATGTCCTATCGAAACGCCTGAAGGTCCAAACATCGGTCTGATCAACTCTCTATCTGCGTTTGCGCGTTGTAACGAGTACGGTTTCCTAGAGACACCATACCGTCGCGTTGTAGATGGCGTAGTAACAGACGAAGTAGATTACCTATCTGCAATCGAAGAAGGCCAATTCGTTATCGCACAGGCGAACGCTAAGCTAAACGAAGATGGTACTTTTGCAGATGAGCTGATCACAGCTCGTCAGAAAGGTGAATCTGGTCTACACCCTCGTGAGCACGCTCAGTACATGGACGTTGCGACAAACCAGGTTGTATCTATCGCTGCATCGCTTATCCCGTTCCTAGAACACGATGATGCGAACCGTGCATTGATGGGTGCGAACATGCAACGTCAGGCAGTTCCAACACTGAAAGCTGACAAACCGCTTGTTGGTACTGGTATTGAACGTAACGTAGCCGTTGACTCAGGTGTAACTGCAGTTGCTAAACGTGGTGGTGTAATCCAGTCAGTAGATGCTTCTCGTATCGTTGTTAAAGTTAACGAAGAAGAGCTAGTACCAGGTGAAGCTGGTATCGACATCTACAACCTGACTAAATACACACGTTCTAACCAGAACACATGTATTAACCAGCGCCCATGTGTTATGCCAGGTGAGCCTGTATCACGCGGTGACGTTCTTGCTGATGGTCCTTCAACAGACCTTGGTGAACTAGCGCTTGGTCAAAACATGCGTATCGCGTTCATGCCTTGGAACGGTTACAACTTCGAAGACTCGATCTTAGTATCTGAGCGCGTAGTTCAAGAAGACCGTTTCACGACTATCCACATCCAAGAACTGACTTGTGTGGCGCGTGATACTAAGCTTGGTTCTGAAGAGATCACAGCGGATATTCCAAACGTAGGTGAGTCTGCTCTGTCTAAACTAGACGAGTCAGGTATCGTTTACATCGGTGCTGAAGTTAAGGGTGGCGACATCCTAGTTGGTAAAGTTACACCTAAAGGTGAAACTCAGCTAACGCCTGAAGAGAAGCTACTACGTGCAATCTTCGGTGAAAAAGCATCTGACGTTAAAGATACTTCACTACGTGTACCTAACTCTGTATCAGGTACGATCATCGACGTTCAAGTCTTTACTCGCGATGGCGTAGAGAAAGACAAGCGTGCGCTTGAAATCGAACAGATGCAGCTTAAAGAAGCGAAGAAAGACCTAACTGAAGAATTCCAGATTCTTGAGGGCGGCCTTCTAAACCGTGTTAAAGCTGTATTGATTGAAGGCGGTTACTCTGAAGCGAAACTAGACACAACTGATCGTAAGAAGTGGCTAGAACTAACGCTAGAAGATGACGCACTACAAACTCAGCTTGAGCAACTTGCTGAGCAGTGGGATGAGCTAAAAGCCGACTTTGATAAGAAGTTCGAAACTAAGCGTCGTAAGATCACTCAAGGTGATGATTTAGCACCTGGTGTACTGAAGATCGTTAAGGTTTACCTAGCGGTTAAACGTCGTATTCAGCCTGGTGATAAGATGGCGGGTCGTCACGGTAACAAGGGTGTAATCTCTAAGATCAACCCTGTTGAAGACATGCCATACGATGAGAAAGGTCAGCCTGTAGACATCGTACTTAACCCACTGGGTGTACCTTCGCGTATGAACATCGGTCAGATCCTAGAAGTACACTTAGGTCTGGCAGCGAAAGGTATCGGTGACAAGATCAACCAGATGGTTAAAGAGCAGCAAGAACTAGCGAAATTCCGCGAGTTCCTACAAAAAGTTTACGATCTAGGCGACACTCGCCAGAAAGTAGACATTGCTTCTCTATCTGATGATGAAGTACGTACTCTGATCAAGAACTTGCGTGGCGGTCTACCAATCGCGACTCCTGTATTTGATGGCGCTCCAGAAGAGTCAATCAAAGCACTTCTTGAGCTAGCAGATCTACCAACATCAGGTCAGTTAACACTGTTTGATGGTCGCACAGGTGATGCGTTTGAGCGTCCTGTAACTGTTGGTTACATGTACATGCTGAAACTGAACCACCTTGTTGATGACAAGATGCACGCTCGTTCAACTGGTTCGTACAGCCTAGTAACTCAGCAACCACTAGGTGGTAAAGCTCAGTTCGGTGGTCAGCGTTTCGGTGAGATGGAAGTATGGGCACTAGAAGCATACGGTGCTGCTTACACGCTACAAGAAATGCTAACGGTTAAGTCGGATGACGTTAACGGCCGTACTAAGATGTACAAGAACATCGTAGACGGTAACCACAGCATGGAACCTGGCATGCCAGAATCGTTCAACGTACTGTTGAAAGAGATCCGCTCGCTAGGTATCAACATCGAGCTAGAAGACGAAGAGTAATCCTTTTCTCTCTTGATGAAAGTCGAGAGAATCAAAGCGATTATTTGGAAGAAGGTGCTCACTTTAGCGAGTGAGCTCCTTTTAACTCCTTACAGGAGCTGATTGTGAAAGACTTATTAAACTTTCTAAAAGCACAGCATAAGACCGAAGAATTTGATGCAATCAAAATCGGTCTATCTTCACCAGACATGATCCGTTCATGGTCTTTCGGTGAAGTTAAAAAACCTGAAACGATCAACTATCGTACGTTCAAACCTGAACGCGATGGTCTGTTCTGTGCGCGTATCTTTGGTCCAGTTAAAGACTACGAATGTCTTTGTGGTAAGTACAAGCGCCTGAAGCACCGTGGTGTTATCTGTGAGAAGTGTGGTGTAGAAGTTACACAAACTAAAGTTCGTCGTGACCGTATGGGCCACATTGAACTGGCTTCACCAGTAGCTCACATCTGGTTCCTAAAATCGCTACCGTCTCGTATCGGTCTACTAATGGATATCCCTCTACGTGATATCGAACGCGTTCTGTACTTCGAAATGTACGTAGTAACAGAGCCTGGTATGACTGATCTAGAAAAAGGTCAGATGCTTACTGAAGAAGAGTATCTAGATCGTCTAGAAGAGTGGGGCGACGAGTTCACTGCTAAGATGGGTGCGGAAGCTATCAAGGACCTACTAGGTTCTATGGATATGCACGCTGAAGCAGAACAAATGCGTGAAGAGTTAGAGACAACAAACTCTGAAACTAAGCGTAAGAAAGTAACTAAGCGTCTTAAGCTGGTAGAAGCGTTCATCGCATCGGGTAACAACCCTGAGTGGATGATCCTAACTGTACTTCCAGTACTTCCGCCAGATCTACGTCCTCTAGTACCTCTAGATGGCGGCCGCTTTGCGACTTCTGATCTTAACGATCTATACCGTCGTGTGATCAACCGTAACAACCGTTTGAAGCGTCTTCTAGAGCTAGCGGCTCCGGACATCATCGTACGTAACGAAAAACGTATGCTGCAAGAGTCTGTTGATGCTCTACTAGATAACGGTCGTCGTGGTCGTGCGATCACAGGTTCTAACAAGCGTCCTCTGAAATCTCTTGCTGATATGATCAAGGGTAAACAAGGTCGTTTCCGTCAGAACCTTCTAGGTAAACGTGTAGACTACTCTGGCCGTTCTGTAATCACAGTAGGTCCATACCTGCGTCTACACCAGTGTGGTCTTCCTAAGAAGATGGCACTTGAGCTATTCAAACCATTCATCTACAGCAAGCTAGAGACTCGTGGTCTTGCGACTACAATCAAAGCTGCTAAGAAAATGGTAGAGCGTGAAGAAGCGGTCGTTTGGGATATCCTAGACGAAGTAATCCGTGAACACCCAGTACTATTGAACCGTGCACCGACACTTCACCGTCTAGGTATCCAGGCGTTCGAACCAGTACTGATCGAAGGTAAAGCGATTCAGCTACACCCACTTGTTTGTGCGGCTTACAACGCGGACTTCGATGGTGACCAAATGGCGGTTCACGTACCTCTAACTCTAGAGGCACAACTTGAAGCTCGTACTCTGATGATGTCGACAAACAACATTCTGTCGCCAGCGTCAGGTGATCCGATCATCGTACCTTCTCAGGACGTTGTATTGGGTCTGTACTACATGACTCGTGAAAAGATCAACGTGAAAGGTGAAGGCATGTACCTTTCTGGCCCAGAAGAGGCTGAGAAAGCATACCGCACTAAACAAGCTGAGCTTCACGCACGCGTTAAAGTACGTATTACAGAAACTGTTGTAGACGAAGACGGCAACAGCACTACAGAAACCAAGATGGTAGACACCACTGTTGGTCGTGCAATGCTATGGCAAATCGTGCCAGCTGGTCTACCGTACAGCATCGTTAACCAAAAGCTAGGTAAGAAGCAAATCTCTAACCTACTTAACGAGGCGTACCGTAAACTAGGTCTGAAAGACACAGTAATCTTCGCTGACCAAATCATGTACACAGGTTTCGCATACGCGGCACTTTCTGGTGTATCTGTTGGTATCGACGATATGGTTGTACCTGCAGCTAAGTACACTGAAATCGCAGAAGCGGAAGAAGAAGTACGTGAAATCCAGGAACAGTACCAATCAGGTCTTGTTACTGCGGGCGAACGCTACAACAAAGTTATCGATATCTGGGCATCGACCAACGACCGTGTTGCGAAAGCAATGATGGAAAACCTTTCATCTGAAACGGTAGTTAACCGTGACGGTGAAGAGGAACAGCAAGAGTCATTCAACAGCATCTATATGATGGCGGACTCGGGCGCTCGTGGTTCTGCAGCACAGATTCGTCAGCTTGCGGGTATGCGTGGTCTGATGGCGCGTCCAGATGGTTCAATCATCGAAACGCCGATCACAGCGAACTTTAAAGAAGGTCTAAACGTACTTCAGTACTTTATCTCAACGCACGGTGCTCGTAAGGGTCTTGCGGATACGGCACTGAAAACAGCGAACTCGGGTTACCTAACTCGTCGTCTAGTAGACGTTGCTCAAGACGTTGTTGTAACTGAACATGACTGTGGCACTCACGAAGGTGTCGACATGATGCCTCACATCGAGGGTGGTGATGTTAAAGTTGCACTTTCTGAGCTTGCTCTTGGTCGTGTTGTTGCTGAAGACGTACTAAAACCTGGCACTGAAGACGTTCTTATTCCACGTAACACCCTGATCGATGAGAAGTGGTGTCAAATCATGGAAGAGAACTCAGTAGACAGCATGAAAGTGCGCTCTGTAGTAACGTGTGATTCTGACTTCGGTTGTTGTGCACAATGTTACGGTCGTGACCTAGCACGTGGTCACCTAGTGAACCAAGGTGAAGCAGTGGGTGTTATTGCTGCTCAGTCTATCGGTGAGCCAGGTACACAGCTAACGATGCGTACGTTCCACATCGGTGGTGCGGCATCGACAGCAGCGGCAGAGAACAGTGTTCAAGTTAAGAACAACGGTTCTATCAAGCTACACAACGCTAAATCTGTATTGGCTGATGACGGTAAGATCGTTATCACTTCTCGTGCGACAGAGTTAACTATCGTTGATGAGTTTGGTCGTACTAAAGAGAAACACAAACTGCCTTACGGTACGCTACTAAGCAAAGGCGATGGTGATACAGTTCAAGCTGGCGAAACAGTTGCAAACTGGGAAGCGCACACACTACCTATCATTACTGAGGTAGCAGGTCGCATCCAGTTCGTAGATATGATCGACGGCGTAACAGTATCTCGTCAAACTGATGACCTAACTGGTCTATCTTCAAGCGAAGTAACTGACCCAGCAGCTCGCCCTTCAGCAGGTAAAGATATGCGTCCAGCTATCAAACTTGTTGACGAGCAAGGTAACGATGTAATGATCCCTGGTACTGATATGCCAGCTCACTACTTCCTACCTGGTAAAGCGATTGTGAACATCGAAGATGGCGCAGCAGTAGGTGTTGGTGCAACACTAGCACGTATTCCTCAGAAGTCTGGCGGTAACAAAGATATCACCGGTGGTCTTCCACGAGTTGCTGACCTATTTGAAGCACGTAAGCCGAAAGAGCCTGCAATCCTTGCTGAGCACACAGGTACTGTGAGCTTTGGTAAAGAGACGAAAGGTAAACGTCGCCTAGTGATCACACGTGAAAGCGGTGAAGCTTATGAAGAGATGATTCCTAAGCATCGTCAGTTGAACGTGTTCGAAGGTGAAAAAGTTGAACGTGGTGACGTGATCGCAGATGGTCCAGAGTCTCCACATGACATCCTACGTCTACGTGGCGTACACGCGGTAACGCAGTACATTGCTAACGAAGTACAGGAAGTTTACCGTCTACAAGGCGTTAAGATTAACGATAAGCACATTGAAACTATCGTTCGTCAGATGCTACGTAAGTGTACTATTACTCACTCTGGTGACTCTGAGTTCCTACCTGGTGAGCAGATTGAATACTCACAAGTTAAGATTGCTAACCGTAACCTAGAAGCTGAAGGCAAAGAGCCTGCACGTTTCGAACGTGAACTACTAGGTATTACTAAAGCATCTCTAGCGACTGAGTCGTTTATCTCTGCGGCATCGTTCCAGGAGACAACTCGCGTACTAACAGAAGCAGCGGTTTCTGGTAAGCGTGATGACCTACGTGGTCTGAAAGAGAACGTAATTGTTGGTCGTCTGATCCCAGCTGGTACTGGTTTCGCATACCACCAAGAGCGTCAAGCTAAACGTTCTGAAGCGCAAGATGGTCCTTCTGCTGAGCAAGCAACGGATAACCTAGCGGCACTTCTAAACGCTGGTTTCTCTTCTGAAGAGTAAGTCATATAACGAGTAATCGTTAAAAGCTTAAGAAAAAGGCACCTTCGGGTGCCTTTTTAGTTTTTTATACTACTTTGTTCTTCCGGTGGGATTTTCGATAAAGCTAGAAACAAAAAAGACCGACGATGATCGTCAGTCTTTTCTCTCACTCTATTTCTAAATGTTTGCAAATACTAAGCTCCAGGTGGCATAGACAGGCTTTCTGCGATTTGCTGTATCAAATAGTCCTCGACTTCAAAGCGAGTCTCAAGAATTTCCCCAATGAGACACATATCAGAATCGAAATCATTTAATTCATCATCTTCAGTCACTTCTGAGTACTTATCGTTAAAGTTCAATAATGGTTCAGTCGTTAGAACAATTTGACCATAGGTTTGATTGATCTCATTAGTCACGACAAAGCCGGTTGCTTTCCAACGGTCCATAACCATGTCATAAATTTTAAAGTGGCCTTCGGAGATGTAATCAACGAGGTGCTGACAGAAATCCTGCAGTTCGGAAGGAGATGGGAGTTCAATAACATTGGTTTTCGAACAAGGTTGCAGCGCTGCAAGCTTACAATATTCAACAATCAGGGATTGTCGTGTCTCTAACCAGTGATCAATGACATCACTTGAGCCACCCCACTGGTCTTGTGTTTGTTTGAATTTTCTTAGCATGACCATGCCCTCATGATCTGATCGCCCATCGGCGAACGTATCCTTTGCAAAGCAAAGTTAGTAAAGTTATTACAAACTCTTGTCCTTACTAGAATTTAGAGTGCACATTTACTTAACGATAAACTCTAGTATGAAATTAGATTGCCAGTAAAATGAACGAACTTCAAGCAAAGGGATGGTGTAATGTTAAGAAAAGGTGATGTTAACCGCGCGATAAATGCATACTGGTGTGTTGTTGCAGGAAGTGAAATTTGGCTGGTGGATGGTGCTGTGCCCTTCGGGTCTGCAGAGCAGTTATCACTGCCAGTAACGAGTGCAAGACCCATTGGTGAGTATTCTGGTTCGCCCGTCTTGTGGCTTAACTTGGCCGATTTAGAGCATGATCTACCCTTAGTATCCCTGCGTGACTGCCTGCATTTTCCTGAGCCATTATTTATGTTGTTAAGTAAAGCTGTGCAATATGGGCACATGACGCAAAGTTTGCGCTTTTGTCCACAGTGCGGAGGAAGGAACTTTCTTAATAATAACCAGTTAGCCATGCAGTGTGGTGAATGTCGCACCCTTCATTATCCTAGAATATTTCCGTGTATTATCGTTGCTGTACGTAAAGAAAATCAGATTTTATTAGCCCAACATCCAAGGCATCGAAATGGTATGTATACGGTTATTGCGGGTTTTCTTGAAGTCGGTGAGACCTTAGAAGAGTGCGTGGCTCGAGAAATTCATGAAGAAACGGGAATTCTCGTTAAAAATATTCGTTACTTTGGCAGCCAGCCTTGGGCTTTCCCATCCAGTATGATGATGGGGTTTTTAGCTGACTATGAATCGGGAGAGTTAAGTCCAGACTACACTGAGCTGTCTGATGCACAATGGTTTGGTATCGACGAGATGCCGCCTGTTGCGCCTAAAGGAACGATTGCAAGAGCACTTATCGAGCAGACGCTGAAAGATATAGACACTAATTATCTGATAAATAGATAAAAAAAACCCTCCGAGAGGGAGGGGGTAAGTAAGATGTCGTTATGAGATGCTGAGTACTAAGTACTCAGTTTATAATTGTAGTTTTCGCTAGCGAACAAATTTTTAACACTGATACCGATTGGGTGCAAATTAAGCATTGATTTAAAAGTTAATAACTTGATCCAGGTTGCAAAGCACACAGCTATTGGACTTAAATCAGTGATAGAATACCCCCTTTCACAGAAAGCCTAACAGTTGGAATTACGGAATGACTGAATTAAAAAATGATCGTTATCTGCGTGCGCTTTTAAAAGAGCCGGTAGATTACACGCCAGTATGGATGATGCGCCAGGCAGGTCGTTACCTACCAGAATACAAAGCGACTCGTGCAGAAGCGGGTGATTTCATGTCTTTGTGTCGAAATGCAGAATTAGCATCCGAAGTGACACTTCAACCATTACGCCGTTTTCCTCTTGATGCCGCGATCTTATTCTCGGACATCTTAACGATTCCAGATGCAATGGGGCTTGGTTTGCGTTTTGCTGCGGGTGAAGGACCTGTTTTTGATAACCCAATTACATGCAAAGCCGACGTGGAAAAAATTGGTTTGCCAGATCCTGAAGGTGAACTGCAATACGTAATGAACGCAGTACGCCAGATCCGTAAAGACCTGAAGGGTGAAGTGCCGCTGATTGGTTTTTCTGGTAGTCCTTGGACTCTTGCGACGTATATGATCGAAGGTGGTAGCTCTAAAGCGTTTACCAAGATCAAGAAGATGATGTACGCGGAACCACAAACTCTGCACCTACTTCTAGATAAGCTGGCAGACAGCGTTATCGAGTACTTAAACGCGCAAATTAAAGCGGGTGCGCAATCGGTAATGGTATTTGACACATGGGGTGGCGTACTAACGCCTCGTGATTACAATCTGTTCTCACTGCAATACATGCACAAGATTGTAGATGGTCTGATTCGTGAAAACGACGGTCGTCGCGTGCCAGTCACACTGTTTACTAAGAATGGCGGCATGTGGCTTGAGCAAATCGCAGCAACGGGCTGTGATGCGGTTGGTCTAGACTGGACAATCAACATTGCAGACGCGAAAGCACGTATCGGTGATAAAGTGGCTCTGCAAGGTAACATGGACCCATCAATGCTTTACGCTTCACCAGAGCGCATCCGCGAAGAAGTAGCGGATATCCTAGAAGGATTTGGTGATACGGGGACTGGTCATGTGTTCAACCTAGGTCACGGTATCCACTTGGATGTACCGCCAGAAAACGCGGGCGTATTTGTGGAAGCGGTACACGAGCTATCTAAGCCGTACCACAAGTAACTTCGACTTTTTGAAATCAAATGCCGGCATTCAGTGCCGGTATTTTTTTACCTAAAATTCAGTTTTTCTATCTGAGACTCAAGGCTGTACAGCTCTAGTAGTATTTGGCCTACTATGATCTAATTACTACTCTAGCTGTACATTAGACATTAAAATTTAATATAAACAAATACTTATGACTTCGGCTTTTATGTTCTAATTTTCTTGTACAGATAAACAAGCAATTAGATCATGGGTAACCTAAAGCATCGAGTGAACGCGTTTTTTAAGGTATGGCACGACGTCAGATTCAAACCAAGGGTTCTTCTTTAACCACAATGTATTGCGTGGAGATGGGTGAGGGAGCGGGATAAAGTCCGGTTCCCAATCTTGCCATTGCTGAACGGTTTGTGTGAGCGTCTTTGGTTTGTTGGTGAGATAGTACTGCTGCGAGTACTGACCAATTAGTAGAGTGAGCTCTATATTGGGCAGCTGCTCAAGAATCTTTTTATGCCAAGTGGGCGCACATTCTTTACGAGGCGGTAAATCACCAGAGTTCCCTTTGCCTGGATAACAGAATCCCATTGGGACAATGGCAATTTTATTTGGGTCGTAGAAAACGTCTTTGTCGATATCGAGCCATTGGCGTAATCGATCACCACTTGGGTCATTCCAAGGTATCGAGGTTTTGTGTACACGTGTGCCAGGGGCCTGACCGATGATTAGGATGCGTGCCCCTTTTGCGGCTTGTACGACAGGGTTTGCGCCCAAAGGTAAATTATCCGCGCATATCTGGCAGGCCCTCACTTGCTGCAATAGCTCGTCTAACGACATTCTCAGTAACCCTTTTCGAAATCCACTTGATAATTTAATGAAAACCCATCGCGCCAGCGTAGATAGTTGTCAGCAAAAATCTCGATGACTTGCTCGGGAAAACTCAGCGCAGCAATGTGTGGAGTGATGGTGACTTGCGGTAGTTTCCAAAACGGATGCTCTACCGATAACGGTTCTTGCTCAAACACATCTAAGAAGGCGTGTTCTACCCAACGGTTTTTCAGAGCGAAGAGCAACCCTGCCTCATCCAATACGTCGCCACGACCTACGTTAAACAATAACGCCTGATTTAGTTGGCTGAGCGTTTGACGATTAAGTAACTGTCGCGTCTCAGGTGTACTTGGTAGAGTATTCACAACGATGTCGGCTTGCTCAAATGCCTTACTTAGTTCATTGATATGAAAGGTCTGATGAAACTCGCCGCCTGAAGTCGGGATACCTGTGCGGTTAATACCGATAGTTTTTATCCCCATTGCTTTAGCGGCGTTGCCCAGATAGCCCCCAATGCTACCGGTACCAAGAATTACCATGGTTTTACTTTGTAATGACGTGTATAGGTGAGGCTGCCATTGTTTGTTTTGTTGTTGCTGGTGGTATCGGGCAAAGTGGCGGTAATGGGCAATACTGTAACCCAAAACATATTCAGCAATCAGTGGACCAAAGATGCCTCGAACGTTAGTTAGAGTATAGTCCTGACGAAGGCTAGGGGATGTTAAGGCGTTGACACCAGCAAACGTGGATTGCACCCATTCAAGCTGTGAAAATTCGTCTAAGCTTTGTGATAGTAAGGGTGGATCCGCTAGTACGATCTGAGCGGCTTCTGGTTGGTCGGTGAGGCAAAGATCGGGCAGATTTTTCTCTGCCAGTAACGTTTTGTAGGTGTCGCGATGCTCTGAGAGCAGGAAAATCTGATTTGAATGCGGCATTAACTTTTTTCCCTGTGATGAATCAAGTACACTTTCGCTGTTTTTTTCTTCAATGATTGAGTGACTATGCTTAAGAATCCTCTTCAGGTTCGTTTAGAAAAACTAGAACCTTGGCAACAAATTACCTTTATGGCGTGTCTGTGTGAACGCATGTATCCAAACTATGCGATGTTTTGTGAGAATACAGAATTTGCTGACCCGCGTGCTTACCGAGCGATTCTTGATAGTGTATGGGAAATTTTGACAGTTAAGAACGCGAAAATTAACTTCGAACGTCAATTGGAGAAGTTAGAAGAGTTGTTCCCAAGTGCGGATGAGTTCGATTTTTACGGCGTTTACCCAGCGATGGACGCGTGTCAGGGTTTGTCTACGTTACTGCATGGTCTATTGGACCGCGATTACCTTTTCGATTCAATGCTTAAAGTGAGTCAACAGTCGGTACAAACCGTTGCTGATCTAGAGCAAGCACAAGGCGCAGAGCCAATCACTAACGACAACCAGAAAGAAAACGAAGCCGTATGTGAAGAGTGGGACGTCCAGTGGGCTATCTTCCGTCCGCTGCGTGAAGCGGTAGAACGTGACATCAGCTTGATTAAAGATTTGCGTGAAGAGCTACGTGAAGAAGGTGTGAGCAACATCGGTATTGCACTTTAATTGTTGAATAAATAGAAAAAGGCATCCTAACTGGATGCCTTTTTTGTTTGTGCGTTTAAGCTGTTATACCTAATGCTGATTACGATTCTTTCGAGTCGGGTTTCGGTGGCTCTTGAGCTTCTGGCTCTTTATCCTGCTTCTCCAGCTCGTTATCTTCTTCATCGTCATCGCGGCTTTCGATTACGCCGTGCATTTCTTTCCAGCTTTCCCAGCGTTGGTAAGCCAGCTCCTGCATGTCAGTGCTTTTATCTGCTTCGTCGATGATCTCCTCGCCTACGAGGTGTTCAAAAATATCTTCCAACGTTACCAAACCTAGCACGGTACCGTATTCATCAACAACAAGTGCCAGCTGTAAGCGATGAGTCATCATCTGGTCGAATACTTTAGGTAAAGTGGTATTGTTTAGCACCACTTGAATTGGGCGCATGATTGCTCCCAACTGTTTCTGTCCACTACCTGATTGTTGTAGTTTGAACAACTCAAGGCGATGCACAAAACCAATGATGTTATCTTTCTGCTCGCTGTAAACCAATGGGCGTGAGAAAGGCGTATCTTTGTGTTTTTCTAGGAACTCATTGATGGTCATTGTGGCATCGACACGGAATACTACTGGTCGTGGCGTCATAACCTGCGTTACGGGTACATCTTGGATGCCAAGCAAGTTGCTTAAGATTTTTGATTCACCCTCGGCAAACTCACCGCTTTCACGTGCCAGAATCGCCATTGCAGACAGCTCATCACGCATCTTTGGAGCTTCGTGGTTACGAGCAAGACGCTTGGTGATTTGCTCTGAGAACCAAACAAAGGGTGTAAGCGCCCATACCATCCAACGCAATGCGACCGCGGCAGTGGGTGCCAACTGACGCCAGTAGGTCGCGCCAATCGTCTTCGGTACGATTTCTGAAAGCACTAAGATCGCCAATGTCAGCACTGCCGAAAAGATACCTAATGCTTCGCTACCAAATACAACCGCAGCTTGTGCACCAGCAGTGGCCGCGCCGATAGTGTGAGCGATGGTGTTTAAAGTCAGAATAGATGCCAGTGGTCGGTCGATATCTGATTTCAGCTTAGCCAATTGCCCAGCTGCGGGATGCCCCTGTTGATTGAGCTGCGCAATGTAGCTCGGACTGATACTCAGCAGTACCGCCTCCAGCACCGAACAGATAAACGAAATGCCGATTGCGATAGAGATATAAATGGATAACAGCAGCATAGTTGCCCTTGAATGTAGTTTGATAGTGGTTATTTGCAGCTATTATAACCGCAAAAGTGACTTATAAATTGGTCCAAATACCTTGGAAAGCAAGGGTTTTCAGGGGGTATGTGGTAACAAATTGTGAGTTATTACTCATATTATGGCTAAAAGTACGTCAGAAAATCGAAAGATCGCTTACAAACCTTTGCCAGATGGGGCATTTATGTTTTAGAGTGAGACGAATTCGATAACCTATGAGAAGGGAAACCTAATGAACAAGACCCAATTAATCGACTTTATCGCAGAGAAAGCAGACCTATCAAAAGCACAAGCAAAAGCTGCTCTTGAAGCGACTCTTGATGGTGTAACTGGCGCACTTAAAGAGGGTGACCAAGTTCAACTAATTGGTTTTGGTACATTCAAAGTAAACCACCGCGCTGCACGTACTGGTCGTAACCCTAAGACTGGTGACGAGATTCAAATCGCAGCAGCTAACGTACCAGCATTCGTAGCAGGTAAAGCGCTGAAAGAATCAGTAAACTAAGTTAGAATGCACCGAGGTATCCTGCCTCGGTGCAATTTCATGAAAAAACATCTACTCACTTCACTTCTCCTATCTAGCCTTACCCTTTTTGGCTGTTCATCGGTTGAAACTCCTAATTTAGAACAATTCACGCATTTTTCTGGTGGTAAAGTTGCGGGAGATGCTAGCAGCTTGTACTGGATGACAGAGAAACTCACTCGTGTGAGTACGGCGGCTGATTATGTGACTATGGGGGACAATGGTTGGTTCCAGAGTGATTATCGCTGGGACGAAGGTGAGTTGCGAGAGTTGATTCGAAAAGGCGAGCAAGTTGATACCAAACAAGAGTTGGTGCCTTTTCAAATCCACATCCGTTTCAATAAAGATGGCGAAGCGGTTTACCAACAATATCGTGTTAACCGTAAAGTCTTACCACTCCAGCATGACCAATTAGAGCGCTACAAAGCAGAAGCGAATGACGTAGTGGCATCGGTTAAGGCGCAGTCTCGTAACAATCAGAGCCTTATTCAAGGTTATTGGAATGGTCAATCGTTTGAAACCTGCAAAGGTAAGGTGTTCTCGACACTCGAGTTTAATCAGACGCTGCCAAAATTTATTATCGAGCGTCTCTCATCGGTAGACAGTTATGTGGCTTTTGTCGGCAAGCAGTCACGAAACAAAGCAATGGTCGATGAACTGTTGATGCTCAATGACGATGACTTTGATTGTGTTTCTCGGCCAAAGTTGATCTCTGAATAAACATTGCTTCGAATTCTGTCGAACAAGAACAATAAAAAAGGCGCTGAGTGCGCCTTTTGTTTTTTAGCCAACTTATGTTGTTTTTATTTTTCTTGCTCACGTGCAATTGCACGGTAGCCGATGTCGTTGCGATGGAACATGCCATCCCAACTGATCTGTTTTGCAAGCTCGTAAGCACGCTGCTGCGCTTCTGATACACTGTTGCCAAGTGCGGTTGCACAAAGAACACGACCACCGTTTGTCACGATGTCGCCATCTTTGCTATCTGTACCAGCATGGAAGACTTTTTCGCCTTCAATTTCAACTTGTGGCAGACCCAAAATAACGTCGCCTTTGTTGTACGCTGCTGGATAACCACCGGCTGCTAGCACGATACCAATCGATGCTCGTGGATCCCACTTCGATTCCGCTTGATCCAGTTTCTCGTCGATTGCCGCTAGACACAGATCAACAAGATCCGATTCCATGCGCATCATGATAGGTTGTGTCTCAGGATCACCGAAGCGGCAGTTGTACTCGATTACTTTCGGAGTGCCGTCTTTGTCGATCATCAGACCCGCGTATAGGAAACCAGTGTAAGGGTTACCTTCAGCGGCCATGCCACGTACCGTTGGGTAAATCACTTCTTCCATAATGCGGTTATGGATTTCTTGTGTCACCACTGGAGCAGGAGAATATGCACCCATGCCACCGGTGTTAGGACCAGTATCTTTGTCGCCTACGCGTTTGTGGTCTTGGCTGGTGGCCATTGGTAGAACGTTCTCACCATCCACCATCACGATGAAGCTTGCTTCTTCACCATCTAGGAATTCTTCGATAACGACACGACTACCAGCATCACCAAATGCGTTGCCTGCTAGCATGTCTTTGATTGCGTCTTCCGCTTCTTCTAGCGTCATTGCCACAATCACGCCTTTACCAGCAGCAAGGCCGTCGGCTTTCACCACGATCGGTGCACCTTGCTCACGCACGTAAGCAAGCGCTGGTTCAATTTCTGTGAAGTTTGCGTAGGCACCGGTTGGGATTTGGTGACGAGCAAGGAAGTCTTTAGTAAACGCTTTAGAGCCTTCAAGCTGCGCTGCGGCTTGGGTAGGACCAAAGATTGGTAAGCCCGCTTCGCGGAACGCATCCACCACACCAATAACCAGCGGTGCTTCTGGGCCAACGATAGTCAGTTCAATCGCCTTCTCTTTGGCGAAAGCAACAAGGCCAGCGATGTCTTCTACATCGATGTTTACGTTCTCTAGTTTTGGCTCTAGTGCTGTACCTGCGTTGCCTGGAGCAATGAAAATAGTCTCAACATTTGGGTTTTGCGCTGCTTTCCAGCCTAGCGCATGTTCACGACCGCCTGAACCAATGATTAAAACTCGCATATGAAAATCCTTAATCTTATAAATACCGTTTGCTCAAACTCAGATATTTCGCAAAGACCTGAGTATGGCCTCTCTAATTCAATGGGACGAGGACAAGGCGACAAGTGAACTTATTCCTATGAGCATAGTATGCTATGTGATTAGGATAAGTGAACGCCGTCAACGCAGTTATCGTCCCAGTGAAGACGAGAGGATTAGTGGCGGAAGTGACGCATACCGGTAAAGATCATCGCCATGCCGTGTTCGTCTGCCGCTGCAATAACTTCGTCATCACGCATAGAACCGCCTGGTTGGATAACACACTTGATGCCTGCTTCTGCAGCCGCGTCGATACCGTCACGGAATGGGAAGAATGCATCTGATGCCATTACACAACCTTCAACCTGTAGACCTTCGTCTGCAGCTTTGATGCCTGCGATTTTCGCAGAGTAAACGCGGCTCATTTGGCCAGCACCTACACCGATAGTCATGTCGCTTTTCGAGTAAACGATCGCGTTAGATTTCACGTATTTCGCTACTTTCCAGCAGAACAGTGCATCTTTTAGCTCTTCTTCTGTTGGCTGGCGCTTAGAAACCACTTTTAGGTCGTCTAGGCTTACCATGCCTTGGTCGCGGTCTTGAACCAGTAGACCGCCATTCACGCGTTTCACGTCAAAGCCAGTTGTCTTCGTTGTCCATTCGCCACACTCAAGTAGACGTACGTTCTTCTTCGCGGCAACCACTTCAATCGCTTCAGCAGAAACGGAAGGAGCGATGATGACCTCAACGAATTGACGTTCAACAATAGCGGTTGCTGTTTCAGCATCTAGCTCTTGGTTGAATGCAATGATGCCGCCGAACGCTGATGTTGGGTCAGTTTGGTAAGCGCGGTTGTATGCTTCTAGAATGTCTTTACCCAGCGCTACACCACATGGGTTCGCGTGTTTTACGATCACACATGCTGGCTCGTTGAACTCTTTCACACACTCAAGTGCGGCGTCCGTGTCTGCGATGTTGTTGTAAGAAAGGGCTTTACCTTGGATTTGGCGAGCAGTAGAAACGGATGCTTCTTGTGGGTTTGCTTCAACGTAGAATGCGGCTGCTTGGTGGCTGTTCTCACCGTAGCGCATGTCTTGCTTCTTCTCGAACTGTTGGTTGAACGTACGAGGGAATTTGCTCTCTTCATCACCTTCTTTGTTCTCACCGTAAGATCGAACCATAGTGCCGAAGTAGTTTGCGATCATGCCATCGTAAGCGGCAGTGTGTTCAAAAGCAGCGATGGCAAGGTCGAAGCGAGTTTCTAGTGTTAGAGACTTCTCGTTTGCGTCCATCTCTGCAATTACGCGGCCGTAATCACCTGCGTTAACAACGATAGTCACGTCTTTGTGGTTTTTCGCTGCAGAACGAACCATGGTTGGGCCGCCGATATCGATGTTTTCAACAGCGTCGGCTAGTGTACAGCCTTCTTTGGCAACGGTTTCTGCGAATGGGTATAGGTTTACGACAACCATATCGATAGGGTTGATGCCGTGCTTTTCCATCACGTCATCATCTTGGCCACGACGACCAAGCACACCACCGTGAACTTTTGGGTGAAGCGTTTTAACGCGGCCGTCCATCATTTCTGGGAAACCAGTGTAGTCAGAGACTTCAGTTACGGCGATGCCTTGTTCGGCAAGTAGGCGAGCTGTACCACCAGTAGATAGGATATCGACACCGCGCTCAGCAAGAGCTTGTGCAAACTCAACAATACCTGTTTTGTCTGATACGCTGATAAGCGCACGGCGAATAGGACGAGCGTTATTCATGCTTCCATTTTCCTCAAATTCACGGAGTTAAAGATGTTTGCCAAAAATGAACTTGTTTTTACCTCTTGGGGTAAAATATTGGCCAGTTTTGGTAAAGACCTTTGCAGGGTGTTTTCTGGTTAGAAAACAGTCTCCACATTTGATGGCGCGTATTCTAACCAATTTATTACAAAAAAGCTCGCGCAATCGTTTGGCATCTCAAAAATAATTGCAAAAAAGTCGTTCTTTAGCTTTAAAAGTAACGAGATAGTTAATAGGGAAAGTTATGTTTCAGATAGGTGAACTGGCAAAACGTTGTGGTGTGACTGCCGATACATTGCGTTTCTACGAGAAAAACGCGCTAATAAAACCCGCAGGGCGAAGCGAATCAGGCTACCGCTTGTATGATGAAGAGAATCAAAAGCAGGTGCACTTTATCCTCAAAGGTAAAGATCTTGGCTTGAGTCTGGATGAAATTAAAGACCTGTTAGAAATTAAGTTAGAAGCGACAGAACACAGCTGTGCAGAGGTAAAAGCCATTACTTCTGCTAAGTTAGAGCTGATTGATGGGAAAATTAACGAGCTGACGAAAATTCGCCGAGCGTTAAAGAAGATTAATGATGCTTGTTGTGGTCATACAGACGATGACGCCACACATTGCTCTATCCTCGCAGCACTTGAGTAGTCTCATTCTTGCATCACTTAACTTAAGTTTGCATTTTTGGCGACTTGCTTTTCTAGGTACACGCTGCTTTCCCACCTATAATCTTGCCTTTAGTTACTTGTAGGAATCGACCATTGTCTGATTCCTAGCGTAACGCTGTCTGTAGATACGAGAGTTTTCATACATGGTTGGAGTCTATTTTCAAATCAATGACTGGGTTTTGAGCGTTGATGAAAATAAGCTGTATCGACAAGATAGGGAAGTTACTGTTGAGCCACGCTTAATTAATCTTTTGCACTTCTTAGCGGAGCATGCGAATGAGGTGTTCAACCGCGAGGAATTGATTCAGTACGTTTGGGCTGGAGCGATTGTGACCGATCAAGTGGTGACTCAATCCATCTTTGAGTTGCGTAAGCTACTACGTGACGGTCGAGAGGAAAATACCAACTACGTTATCACGGTGCCCAAGCGTGGCTATAAGCTGGTAGCGAACGTGGTTGCTATGACGCATGAAGAGTTTGTCACAAGTCGGCAAAATGAAGAGATCCCACCTTCGGTTGAAGAATCGGAAGAGGATTGTCTACCTATAGCACCAGCCGTTACCTTTCCTGCCGGTCCTCTAACTCGCGCGGTCTGCGAGATGTCAAAAGAGAAAAAAGCACCTCAGAGCAAAAACAAAATCAGTCCTTGGCGATTGGGAATTATGAACTTCATCTGGATCAGTATGTTGGTCGTAGTGATGGGCGTGTTTACCTACAAGCAATCGGAAGTGCGTATTACCCAAGCCATCGATACCCATCTGATTGAGTTCAAGTTTCAAGATAATTTTACGAATGAAGGATTAAGCTACGATTTGGCAGACGGATTCGCCCAAAAGTTGATGTCCGACATTGCTCAAGTGAGCGATTACCGAGTCATGCTAAAGAAGGCGTCGTTTACCTCGGGTATTGTGCCGGGCAAATCGGTTGTGGTGCGGGTTCGTGAAAATGATGGTGGTAGCTTTTTAGAGGTGGAATATCGCAATAACTCATCTGAAAAGGTGTTGTTTAGTCGTCAATACGCGTTAACCAGTAGTCATTTAAAGACAGTGCTTCAACAAGCGTCGTTGGATTTGATGCAAGTGCTGAAAGTATCGGATGCCAAATTGAAATCTACGATGCTGGTGGCGGGAATGCCAATAAATCCCGACGCGTTGGAGTTGTTTGTTCAGGCTAACCATTACCTTAATGTCTCTGATACTAAACAATTCCGCCAAGGTATCGACTTGATGGAAAACATTTTAGAAATCGAGCCGGATAATGCTTACGTTCAAGCTGAGTTGTTGATTGCTTACCATGTACAAAAGGCACTTGATTTCTCACAGGAGTTGAAGAAAGGGCGAATGCAGCAGCTCAGTGAAGCACTAGAGACTAATGTGAAAATGATGGTGGGGCCAATTCAACCGCGAATTTATGAAGCTTTAGCACTGCACGAAACCATCATTGGTGACAAGGCGTTAGCCAAGCGGCATCTCGGACAGGCATTGAGGTTACGTGATTCAGTGCTTTCCTATGTGATTCGCGGTAAGCACGCCGAATTGGACGGTGATCTGGATTTAGCCAGTGAGTCTTACAGTGAAGCTTTCTATATTGATACGTCGGTTGAGACGTACCTGCTGTGCGAAAACTTGGTCTTCCCAAGTAACATGAAGGCGATTGATTACGCCATGTATCGCGCCGTTCACCCTTCTGTCGTTCGAATGCTTTAATTCTCTCGGACTCAACGTCAGTCTAATGCTAGCCCCTCATTTCGGTGAGGGGCTTTTTTGTCGCTGTCGAAAAGTGCAAAGGGTGAGGCGGTGGGGCAATGACTTACGAAGGAGCTAACAGCGCAAGCTTGCAACGGGAATACATACCCGCTTTGCTTCTCTATCTCTATCTCTATCTCTATCTCTATCTCTATCTCTATTGATTGTATGAAGTGTCTGGCTGAGTTATGTGGCGAGAATGATTTTGATGCTTTCTTGCAGGCGAGATGAATATTGATGTGGGTCAAAAAGCGCGATCAGGGAGAGATTTATGGAATCAACACTTCAGGGAATTAACCCTTCGGGATGGGGAAGTTGATAGAGGTTGATAACTTTTATCGCGATGACCAACGAGTTGATGAGAGTTTATCTATCGGTAGAAGGTTTGATGTTTTTCTTATAACCGTATGAATAATATAGTTTTATATTTTTGTGTTTATCATGTTTATCTCAACTTGATGTTGATGAACTAATCATTTTATTGATAACACCAAGTTTATTTTTTTCCCGATTTTTGGGCGTAGTCTTCACTTCGAAATTTAGCGAGGTCGAGAAGGTTCCTCCTCATAGCATCTCGCTAATAACCATTCAGTTTGAGTCATGTTGACTCGAGTAGAATAGATTTGGAGATGTTATGTCATCGAATGCGAAAAAAATCGGCCTTATTGCCTGTACGGGTGTCGTAGCCGGTAACATGATGGGTAGTGGTATTGCACTATTACCTTCTAGTCTTGCCTCTGTAGGCTCTGTTTCAATCTTCAGTTGGCTGATCTGTTTGGTCGGTGCACTGAGTCTGGCGTTCGTTTACGCTCGTCTGGCAACCAAAAACCCACAAGAAGGTGGTCCTATCGCTTATGCTGGCGAAGTGTCTCCGGTATTTGGTTTCCAAACGGGCGTTCTTTATTACCACGCGAACTGGATTGGTAACCTGGCTATTGCCATTACAGGTGTTTCTTACCTTTCAGTATTCTTCCCTGTGCTTAATAACCCAATCCCAGCAGGTATTGCGACGATTGCATCGGTATGGATCTTCACTTTCGTCAACCTACTTGGTGGTAGCTGGGTAAGCCGTCTATGTACGCTTGGTCTAGTTCTTATCCTTATCCCAGTTGTTGGTACAGCTGCATTTGGTTGGACGCACTTCGATACTGCGCTTTACAGCCAAAACTGGAACGTATCAGCAGGCACTGACAGCCACGCGGTAGTAACAGCGGTTCTTATCTGCCTATGGTCATTCGTAGGTGTGGAATCAGCTGCGGTATCGACTGGTATGGTAGAAAACCCTAAACGTACTGTACCACTAGCAACTATGTTAGGTACTGGTATCGCAGGTGTGATTTACATCCTATCAACTCAAATGATCAGCGGCATGTTCCCAGCGTCAGAAGTTGCGGCATCAGGTGCGCCATTTGCATTGGCAACCACTGAGCTATTCGGTAGCTGGACTGCACCATTCGTATCAGCATTCACAGCACTAGCATGTTTCACTTCGCTAGGTTCTTGGATGATGCTGGTGGGCGAGGCTGGTAAACGTGCAGCAAGCGATGGCAACTTCCCTAAAATCTACGGCGAAACTGACAAAAACGGTGTGCCTAAGAAAGGTCTAATCCTTGCGTCAATCAAGATGACTGCACTGATGGTTGTACTGATGTTCTTCAGCTCTAAAACAGCACACGCATCAGACCTGTTCAACCAGCTAACGACTGACGCAGTTCTACTAACAATGCTGCCTTACTTCTACTCAAGCATTAACTTGATTCGCTTCGAAGGTATGACAACACGCAACGGCTTCGTAATGCTGTTCTCTGGTGTGGCTTGTCTGTTCTGCTTCATCGCACTAGCAGGTGCAGAGGGCGGTACGCTAACAGCAACCTTCATCGTGTCTCTAGTTATCTTGATGTTCTACAGCAAAAAAGCAGGTCTTGCTCAGTACGTGAAAATGCACGCTGACGACATGCCTGCCCAAGCAAGCAACTAATCCCCAAAACGCTGGCACTAAGGTGCCAGCCCATAAAACCCAAATTCACGCGGCGCTCACTTTACTCATTGCCTGTAAATGGCAAAGAGCGCCCTCATTTGCCTTGGAGATGTCCAAATGAATATATTCGCTATCTTGAACCACATGGGTGTGTTCTTTAAAGAAGAGCCAGTTCGTCAACTTCACGCTGCTCTTGAGAAAGCGGGCTACGAAGTGGTTTACCCAGTAGATGATAAAGACTTGATCAAAATGATTGAGATGAACCCTCGCATTTGCGGTGTGCTGTTCGACTGGGATAAATACTCACTAGAGCTATGTGAACGTATCAGCCAAATCAACGAAAAACTGCCTGTTCACGCATTTGCTAACGAACAGTCTACTCTAGACATTTCACTAACAGACCTACGTCTAAACGTGAGCTTCTTCGAGTACGCTTTAGGTATGGCTGACGACATCGCTATCAAAATCAACCAAGCGACTGAGGCATACAAAGATGCCATCATGCCTCCATTCACTAAAGCGCTATTCAAATACGTAGAAGAAGGTAAATACACCTTCTGTACTCCAGGTCACATGGGCGGTACTGCATTCCAGAAAAGCCCTGCTGGTAGCATCTTCTACGATTTTTACGGTCCAAACACATTCAAAGCGGACGTATCAATCTCAATGCCTGAGCTAGGTTCTCTGCTCGACCACTCAGGTCCACATAAAGATGCAGAAGAATACATCGCACGCACATTCAATGCAGACAGCTCGTACATCGTAACTAACGGTACGTCTACATCGAACAAAATCGTTGGTATGTACTCAGCACCTGCTGGCAGCACAGTACTGATTGACCGTAACTGTCACAAATCTCTGACTCACCTAATGATGATGAGCGACGTGACACCAATCTACTTCCGCCCAACTCGTAACGCATACGGCATCCTTGGTGGTATTCCACAAAGCGAATTCAGCCGCGATGTCATTGCAGAGAAAGTGGCGAAGACACCAGGTGCAACAGCACCAACTTACGCAGTAGTGACTAACTCAACTTACGATGGCCTGTTGTACAACACACAATTCATCAAAGAGTCGCTAGATTGTAAACACATCCACTTCGACAGTGCTTGGGTGCCTTACACTAACTTCAACCCAATTTACGAAGGTAAATGTGGTATGAGTGGTGAAGCGATGCCAGGCAAAGTGTTCTACGAAACACAATCAACACATAAACTGTTGGCAGCGTTCTCACAAGCTTCAATGATTCACGTGAAAGGCGACTTTGATAAAGAATCTTTCAACGAAGCATTCATGATGCACACTTCAACTTCACCTCAGTACGGCATTGTTGCTTCTACTGAAACTGCAGCGGCAATGATGCGCGGCAACACTGGTAAGAAGTTGATGCAAGACTCTATCGATCGCGCAATCCGCTTCCGTAAAGAGATCAAACGTCTAGAAGCAGAAAGCGACAGCTGGTTCTTCGATGTATGGCAACCAGAAAACATCGATACCACGGAATGTTGGAAACTAGACCCTAGCGACACATGGCACGGCTTCAAGAACATGGATGACAACCACATGTATCTTGACCCAATCAAAGTAACGCTACTGACTCCGGGGATGAATAAAGAAGGCGAACTAGAAGAATCAGGTATTCCTGCTTCGCTGGTGGCTAAATTCCTAGACGAGCGCGGCATCGTGGTAGAGAAAACAGGTCCATACAACTTGTTGTTCCTATTCTCAATCGGTATCGACAAATCAAAAGCAATGCAATTGCTACGCGGCCTAACTGAATTTAAACGTGGCTACGACTTGAACCTAACCATCAAGAGCTTCCTACCTTCGCTATACAACGAAGACCCAAGCTTCTATGAAGGCATGCGCGTTCAAGAACTAGCACAAGCAATTCATGACCTAACTAAGAAATACAACCTACCAGAGCTAATGTACAAAGCGTTCGATGTACTTCCAGAAATGAAAGTAACACCACACGCAGCATGGCAAGAAGAGCTTCGCGGTAACGTAGAAGAAATCAAACTGGAAGAAATGGTTGGCCGCGTAAGTGCGAACATGATCCTTCCTTACCCTCCAGGTGTGCCACTAGTACTTCCTGGTGAAATGGTGACTCAAGAGTCTCGCCCTGTGCTGGACTTCCTAGAGATGCTTTGTGAGATCGGTGCGCATTACCCAGGTTTCGAAACCGACATCCACGGTTTATACCAACAAAAAGATGGTAGCTACACCGTAAAAGTATTGAAGAACTAAGTTCCTCTCGAAGATGACGTCATTGGGAATGCAAGCATGCTCCACTCTTACGAGCTCAATGCGTCATCGAACAATAACGACATTTAGATATACCCCTAACTAATCTGTCGTAAAGAGAAGGGCAAGGATGCTCTGATCTTTTCTTCTATATATAGAAGAAACACTTTTCCAAGACTTCACCTGAAGTACCCCAAATAAAAAGCAAAGACCAAAAGAGCAGTTCGTCATCGTTCTGCTCTTTTTTCGTCTTTATATAGATAGAAAGAGAAAAAAGAACCAAGAGAGATAAGATCAGCAATCAAAATCACAAAGAAATCGGCGATCTTTTAATGCAGAAGTCAGGTGTTTCATCATGAAAAGATCCTCTGCAACCCGAAATATTAGACAAGATCGTTGAGCATCTATGCAGAATGCTCGTTATTTGTTCGGTTGAGAGTTTTTTTGCAAAAAACGCTTGTACTAATTTCTCAACTCCCTATACTGCGCATCCACCGACACGGAGTGAGACGAAAGTCAC
>NZ_JAWOUJ010000027.1:0-38433 GCF_033339315.1 Vibrio sp. 661 | reverse complement strand
TGGTAGTTCAGTTGGTTAGAATACCGGCCTGTCACGCCGGGGGTCGCGGGTTCGAGTCCCGTCCACTCCGCCACTTAATATCGACAACCTCGCTTATGCGAGGTTTTGTCAAATCTAGAATATGAAAATTCCATAGGGGTGTAGCTCCAATTGGCAGAGCAGCGGATTCCAAATCCGCGTGTTGGGAGTTCGAATCTCTCCACCCCTGCCACATATCAGGCTCTGACTTAGGTCAGAGCCTTTTTTGTATCTGGTTTCTTCTCATTATTACAGCTTATTTCTACTCTTATCCCGTAAGTATGGCTTTCTGCTGTACTTTGGCAGCATTTAATCTACTGAACGAACGAAACTACAGTTAGCTGTAATGATCAGTGGCCCGAAATTTTAATAATAAAGGGGAATCACTATTTATATTTAGTTACACTCAACCGATCTGGATTAATGAGTAACTATGTATGGATATATCTCGTCGACGCTTTCTTCAATCATCCTTAGCAATCTCCGCGCTTACCGTTCTACCTGCATGTTCTCTATCTAGGAGCACTAATAAGCAGAGGCAATATATATACGATATCACTGCAGAGCCTTCTACTGCAGAATTTATCCCTGGGTTTAACACAGACGTACTCGCATTTAATGGTTCGATTCCAGCGCCTACGATTCGTTGTCGCCAAGGCGAGAAAGTTATAATTAGGTTTACTAACAAGCTTTCAGAGCCGACTACAATCCACTGGCATGGCTTGCGAATCCCTATTGAAATGGATGGTGTACCTTTCTTAAGCCAGCCGCCTATCATGCCGGGTGAAACATTCGTTTATGAATTTACACCGCCAGATGCAGGCACGTTTTGGTATCACCCCCACATGAATAGCGTTAAGCAACTTGGTATGGGCTTAGTTGGGCTAATTATCGTTGAAGAGGCTGAGCCTGTTCTATTTGATGAAGAACAGGAAATAGTTCTAAAGCATTGGCATTTAGACAAACAAGGTCAGTGGAAGAACCTTATGGTACCGCGCTTGAGCGCTCGTATGGGGACTCCCGGAGAGTGGAGTAGCGTCAATGGTGTGCATGAACCTGTTTATACGCTGAAGCAGAATGCTACCACGCGATTAAGAATTGCTAATGTCGATAACACCATTACTTACCCGATCGCTATAGAAGGGGCAGAGGCTTGGGTTATTGCTATAGATGGTAATCCTGTTAAAACGCCTTATAAGCTCACTCAGCACAAAATTGGTCCAGGAATGAGGTTAGATATCGGATTGATTGCTCCGAAGGTTGGAAAACGTGTTTATGTGCGTCAAATGAAAGGACGCTTCCCATTCCCTTTGTGCGAGTTTGACGTTGTTGAGTCTGACCTGCCGAACAACCAGAAACTGCCTTTATTACCTCTCAACCCTGTGCCAGCTCTCGATTTGAAAAATGCAGAGCAAATCGATTATGTGTTTGAGTGGGAGGGCGCGATCACTCCTGCTGATAAATCGGGCAAAGCGATACCTAAATTCTGGCTGATGAACAAACGGGCTTGGGAGGGAATGAGCAAAGATAATATTCCGCCGCCCCTTTCAACATTGGAGATGGGAAAAACCTATATCTTCAACCTAAAGAACGTCACCCAATATCATCATCCTATTCACCTTCATGGACACACATTTACGGTTCTTGAGTTAGATGGAAAAAAACTCGACGAACCGTTTCATACCGATACGGTCTTGCTTGGAAAAAACGGCAGTGCGAAAGCGGCATTTGTTGCAGATAACCCTGGACGTTGGATGTACCATTGTCATGTGATCGAACACATGAAGACGGGGTTGATGGGTTATATTGAAGTAAAGTGACTCCTGTAACTTTTTAAATCTTGATAAGTTTTAAGCGCTATACTTGGCTGAATTCTAAGATTGTATAATCACTATTGCCGTAAATTTGATTACAATGTCGCCATTAACTTTTCTGGGGGAATTATGGGACAACTATCCGTTTTGGGTTTTATTGCATTGGGTGGTGCATTTGGTGCATGTTCTCGTTACTTAATTTCTGAACTTTGTGTCATTTTATTGGGGCGTGGTTTTCCATATGGTACGTTAACCGTTAACGTTGTTGGCTCATTTATGATGGGCTTATTGATAGCAGCTTTCGATAATGAACTTTTGGCAACGGAACCTTGGCGACAAGTGATTGGCTTGGGTTTTTTAGGGGCACTAACGACGTTTTCCACCTTCTCGATGGATAATGTGTTGCTTATGCAGCAGGGCGCTTTCTTTAAGATGGGGTTGAACGTATTGTTGAATGTAGTGTTAAGTATTTCAGCTGCGTGGATAGGCTTTCAATTATTGATGCGCAGCTAGCAAAGTAGTTAAAAATTGAACAGGTCGGCTTGGTTTCACCAAGCCGTTTTTATATACTGACATCACTTGTCGGAGTGCCATAAGGCTGAGACCGTTAATTCGGGATCCGTTGAACCTGATCAGATTAGAATCTGCGAAGGGAACAAGAGAAGATATTCACACCGGAGTTCTTTCTGGTTGACCTATCAAAAGTCGAATGTTGTTACAGGCAAATATCGTAAGCTTTAACTAGCCTTAATTTGACTCCTCTTGTCGCATCTATCCGCCAAGCATTTTTATCCAATTACTTTTTATCTAGTATAACAAAGCAAGGAAAAATGCTATGTCGAGTCGCAAACAAGCGAGACTGGAAGCAAAACAGTTCATTGATACACTCTCGGTACAACCGTACCCCAATTCAAGCAAAGTCTACGTTGAAGGCTCACGTCCAGATATTCGTGTGCCAATGCGTGAGATATCACTCGCTGATAGCCTTATTGGAGGCACAAAAGAAGCGCCTATATTCGAACCTAATGAGCCAGTACGCGTTTACGATACGTCGGGTGTATACACAGATCCAGAGCACACCATAGACCTCTATAGCGGCTTACCTAAGCTGAGAGAAGGGTGGATTGAAGAGCGTGCCGATACTGAGCTACTTGATGAAGTAAGCTCGGTGTACACCAAAGAACGCTTAGAAGACGAAACACTAGACGATCTTCGTTACGGTAATCTACCACGTATTCGACGTGCCAAAGATGGCCATTGTGTGACCCAATTGCACTATGCTCGCAAAGGTATTATTACCCCAGAAATGGAATACATCGCGCTGCGTGAAAACATGGGGCGTGCCAAGTATCGCGATGAAGTGCTGAATCAACAGCATCCGGGTCAAAGCTTCGGAGCGAACCTACCAAAAGATATTACCGCCGAATTCGTGCGTAAAGAAGTCGCCGAAGGTCGCGCTATTATCCCTTCCAATATTAACCACCCAGAATCCGAACCAATGATCATTGGACGTAACTTTTTGGTCAAAGTGAACGCCAACATCGGTAACTCATCGGTCACTTCTTCGATTGAAGAAGAAGTAGAGAAACTAGTTTGGGCGACACGTTGGGGTGGAGATACCGTTATGGATCTCTCTACTGGACGTAACATCCACGAAACTCGCGAGTGGATTCTACGTAACAGTCCGGTTCCGATCGGTACCGTACCAATGTATCAAGCGCTTGAGAAAGTGAATGGTGTTGCGGAAAACCTTAACTGGGAAGTGATGCGCGATACCCTGATTGAGCAAGCAGAGCAGGGCGTTGACTACTTTACTATCCATGCCGGTTTACTACTTCGTTATGTGCCAATGACTGCAAAACGCGTTACTGGCATCGTCTCTCGTGGTGGTTCTATCATCGCGAAATGGTGTTTAGCGCATCACCAAGAAAGCTTCTTATATACCCACTTCCGAGAGATCTGTGAAATCTGTGCTAAGTATGATGTGGCACTTTCTCTCGGTGATGGTCTGCGTCCTGGCTCGGTGGCCGATGCTAACGACGAAGCGCAATTTGCAGAGCTTCGTACCCTTGGTGAGTTAACCAAGGTTGCGTGGGAATACGACGTACAAGTAATTATCGAAGGTCCTGGCCATGTTCCAATGCATATGATCAAAGAGAACATGGAAGAGCAGCTGGAGCACTGCCATGAAGCACCATTCTACACGCTTGGCCCACTGACGACAGACGTCGCTCCTGGTTACGACCATATTACTTCAGGCATCGGCGCTGCCATGATTGGTTGGTATGGCTGTGCGATGCTTTGCTACGTCACTCCTAAAGAGCATCTTGGCTTACCAAACAAAGAAGATGTGAAAGTAGGCATGATCACTTATAAGCTTGCTGCGCACGCCGCTGATTTAGCGAAAGGGCACCCAGGTGCTCAAGTTCGTGATAATGCGCTTTCTAAAGCTCGCTTCGAGTTCCGCTGGGAAGATCAATTCAACTTGTCACTCGACCCAGATACCGCGCGCGCTTTCCATGATGAAACCTTACCTCAAGAGTCCGGCAAAGTTGCTCACTTCTGTTCGATGTGCGGACCAAAGTTCTGCTCGATGAAGATTTCGCAAGAGGTACGAGAGTACGCGAAAGACACTGAGCAAGTTGCTGCGGACCAAGCTATCTCAATCAAAATGCTGGATGATCCTCTTGAGGGGATGCGTCAGAAATCGCAAGAATTTAGAGAGTCAGGTTCCGAGCTATACCACCCAGCAGCACATGCCGAGGTAAGTGACTAATGAGCAAAATCCTTATTCCGTCATCATTGATTGAACTGGCAGGTTTAGTTCAGCAATGTTTGTTGTTGGCGAAAGAACAGGGTTTTAGCATCGAAGACATTGAGTTGGGTGTGAGCCCAACTCAATCTATTCAGCTTGTTCGCGGCCAACAGACCACACACATAACGACTGATCTCATTGATGATTATGACTCTGAGCATGAGAGTTCATTTGTGCTCTATTACCGTTCTGCTTTGTCGGTAGAAGCGTGCGCTAAGCAACCGTCGAAAGCGATTCATATTGGCATTGCTGATACGCAGGTATCCGATGAAAAGGAGAAAGTGCTTCAGCTTGATATCTGGCGTCACCCAATTAACAACGAAGTGAGAGCGCTTTCCGTTAAGTCCAAATTCAACGCAATGTTCGATCCTGAACATCACCTTGCTTGGATAGTAACGCTGACAGTACTCGATTTTCCTATCGAAGATGCGTTAACACTTGCTCGAGGAATGCTAACTCAACAAGCGAATGTTTCACGTGAAACACTGTTGAATGACAACCTTGGTGAGGGAAGATCTACTCAGTGGGCTGACCAATTTGATGATTTCCCCACACCTGTACTAGAGGATAACCGGCTAGGTATTCAAGTTGGTTGGTCTGCACAAGGTGAGAGCGTTAGCTTTCCAACTCTAACTAAGCAAAGTCTAGGGCTCTATCCAGTCGTTGATGATGTTGCTTGGATTGAGCGTCTACTGCCACTAGGCATCAACACTATTCAACTGCGAATCAAGAACCCACAACAAGCCGATTTAGAACAACAGATCATTCGAGCAATTGAGCTAGGCCGTCAGTATCAAGCACAAGTGTTCATCAATGACTATTGGCAGTTGGCAATCAAGCATGGCGCTTATGGCGTTCACCTAGGACAAGAAGACATAGAAGAATCGAATTTGGCTCAGATAACTAAAGCCGGCATTCGTCTTGGTCTTTCTACGCATGGTTATTACGAACTACTGCGCATCGTACAAATTCATCCTAGCTACATCGCACTAGGGCATATTTTCCCAACCACCACAAAACAGATGCCATCGAAACCACAAGGTTTGGTGCGCTTGGCTTTGTATCAAAAGCTGATTGATAGCATTCCTTATACAAATACAGAGGCTGCTTTCAGACCTTCAAAAGACAAAGAAGTAAGTGACTATGTGCTTGGCTTTCCGACGGTTGCGATTGGTGGTATCGACCAATCTAATGCTGACCAAGTTTGGCTAACAGGTGTTTCTAGTTTGGCAGTTGTGCGAGCTATTACGTTGGCAGAATCACCTCAGTCCGTCATCGAGTTCTTTGCACAACTGATGAAAGAAAGACAGCTAACGTTCACTGATCAGAATAATGAATTGGCGGATACCAAGAGAGGCGAGCATGCTCACGGATAAGCAGTTTCTTCGCTATCAGCGCCAAGTCGCTCTGCCTGAAATTGCCGAAATTGGGCAAGAACGTTTGAGTAAATCGCATGTGCTGATCATCGGTTGTGGTGGGTTAGGGAGCGCAGCGAGTTTGTACTTGGCATCAGCGGGGGTTGGTAAATTGGTTGTGGTTGATGACGATAAAGTTGATAGCAGTAACCTACAACGTCAGATCATTTATCGTGAACAAGACCTCCAAGTTGCGAAAACAAAAGCGACTGTAAAGCAATTGACTGAACTTAATTCTATGGTTCAAGTTCGTGCTATCAATAAGCGATTAGACAAAGCACAGCTGCAGCTTGAGGTGATGTTGGCGGATGTGGTTTTGGATTGCACCGACAACATGCCAACGCGTCAGCTAATTAACCAAGTTTGTTTCGAGCAAAATACGCCGCTCATCTCGGCGGCGGCAATTGGTTGGCAAGGGCAATTTGCTGTCTTTGATTACCAAACACCAAGTGAACAAGAAGCGCAGAGTAAAGCGTGTTACCGCTGTTTGTATCCGTTCGACGAATTACCACAAACGCAAAAGTGCAGTGAGAGCGGTGTCGTCGGTCCGGTGGTGGGCACACTTGGCAACTACCAAGCGATAGCGGCAATTCAAAAACTGGCGACGGGAAAGTTTCATGTCGAGACTGCCAAGTTACACCTGTTCGATGGATTGAAGCTGCAATGGCAAACCATGGCGATAAGCAAAGACAAACAGTGCCAAGTGTGTGCTCAGATTTAGCTTACGGGTAATGAGCAGAATTAAGAGAGTTGGAAGCAATGACGTTATCAGAACAACAAACAACACAAATGACAGCTGCTGACTTAGATGTGATCACTATTGTCATCAATGGCCAGTCACATCAAGTTGCCAGTGAGTCAAATCTACAGCAAATCATTAGTCAATTTGCGCTGCCTGAAATGGGCTGTGTTTTTGCAATTAATAACAATGTTGTGCCGTGCAGTGAGTGGGCTAGCACAGTTCTTTCACAGGGAGATAGCATCTCTTTGTTTCAAGCGATCGCAGGGGGTTAAAGTCGATGCTTAAAATTGGTGATAAACAATTCGAATCAAGACTGTTCACGGGAACAGGGAAGTTTGCCAACAGCCGATTAATGGCAGAAGCGATTCAAGTATCGGGTTCTCAACTTGCGACCATGGCGTTGAAGCGTGTGGATGTGAACGACCAACAAGACGATATTTTGCTACCGTTAGTACAAGCGGGTGTGAACTTATTGCCGAACACCTCAGGTGCAAAGAATGCTAAAGATGCTGTGTTTGCAGCACAATTGGCGAGAGAAGCGTTGGGTACTAACTGGTTAAAACTAGAAATTCATCCAGACCCGAAGTACTTGATGCCCGATCCAATTGAGACACTAGCAGCCGCTGAGCAACTGGTTCGTGAGGGTTTCATTGTCCTTCCTTATTGTCATGCTGACCCGGTTCTGTGTAAACGATTGGAAGAAGTAGGCTGTGCTGCAGTCATGCCATTAGGTGCGCCGATCGGTTCTAACAAAGGGATAGTTTCTCACGATTTCCTAGAGATCATCATCGACCAAGCTAATGTTCCTGTCGTTGTTGATGCGGGTATTGGTGCTCCTTCACATGCCGCGCGTGCGATGGAAATGGGCGCGGATGCCGTGCTCGTCAATACTGCGATTGCGTCTTCGAGCGATCCCGTTGCGATGGCGAAGGCATTTAAGTTGGCGGTAGAGTCGGGGCGTATGGCTTATGAAGCCGGACTTGCTGGTAAGGTTTCTCATGCGGTTGCGTCGAGTCCACTGACGTCATTCCTAGATGAGCTTTAGTCTTAGATTGGTTTAGCTATTAAGCGAGGAAAACATGAGCTTCGTTGAACAATTTAAGCAGCTTAATTGGGATGACATCTCGATGTCGATCTACGCGAAAACGGCACAAGATGTCGAGCGAGCATTGAATAAACCCAAGCGTGATTTGGAAGACTTTAAAGCGCTAATTTCACCAGCGGCTGAAGCGTACTTAGAGCAAATGGCGCAGCTGTCATATTCGGCCACTCGTAAGCGCTTTGGTAATACCATGTCGCTTTACATTCCATTATACCTCTCTAACTTGTGTGCCAATGCTTGTACTTATTGTGGCTTCTCGATGGAGAACAGAATCAAGCGTCGTACTTTGAATAGGGACGAAGTGGCTGCAGAAGTTGAAGCCATTAAACGCATGAAGTTTGATAGCGTATTGCTGGTGACTGGTGAACACGAAACCAAAGTGGGCATGAAATACTTTCGCGAAATGGTGCCGATGATTAAGCAACGTTTTAACTATTTGGCGATGGAAGTGCAGCCACTTGATCAAGACGAATACGCTGAGCTCAAGACATTGGGTTTAGATGCGGTGATGGTCTATCAAGAAACGTATCATCCTTCGACGTATGCCGAGCACCATTTGCGTGGCAATAAGATGGATTTTGAATACCGATTGGATACACCCGATCGTCTTGCAAAAGCGGGCATCGATAAGATCGGTATTGGCGCATTGATTGGGTTGGAAGAGTGGCGTACCGACTGTTTTTATGTGGCAGCGCACTTGGACTATCTTGAGCGCACGTATTGGCAGACTCGTTACTCGATTTCTTTCCCACGTTTGCGTCCTTGTGAGGGCGCGCTCCAACCAAAATCAGTTATGACGGATAAGCAGCTTGTGCAGTTGATTTGCGCTTATCGCTTGTTGAATCCAGAAGTGGAGTTGTCATTATCGACTCGTGAATCACCAAAGTTCAGAGACAATGCATTACCGTTAGGCATCACCAGTATGTCTGCTGCATCTAAAACTCAGCCGGGTGGATATGCGATGGATGATGTTGAACTCGAGCAGTTTGAGATCAGTGATGAGCGAAGTGCGGGTTCTGTGGAAGATATGATTCGAGCCAAAGGCTTTGACCCTGTATGGCGAGATTGGCACTCAGCGTATTCTGGTTAAGTAGTAAAGAAAGCCACTGGTCATCGTTATGTTTCACGTGAAACATAGGTAAAAAAGAGGGTTGATGCAAAACATCAACCCTCTACTTTTTTCTAGCTTCTAGCTTCTAGCTTCTAGCTTCTAGCTTCTAGCTTCTAGCTGTGTGCTACTGGTAGCGTTGCTTGACGAAGCCACTCTTTCACATCACCCTCAACAAGTGGGCTGATCTCATCCCATACCTTCTGATGGTAATCATTCAACCATGCAAGCTCTGGACGAGTTAGCATATCAACATTGATGTTGCGCTTGTCGATTGGACAGCGTGTTAGCGACTCAAATGACAGAACAGGGAAGTCACCGTTTGTTGCGGTTTCAACAACAAGCTCTAGGTTTTCAATACGGATACCAAACGCATCTGCACGGTAGTAGCCTGGCTCGTTTGATAGCACCATACCTTCTGTTAGAGGCACGTCGATTTGCTTCTTCGAAATGCTTGCTGGACCTTCATGAACACTTAGGAAGTGACCAACACCGTGACCGGTACCGTGATCGTAATCGTAGCCTTCCGCCCATAAGTGCTGACGAGCTAGCGTATCGATTTGGTAACCACGTGTGCCTTTCGGGAAACGTGCACGAGCAACACCGATGTGACCTTTTAGCGCAAGAGTGAATTGTTTAATCATCTCTTGTGAAGGCTGACCGATCGCAATGGTACGCGTGATGTCTGTCGTGCCATCTAGGTACTGACCGCCTGAATCCACTAGGTAAAGTGTGTTCAGTTCTAACTTACCAGGTTCAGGTTGGTTTTCGTGATTGTAGTGACACATGGCCGCGTTGCCGCCTGCCGCTGAAATGGTATCAAAGCTAAGATCCATAAGTGTCGGGTCTTCGCTACGAAATGCTTCCAGTTTGTCTGCCAGTGTCGCTTCATCATGCAGGTTACCAGCAGCGACTTCAGTATCTAACCAAGATAGGAACTTACTCATCGCTACGCCATCACGGATATGACATGCTTTCATGCCTGCGATTTCAACTGAGTTCTTCGCCGCTTTTGGCATTAGGCATGGGTCAGCTTTACTCACCACAGATGCGCCTGCGTTTTGAAGCACCAGCTTAAACCACGCGTTACTTGTCGCAGGGTCAACCAGTACATTCTTGCCAGTTAGGTTTTCTAGTCGTGCTTGCAATGCTTCTGGGTGATGAACCGTCACGCCGGCACCAACATGAGCGTCAAACTCAGCAGGTAGGCGAGCAGGATCTAGGAAGTATTCCACGCTTGAGTCTGAGTGCAGAATCGCGTGAGAAAGCAGAACTGGTAAACGTGATACATCAAGACCACGAACGTTGAGTAACCAACAGATAGAATCAAGTGCTGTGATCACTGCGCTGTCTGCACCGGCTTTTTTCACGAGCTCTGCGATTTCTTGGCGTTTGCTTTCACTTGACTGACCAACTGCTTCTGTTGCCATTAGGCGAACATCAGAAACCACAGGAGCAGGGCGGTCGTGCCACAGTTCATCAATTGGGTTGCTATCGAGAATCTTAAGCTCAAGTGCGCCAGCAAGTTTTGCTTGTGCCATGTCTAGCCAAGCAGCGTTGTGCATGCGAGGGTCGATTGCCACAGACGCGCCATTTGCAAGATGGTCTTTAATCCAATCTAGTGCAGGCTCTTCAATCAAGTGACGGTATTCGAATAGATCAGCAGGAACCTGCTTTGTTACTTGTACTGTGTAGCGACCATCAACAAAGATAGCGGCTTTGTCTTTGGTGATTACCGCAGCACCAGCAGAACCAGTAAAGCCAGTTAGCCAATGTAAACGCTCGTTGTGCGCTGGTACGTATTCACCCAAGTACTCGTCTTCATGAGGGACAAGTAGGGCATCAATATTATGTTGTGCTAGCCATTCGCGAATTGCATTCACGCGGCTTTGGGTATCGTTGTGCATCTCTGTTATTCCTTCAAATTACCGCTCCTTCATGCTCAGGTGTGGGAGCTGTTTCCATCTGCTTCATGCAGTTTACGATTCCATTGAGGTTCGCAATCACTTCAATAGAGTCGGAGTACAACTAGGCCATAGATGAGCCAAAAAGGACTACGACAGTTAAGCTACTCATTTTAGCCGCTAAGCGCAAATTGAGTGCGGTGTTTTTATCTAAGGTGATCGGTTTTTTGTGTGATCATCGTACGTAGCCAGCCTAATGCAGGGTCGTTTTCTCTATCTCGGTGCCAGAATAAAGTGTAAGCCATAGGTGGGAATTCTAACGGTAGTGGCAGCACGACCAAATCAAGCTGTTTGGCCGCAAGTTGCACAAAATGACTTGGCGCAGTAAAGATAAAGTCGGTGTATGAACATAAACTTGCGGCACTGTTAAAGTCGGGCACAGTGACGGCAATATCGCGGTCGGCGCCAATATCTGCAAGGCGATAATCTAGCAACCAACGGTCGTTGCCATCACAACGCACCTGTACATGGCGTAGGGCGAGATAGGCTTCCAGATTCCAAGGTTGTTTTAGCGCAGGGTGGTTTTTGCGAATAATGCACATTTGGTAATCACGATAAATTTCCAACTCGCAAATGTCATCGGGTGGTTGAAGAGTCAGCTTGGCATCGTTTATATCGATATCTTTTCCAGTTAAGCCTAAATCCAGTTCGCCGCGTTGAAGCATTTTAAATGTATTATCCGACCACGGGTGTGTGCTAATTGTCACGCCAGGTGCTTGTTGAAAAATCGCCGGTAAGAAATGGGGTAGAATGAGAGGGTAGACACTCTCTACCGCTGCTATTTGAAAACGGTATTCGCTGCTTTGCGGAGAAAACTCTTCGGGTTGAGTCAGCACTTCTAACTGATTTATCAACAGATCCAGTTTCGGTTTAAGAAACAATGCGCGCGGCGTAGGTGTTAATCCATGTGAGTTTCGAGTGAAAAGCGGGTCATCAAATTGAATGCGCAGTTTAGCCAGTGATTTACTTACGGCGGATTGGCTTAAGCACAATCGGTGGGCCGCACGAGTAACGTTTAACTCTTCAATCAGCACTTTAAAGCAGACCAATAGATTTAAATCGATACGAGCCAGTTTTTCGACGTTCACAGTGAATTTCCTCTGAGGAATAATGCTCATGATTATACATCATTTCCATTCATATCATCAGATGATTAAGCTTTACCCAAAGTTCTTTATCCAATTCGGAGTGTTGTGTGTCTAGCCAGTTTTCTAATAGTAAAAAACAGATGGCGTTATTGACCCTTTTGGTTCTTTTCAGTCCTTTAGCGATTGATATTTATCTACCTGCTTTACCTCTTATTGCTTCCACTTTTCAGGTCGATAATGCGCTAGCACAAGACACGATCACTTGGTTCTTATTTGCTATGGGTGTTGGTCAGCTATTCGCAGGTCCCCTAGCAGATAAACTCGGACGTCGAACTGTTGCATTGGGCGGTATCACCATTTACGCGATGAGCGCTTTATTGGCGTGGAGTGCTCAAAATATTGAGTGGATGTTGGTTTCCCGACTGCTACAAGGCTTAGGTGCGTGTGCGACATCGGTAGCAGCCTTTGCAACAGTTCGCGATATCTTTGGCCCGGAAAAAAGCGGCAAAATGATCAGCTACCTTAACGGTGCGATTTGTTTCATTCCGGCTTTAGCTCCAATTCTAGGTAGCTGGTTAACTCAGCAATTTGACTGGCGTGCTAACTTTAGCTTTATGGCGGGTTTTGCTGTGGTGTCTGGATCATTGATGTTTTTCATGATGAAAGAGACTAACCCGTCAACAGAAAAGCAAGCCGTGTTTAAGCTTAGTCGGTATTGGGCAGTGCTTAGCACACCATCTTTTGTTTTCCATGCGTCATTATGCTTGATGGCGATGGCGGTTATTCTTGCTTACGTTACCTCAGCACCGTCGGTATTGATGACGGGGATGGGGCTGTCGATGAATGAATTCACTTTCTGGTTTGGTGTAAATGCGGTGATAAACATTGCGGCATGTATGCTGGCGCCTAAGTTTATGGAGCGCGTTGGAACTCACAACACCTTGGTCACCGGGATCTCAACTCTGGGTCTCGCAGGTGTGATCATGCTAGTGATGAATGGTCAGAATACCGCGCTTTCTTTCATGCTACCTATCTTCATGTCTTCTGTAGGTTTTGCATTCATTCTGGGTGCAGCGGCAGGGAAAGCGTTAGAACCGTTTGGTGATAAGGCGGGCACGGCAGCTGCACTGCTTGGATTGTTCCAAATGAGTGGCTCTGGTTTGTTGGTGGGTACACTGCAACGCTTATCTCTGGATCCACAAACCTTGATCGCAATTCATATGTGGGTCCTATTACCTGCGTTGGTCGTTCTGTTTACAAAAGCAGGGAAGAACTGGCACTCGAGCTTTGCGAAAGCGTAAATCAGTGTAATTTAGTATTTTCCAATGTAAGTAAGGCGTGTATATTTGTCACTCAGACTTTTCCTGACACCATAACGGAACTCAAAAAGTAATGTCGTTAACCACGTATGAAATGGCTCGTATTCTAGAGCAAATGGAAGATTCACCAGAAAAGGTGATGTTTGGCAAGTTGCTTAATGAGCTGGGTAATCAAAGCTCCGAGCGTATTCGTAGTGCGGCGAAACAAGTACCTCTGCCAATTTTGCGTGATATCGTGTACCAATTTCAGCAAGTGATTGAGTCACGCAAAGATGAACAAGTCGAGCAGATGGCAAAAGACCTCGCTCAGCAAGGTATCTCAGCAGAAGAGCTACTGGCTTACTTGAATAAATAATAAAAAATCCCCGCATGATGCGGGGATTTTTTTAGCTCGTCATTTTCTTTTTCAGGATGTGGTCCAAAGACAGCGGTCCTGGCCCCCATACGATTACGATAAGAATCATCAATCCCCAAAGTTGGTGGTCATAAAAACCTTTCTCCCACAACAGTGGGTAAGAGATCACTGCGATGATGTTGAACACAAACAGCATTGCTGCCATCGGGCGGGTAATCAATCCCAGTGCCAAGAACACCGGTAGAACCAACTCCGCAGCCGTACCTAAATAAGCCGCCAATTCCCATGGCAAGATTGGCACTTGGTATTCCAGCTCAAATAAGTACAGCGTGCTATCCCAAGATGAGATTTTGATTAGTCCTGAATTGAAGAACACCCAGGCTACCCACAAGCGACAAAAGAGAAGTAGTAAAGGGACAAAGCCAGCTTGTAGGGTACTGATTAAATCGTCGTACCGATTCACTAAGTTTTTAACCGTATCCGTCATAGAGTGCTCCTTAGATTGATTGCAATGTAAAGCCGTCAACAATATCGAGTGCCATGATGCGATTGAGATGAGCGAGTAAAACTTCAGGTATTTCGCTCAAACTCTGCTTCTGCTCTAAACATTGCAGCAGTTGGAACACATTGGCATCGAGTGCGTGACACAAGGCTTCTCCATTGGCTTGAATCGAGATGACACCTTGCTGTAATTGGTTGATATTAAGTTGTTCGAATTGCCCAGTTTGAATCGCACTAAATAGATCGAATACTGCGTAATTGGAGTCAAAGCTGCGGCAGCCCTTTTTAAGGTGTAAGACTAAAGCGGGTTGTTGCTCTTCACTCACTTCGCCAAGTAACGCAAGCGGTTTTAATTCCGCTGCATTGGATTGCTCATACTGTGCTTGACGAGCTAGGTCGATATGCCACTCGAAGCGTGCGACTTCAGGGCTGTAAGGTGCTTGTGCGATCACCTGACTAAACTGCATGATGGTGTCTTGAAAGCCTTCGCCATAATGCACCACATTTCCTTCTTTTAATGGGTAAGAAAGAACATGCTGGCGAGCTATCTGTTCAAAGCATTCTTCACCAAGCAGCGCTTCAACCATCGGGTAGGTCGCGGATAACACCTCGCTTAAGCTGACGATAAAGTTATTGCGGTAAATTTGTATGCGTTCATCAGCGGTAAACTCATCACTGGCAATATCGCAGTCTTCACCGAGTGCTTGATAATGTAGGGCTTTAGCAAACTGGTTTTGTAAGGTGGCTAGATTCATGATGCCTTCCTTGGTTCGCTTTGTTCACTTGGAAGTGTGCCTTGCAACAGCAGTTGCGATGCTTTCTGTGCTTCTCCCAGTAAGACTTCTGGCGCGGGAATATCCAAGTCCCATTCAATCAACGCATGACGTGGACCGTGTTTTTTTGTCCACTGTGAAAACAACTGCCAAACTTCATCGCTAACTGGGCGGCTATGGGTATCAATCCATATCTCACCTTTGTCGAGTTGTTTAATGGTAAAACCTGCCAAGTGAATCTCATCCACTTTGTCGGCTGGAATCGCATCTAGGTATGTGTCGCAATCAAAACCGTGGTTGAACGCCGAAACATAAACATTGTTTAAATCGAGCAATAAACGACAGTCAGTGCGCTTTTGCACTTCGGTAAGAAACTCCCATTCGCTGATGGTCGAATGTTGAAACTTCACATAACTAGATGGGTTCTCTATCAAGATCTCGCGTTGCAAATATTCCTGCACTTCATTCACGTTACGAGTGAACACGTTGAGCGCTTCTTCCGTATACGGAAGTGGAAGCAGGTCATTAAAGTAGTGACCGCCGTTTTCACTCCAACTTAAATGGTCAGAAACAAGAATTGGGTCGATTGAGTCAATCAGTGATTTAAGTTGCGCAAGATGCTTTTGACTAACACGTTCCACCGAACCTAGCGACAAACCAATACCGTGGCAGCTAATTTGATATTGCTCGCGAAGCGTTTGTAGCTGATGGCGCTCTGTTGCATTGGGTTGGAAATAGTTTTCACTGTGGATTTCTAACCAAGACAACTCAGGCTGGGATTGGCTAAAGTAATCGAGGTGTGGGGTTCTTAATCCAACTCCAACAAGGTCGTGGAAGGTGTGGTGTTTCACGTGAAACTCCTTTTCAAATCGTGCGGGAAGAGAAGGATGCGTCTTGGCTTTGCGTTGGTTGAGCGTCAACGCATCCTCACAATAGCTAGCGATAAAAGATTATGAAGAAGAAGTGCTACCGCCAGCGAGTTTGTCACAAAGACCTTTTGGTACGACTACGAATGCGTCTTTTTGGTTATCTTCTTTAGAAGTACCAGCGCATGAGCTGCTTTTTGTTGCACAGTCGTTTTTACCTGCTTTAGAAACGCCATAGCACTTTTCTTTTTCAGCAGCGACAGCTGGAGTTGCAGTTAGCATTGTGCCACCAAGAGCTAGAAGACCAGTAACAGCAGCAGTAACAGCTAGATTCGACTTTTTCATAATAAATTCCTCTGAATGATTTCCTTTACTTTAAGTTGGCAAGATGAATCACCTGTTTTGGCGTTTTTGTTATCAACTTGCTTAACTTAAAAGATAGGAAACTGGCTAAAAAACTTTCAGAAAAATTTCCGAAGTAAATGGGTTTGTAGGGTCAAATAGATATAACTAATTGATGTGTCGGGCAAAAAAACATCGATTTTTTTATCAAGTTTTGTCTAAACAGCACCCGGTTGTTTAGGTTATAATCGGTTTTTATGTATAAATAACCAGTAGCTCTCATCATGATGGATCCATCTCTATTACTCGACGGTTTGAACGATAAACAACGTGAAGCCGTTGCAGCACCTCTAGAAAACTTGCTCGTTCTTGCTGGCGCAGGAAGTGGTAAGACACGCGTTCTTGTTCACCGTATCGCTTGGCTGATGTCGGTCGAGCAAGCTTCTCCGTTTTCAATCATGTCGGTAACCTTTACCAATAAGGCGGCGGCAGAGATGCGTGGACGTATCGAAGAGCTAATGATGGGCAGTGCAGGCGGTATGTGGAATGGTACTTTCCACGGAATTTGTCACCGTATTCTGCGTGCACACTATCTTGATGCGAAGCTACCGGAAGATTTCCAAATCATTGACAGTGACGACCAACAGCGTCTACTAAAGCGTTTGATTAAAGCGCAAAACCTCGATGAGAAGCAGTGGCCGGCACGCCAAGTGGCATGGTGGATTAACGGTAAGAAAGACGAAGGTCTGCGCCCGTCGCACATTGATGCGTACCATGATCCAGTAACCAAGACATATCTACAGTTGTACACCGCTTACCAAGAAGCGTGTGATCGTGCTGGTTTAGTCGATTTTGCGGAAATCTTGCTGCGCGCACATGAGCTACTGCGTGATAACAAGTTCGTCCGTGAACACTACCAAGCACGCTTTAAGCATATCTTGGTGGATGAGTTCCAAGATACCAACAACATTCAATATGCTTGGCTACGTATGATGGCGGGTCCTGAGTGTCACGTGATGATCGTAGGTGATGACGACCAGTCGATTTATGGTTGGCGTGGTGCAAAAGTCGAGAACATTGAGAAGTTTACGCTCGAATTCCCAAGCGTGAATACCATTCGTCTTGAGCAAAACTACCGTTCCACTAAGACCATTCTGGAAGCATCTAACACCCTGATTGCGAATAACACCGAGCGTATGGGTAAAGAGTTGTGGACGGATGGCGTGGTCGGTGAGCCTATCTCGGTTTACAGCGCTTACAACGAATTAGATGAAGCCCGTTTTGCGGTGAACAAAATCAAAGAGTGGCAAGACAAGGGCGGTGCTCTGAATGACGCTGCGATGCTTTACCGTAACAACGCCCAGTCGCGTGTTCTGGAAGAAGCGTTAATTCAAGCCGGTCTGCCTTACCGTATCTACGGCGGCATGCGATTCTTCGAACGTCAGGAAATCAAAGATGCCTTGAGCTACATGCGTCTGATTGCCAACCGTAACGATGATGCGGCGTTTGAACGTGTGGTGAATACGCCAACGCGTGGTTTGGGTGATAAGACGCTTGAAACCATCCGTTTTGCGGCTCGTGACCGTGGTTGCACTATGTGGGAAGCGAGTGTGGCAATGTTGGACGAGAAGGTGCTTGCTGGTCGCGCTGCTGGTGCTCTGAGCCGTTTTATCGAGCTTGTCACCGCGCTAGAAGACGACACCTTAGAGATGCCGCTGCATCACCAAACTGACCATGTGATTAAATACTCGGGCTTGTTCGCGATGTACGAGCAAGAGAAGGGCGAAAAGTCTAAGGCACGTATTGAGAACTTGGAGGAATTGGTGACCGCAACTCGCCAATTCGAGAAACCAGAAGAAGCCGAAGACATGTCACTGCTGACGGCATTCCTAACCCACGCAGCACTAGAAGCGGGCGAAGGACAAGCGGACGAATTTGAAGATGCGGTTCAGCTCATGACATTACACAGTGCGAAAGGTCTAGAGTTTCCATTGGTGTTTATGGTCGGTGTGGAAGAAGGCATGTTCCCAAGCCAAATGTCGGCAGAAGAAGCAGGGCGCTTAGAAGAAGAACGCCGTCTGTGTTACGTAGGCATGACCCGTGCGATGCAGAAACTGTACATCACTTATGCTGAAATGCGTCGTTTGTACGGTCAGGATAAATACCATAAACCGTCTCGCTTTATCCGTGAACTGCCAGAAACATGCTTGGATGAAGTACGAATGAAGGCGCAAGTTAGCCGTCCTTCAAGCAGTGGTCGATTTAGCCAAACTGTTGTGAAAGAGAGCTTTAATGAAACCGGCTTTACGCTAGGTTCTCGTGTGATGCATCCAAAGTTTGGTGAAGGCACCATCATCAACTTCGAAGGCAGTGGTCCACAGAGCCGTGTACAGATTGCCTTTAACGGTGAAGGCATCAAATGGTTGGTAACTGCTTACGCACGACTAGAGAAACTGTAAGGCTTGACCAAAACTCATACCAATCGTAGTAAATAACTGGTCATTCTAGCTTGTTAAAATACTCGATAACTGCGTTGCAATTTTTGATTGTAGAATAACTACTTATCGAAAAATTGCGCCTTGTTCTCAAGCATTTTCCCTACGCTATTTCTGATCACTTATTTACTGTGATTGGTATCATCAACTTAAGAGCTGCTTCGGCGGCTCTTTTTGTTTGTGCAGTTTTGGTGTCGCTAACGCAGGAGAAAATGGAATGATAAATGGAGTACAAAAGCGCGACTTAACGATGCCGTTTGAAGTGAAAGGTGGGCGTTGTGGGTGAATGCCTGTTTTCAGCAGATCTACTGAGAAAAACTTTAGGCAAAGAAAAACCCCGAGGGCTTGCGCCCATCGGGGTTATAGTCTTACTCGCAGCAATCCAGCTACTAAAAGTGCTCCATGCATCTAATCCATGATAGTGTGCTGAATCCGTCAGCTTAATCCTTACGTCGCCTTCCTAGCGGTGTCCTTAGTGACCTTATCCTGGTCTGCTAACTATCCTCGTTAGCTCTCATCACTTGTTCCCTGAGCGGTGTCCCTGACATCATCCTGATGTTCAAATCCTTGCCTCGTCCAGAGGTGTCCATTTCCCGTCCTTAGTAGCAACCATCCTAGTCACTATTGATTCCGTTCAATGTCCAATTTTGCAATCCATGCCCGACTATTCATCCTGAATAACCGTTTCTTCTTCCTGAAGTTCACCAAGTCCGTGGTGTTTCCTGTTCCGTGTCAGCATCCTTCCGACAGGTTTAATATTACGTGTTTAACGATTTCCAACAACGGGCTAATCTCACATTTTTTAACTCTCTTAGCGTTCAAAAAAGATACATGAGTATTAAATTCAATGGCTTATGCTCTTTTCTGTACGGTTTTACCATTAAAAAAGAGAGGTTTGCTCAACCCTTTGTGAGAGATCTCGCACAAGGGGTCGAGCGAAAGACTCTTACTGCCCGATAGCGGCACCTTCACGTCTTGGATCCGCAGCGCCTTCAAGACCGTCTTTTGTTATTCGTATCGCATGCAGACCAGAGTTCAAATCCCGAACATCGGTTTTAAAGCCCATCTTCTCCAGAGCAGGCTGTAAGCCCTCTGCGGCGGTACCTTGCTCAATATCTAAGGTGCCAAAACGGTTCAGCAATCGTGGCTGATTAATCGCGCTTTGGATGTCCATATCCCATTGCGTGTGGGCGATAATGGCTTGTGCGACGTAACCAATAATGCGGCTGCCACCCGGTGAGCCAATTGCCATGTAAGGCTTGTCATCCTTCATCATAATGGTTGGTGCCATAGATGAACGTGGGCGTTTGCCCGGTTCTAATCGGTTTGCGATTGGCACACCATCTTGATGCGTGCGGAAAGAGAAATCGGTCAGTTCGTTATTGAGCAAGAAGCCGCGCACCATCAAGCGTGAGCCAAAGGCGTTCTCGATGGTTGTTGTCATTGAAACCACATTGCCTTGCTTATCGACGATATTGAAATGGCTGGTGGAAGGCAACTCGATCGATTGGTCCATGCTTAAGTTCATGGCGTGCGACCAAGGAGGATTACCGGCTTCAGCCTTACTCAAGGCTTTACCGACTTGAATGAGCTCAGCACGTTGTTTGAGATAATCTTTATCAAGCAAGCCTTCGGTTGGCATTGGCACATAATCTTGGTCAGCCATGTATTTACCACGATCCGCGAACGCAAGGCGCGATGCATCGGCGATCACTTGCCATGATTTCGCGCTTTCGGCTCCCCAACCTTTAAGATCGTATTGCTCGGTGATCGCGAGAATCTGTCCAACCGTCAATGCGCCAGAGCTAGGTGGTCCCATGCCGCAGATATCATAGCTTTGGTAAGCCGCACAAACCGGTTCACGTTGCTTGATTTGGAACGCATCAAAGTCAGGTTGTGCCAATACGCCAGGATTGCCCGGTGCATTTTGTACGGTCTTGATGATGTCTGTGGCGATATCGCCTTGATAGAAAGCTTTTGCCCCTTGCTCTGCAATTGCCGTCAGAGTTTGCGCGTATTCAGGGTTCTTCAACAACGTGCCTTCGGCTTTTGGTGAGCCGTCTGGATTGAAGAAGTAAGCCTTAGTCGCAGGGAAGCGTGATAGGCGCTTAGCATCTTTCTCAATCAGACTCGCGAGGCGAGGACTGACTTCGAAACCTTGCTCAGCCAAGGTAATCACGGGTTGGATTATCTTCTTCCATTCCAACTTGCCGTATTTCTGGTGCGTGTCCCACAGCAGTTTCACTGTACCAGGAGTGGCAACGGAACGCCCACCGACAACCGCATCGTAAAATTGCAGTGGTTGTCCTTTGTCATCTAGGAAGAGTTTCGGCGTTGCGGCGAGCGGTGCGGTTTCGCGTCCATCATACGTAGTCAGTTTTTGTTTCTCACTGTCCCAATACACTAAGAAGGCGCCACCACCAATGCCTGATGATTGCGGTTCTACCAAGCCCAGCATCAGCTGCACGGCAACCATAGCATCAATAGCATTACCACCTTGGGCAATAACATCCGCACCAGCTTGGGTTGCAATTGGGTTAGCAGCGGTAACCATATAATCTTTCGCTTTGATCAATTGTTTTTGCTCGAAGCCAGTGCTGTGCTCCGGCGCAACCGCATCTGCTGCTTGGTTAGCAAAGACTGAGGTAGATAAGATTAGTGGGGAAGTAAGAAAAAGACCCGTGGTCACGAGTCGGTTGAACGTCCAATGCATGATGACTCTCCATGTTGCCAGTTTTGTGCTTTGAGCTTGGCAGTTATGGAGAGTCACGTCGAGTCAGCAATCTTAGAAATGTCGATTGTGCTACGCTTTTAAATCAGTACTTTATCCGATAAAAGTATTGATAGTTTGGTATAGAATACTGCCGCCCACTAGAGTAAATACCACGCCGCATAGACCGTCGATGTAGATACCCGCTTGTTGCAATTTACGCTGTAAGCGCTGTGTCGACAGCATCCATGCAAGGCTAGAGAACCAGAATAGCGACAAGCCAAACAGGATGACCAGTGCAATACCTTTGCCAGTAATCGACATACCTGCTGGGACTAAACTCGACATCAAACTGACAAAGAACACCAGGGCTTTTGGGTTAAGAATGTTGGTCGCAAACCCTTTAGCAAACGCTTGACGCTTATTGCTGATCACTAGGTTATTTTGCTTCTTAGGTTGATCCGTCAGTGGGTTTTGGATCATCGAGATCACGGCACGCAATGCGCCAATTCCTAAGTAGAGCAGGTAACTACCACCGAGCAGTTGTACCACGGAATACAGCACTGGGTGCTGGTGGACGACAAAACTCACACCTGTCAGGCTGAACAAAGAGTGCAGCAAAATACCGACGGACAATCCCAACGCAATGTACAAGCCAGTTTGACGACCATGACGCGTCGCATTTTGTACGACCAGCGCAAAGTCCGGACCTGGACTCATTAGGGCAATAAAGTGAATGCTGGCGAGTGTCAGCAATATGGTGGATTCATTCATAACACATCTCAAATTTAACCAATGCGGCTATTGTCGTGGTAAGTCACCTGTGGCGCTTGTAAAAAACTGACAGCTTTCTCGGTAAATGAAATTAACGAGCCACTTGAGAAGGGGAAACGCCGTAGGTCTGTTTAAACGCTTTGCTGAAATGCGCTTGATCATAGAAACCGATTTGATGAGCGACGTCGGTACCACATTGACCAGCTTGCAGTAACTTCATGCCTTGTTCAAGGCGCAGGCGTGCGAACCATGCATAAGGCGTCATGCCAGTTTGCGCTTTAAAGTGACGCTGGAACTGAGTTGGGCTCAGTTGGCACAGCTCTGAAAGTGAATCCAAACGCACCGCTTGGTCAAGGTTAGCCATTAGATAATCTTTTAACGTCCCAAGCGATTGGTTTCCTAGCGGCACCACTTTTTGTCGCTCAAGCGATCCGTAGCGATCAAAAAGTTGGTTAAATCCTTCAAAAGGAAGGCAATCTTTGGTGAGTTGGCTGAGGTTTTCACGACGAAGCAGCCCGTGTAAGTTACTAAGTTGTGAAAATATCTGCGGATCCGAGATGATCAGTTCGTTGAAGTGTATTATTTGACCGTTTTGCTTAAGATCAGCCAGATCGCTCAATAGATGAGGTTCGATCGCAAACACATTTACTTCGTAGCCACTTTCGAGCTTAGATTGCCCGTCGTGCAGCTCATCCGGCGGCATAATCACAATTTGCCCGTGACCAACTTGGTGGCTGTTACCTTGGTATTGGAACTTCTGCGCACCATGCGTGATCAGGCCGAGATGAAAATCCAGATGGTAATGCCTTTGAAAAGCAAATTTCTGGTATTTCGCCTCTATTAGACTCAAGTTGTCATGGTCGGTTGCGTAGTACTGAATATGTTCCATTAAATAAAAAAGCTTGGTCACATTATGACCAAGCTTATCTGGCAATTTCTAACTTGTCTTGTAAAAAACGATCACTGTGGCTGAACGATTCGGCGTGAGCGACGGTTATTACGTAATCCATCAAAGCTAAACACGACTAGTGCTCCCCAAATAAAGACGAAAGTGATCGCTTTATCCATGGTAAAGGGTTCGCCATACATCAATACTGCAAGTAAAAACATTAAGCTTGGGCCTATATATTGGAAAAAGCCCAAAGTCGATAATTTGAGTCTTGTTGCTGCACCCGTAAAGCACAGCAGTGGCAGGGTTGTTATAACCCCAGCTGCGATTAACAAACTATTTAACGTAAGTGGATTCGTAAACATATTTGAGGTTGGTGTATCGGCAATAAAAAGCAAATAAACAGCGGCCACCGGCAGCAGAAGTAATGTCTCGATAAACAAGCCAGTTTTTGCATCGACACTGACTTTCTTTCTTAATAAGCCATAAAAGCCGAAGCTCATTGCTAACGCCATCGCAACAACAGGTACGGAGCCAAATACAATCAGTTGAACGAGTACGCCACAACCTGCCAATACAACCGCGAACCACTGTAATTTACGCAGTCTCTCTCCCAAAAATACCATCCCAAGTAAGACGTTGATCAGTGGGTTAATGTAATAACCTAAGCTGGCGTCGAGCATATGATTCGAGTTTACCGCCCAAATGAAAATCAACCAATTGCCGCCAATTAGCATGGAACTTGCGATCAGGTAAGCGATTTTCGTTTTGTCTTTCGCGATGTGGTAAGCCGAGCGCCAGTGACGGCCAAAATGGAGGAGTGCAGCAAGCAAAAAGAAAGACCATATCACTCGGTGGCTTAGAATTTCCAAAGGAGATACTTGTGCGATGGACTTAAAGTACATCGGCGCAATGCCCCACATGGTATACGCACCAATCGCTAGCAAGATACCTTGCCGCGCGCGTTGTTGTTCGTCTTCTGGTGTCATGAAGTGTCACCTAATTGTGTGTTTTATAGAGCAGAAAATCAGTATACGAGTCGTGATGCGAAACACCTAACAATTTGCGGTTTTATTCACCATGAAACCCCATTACAATGTGCCCTCACTTTGTGTGCCAGTGGTATGCATAAGCACCTCTTTTTTAAGACCCAATCTGAGACTTTTCATGACCTCGACCTTGTTAGCCGAACAATCTGATTCGCCTGTAACGCCTCAACGTGTGTTGGAGGATGTGTTTGGTTACCAAGAGTTCCGTGATGGTCAGCAGTTGGTGATTGATGCTGCGGTAGAAGGTCGCGACAGCTTAGTTATCCTGCCTACTGGTGGCGGTAAGTCGCTGTGTTATCAAATCCCTGCTTTGGTTCGCTCTGGTATTACTTTGGTGATTTCTCCGCTTATCTCGCTGATGAAAGACCAAGTGGACCAGCTTAAAGCCAACGGTGTAGCGGCTGAATGCATTAACTCGACCATGCCTCGTGAAGAGCTGCTCAGCGTGTATAACCGCATGCACACTGGTCATCTTAAGTTGGTGTACGTCTCGCCAGAACGCGTATTGATGCGTGATTTCATTGAGCGCTTGGAAAACTTGCCGCTATCGATGATTGCTGTCGATGAAGCGCATTGTATTTCCCAGTGGGGACACGATTTCCGTCCAGAATATGCCGCGCTTGGTCAACTTAAGCAGCAGTTTTCCCATGTGCCATTTATGGCGCTGACGGCGACGGCGGATGATGCAACGCGCCGAGATATTCTTGAGCGTCTGCAACTGAATAATCCAGAGGTTTACCTAGGCAGCTTCGACCGTCCTAACATTCGCTACAACTTAGTTGAGAAGCACAAGCCGGTTTCGCAAATCGTTCGTTATCTGGAAACCCAAAAGGGTAACTGCGGCATCATCTATTGTGGTAGCCGTAAGAAAGTTGAGATGGTGACCGAGAAGCTGTGCAACAACCACATTCGTGCTGCTGGTTATCACGCAGGTATGGACGCTGATGAGCGCGCTTACGTTCAAGAAGCTTTCCAACGTGATGACATCCAAATTGTAGTGGCGACCGTGGCATTCGGTATGGGCATCAACAAACCAAACGTGCGTTTTGTGGTTCACTTTGATATCCCGCGCAACATCGAGTCTTACTACCAGGAAACGGGTCGTGCAGGGCGTGATGGTTTACCTGCAGAAGCGATGATGTTGTATGACCCAGCGGACATCAGTTGGCTGCGCCGTATGTTGGATGAGAAAGACGATGGTCCACAGAAGCAGGTGGAAACCCACAAACTGAATGCGATGAGTGCCTTTGCTGAGGCGCAGACTTGTCGTCGTCAGGTGCTATTGAATTACTTTGGTGAGTATCGTGAGAAGCCATGTGGCAACTGCGATATTTGCTTAGATCCACCGAAGCACTTTGATGCAACAGAAGAAGCACGTAAGGCGTTGTCTTGTGTGTACCGTGTTAATCAGAGCTTTGGTATGGGCTACGTGGTAGAAGTGTTACGTGGCATGCAAAACATTCGTGTACGTGAAAACGGGCACGATAAGATTTCTACCTACGCGATAGGGCGCGACCACAGCCACGATTACTGGGTGAGTATCTTCCGTCAGTTAATCCACAAAGGGCTGTTGTTTCAAAACATCACGCGTAACTCAACGCTGCAATTAACCGAAGAGGCACGTCCGCTTTTGCGTGGCGATGTGACCCTAGAGTTAGCGGTTCCACGTTTAGACACCGCAGCACGTGCGGCGAAGTCAGATAAATTGACCAGCAAGAACTACGATAAGAAGCTGTTTGCTAAGTTACGTAAGTTGCGTAAGTCGATTGCTGATGAAGATGGTTTGCCACCATACGTGGTCTTCAGTGACGCGACTTTGATTGATATGGCGGAAATTCTGCCAACGTCTTACGGCGAAATGCTGGCAGTCAGCGGTGTTGGTCAACGCAAACTGGAGAAGTACGCCGACCCATTCCTTGATTTGATTCAAGAACACATTACTCACCATGGATAAGGAACCAAGATGCAAAAGGAATTTGGCTTAGCGGACTACATGGCACAAGAAGGGCGCTTAATCATTACCGCGCCGAGCTTTGACCTTGATAGCTTTCCTGCTTTAGGTGAGCGTTTAGTCGGCTTGCTTTCTGCTACTGTGGTTGAAAAACAATGGGATGCGGATATTCACTCTTGGCTGATCGACTTTGAAGGTTGCCGACTGTTTATGAAAGCAGAGCATTACAGCGAAGCGATTTGGTTTGAAGCGTTAGCGATTGAAGAGAGCAGGGAAGAGTTGGATTATCTTGCAGGATTGTTCCAGCGCGGCTTCTAAAAATAGAGTTTTTTTAGAAAGGGTGTTTCACATGAAACACCCTTTTTTATGCTCAAACGTTTGCGTAAGACAGATGACTTGCGGCGAAAAGTGGTTAATGTATAATCGCCCACCGCTTCGCTCGGAATGAGCCAAGCCAGTTTATTTTTCATTTTACATTGTTGGTAAGAGCCACTTTATTCAGTGACTCGATTTGGGTTCCCTCACCCCCAAACCAAACTAAAAAGGTATCGCATGAGTAACTTTACCCCTGCGCAGCAGCGCAACGCCCTTATCTATCTGGTTCTATTTCACCTAGTCATTATTGCATCTAGCAATTACCTAGTTCAGCTACCGTTTACTATATTCGGTTTCCATACCACTTGGGGTGCATTCACTTTCCCATTTATCTTCTTAGCGACTGACTTAACCGTGCGTATTTTCGGTGCTCAGTTGGCGCGTAAGATCATCTTCTTAGTGATGTTGCCTGCTTTGGCAGTGTCTTACTTCTTATCGGTAGTGTTCTTCGAAGGTCAATTCCAAGGTTTTGGTCACCTAGGGGAATTTAACTTGTTCGTTGCTCGTATCGCGATTGCTAGTTTCATGGCGTACCTACTTGGTCAGATCATGGATGTGCATGTGTTCAACCGCCTACGTCAAATGAAACAGTGGTGGGTAGCACCAACGTGTTCAACGCTTTTCGGTAATGCACTTGATACCATCGCTTTCTTCGCCATTGCGTTCTACCAAAGTCCAGATCCATTCATGGCGGAGCATTGGACGGAAATCGCGCTGGTGGATTACGGCTTCAAACTGATTATTAGTCTTGGTTTGTTCGTTCCTATGTATGGCGTACTACTGAATTACCTAATTAAGAAGCTGACTGCGGTGAACCCTGACTTTAAGGTGACGACAAGCGTTCAGTCTTAATATCAGTGGGAACCCCGAAAGCCGCTTGCTCAAATCAAGCGGCTTTTTTGTGCCTGTTTACTTGGGTTTAGAGCGTTTTGTACAGCGTGGGGAGTAATTAGATCATGGGTGTCCAAAAGCTTCCTGAGCTGTACGAAGGTAAAAATGAGCAGTAAAAAAGGTCCCGAGTGAGACCTTTTAATCGAAGATACGGAACGTAGAGGAAGCACGCTGGTGAAATGGCTAACAGAGCATCCTCTCAATCAAAATGGCTTTTTGAGCATCGAAGGCGCCAAGTCGCAGGCCTTTCTCCCAACTGATGCTTTGATTGAACATCGCCAACATCAAACCGACACTGCGTTGATTGGCATCCTGCCAGCAATCAGACTCGCTGTACTCTCCATCATTTATCGCGTTGCCATTAACGAGAATGGGCTCGAAACGCCATTTTTCTCCGACACGGTAGTAGCCTTTGCTGGTTAAGGTCTGGTTGGATTGAATCGTTAGATTGTGCTCGATGCCCGGTTCACCTGTTAGTTCAAATACAAACCTTAGCTGGTGGTCGCCACATTGCAGATCAACGATCAGTTGGCCGTTTTCCTCAACCAGTGTCGATTGATAATAGTCTCCAAAGCAGTGCAGCAACCAAGATATAGGGTGACTGGCAGTTTCAAGAAACCACTCTTTGAGCGTGAAGGTGCCCGGTAGGTTAACTTGGGTGACTAGATTGACCACACAAGGTTGGGTTTGCGAAGTGAGCCACTTCTCTATCGTCTTGGCGGTATTAAGCTGAGCAAAGGCGTAATTAACCAATAGGTTGGCGTTCGGTTGCTGCCAGTGAGTTATGTCAGAATTCAATCCCACCAATGGCTTTTCACAGATAAGCTTGGTTGAACCTAACGTCTTTATGATCTCTGCATGAGTATGCGCAGGTGTCGCGATGGTCACGACATCAAGTAGTTTGAGTGCGCTGATGTTCGTCTCTGCCTTTGGGATTGCTTCTTCACTGCACGCTTGCTGAAGCGGTTCTATTTGGTTGGCGCATAACGTTGTGACCGATACACCATTGTTTCGATAGTGGGGAATGTGCGTGCGTCCCCAGTTGATTCCTATGATGCCGGCTTGCTGGATTTGCTCTGGCTTGGTGAAACGTTCACTCAATGGCGGCAAGGCAATTCGTTCATCTGTTAGACGTTGGTCATGGTGATAGTCATTGCTTGGCAGCACTTGCCATGGTTTGTTGTAATGCTGTTTGAGTGCACAAACGAGTTCGTAGAAATTCCACTTATCTTTTAAGTTGCTATCAAGGTGATATAAACCGGCTTCGTTCCGCTCAATAAGCTGCAAAAAGGCGAGTGCTGTATCGTCCATATGAGAAGTCGCAGGATACCAAGCCGTGCTAGCGGTAATAACGCCGTTCTCTTCATATTGGCGGTCGAGATGCGCCAACATGTTATTGCCTTCTGCTTGGTGATGGAGCTGCCAACCAATTCGAGCAACCATCGCATCTGGATTTGCTTGCCAGATTGCATCTTCACAACGAACTTTGTATTTGCCGTAATCATCTTGGGTGTTTCTTTCTTCAAAGATGCCATAAGGCCCGTTTTTTGTGGCATCAAATACCATTGCTGTGCTGACAAAGAGGTAAGGAATATTATGGCGTTTGCATTGCTCACCAAGCCACGCTGCCCACTCTTCACTTCCCATCGCCATATGGCACACCGCATTGATGTGGTGTTGCTGCCAAAATTGTTCACTTTGCTGTAGATCATCCGGCGGGATTTGGTGGTGATTCCACTCCAATATGTTCCAGCCGCGTAGGTGAAACTGATGAGCGACTTTTGGGGCGAGGGTGCCAGTTAAGCCAGTCATTAAAACGGTTTTCATGATGGTGCATCTTGGTTGGCTAAATTGTGTTTATCAATAAAGCATGGCTGTTTTTCGATGTAGAGCGGAGAAGCTGAGATTTTTGCTGGGCAGCACGTTTTGTAGGGGAAGTAGATGCAAAAAAGCCCAAGCGAACGCCTGGGCTTAATACGTTATGACAGAAGTGGTCGATTATATTGCTACGACGCTTAACGGCCAGCCGATGTCTGTCTGACGGTTGGATTCAATTTCCAACTCAGCCGCAGTCAGTGGGTTTTTCTCTAGCCATTGCGCATCAATGTGTAACGTTAGATTGTCGCCTTCAACTGTTAGAGTCACATTTGGCTCTAGATCAGGATTGCGACGATGGCTGAGCAGAACCGCAAGACGCAACAGTCTCAATACTCGTTTGGCACTTGAGCCTGATAATGCATGCTGCTCAGGTAAAGAAGTGAGCTGTTCGCGATAGCGACGAGCCACTTCACCAATAAAGAACTTCTGTGCGCGCGTGTAACCAGGCAGATCCAAATTCTGTAGCAAGTAAGCACTATGCTCTCCGCCTTTTTTGAAATCGATAGTTAAGCCAATTTCATGCAGTTTTGCGGCGGTCTCGAGTAATATCTTGCCCTGAGGCTCTGTAATCCACTCATCGCCCCCAGCTTGCTGTAAAAGCGTGTGTGCCAGAGTAGCGACTTGTTCGCCGTATTGGTGATCGAGCTGATAACGATTTTGTACGCTAGCGATAGTGCGGGCACGAATGTCTTCTTGACGAAGCTCTTCAACCATCTCATACACTAAGCCTTCGCGTAGTGCGCCGCCAGCCAGTGTCATAGCATCGATTTCAAGCAATTCAAAAACGGCAATCAAAATAGAGAGGCCACTAGGGAACACTAATGCACGCTCAAGTGTTAAGCCTTCAATATCGAGCTCTTCCAAGTGATCAGCAAGCATTGCCTGCTTTTGCAAACGCTTAAGTTTGGAGTGAGTGATTACTTCGTCCATGCCTTGCGCCAGCATTATCTCTTGCAATGCCTGAACAGTGCCTGATGCACCAACACACACATCCCAACCAATTTCTGTATAACGTTCTAAAATCGGCTGGATGGTCTGTTTCGCCCCTTCAATTGCCGCGTCAAAGTTACGAGCATTCAATTGACGATCTTTAAAGAAGTTTTCAAGCCAAGTCACGCAGCCCATTTTTAAGCTGGTCAGTGCTTTGGCTTCGAAACCTTCACCGATAATTAGTTCGGTACTTGCTCCACCGATATCGACTACAAGGCGACGACCACTACCGCCAGAGGTGTGAGCGACACCTTTATAGATAGTGGCAGCTTCTTCTTCACCAGTAATCACTTCGATAGGCTGGCCTAGAATTTGGTTAGCCTTTTCTAAAAACACATCTACATTGGTCGCGGTACGTAATGTTGCAGTACCGACGATGCGAATGTTTTGTTTAGGAATGTCCTGCAAGCGTTCCGCAAATAGACTTAAGCAGTCCCATCCTCGCTGCATAGCTTCCATACTAAGAGAATTATGTTCATCTAAGCCCGCTGCTAGACGAACTTTGCGCTTAATTTTAGCCATTGTTTGAACGCTGCCATCGATGTGACGCACAACGAGCATGTGAAAACTGTTCGACCCGAGGTCGATGGCGGCATATAGCGGTGATGATCCTGCTTGACTCATAAAACGAACTCAGTTTCCTATTACGATTGTTTTGGTGCCGATTGACGCGGTTGGCGTGGACGACGTCCCTGCGGCTTACGGTTACCAGAACCAGAGCGGGTACCGCCAGTATTCGTGCGGCGCTGTTGGTTGCGTGGTGCACGCATACGAATCGGAGCCGGTAGATCTTGAATCAGTGCCGACGAATCGTACTCTGAAACTGGGATTGTATGCTCAATGTATTCTTCGATTGCTGGTAGGTTAACCGCGTACTCTTCACAAGCAAAACTGATCGAATGACCGCTCGCACCAGCGCGACCAGTACGGCCAATACGGTGAACATAATCTTCACAGTCGTCAGGAAGGTCGTAGTTGAAAACGTGCGTTACCTGAGGAATATGCAGGCCACGCGCTGCAACGTCAGTTGCAACTAAGATGTCGACATCACCTTTGGTGAATTGCTCAAGAATCTTCTCACGCTTCTTCTGCGGTACATCGCCAGTAAGAAGGCCTACACGGTGTCCATCGGCAGCCAAATGACCCCAAACCGATTCACACTTATGCTTGGTATTAGCAAAAATGATAGCGCGATCTGGCCACTCTTCTTCAATTAGTGTTTGAAGCAGCGCCATTTTGTCTTCATTCGAAGGATAGAAAAGCTCTTCCTGGATACGGTGGCCAGTTTTTTGTTCTGGTTCGACAACGACATGCTCAGGAGTATTCATGTGTTCGAATGCCAGTTCTTGAACGCGGTAAGACAGCGTTGCTGAGAACAGCATGTTCAAACGCTCTTTTGGCTCAGGCATACGACGGAACAAGAAGCGAATGTCTTTAATAAAGCCAAGATCGAACATGCGGTCGGCTTCGTCCAGAACAACAGCTTGAATGTTGTTGAGGTTAAATACGCGCTGTTTGTAGAAATCGATGATACGGCCTGTTGTTCCGATCAGAATATCTACGCCGTCTTGCAGTTTCGCAAGTTGCTTGTCGTAGCTTTCACCACCGTAAGCTAGAGCGGTTTTTAGACCTGTGCTTTCAGTTAATGATTCTGCATCATTGTAAATCTGAATAGCGAGCTCACGTGTTGGCGCCATAATAATTGCGCGTGGCTGTGTAGGCTTACGACCTTCATGTTCCGGAGTCGTCAGAAGGTGGTTGAACGTAGCAGTAAGAAACGCGAGCGTTTTACCAGTACCCGTTTGGGCCTGGCCTGCGATGTCTTGGCCGGTGAGCAGGACCGGCAACGCCAAGGCTTGGATAGGGGTACAAAATTCGAACCCTTTTTTGTCCAATCCTTCAATAACTTGGGGCTTTAAGCCCAAATCGGCGAACTTTTGCTCTGTGATATGCGTCTTTTTCATGGCTATAGAATATCAGCTAAAGCTTGCAATACGAAAGTAAATACATTCCAATAGGGCATCTAATTACTGGTTATCATCCAACCAGTTTCGAAAAACACATTGGAGTGGAAGATGAGTGATAAGATTTTGCAGCTAACTGATGACGGTTTTGAAAACGATGTAATCAACGCTGCAGGCCCGGTTCTAGTGGATTTTTGGGCAGAATGGTGTGGTCCTTGTAAAATGATCGCTCCTATTTTGGACGAAATCGCAGACGAGTACGAAGGCAAACTCACTATCGGTAAACTAAACATCGACCATAACGCAGGTACACCACCTAAGTTTGGTATTCGCGGCATTCCAACGCTATTACTATTTAAAGATGGTAACGTAGCGGCAACGAAAGTAGGTGCTCTGTCTAAAACTCAACTAAAAGAGTTCCTAGACGCAAACTTATAATCACCAAGTGATTACAGATAAAACCGTGCAAAGTTACAATGCACGGTTTTGTTTTTCTAACTCTGGACTAGAATACTAATTAGTGCTAACTTATCGCGCGTTAATTGAACAAATTTCTCTTCTTGGTCGATCCTGAGACCAAATCCATCTTAACTAGAAAACAGATCTTATTTTGACTAAACAAGAATCCACCACCATGAACCTTACCGAACTGAAGAACAGACCTGTGTCTGACCTTGTAAAACTGGGCGAAAGCTTAGGATTAGAGAACCTAGCTCGCTTAAGAAAACAAGACATCATCTTCGCGATTTTAAAAGCGCACGCTAAAGGCGGCGAAGACATCTTTGGAGATGGGGTTCTGGAAATTCTGCAAGACGGCTTTGGTTTCCTACGCAGTGCAGATAGTTCATACCTTGCGGGTCCGGACGATATCTACGTATCACCAAGTCAGATTCGTCGCTTTAACCTACGTACTGGTGACTCTATCGCTGGCAAAATTCGTCCACCAAAAGACGGTGAACGTTACTTTGCCCTTCTAAAAGTCAATACCGTTAACGACGATAAACCAGACAACGCCCGTAACAAGATCCTATTTGAAAACCTTACCCCTCTACATGCGAATGAGCGCATGGTTATGGAGCGTGGTAACGGTTCAACAGAAGACATTACAGCACGTGTTTTAGACTTGGCATCGCCAATCGGTAAAGGTCAACGTGGTCTGATTGTTGCTCCGCCTAAAGCGGGTAAAACAATGCTTCTGCAAAACATCGCGCAAAGCATCGCGTACAACCACCCTGAGTGTGAGTTGATGGTTCTTCTTATCGACGAACGTCCAGAAGAAGTAACCGAGATGCAACGCCTAGTTAAAGGTGAAGTGGTTGCGTCGACTTTCGATGAGCCAGCATCTCGTCACGTACAAGTAGCGGAAATGGTAATCGAGAAAGCAAAACGTCTTGTTGAACATAAGAAAGACGTGGTTATCTTGCTTGACTCTATCACTCGTCTAGCACGTGCTTACAACACCGTAGTGCCTTCATCAGGTAAAGTACTAACAGGTGGTGTGGATGCAAACGCATTACATCGTCCTAAGCGTTTCTTCGGTGCTGCACGTAACGTAGAAGAAGGCGGCAGCCTAACTATCATCGCAACGGCACTAGTAGATACTGGTTCTAAAATGGATGAAGTTATCTACGAAGAGTTCAAGGGTACAGGTAACATGGAACTGCACTTGAACCGTAAGATTGCTGAGAAGCGTGTATTCCCTGCGATTGACTTCAACCGCTCAGGTACACGTCGTGAAGAGCTACTGACGAAGACTGACGAACTACAGAAGATGTGGATTCTGCGTAAGATCGTTCACCCAATGGGTGAAATCGACGCAATGGAATTCCTAATCGATAAGCTAGCGATGACGAAGACCAACGATGAGTTCTTCGATGCGATGCGTCGTCAATAGTCTCAAATAAGTGATTCTGCGAAAAGCCACTGTATATCGGTGGCTTTTTTATTGCTTTCTCCCGATAGAAGTATCAGAATGAAGGAAATGTTATCGGGAGGTTAACATGCAACAAGGAATGTTGTCGTCATTACTCCTGAGCTTGTCACTTATCACTCTACCTGCGACATTATCTGCCAAGGAAATGCATGAGTCTGTAGTAGAGCAGTGGCTTCAGGATACTCAAATACAGGCTAAAGTCTCTGAACTGCTTGATTACGCTGTCAGAGATGAAGTCGACTCGCTTAAATTTGCCCTTGATCGACTTGCTTTGCCTCAACAAGAGGTGGTGCGCTTTCAATTGTTGGAAAAGCTTGAAAAGCAAGATGTGATTCTCACGCCTCGAATGGCTCTGTTTGTTGAGTCCCAGATCCGTATGACCCCGACTTATCAAGTGTTAGAGCGAGGTGATGGGTATGAATTTAGTGTACCCGCTTTTAACTTTCCCGTTATTGCGAGTCGCTTGATTAAGCGTTGGAAACAAGACCAAAGTACCTTGGACTTTGTCTTACAAGCTGAACGAAGAGAGCTTAACTTAAAGCAATGGCTTACAGGGCCATCTCAACAAGCTCAAGCACGTGAAGCGCTTTTGATTCGAGAGTTAGACAGCTTATCACCCAATGCGCTTGCTGCATTAACGGCCCAGTTAACCAAAGCAAATGTGACCAGTTGGTTACCCTCGACGGCCGTGATAGTCAGGTTGGCACAAGTTAGTCAGGATGAGGAAGTGTACAACTTACTCTGGCGGATGAAAGCCGATTACAACAGCCAGTCCGAACTTGAGCGTTTAGCTGCGGTTGGAGACGTTTTTTCCATTCAGCAATTGATGAATGCCACAGTTAACCCATCACTCAAGCCAGAAGCTATTAGTCTACTTACAAAATCTAACCCTCTATCTCCGCAAGTAAAGCAGTTTCTAGTTAGAAAAATGGCGTTATCAGAAGAAGCAACCATGGTTGCTCGAGAGCTTGCTCAACAAGGGCATCAAACCTGGTTGGAAGAGTTAGTATCTTCGAACCATCAGATAAAGACTCGGCAGATTGAACAAGTATTAAAGTAATCTTGCTCACATACCCACACAAAATAGGAGGATCTTAGAGTCCTCCTATTTGTTATACTGCGGACAGTTTAATCAGCCAGCATGAAGGCCTATGAGTTTTAAGGATTTACGCGAATTTATCGACCACCTAGAACAGAAAGGTCGACTTAAACGCATCACTCACCCTGTCGATCCCGCTTATGAAATGACAGAAATCAGCGACCGCACCTTGCGTGCTGGTGGACCTGCGCTGTTGTTTGAGAACCCAATCGGCTACGACGTACCTGTTTTGACTAACCTGTTTGGTACACCAGAGCGTGTCGCAATCGGTATGGGACGTGAAGATGTTAAGGAATTAAGAGAAGTCGGTAAGCTGCTGGCTTATTTAAAAGAACCTGAGCCACCAAAAGGCTTCAAAGACGCTTTAGAAAAACTGCCTGTGTTCAAACAAGTATTGAACATGCCGGCTAAGCGTTTACGTAAAGCACCATGCCAAGACATTGTTTGGCAAGGTGATGAAGTCGACTTGGATAAAATTCCGGTAATGAGCTGCTGGGCAGAAGATGTAGCGCCGCTGCTTACTTGGGGCTTAACCGTAACCAAAGGTCCAAGTAAGAAACGTCAGAACCTAGGCATTTACCGTCAGCAGAAAATTGCCAAGAACAAAATCATCATGCGTTGGTTAGCCCATCGTGGTGGTGCGCTTGATCTGCGCGATTGGATGGAAACCAACCCAGGTAAACCTTTCCCAGTTTCGGTCGCGTTTGGTGCAGACCCAGCAACCATTCTTGGTGCAGTAACACCAGTGCCAGATACGCTATCGGAATACGCATTTGCAGGTTTGCTACGTGGAAGCAAAACGGAAGTCGTGAAGTCAGTCAGCAACGATTTGGAAGTGCCAGCGAGCGCGGAAATCGTGATGGAAGGCTATATCGACCCGAACGAGTTTGCTGATGAAGGTCCTTACGGTGACCACACTGGCTACTATAACGAAAAAGAAAAGCACCACGTATTTACTATTACGCACATTACTATGCATAAAGACCCTATTTATCACAGCACCTACACAGGTCGTCCGCCAGATGAACCAGCTGTATTGGGTGTGGCATTAAACGAAGTGTTTGTGCCTATTCTGCAAAAGCAATTCCCAGAGATTGAAGACTTCTATCTACCGCCAGAAGGTTGTTCGTACCGAATGGCCGTCGTCACCATGAAGAAGCAGTACCCAGGACATGCCAAGCGCGTAATGATGGGCGTGTGGTCTTTCTTACGTCAATTCATGTATACCAAGTTTGTTATTGTGTGCGATGAATCGGTAAACGCACGAGATTGGAATGATGTCGTTAAAGCCATGTCAGAGCATATGGACCCTGTACATGATACTTTGATGATAGATAACACGCCAATCGACTCGCTCGACTTTGCTTCACCTGTGGTTGGGCTTGGCTCCAAAATGGGCTTAGATGCGACCATTAAATGGGATGCCGAGCTGGCGACGCGAACCGAGGTCACTGAGCGAGACAGCAAAGCGATTACCGAAGCAGAACTGAATGAGTTGAAACAGCAACGCCCTGAGATTGTTGACGTCTATCTTCCAGTTACAGCAAACAACCAATTTGCTGTCGTGACTATGAAGAAAGACCAAGCCGGTCAATCTCAAGCATTGATGGAATACTTGTGGGACTTCTTTGCTCAGTACACGGATAACAAATTCATTATTTTGTGCGACGATGACGTCAACGCACGAGATTGGAATGACATCATTTGGGCGGTGACAACTCGAATGGACCCAGATAGAGACACGATTCAAGTGCTTGGTAAGACTGAGAGTTCATCCAAATTAGGACTGGATGCGACCAACAAGTTCGAATCTGAAGTCACGCGCGAGTGGGGCACGCCTATCAAAAAAGATCCTAAACTTGTGGCTAAAGTCGATGAGATTTGGGACCAGTTAGGTATTCTATGAGTCATCAAGTCCACCTTCTACCAATGGACGTTACGTTCCAAGTAAAAGAAGGGGAGACGGTGTTGGAAGCTGCGCTCAACAACAATATTCGCTTCCCGCACCGTTGCCAAGTTGGCGCTTGCGCCATGTGCATGTGTAAAAAGCTAACGGGCGAGGTGAGCTATCACCTCGAACCGATGCTAACCGAAAAAGAGCAACAGCAAGGCTGGATATTCCCTTGCCAAGCCTATACAGAAAGTAATTTAGTGCTTACTTTTGACGAGTAAGCGAGAGGAACACCATGACCATCCAATGTAAAGTAAAGTCTATTCAGCCGTTAGCTTGTAATACTTACCAAATCCTTCTTCATCCAGAATCACCAGTGCCTTTTAAAGCGGGTCAGTACCTAATGGTGGTGATGGGTGAAAAAGACAAACGTCCTTTCTCTATCGCAAGCAGCCCTTGTCGTCATGAAGGTGAACTTGAACTGCACATCGGTGCGGCGGAACACAACGCTTATGCACAAGAAGTTGTCGAAGCAATGCAAGCGGCGCTTGAAACTGATGGTCAGATTGAAATTGATGCGCCACATGGCGATGCTTGGGTTCAAGAAGAAAGCGAACGCCCATTATTATTAATTGCTGGTGGTACAGGCTTCAGTTACGTTCGCTCGATTCTGGATCACTGCGTAGCGCAGAATAAAACCAATCCTATCTATTTATATTGGGGGGCGCGCGATAACTGCCAGCTTTATGCTAAAGACGAACTGGTCGAGATTGCCGACAAGTTTGCCAATGTTCACTTTGTGCCAGTAGTAGAAGAAGCTCCTGCAGACTGGCAAGGTAAAGTTGGTAACGTGCTACAAGCTGTAGCTGAAGATTTCGAAAGCTTAGAAAACTACGATATCTATATTGCAGGTCGTTTTGAAATGGCTGGCGCAGCACGTGAACAGTTCACTCAGAACAAGAAAGCGAAGAGCGAACGTATGTTCGCAGACGCGTACGCATTCATTTAAATACGGCTTTTAAGGCAGAAAAAGAGGGTTTTTTACCCTCTTTTTTGCTTTTTTGATGAAATAGTCATCGAACAGTCATTTTTTTCCATTTTTTTTCAAAAAAGGGTTGCGAACGGATCTGAGTTCCCTATAATGCGCATCCACCGACACGGCAGACGCGATAAGGCTTCAGCAGGGTCGGAGAGGTGAAAGCTTCTACGAAAAATAAAATTGAAAAAGTGTTTGACACTGTCAATTAAATCGCTAGAATGCACCTCCGCTTTGAGAGAAAAACTTCTCGCAAAGCAAGCTCTTTAACAATATAGACCTATCA
>NZ_JAWOUJ010000026.1:0-44715 GCF_033339315.1 Vibrio sp. 661 | reverse complement strand
ATCAAAGATACAGATTTCGCGAAAGAAACGACGGCAATGACCAAATCACAAATTCTATCGCAAGCGTCAAGCTCAATCCTTGCGCAAGCGAAACAAGCGCCAAACTCAGCGCTAAGTCTGCTAGGTTAATTTCAAACCTAAGACGAGAACCTCATTGGCTCGTGGTGAGAGATGAGCGAGTAAACCCAGCTTCGGCTGGGTTTTTTTCTGTCTTTTGGGCCCCCAGGATTTCTGCGAATCACGACATTAGAGCTTCATCACATTTCAGTAAGCCAAAGAAAATAATCGCAAAAAATTGAAAATTTCTTCTAAAGGATATTCATCGGTCGCCGTTAAAGGGACTGAGAGAAATGAGATGTACCTAAGTGAGGTGAGAGACACGACGGTACATTCACTAAAGCCTTAAGGAGATCAATTATGGCGATTAACGTTAATACTAACGTTTCTGCGATGACTGCACAGCGTTACCTAAACCAGGCAGCTGACGGTCAACAAAAATCTATGGAGCGTTTGTCTTCGGGTTATAAAATCAATAGCGCGAAAGACGATGCTGCAGGTCTACAGATTTCAAACCGCTTGAATGCACAAAGCCGTGGCCTAGACATGGCAGTGAAAAACGCAAACGACGGTATTTCTATTGCACAGGTTGCTGAAGGTGCAATGAATGAATCTACCAACATCCTACAACGTATGCGTGATCTTTCGCTTCAATCGGCGAACGGCTCTAACTCAAAAGCAGAACGTGTAGCGATCCAAGAAGAAGTAACAGCGCTAAACGACGAGCTAAACCGTATTGCTGAAACTACCTCTTTCGGTGGTAACAAGCTTCTAAACGGTACTTACGGTACTCAATCTTTCCAAATCGGTGCGGACTCAGGTGAAGCAGTGATGCTTTCTATGGGTAACCTACGCTCAGACACTTCAGCAATGGGTGGTAAGAGCTACGCAGCAGAAGAGGGTAAAGACGCCTCTTGGACTGTTGGTGAGAAAACAGAGTTCAAAATGAGCTACACCAACAAGCAGGGTGAAGAGAAAGAGCTATCAATCAGCGCTAAGCAAGGCGATGATATTGAACAGCTAGCGACATACATCAACGGTCAAAACGATGATGTAAAAGCCTCTGTTGGCGAAGATGGCAAACTACAAGTATATGCTTCTTCTCAAAAAGTTGAAGGTGATGTTGAGTTTTCTGGCAACCTAGCAGACGAGATCGGCTTTGGTGGCCCGAAAGACGTAACAGTGAAAGACATCGATGTAACCACAGTAGCTGGCTCTCAAGAAGCAGTAGCGGTTATCGACGGTGCTCTTAAGTCCGTAGACAGCCAACGAGCTTCACTCGGTGCTTTCCAAAACCGCTTCAACCACGCAATCAGCAACCTAGACAACATTAACGAGAACGTTAACGCGTCTAAAAGCCGTATTAAAGATACTGATTACGCGAAGGAAACCACTGCGATGACTAAGTCGCAAATTCTTCAGCAAGCAAGTACTTCAATCCTGGCTCAAGCGAAGCAGTCTCCATCTGCAGCGCTAAGCTTGTTGGGCTAAGTGGTAAACCCAGCCTGAGGTCAACACCTTAGTGCTGGGGCACCAAAGCGATAGATTCTATCGTTAGCCCATAAGGTGGAAGGGAGATTGTAATGGATATATCCTCCTACGCATCGAACATCCAGCCTTACGGCACGCCAAATGGCACAAAGTTTGCAAATAAAAATGGCAATGATATAGGCACGTCTAGCCCAGCAAATTCAAATGGTGAGATTTCGCCGCAAAAAGCGAAAAACACCGAATACGACTTCTCTGTTCAAGCTGCGATCGAGATGGCTGAAAGCCGTCAAGAACTGAACAAAGAAGAACGTGAAAAATTGGTCGCACAAATGAATGAATTTGTAACGTCCATAAACAAAGGAGTCGCATTTCGAGTGGATGAAGAATCCGGACGAGATGTGGTGACGATTTATGAAGCCAATACCGGTGACGTGATTCGTCAAATTCCTGATGAAGAAATGCTAGTGGTATTGCGTCGCCTAGCTGAGCACACAGCCAACAGCGGGTTGTTGACTGAAAAAGTGTAAGTCGTTTTTAGAGGTGATTTGATGAGTTTAGGCCCTTTGGGGATGTCTGGCGGCATGGATATTAATTCCATGGTCAGCAAAATTGTGGATGCCGAACGCGTACCAAAGCAGCAACGCATCGACAACGAACGCACGACAATTAATGCCAGTATCAGTGCTTACGGACGACTCAGAGAATCATTGGATACGATGAAAAATCTCATGGCGAACTTTCGTCAGGAGAAAGCATTTGCCGTTCGCACTGTCGAAACGACCGATGACAATATCGTATCTGCCACGGCAACCACAGATGCTATCGCTGGCAAATATGCTATCGATGTGTTGCAGCTTGCTCAGAGCCATAAAGTCGCTTCTGACGTATTGCCAGAAGACGCAAAATTTGGCCCTGGTAAGCTGCAGATTTCGCTTGGTGATGAGCGTTTTAATATCGATGTTCGTTCCCGATCTAAGCTCATCGATGTCGTACGTGGCATCAATGGCGCTAAAGATAACCCTGGCGTTCGTGCATCTCTTATTAACGACGCCGAAGGTCCACGCCTTATCCTTGCTTCTAACCTCTCTGGTAAGGATCATCAAATCAGAGTCAGTGTGGAGGCAGAAAAAGGCAACCCTCTTAAATATTTCGAATACCAAACACTTGAAGACCGCGTCAACGCGCTTGAAGAAGCTCGTTCAGCGGCGGAAGATGTCTTAGGTCCTCTTAAATTTCCGGAACAACCAGCAGAAGAGCTGGATGCAAACGGCAATCCTCTACCTCCAGAAGAGCAAAAAGCGGCAGACGATGTACAAGATGATGCATCGCAAGCGCCAATCTCTGCGGCGGGTGCAGAAGCAGCCAAAGCTGGTCAAGAAGCCATTGATGAAGCCAACCGACGCGCGAGCTTACGCCCTGAAGACAGAATTCCAGGGTGGACAGAAACTGCGTCAGGTACTTTGTTGGACTCTTATGAAGAACCAGAGCTTGAACTCGACGAAAAGGCAATAGAGAAGGCACCAGATGTACCAGGCTGGAATAATGCCGCATCGGGCACCCTAACCGATTCTTACGTTACGACGAAAGAGGCTAAGCAGCTTCTTGAGCAAGAAAAAGCGGAAATCGAGCAAAAAATTGCGAGTGAAAAGCAAGCGTTAGACGAAAAAGTGGCACGTGGTGAACTTTCCGAAGCGCAAGCTAAGCAAATTCATCGCGCTAAACTTGATCCTCAAGAACGTGAGCGTCTGGAAAAAATTGATGAAGCAGAAGCGAAAATCGCAAAGGCACAATCTGCTTTTGAAGAATACCTTGGAATGACAGAAGTACAAGCAGGGCAAGATTCAGAAGTTCTGCTTGATGGCGTGGCAAAGCTATCTAGCCACAACAATGTGATTGAAGATGCGATCGAAGGTGTTGATTTAACACTAAAAGGCAAATCAGAACCGAATAAACCGCCTGCTGAAATTGGTGTTGAGTACGACCGTCAAAGTGTACGCAACGATATCGAAAACTTTGTGGCAGCGTATAACTCGTTTTATCAAACCTCCCAAGCGTTGGCGAGTGTGGATCCGGTAACGGGTCAAAAAGGGCCGTTGTCAGGTGACAGCACCGTACGCAGTGCAGATTCACGATTAAAATCGGTCTTTTCTACTCGAATCGATAAAGCACCTGAAAACCTAAAGTCCTTAACAGAATTTGGCATTACGACCACACGTCAAGGCACCCTAGAAATCAACTATGACATGCTAGACCGCCAGTTGAACAATAACTTCAACGAGTTAGAAAAGTTCTTCGGTGGCAACACAGGTTTTGCTAAACGAGTAGAAGATGCGATTCACGGTATCACAGGTATTACAGGCAGTATTCGTACTCGAGAAAAAAGTCTCACAGAACAAAACTACCGTTTGAGTGACGATCAAGCGGCATTAGATCGCCGCATGGAAAGCCTAGAGAAGCGTACTCATGCGAAGTTTACCGCGATGCAAGATGCGACCGGTAAAATGCAAGGCCAGTTAGGCGCTTTGATGAGTGCGTTGGGTTAATAAATGCAAAAAGAACTCATGGAAATTAGTGATATAGATCAACTAATTACGCAAGAATTAGAAAAAATTGATTTTAATGCTGAAGAAATTCTTCGCTTGGTCGATATCAGGGAACGGTTATTGCAAAACCTGTTACCAATTATTCATCAAAATCCTTTGGTTAAGCAGGATGCAGAGTGGCAAGCATTGCTAACTCGTACCAAAAGAATTGTCGAGCTGATGCAATCGGAAACGTCAAAGGTCGGAAAAGAGCTCCATAAGTTTCGTTATGGCCAGCGTTCACTTCAGCAGTACAAAAAATTTATTTAAAAGAGGATTACTATGCGCGGTTCTTTGCAAGCATACAAAAAGGTATCAGTCGACAGCCAGCTTAGCGCGGCTTCTCCGCACAAAGTCATTCAAATGCTTATGGCTGGTGCGATTGAGCGCCTTATTCAAGGTAAAGCAGCCATGCAAGCAGGCAATATTCCAGCAAAAGGTGAGCGCTTGGGTAAAGCGTTAGACATCATTATCGCGCTACGCAGCTGTCTATCTATGGATGACGGTGGTGATATTGCTTCAAACTTAGATTCACTGTATGAGTTTATGATCACGCAAATTTCTGCTGCTAACCATCAAAATGAGCCTCAGCTGATCGACGACGTTATCGACATTATCCGTGAGATCAAGTCCGCTTGGGACCAAATCCCAACAGAGTTTCATAATCTTACCGCTGCTGAAGTTGGTATTTAATAGTCAAAACAATGCGTTAAGATACTAGACGAATATATTTGTCAATTGCGCAACGAGTTGTGTAGCAAAGTTTCTATCAAGCTCACACCTCTCCATTGCTTGGTTGCCTTATTTTTATATTCAAATAAAATAGAAGCCATTAGTAGCCCTAATGGCTTTTTTGTTGCTGATTTTCCTATTTTGTCTATCGTAAATTGAGTGTGGTGGTTCTGCCTTCTTTAGCACCCAATTGCGCAAATCAAGGTTTGGCCGCAACGCACCTAAAATAAAGGCAATCATTCTTACTTATGCATGGTTTGGCAAAGCTGCTTGTAATTGATGATGACGCATCAAGTCGTTTAAATTTAAGCAATATATTGGAATTTGTTGGAGAAAATTGCGAAGCGGTCAGTTCTGATCAGCTCAGCGTTGTTGATTGGTCTAGCGTATGGTCGTGCTGTATTGTTGGTAATATTCCAGCAGGTCAAGCGGCGAGTACGGTTATCTCTCATTTAAACAGCGCTTACCACATCCCTCTTCTAGTCATGGGCCGTTTTCCTTTGCCTGTTGATGATCTTCCAAATTTTGTTGGTGAACTAGAGCTGCCGCTTAATTACCCACAGCTTAGTGAAGCGTTACGCCACTGCAAAGATTTTCTGGGGCGAAAAGGAGTGAATGTTGTTGCTAGTGCACGCAAAAACACGCTTTTTCGCAGCTTAGTTGGTCAAAGTAGAGGTATTCAAGAAGTTCGACACCTGATTGAGCAAGTATCAAACACGGAAGCAAACGTGTTGATCTTAGGTGAGTCCGGTACAGGTAAAGAAGTTGTTGCGCGTAACATCCACTATCACTCTTCATACCGCGATGGCGCATTTGTACCTATTAACTGTGGTGCAATACCGCCTGAGCTCCTAGAAAGCGAATTATTTGGTCACGAAAAAGGCGCGTTTACTGGTGCGTTAACTGCCCGTAAAGGTCGATTTGAGCTCGCAGACGGTGGCACGATCTTTCTTGATGAGATTGGCGATATGCCAATGTCGATGCAAGTAAAGTTGCTTCGTGTATTGCAAGAACGCTGCTTTGAACGTGTAGGTGGCAATAGTACCATCAAGGTAAATGTTCGAGTTGTGGCGGCGACACACCGTAATCTAGAAAATATGATTGAAGAAGGTACGTTCCGAGAAGACTTGTTCTATCGTCTGAACGTGTTTCCAATTGAGATGCCAGCGCTGAAAGAGCGCAAACAAGATATACCATTGCTGCTGCAAGAACTGATGACACGTTTAGAGGCGGAGGGCGGACAACCTATCTGCTTTACACCTCGTGCAATCAACTCACTGATGGAGCATAACTGGCCGGGCAACGTACGCGAGTTGGCTAATCTTGTTGAGCGAATGATTATTCTGTATCCAAATAGCTTGGTGGATGTAAACCATCTACCAACCAAATATCGCTACAGTGACATCCCAGAGTTCCAACCAGAGAGCAACCCATTTGTTTCGGTGGAAGAGCAAGAGCGTGATGTATTCCAAGATATCTTCTCTGAAGATTTTAGCTTTGAAGATCAAGACGACCTTGATCACAGCATGAACGCCCCGCAAGCGCTGCCACCGGAAGGGGTTAATTTGAAAGAGCTGCTGGCTGATTTAGAAGTTAATATGATCAGCCAAGCATTAGAAGCGCAGGGTGGCGTTGTAGCAAGAGCGGCCGACATGCTGGGTATGCGACGTACTACGCTGGTGGAAAAAATGCGTAAGTACAACTTACAGCGCTAGGTAAAGTGAAGTTTTAAGACGATATCTGAATAATCACTTGGGCTGGTTAACATCGTTTTTCTGGCATCCAAAACCGTTATCTCTGAGTGTCAACTTATTGTCGATAGCTTAACGTCCTGATAAATATAGAAAATAGCTTGGTACGCTAATTGCTTACCAAGCTATTTTAGTTTTAGCGGCGATATTTCGACAGGCAGTAATGGATAACAACACCAATCAATCCCATTTAGATTCCGTAGAGAATCAGGTTGAGCGCTACAAACAGGTGCTCGATGTGATGCCTGCTGGAGTGATTTTGCTCGATACGTACGGAGTAGTGCGTGAAGCAAATCCAGAAGCGCACCGAATTCTTGAGATTCCACTGGTTAACGAAAAATGGTTCAACGTTATCCAGGCGGTGTTTGACCCACGTGAAGATGATGGCCACGAAGTTTCATTACGTAATGGCCGTAAAGTTCGACTCGCCATCTCGGCGTCCACAACAGGTCAATTGATCCTGATTACCGATTTAACCGAAACCCGTTTACTTCAAGCTCGTGTCAGTGATTTACAGCGCTTATCGTCGTTAGGACGTATGGTTGCATCGCTTGCTCACCAAGTAAGAACGCCGCTGTCGAGCGCTATGTTATATGCATCCAATTTGGGAGCGCCAAATCTTCCTCCAGCGACAAAAGATCGCTTCCAAACCAAATTAATGGATCGACTGCACGATTTGGAAAAGCAGGTTAATGATATGCTGCTTTTTGCTAAAGGTGGTGATAATAAAGTCATTAAGCCATTTACGATTGCCCAGTTGGTAGCGGAATATCAGCCGATGGTCGAAACCGCGCTAAAAAACAACAGTATTGATTACTGCCTAGAAGTGGAAGAAGAACAAACTGAACTACTAGGCAATGCGAACGCCATTGCATCTGCATTGAGTAATCTGGTCATGAATGCGATTCAAATGTCTGGTAAAGAATCGCAAGTCGATATTTTTTTCCGCCCGGTAAATGGTGAGTTACGCATTTCTGTGCAAGACAGCGGACCGGGTGTGCCCGAAGAACTGCAAGCCAAAATCATGGAGCCATTTTTTACCACACGTTCTCAAGGAACTGGATTAGGGTTGGCAGTTGTTCAAATGGTTTGCCGTGCCCATGACGGTCGATTGGAGCTTATTTCAGAGCAGGGTGATGGAGCCTGCTTCACCATGTGCATTCCGCTAGAGCGAGTGCAAACAGAAGCGCAATAAGCGGCTTTTGGTAATAATAATTTCTGGAGAATCATAATGGCGCAAAGCAAAGTGCTGATCGTAGAAGACGATGAAGGTCTTCGTGAAGCCCTAGTCGATACTCTGGCTCTGGCAGGGTATGAGTGGTTGGAAGCGGACTGTGCTGAAGATGCACTGTTGAAGCTGAAATCGAATACGGTTGATATCGTCGTTTCTGATGTGCAAATGGCGGGTATGGGTGGCTTAGCTCTGCTCAAAAGCATCAAGCAGAATTGGCCTAACTTACCAGTATTGCTAATGACGGCGTACGCCAACATTGAAGATGCCGTGTCTGCAATGAAAGATGGCGCGATTGACTACATGGCGAAACCATTTGCACCAGAAGTGTTGCTAAATATGGTCAGTCGTTATGCACCGATAAAAAGTGATGACAACGGTGATGCTATCGTTGCTGATGAGAAAAGTCTGCGCTTACTCGCGTTGGCCGATAAAGTGGCACGTACAGATGCGAATGTTATGGTGCTAGGTCCGAGTGGCTCAGGTAAAGAAGTGATGTCGCGTTATATTCACAACGCGTCAAATCGTAAAAATGGTCCTTTTGTCGCAATTAACTGTGCCGCGATTCCTGACAATATGCTCGAAGCAACACTGTTTGGCTATGAAAAGGGCGCATTTACTGGTGCTGTTCAGGCATGCCCAGGAAAGTTTGAACAAGCGCAAGGTGGCACAATCTTACTTGATGAAATCAGTGAGATGGACTTGAACCTGCAAGCGAAGTTATTGCGTGTTTTGCAAGAGCGAGAAGTAGAGCGCCTAGGCAGTCGCAAAAGCATCAAGTTAGATGTTCGTGTGTTAGCGACGAGTAACCGTGATCTTAAGCAATACGTTTCAGAAGGAAACTTCAGAGAGGACTTATATTACCGCCTGAATGTATTCCCAATTGCGTGGCCTGCACTTAAAGAACGTAAAGGCGATATTGCACCGCTTGCCAAGCATCTTGCTGAGCGTCATTGCAGCAAAATGGGCATGCCAGTGCCTCAATTCTCGACCGTTGCGTTAGAAAAACTATTGCAATACCCTTGGCCGGGTAATGTTCGTGAATTGGATAACGTGGTTCAACGAGCGCTGATATTAAGTGAAAATGGCGACATCGATGCAGAGCACATTTTGCTTGAGGGCGTAGATTGGCAAGATGCCAATAGCTTGCAACACGTGGTGCAAAACGCAGATATGGTCGTGCCCAATGTTAAGCCAGTTGCTCAAGCTGAGAGTGTCAGCCGCCCAGTAACTGGTGGAGAAGGCTTAGGCAGCGAGCTGCGCGATCAAGAATACGCCATTATTTTGGAGACTTTGGTTGAGTGTAATGGTCGACGCAAAGAAATGGCGGAGAAACTGGGTATAAGCCCTCGAACCTTGCGCTATAAGCTTGCCAAAATGCGTGATGCTGGTATAGATATCCCGAATTAACACAGACAACGGCCATAAGACAAAAAGTGTAAGTAAATTGATTGCCAATGTCTTATGGCACGTTAATTGCTGTGTCAATAATCAGTTTTGTTAATAGTCAATCTTTTGGCTTAGAGGTGCTAATGAAAATTGATGGTATTCAGGCAGAAATGCGCGCCATGATGGTAGAAGCAACCAATACGGCTCCTACTGCAAGTGGGGCGAAAGTTGGAGCGGATTTTAACGATCTCCTAACTAAAGCCATCAATAACGTGAACACACTTCAAAAAGCATCTGGTGATTTACAAACCCGTTTTGATCGTGGTGATGCCGATGTATCCCTTTCTGACGTTATGATCGCTCGTAACAAGTCTAGTGTCGCTTTTGATGCGACGGTTCAAATTCGCAATAAACTCGTTGAGGCATATAAAGACCTCATGAACATGCCAGTGTAATTTAGGTAATAAGTGTGGCAGACAAGTCTACAGATTTAACCGTCACTGAAGGCGGCTCAGATGGTGCACTGGTAGCAAGTTCCGATGTGGATGTGGAAAGTCAAAATCCAGATCTAGAGGAGCGCAGTGCGTCAAAATTCGATATGGCAGTGGGCGACCTCGATTTACTTCGTCAGGTTGTGCTTGTGCTGTCGATATCCATCTGTGTTGCATTGATCGTGATGCTGTTCTTTTGGGTCAAAGAACCGGAGATGCGCCCACTTGGTGCGTATGAGACCGAAGAATTGATCCCCGTTCTGGATTATCTGGACCAGCAGAAAATCAATTATAAGCTTGATGGCAATACTGTTTCTGTTGAATCGAGTGAGTACAACTCGATCAAACTTGGCATGGTTCGTTCCGGCGTTAACCAAGCTACAGAAGCAGGCGATGATATTTTGCTGCAAGACATGGGCTTTGGTGTTTCACAACGTCTTGAGCAAGAGCGTCTGAAACTCAGTCGAGAGCGCCAATTAGCTCAAGCAATTGAAGAGATGAAGCAAGTTCGCAAAGCACGAGTGTTATTGGCACTGCCAAAGCACAGCGTGTTTGTGCGTCATAACCAAGAAGCGTCTGCGTCGGTATTTTTGACATTGTCGACAGGCACTAACCTTAAGCAGCAAGAAGTGGATTCTATTGTCGACATGGTAGCGAGTGCCGTGCCGGGAATGAAAACTTCTCGAATTACCGTCACAGATCAGCATGGCCGCTTACTCAGCTCAGGCTCCCAAGATCCTGCTTCTGCGGCGCGACGCAAAGAACAAGAATTAGAACGCAGCCAAGAGCAAGCGCTGCGCGAAAAAATTGATTCCGTACTATTACCCATTTTAGGTTATGGCAACTATACGGCGCAGGTTGATATCCAAATGGATTTCAGTGCGGTTGAACAAACTCGCAAACGCTTTGATCCGAACACCCCTGCGACCCGCAGTGAGTACGCACTCGAAGATTACAATAACGGTAACATGGTAGCGGGTATTCCGGGTGCGTTGAGTAATCAGCCTCCAGCGGATGCCTCTATTCCGCAAGATGTGGCTCAAATGAAAGATGGTTCTGTCATGGGGCAGGGGTCAGTTCGTAAAGAGTCCACGCGTAACTTTGAGCTAGATACCACCATCAGCCACGAGCGAAAGCAGACCGGGACGGTGGCTCGTCAGACCGTTTCTGTTGCGATTAAAGACCGTCGTCAAGTTAATCCTGATACGGGTGAAGTGACTTATACCCCAATGTCCGAATCTGAAATCAATGCCATTCGCCAAGTATTAATTGGTACCGTTGGCTTTGATCAAGGCCGTGGCGATTTGCTGAATGTATTGAGTGTAAAGTTTGCTGAGCCAGAGGCTGAGCAGCTAGAAGAACCACCAATTTGGGAGCACCCTAACTTCAGTGATTGGGTTCGTTGGTTCGCAAGTGCATTAGTGATTATTGTGGTTGTGTTGGTTCTGGTTCGCCCAGCAATGAAGAAATTGCTTAACCCTACCAGCGATGATGAAGACGAAATGTACGGACCAGACGGCTTGCCGATTGGTGCGGATGGTGAAACTAGCTTGATTGGCAGTGACATCGAAAGCAGCGAACTGTTCGAGTTTGGATCAAGTATTGATTTGCCAAACCTTCATAAAGATGAAGATGTATTGAAAGCGGTTCGCGCTCTGGTGGCGAATGAACCTGAACTGGCTGCTCAAGTAGTGAAAAACTGGATGAATGACAATGGCTAACGATATCGTACCTCAAGATGATAACGCTGCGGGAATGCCAGTAGAGCTGGATGTTTCAACCATTACTGGCGAAGAAAAAGCGGCAATTTTGCTATTGAGTCTTAATGAACAAGATGCAGCTGGCATTATCCGTCACCTAGAACCAAAACAGGTTCAGCGTGTTGGTAGTGCGATGGCTCGCGCAAAGGATCTCAGCCAAGACAAGGTATCTGCTGTTCATCGTGCGTTTTTGGAGGATATCCAGAAATACACCAACATTGGTATGGGCAGCGAAGACTTTATGCGTAATGCACTGGTTGCCGCTCTTGGTGAAGACAAAGCCAACAACTTAGTTGACCAGATCCTACTTGGTACGGGCTCAAAAGGTTTGGATTCTTTGAAATGGATGGACCCACGCCAAGTGGCGAGCATTATTGTCAATGAACACCCACAGATTCAAACTATCGTATTATCTTATTTAGAAGCAGACCAATCTGCAGAGATTTTGTCTCAGTTCCCTGAGCGCGTGCGTTTGGATCTGATGATGCGTATTGCCAACCTTGAAGAAGTTCAGCCATCAGCATTGGCAGAGCTGAACGAAATCATGGAGAAACAGTTCGCGGGTCAAGCGGGTGCACAAGCAGCCAAAATTGGCGGCTTGAAAGCAGCAGCGGAGATCATGAACTACCTAGACAACAACGTCGAAGGTTTGTTAATGGAGCAAATTCGCGATCAGGACGAAGACATGGCGACGCAAATCCAAGACCTAATGTTTGTCTTCGAAAACTTAGTCGAGGTGGACGACCAAGGTATTCAGAAGTTGCTGCGTGACGTACCACAAGACGTGTTGCAAAAAGCACTCAAAGGTGCAGATGACTCGTTACGTGAGAAAGTCTTCAAGAACATGTCTAAACGTGCTGCTGATATGATGCGTGATGACATAGAAGCGATGCCGCCAGTACGAGTGGCAGATGTAGAAGCCGCTCAGAAAGAAATCTTAGCAATTGCCCGTCGAATGGCGGATGCTGGTGAGCTCATGCTATCTGGCGGTGCTGACGAATTCTTATAATTTCTATTGCTTCGCAATTATCCTATTGCGGAGCCCCCTCACTTCTTAATCGAACACACAATAGGTAACCCATGGCTGGCGATAGAAAACGTGGATTTATCCGTCCTGATGAAGATGATTCGATGATCGAACCTCAACGTTGGGGGCTGCCTGATTATGGCGAGCCTAAAGCCAAACAAGCAAAACAAACCGCGTTCAACTATGACCCGGGATGGGTGCCGAATTTTGATGAGCCTGAAGAAGAGCAGCCACTTGCGCTAACCGAAGAGCAAATTGAACTGATTAAGCAAGGTGCTTATCAAGAAGGCTTACATCAAGGTCAGGAAGCTGGCTTTAAGCAAGGTTACGACAAAGGTAAAGAAGAAGGGTTGCAAGCCGGCCATGCTGAAGGTCTCGAGCTCGGAAAAGCTGAAGGGGTAACTGCAGGGCAAGAATACATTCAGCAGCAAGTTGAAACCTTTATGAACTTGGCCAATCAGTTTGCTCAACCTTTGGAGTTGATGAATGCTCAGGTTGAAAAGCAGCTAGTGGATATGGTGCTCTGTTTAGTCAAAGAAGTGGTGCACGTTGACGTACAAACCAACCCTCAAATTATTTTAGATACAGTGAAGCAGTCGGTCGAAGCACTACCAATATCAGGCCACCCTATTACCTTGCACCTGAATCCAGAAGATGTCGCGATTATTCGTTCAGCTTATGGTGAAGAAGACCTTAATTGTCGCAACTGGACGTTAGTTGCTGAGCCATCGCTCAATCGAGGTGACGTCCAGATTGAAGCAGGTGAATCAAGCATTAATTATCGCATGGAAGAACGCGTCAAAAGCGTATTGCACAGCTTTTGTGGCGCAAACCGTCATCAAGAGGGTGAGTAATCCATGCAAGCACTCGCTGACCGATTAAAAAGCTACAAAGTTGAAGGCCTTACGACGCGCCCTGTCGCCTCTGGCAAACTGGTGCGTGTGGTTGGGTTAACGTTGGAAGCGACCGGCTGTCGCGCACCAATTGGCAGTTTATGCTTAGTGGAAACCATGTCAGGTCAGATGGAAGCTGAGGTTGTCGGCTTTTCAGGTGACAACCTATTTTTAATGCCAAGCGAACAAATTACGGGCATTTTACCTGGCGCGAGAGTCACCCCTTTAACCAGTGACGCTGGTTTGCCTGTCGGCATGGAGTTACTTGGGCGCGTGATAGACGGGGTTGGGAATCCACTTGATGGACTTGGCCCTTTGTATACCGATCACCGTGCCTCTTTTAATGCCGAGCCGATCAACCCGTTGGCTCGAAAACCAATTTCTGAACCGCTCGATGTTGGCCTAAAAGCCATCAATGGTTTGTTGACGGTTGGTAAAGGTCAGCGTATCGGTCTGTTTGCAGGTTCTGGTGTGGGTAAATCGGTCACGCTTGGCATGATGACGCGAGGCACCACCGCACAGGTTGTGGTCGTCGGCCTGATAGGTGAGCGTGGACGTGAAGTTAAAGAGTTCATCGAAGAGATCTTGGGTGAGGACGGTCGTCGCCGCTCAGTGGTGGTCGCGGCGCCTGCCGATGCTTCACCTCTAATGCGCTTAAAGGGGTGCCAAACGGCATTAACGATTGCTGAATACTTCAGGGACCAAGGGTTAGATGTTCTGCTATTGATGGACTCGTTGACTCGTTTTGCACAAGCACAGCGTGAAATCGCACTTTCTGTTGGTGAGCCGCCAGCGACGAAAGGCTACCCGCCTTCTGTATTTGCCAAGCTGCCAGCGCTGGTTGAGCGAGCGGGTAATGGAAGTGCCGAGCAAGGCTCGATTACGGCGTTCTTTACCGTGTTGACCGAAGGGGATGATTTGCAAGATCCGATAGCGGATGCATCGCGAGCCATTCTTGATGGCCATATTGTTCTTTCTCGTGAAATGGCGGATGCAGGCCATTATCCGGCGATTGATGTCGAGAAGTCGGTGAGCCGTGTTATGCCGCAAATCACGACCGAAGAGCACGTTCTGATGTCAAAAGCGGTGCGACAGGTCTTGTCTATTTGTCGCAAGAATCAAGATTTGGTCTCGATTGGAGCGTACAAACCGGGTACCGATCCTGCTATTGATGGCGCATTTACTTTGAAACCGAAGTTAGACGAATACTTGCAGCAGAGCATGAAAGAATCGGTGCCATACGATATGTGCGTCAATATGCTTAGAAACATTTTGGGTGGGTGATAGCGCATGAATAATGCGATGGAGTTTCTACTTGAGCAAACTAAGGATCGTGAAGACCAAGCTGTGCTTGCACTGAACAAAGCGCGTTCTGAACTCGAAGATTATTACCGTCAGGTTGAACAAATTGAAAAGTATCGGCTTGATTATTGCCAGCAGCTCGTCGACCGTGGTCAGGCGGGCCTAACGGCAAGTCAATATGGACACTTAAATCGATTCCTTACCCAGCTAGATGAAACTTTATCTAAGCAAAAGCAAGCAGAAAGTCATTTCAAAGAGCAGGTTGAAAACTGTAAAGAATATTGGTTAACCGTGCGTAAAGAACGCAAATCCTATGAGTGGATGATAGACAAACGCGAAAAAGAGAAACAACTTGCTGAAGCTAAGCGCGAACAAAAGCAAATGGACGAGTTTTCCACCTTACTTTACAGTCGAAAACCACATCGTTTCTAAAGGTTATCGGTTCGATATTGCATTACGGTGTTGCAGTTGACTACATCTCTACCGATTCAAGTAAGGTAACTTTGATTGAGTCTTGTTCAATTAGCTCAAATACCTTCGGTCGAATCTCGCGAACCCACCACTCGTTGTATGTTTTTTCGTAGAGAACCTGGCGTGCTTGTTCATTGTCGAACTCTCTAAGCCAAACAAAATAGTCATGTCCATCATCACCAGTGTGGACGTAAGTATTCAGTACACGCATGCCTTGTGAGCGTTGATAGGGCAACAGTTCTTCCTTCATCCAACTTAGCCACTGTTCTGTTTTGCCTGCTCTGATTCTATATTGGCGTAATTCTGTGATCTTCAAAGTGATTCCTTAATTGTTAAGCCAAGTGTCTGTTTACGCTTATCGTTTTTCAAAGTCAATCAAGTAGCTGTACATCATGTTAGGAACCAGGTTATCGGATAGTATTGTTGATGTTTGTTCCATAAACATGCCATCTATTAGCTTGCCGAGAATTGGCTCAATATTGTGGTGTGATTTTTGCATTTTAGCTGTCAGTGTCGGGTCTTTTTGACCTTAGTTTGCCGCCAGTATTGCTGCCTGCCAGCGATATACTCAGAGCCACGAGAACGAGAGTTTCTAAATGAGTGTGAATTTGTCCCATGTATCTGCGACTACCAAGACGCCAGTTTCTGATGTGTCCGCTAAAGCGTCCGCAGAGAGCACTGAGAGCAAGGGATTTTTAGAAACGTTAACCGATGCGTTTGCTGGTAAACAAAAGCCCGAAAAAGTAGCAACAGAATCGACAGTGGTTGAAGAAAAAGAAAGAGCGGATGTAGGCAGTACTTCTTCTGCTAACGTCTCGGACGAATTGTTGGCGCAAGAAAGCCAAGAATCCGTCAGTGACGAGACCCATGGTTTTGATGAAATATCAGCAAACAAACCGAATGCAACCTTAAGTGAAGAAGCAAGTTTACAAAAGGCGAGTAACAGCACACCTTTGGAGAATGATGTTGAAGCTATTGAAAAAGTGAAATCAACATCAGTCGATACGAGCAACCCATCAAATACAATGGACGTAAAAAGCACGATGGGCGAAGGACAACAGCTTCTTGGTCGAATTGAACAAGCGAATCAAACCCTGAATGCGAGTAATGCATCCATCGATAGTGGCAAAGTTTTGCCTCAGAGCGCGAATTTAGTGCATTCGTTCCACGAGCAAGCAACCGTTTCGACAAACCTTGATGAGCTGGCTTTGAATGAAACGCCATCAGTTCATTCTCTTGAACAAGCACAGATGATCCCAGGGCAAGACTTAGAACCAATTTTAGATAAGAATGGTCAACCTATCGATGTCGACAAACTCTCGTCTGAGTTTGCTGCTTGGCAAGAGCTAGCGAAACAAGCCAGCCATCCGACGACTAAGAGCGCAGTCAGTGGTGAAGTAGCTAATGATCTGCCGCCGTTGTTAACAGACGTTGATGGTTCCAACATCGACGCGCTTCCACGAGTCTCCTTGGATGAACTTGAAGTTATAGATACCAAGTTGGCGCAAGGAAAACCACTGACTCAGCAAGAAGCTCAGATCATTGAAAGGTTGAAACAAGGAACGATCACGGCGGATATTCCTGAGCAAGACCTTGCCCAATTTGTTGCGCTCCCTAATGACATTAAACAGATTCTCGCAGAGCAACAAGTACAACATAATTTAACTCGCCAGGCTGGACCTATGGCAGCGTTTCAGCAAATCCAGCATACAGCGGCTCAAGTACTCCAGCCACAAACTGCTCATAGTGGAGAAAAAGTCGCATTATCTCCAACGCCCGATACGTTGATAGCAGCGCAAGTGCCGACGTCGCTTCAAGGTGTGAAAGACGGAGAGATTAGCCAGAAAGTGATGAACGCAGCATTGGCGACTGGTGCGCTAAAGGCGACTGTGGATAAACAAGATAAGTCGGACCTCCAACATGGCTTCGCTGGACAGCTTCAGGCTATGGCAGGTCAGCAAGGAATTAATGTGCAGCAACAAACGCGTATTGATGCTGCACAACAAGCTCAGCTTCCGTTGCAACTAACTAAAGAGCTAGCCAACGAGCAAGTTGCGGAAAAAGTGCAAATGATGATGTCGAAGAATCTGAAAAATCTCGATATTCGTCTTGACCCACCAGAGTTAGGTCGTATGCAAATTCGTATGACCATGAATAATGACGTTGCCAATGTACATTTTACAGTGAACAACCCGCAAGCTCGTGACATTATTGAACAGACGCTCCCTCGTTTGAGAGAAATGTTAGCGCAACAAGGTATGCAGCTGGCTGATTCTTCCGTCCAGCAACAAAACAGCGGGCAACAGCAAGGTAGATATACTGCTGAACAACATGGTCAAAGCGCGCAAAGTGGCGGTTTTTCTGGACAGTCCGAAGAGGGTTTTGAATCTGATGTCAATCTGGATTTGAATGTCGCTTCAAAGCGTGATGGAATTAGTTTTTACGCATAAAAGGCCGTTTAACGGCAATGGCATACGGTTACCAAGCAACTCACTAAAACGTCTTGGTAACTCAAAAGAACAATAAGAGACAAGAATGGCAGAAGAACAGTTACAAGGGGCCGATGCGCCGAAAGGAAAAAGCAAGTTACTTATCATCATCATCGCTGTTGTAGTATTACTACTTGGTGGCGGGGCAGCGGCATTTTTTCTAATGGGCTCTGATGAACCTGCTCAGGCTGAATCGTCTCAACAGGCTCAAGTGAAGGCATCGAATGCTGCGCCCATCGCGTATGTGAATCTTCCTCAGGCATTTGTATTTAACGTTACTGGGGATAGCCGCGATAGGTTGGTTCAAATTAAAGCGCAGTTAATGGTTCGCGGTGCAGAAAATGAAGAGTTGGCGCGGTATCATTCGCCACTGATTGAAAGCTCTATGCTATCAACGTTTGCTTCCGCGACGGTTGATCAATTGCGCTCTCCTACAGGACGAGTGGAATTGCGCGATCGTGCTTCCGAAGATATCAAAGCAGCGCTGAATGCTGCGGTCGGTAAGCCAGTGATTGAAAAAGTACTGTTTACAGATTTTGTTATTCAATAGGTAAAACGTGACCGATCTATTAAGCCAAGACGAAATTGATGCGCTATTGCATGGGGTTGACGATGTTGATGACGTCGATGAACCGATAGAAAACGACACTGAGGGTGCCGTCAATTTTGATTTCTCGTCGCAAGACAGAATCGTACGTGGTCGAATGCCGACGCTCGAACTTATCAACGAGCGCTTCGCACGGCACATGCGTATTAGTCTGTTTAATATGCTGCGTAAAACGGCAGAGGTGTCGATCAATGGCGTGCAGATGATGAAGTTTGGTGAATACCAGAACACATTGTACGTGCCAACCAGTTTGAACATGGTGCGTTTTCGTCCGTTAAAAGGCACTGCGTTGATCACCATGGAGGCTCGTTTAGTCTTTATTCTGGTAGAAAACTTCTTTGGCGGTGATGGTCGATTCCACGCCAAAATCGAAGGCCGCGAATTTACCCCAACGGAACGCCGCATCATTCAGTTGTTACTGAAAATTGTATTTGAAGATTATAAAGAAGCGTGGTCGCCAGTGATGGGGGTAGAGTTCGAATATCTCGACTCTGAAGTAAACCCAAGCATGGCAAACATTGTCAGCCCGACAGAAGTGATTGTCGTGAGTTCCTTCCATATAGAAGTTGACGGCGGTGGCGGCGATTTTCATGTCGTTATGCCTTACTCCATGGTTGAGCCTATCCGTGAACTATTGGATGCAGGTGTTCAGTCCGACAAGATGGAAACGGACGTTCGCTGGAGCTCAGCACTACGTGAAGAGATCATGGATTGTCCGGTTAACTTCCGCGTGAACTTGCTCGAAAAAGACATTTCTTTGCGTGATCTCATGGAGCTGCAACCGGGCGATATCATCCCGATTGAAATGCCAGAACATGCGACGATGTTTGTAGAAGACCTACCGACCTATCGCGTAAAAATGGGTCGTTCGGAAGACAAATTAGCGGTGCAAATTTCTGAGGAAATTGAGCGCCCACATGTCGTCAAAACAGATTTAGCTTTCTTAGGTAAAGACATCATGTCCGAGCTTGAGAGTGAAGACGATATAGACCATTAAGATACCTTATTAAACAGACATGCTATGGCATGAGTTAGGCGTAACACAGGATAGAAAAATGGAACCAAGTGACGATCAAAAGCTAGCAGACGAATGGGCAGCCGCTCTTGGCGAAGACCCGTCTGCCCCTTCTGTAGACGTAGATGAAGTATTGGCTGCGCCACTGGAAGAGCTAAAAGACACTTCAAGCCCAATTAGCGAAGATGAGCGTCGTAAACTCGACACTATTATGGATATCCCGGTGACGATTTCGATGGAAGTCGGTCGTTCTCAAATTAGCATTCGGAACCTGTTGCAGCTTAACCAAGGTTCGGTTGTTGAGTTGGATCGTCTAGCCGGTGAGTCGCTCGACGTATTGGTTAACGGTACTTTGATTGCTCACGGCGAAGTCGTGGTCGTCAACGATAAGTTTGGTATCCGTTTGACGGATGTGATCAGCCAAACTGAACGAATTAAGAAGCTGCGTTAAGATGAGTCGTTCAATCAAAATGCGATTGAAGCAAATCACTGGAGCACTGAGCTTAATGCTAAGTGCTCCTTATGCATTCGCTGCCGCACCAAATAATCTGGATCTTGCGACGACACTTGGCTCGCTTGTGCTTGTAATCGGCGTGATTCTTTTGCTGGCTTGGTTGCTGAAACGTATGCAAGTGCCAGCGATGGGACAACAAAAGGGCTTGCGTATAGTGAGTCAGTTGCCAGTGGGTACAAAAGAAAGAATCGCAGTAGTTCAAGTGGGTGAAGAACAGTTTTTGGTTGGGATTACTAGCCAATCGATCCAAACTTTAGCCAAGTTAGATAAGCCACTGAAAGAGGAAGAGTTGGCGACCAATGCTTTTGCGACTCAATTTAGCCAGCTGATCAAAAAACATGACAAAGGGTAATCCAATTCGTTTGCTCCTGAGTACGTTGTTACTTTTTGTCGGCGTGCTGTTTTCTTCATTTACCTTTGCTGAAGCAGAGGAGTCAGCGCTGCCAGATAACTTAACCGATGGAAGTGGTGTTACAGTTCAGGCTATGCAAAGTGATACTGGTGCTAGCCGTGCTATGTCCGTTTCTAGTGGCGGTGGTATTCCAGCATTCACCATGACCACGAACCCTGATGGCAGTGAAGACTACTCGGTTACACTACAAATTTTAGCGTTAATGACCATGCTTGGCTTCTTGCCTGCAATGGTGATTCTGATGACCTCGTTCACTCGAATTGTAGTGGTGATGTCGATATTGCGTCAGGCAATGGGTTTGCAACAAACGCCTTCTAATCAGGTCATTATTGGTATTGCGCTGTTTTTGACCTTTTTTGTTATGTCTCCTGTCCTGAACGAAATCAACGACAAAGCTGTTCAGCCTTATTTGAACGAGCAAGTTACGGCGCGAGAAGCGTTTGATGCTGCACAAGCGCCAATGAAAGCATTTATGCTTAAACAGACCCGAATCAAAGATTTGGAGACGTTTGTAACCATGTCAGGAGAGCAAGTCGAGAATCCAGAAGATGTGTCGATGGCGGTGTTGATTCCGGCTTTTATCACCTCAGAGCTAAAAACTGCATTCCAAATTGGCTTTATGCTCTTCTTGCCGTTTTTGATTATTGACCTTGTAGTCGCTTCGGTATTGATGGCAATGGGTATGATGATGTTGTCACCTATGATTGTTTCGTTGCCGTTCAAGTTGATGTTGTTCGTATTGGTCGATGGTTGGAACTTGATACTCTCGACACTCGCGGGCAGCTTTGCCCTTTAGATAAGCGCAGATAGAGGATAAGACATGACACCAGAAATGTTTGTCGAGCTTTTCCGTGAAGCACTTTGGATGGTGCTTATCATGGTCTGCGCTATTATCATCCCAAGCTTGCTTATCGGCCTTGTAGTCGCGATTTTTCAAGCTGCGACATCCATCAACGAACAAACATTGAGCTTCTTACCGCGTTTGATTGTCACGCTTTTGGCCCTGATGCTGTTTGGGCATTGGATGACGCAAATGTTGATGGAATATTTCTATGGCTTGATTGAACGCTTACCTCAGGTGCTTTATTAGAGGCGCCTATGGAGTACCCCACTAGCGTTGTCTTAGATTGGATCGCAAACTACTTCTGGCCCTATGTTCGTATCTCATCCATGTTGATGGTGATGACAGTAACCGGGGCCCGATTTGTTTCGCCAAGAATCCGCCTTTACCTCGGTTTAGCCATCACTTTCGCTGTCATGCCAGCCATCCCCGCTGTACCTCAAGACATTGAGCTACTCTCGTTTCGTGGCTTCATGACCATTGCCGAGCAAATGATCATCGGCATAGCGATGGGTATGGTTACTCAATTTATGATTCAAACCTTTGTCCTACTTGGTCAAATATTGGGTATGCAATCAAGTTTGGGCTTTGCTTCTATGGTTGATCCCGCAAATGGTCAGAACACGCCATTGCTTGGCCAGTTATTCATGTTCTTAACGACAATGTTTTTCCTTGCCACCGATGGACACTTAAAAATGCTGCAATTGGTGGTGTTCAGTTTTAAAACTTTGCCGATTGGCTCCGGCTCGCTCAACGCGGTTGATTTCCGTGAAATGGCAGGCTGGCTTGGTATTATGTTCCAAACGGCACTGAGTATGTCTCTATCTGGCATTATTGCGCTACTGACCATTAACTTGTCGTTTGGTGTAATGACCCGTGCCGCACCACAGCTGAATATCTTCTCGCTTGGTTTTGCTTTTGCTTTGATGGTGGGTCTATTACTTTGTTGGTACATACTGGCTGGTCTATACAGTCATTATGAAATGTTCTGGACAGTGGGTGAGGCGCAGATTTGTCGGCTTATTCGCTTGGAGTGCTAAGATTTGGCAGAATCAGACGGTCAGGAACGCACCGAAGAAGCCACGCCCCGACGGTTACAACAAGCCAGAGAAAAGGGGCAGGTCGCTCGATCTAAAGAGCTTGCATCAGCATCTGTGCTGATCGTTGGCGCCATTTCATTGATGTGGTTTGGCGAGGCGTTAGCACGTTCATTGTTTTCCATCATGAGCCGTTTATTTGATCTTCAACGAGAAGAGATTTTCGATACTGCAAAACTGTTTGATATCGCTTTGGGCGCGATGAGTGATTTGTTGTTCCCACTATTTTTGGTGTTAGCGACATTGTTTACCGCCGCCATGATTGGAGCAGCAGGTGTGGGAGGAATCAGTTTTTCTGCCCAAGCGGCCATGCCCAAGCTGTCGAAAATGAATCCGCTTAGCGGCTTAAAGCGAATGGTTGGAATGCAAAGCTGGGTAGAGTTGATCAAATCAATCCTTAAAGTGGTTCTGGTCACTGGTGTCGCCATCTATTTGATCCAAGCATCACAGGCCGATCTGATTCAATTGAGCATGGATGTGTATCCGCAAAACATCTTCCATGCTTTAGATATTTTGCTGAACTTTATTTTGCTGATCAGTTGCTCGCTATTGATTGTGGTTGCCATCGATATTCCATTTCAAATTTGGCAGCACGCCGATCAGTTAAAAATGACCAAGCAAGAAGTCAAAGACGAATACAAAGAGACTGAAGGTAAGCCGGAAGTGAAAGGCCGTATTCGTATGTTGCAAAGGGAAGCGGCTCAACGTCGAATGATGGCGGACGTTCCTCAAGCTGATGTTATTGTTACTAACCCAGAGCACTTCTCGGTAGCGCTTCGTTATAAACAGAAGACAGACCGTGCGCCAGTCGTGATCGCTAAAGGTACTGACCACATGGCGATGAAGATTCGAGAAGTCGCCCGCGAACATGACATTACGATTGTGCCCGCACCACCTTTGGCTCGTGCGTTGTACCACACGACAGAGCTCGAGCAAGAGATCCCCGATGGGTTATTTACTGCCGTCGCTCAGGTTTTGGCATTTGTATTCCAATTGAAGCAATACCGAAAACGAGGTGGACAGCGCCCGAAAATTCAAGATTATGATTTGCCAATCCCGCCCGAGCACCGTCATTGATACGAAAAGCGGTAAAGCCTTAAAAAAGCTCGTTTGATCAAAAGCTAAGCTCTATTTGAGTGTTTAGTCATTATTTTGGCGCTAATTATGGTACATAGATTGCTTAAAACGCTTTAATTATCAACCCTACCTAAACTTTTAGGCTAAAGCGGTCGCGTATTAATAGTAAGAGCTTACGTGACGCTTCAATCGATTGAGATCTCTCGCAGTATGAAGTTAAGCCTGCCGTTTGCAGATAAATTGCCACGAATCCCTCAACGTGAAATGCCAGCTATTGGTGCTCCGGTGATGGTTTTGGCCACCCTAGCGATGGTGGTACTGCCGATTCCAGCATTTTTGCTGGATATGTTCTTCACCTTTAACATCGCGCTGTCGATGGTGGTGTTGTTAGTGACCGTTTACACACGTCGCCCTTTGGACTTCGCTGCTTTTCCAACGGTATTGCTGATCGCCACGTTGCTCCGCTTGGCTTTGAACGTTGCCTCGACTCGTGTCGTCTTACTGCATGGTCATGAAGGCGGTAATGCGGCAGGTAACGTAATTGAGGCGTTCGGTAACGTCGTTATTGGTGGTAACTACGCGGTCGGCCTAGTGGTTTTCCTCATCTTAATGATCATCAACTTTATGGTGGTGACCAAAGGTGCGGGTCGTATCTCTGAGGTAAGTGCTCGCTTTACGCTTGATGCGTTGCCGGGTAAGCAAATGGCGATTGATGCCGACTTGAATGCCGGATTGATAGACCAAGAGCAGGCAAGAGTTCGTCGTTTTGAAGTGACCAAAGAAGCGGATTTCTATGGCTCGATGGATGGTGCCTCGAAGTTCGTAAAAGGTGACGCGATTGCCGGTATTTTGATTCTGTTTATCAACATCGTCGGCGGTCTGTCGATCGGTATGGCGCAGTATGGATTGGGTTTCGGTGAAGCGATTGAAATCTATACCTTACTGACAATCGGTGATGGTTTGGTCGCACAAATCCCATCGCTATTGCTGTCGATTGCAGCGGCAATGATGGTGACGCGCCAAAACACCGATGAAGACATGGGGGAACAACTGGTCTTCCAGATGTTCGACAACCCAAAAGCGCTGATGATTACTGCAGCTATTCTTGGTGTGATGGGCATCGTACCGGGCATGCCGCACTTTGCGTTTTTGAGCCTGGCAGTCGCGGCCGGTGCAGCGGCATATTTCATCGACAAACGGCAGAAGCAGAAAGCGAAAGAGCCCGCTTTACCAGCAACAGCAGATGAAGGTACAGAACCTTCCTCACAGCGCGAACTGTCTTGGGATGACGTCCAGCCAGTCGATATTATTGGCTTGGAAGTCGGTTATCGCTTAATTCCTTTGGTGGACAGAGACCAAGGTGGGGAACTGTTAGAGCGCGTAAAAGGCGTGCGTAAAAAGTTATCGCAAGATTTTGGGTTCCTAATTCCAGCGGTTCATATTCGTGACAATCTTGAGCTGACCCCAAACAGTTACCGAATTACATTGATGGGGGTTGCGGTGGGCGAGGCAGAGATTCGTCCGGATCAAGAGCTAGCGATTAACCCAGGTCAGGTGTATGGCATGATTGATGGTGAGCCAACCATTGACCCTGCTTTTGGACTGGAAGCGGTATGGATCCGAGAAGATCAGCGTGAGCACGCGCAGGCTCTGGGTTATACGGTTGTTGATTCATCAACGGTATTAGCGACACACCTAAGCCAGCTATTGACCAACAACGCATCACAGCTAATTGGCCATGAAGAAGTAGAGAATTTATTAGAAATGTTGGGACGCAGCGCGCCTAAGTTGGTCGAGAACTTTGTTCCTGACCAATTACCATTAGGTGTGGTGGTGAAAGTCCTACAAAACTTGTTAAACGAGGCCATTCCAATCCGCGATATTCGCACGATTGTTCAAACTTTGGCTGAGTATTCAAGTAAGAGTCAAGAAGCTGACATATTGACGGCAGCAGTTCGAATTAGTCTTAAACGTCTAATTGTTCAAGAAATCAATGGTATAGAGCCTGAGTTACCAGTGATTACTTTGATACCTGAACTGGAACAAATATTGCATCAAACTATGCAAGCATCAGGAGGCGAATCCGCGGGGATTGAACCGGGACTCGCTGAGCGATTGCAGTCTTCACTAAGCCAAGCGACACAGGAACAAGAACTGAAAGGCGAACCTGCCGTTCTGCTTACTTCTGGTGTATTACGCTCGACGTTGGCGAAATTTGTGAAGAACACAATACCTAATCTCCGGGTACTGTCTTACCAAGAAATCCCGGATGAAAAACAGATCAGAATTGTGCAAGCCGTGGGTAACTGATCTCACGCATCATTAATGGATTCATAGTTTGAAAATAAAGCGATTTTTTGCCAAAGACATGAGAACGGCGCTGCTCCAAGTGAAAGAGGAGTTAGGCGCGGAAGCTGTGATCATGTCAAACAAGAAAGTGGCTGGTGGAGTAGCGATTGTTGCGGCGATAGATAGTGAATCTAATCCGCCTCAAGCAAGCGCAGCGTCACAGCAAAATCGCGGTGCTTCTCAATCGAATCGCTATAACGAACATCGTCAAATGTCATCGTCTTCTGCTGATCGTTACCAAGATCGTCATTTAGATGAAGATAAAATTAGCCTGAACAGTAATAACAGTAACAATGAAAAAACAGGCTCAATGACGCAGCGATTCGCTAATATGCTTAAGCAATATAGCGGTGGTGCAGCAGATGCTGACGATCACGTAGCGGAAAATGAAGATTCGCTCTCTGCTTTGCTGCAACGCCAAAATAAGCATCGCGACGGCTACAACCAAGAAAAGCCAGCGCCATATCAACCAGATTCACCTTTGGCGAAGCTAATCGCACAGGATAATCGATTTGAACGTCCGACGCCCAAGCTGGATCCGACGCGATATGACCGACGTCGCCCAAGTGATGAGCGTGACGAATCGGCCGATGAGCTAGAAAGCATGCGCGAAGAGATGACGTCAATTCGTCGTCTGTTGGAGCACCAAGTTTCTGGCCTGATGTGGCAAGAAGTAGAACGCCGTGAGCCGCTAAGAGCAATGCTGATTAAGCGCTTAGAGCGAATGGGCGTTTCTCCGGAGTTAGCAGACCAGATGGCCTGTTACATCCCGGAAGATACAAAGCCAGCGCGAGCGTGGAAAGCGTTATTGTCGCTGGTGGCGGATCAAATCAATATTCCTAAACAGGACATTTTAAAACGTGGTGGCGTAGTCGCATTGTTGGGTCCGACGGGGGTTGGGAAAACAACAACCGTAGCGAAACTCGCAGCACGCGCAGCCATGGAATACGGTGCCGACAATGTGGCCCTTGTGACAACAGATACATATCGCATAGGTGCACATGAGCAGCTCTCAATTTACGGAAGAATCATGGGTTGTCCCGTAAGAGTTGCTAAAGATTCTAACGAGTTAGCCGATGTTATATATCAGCTAAGAAACAGAAGACTGATTTTGGTCGATACGGCAGGGATGGGGCAACGAGATGTGAGGCTTTCCGAGCAGCTCGACACTCTAATGCAAGAGAGCGGAGAAGTGATTCACAGCTACCTTGTTTTGCCGGCTACCGCACAACGTCGTGTTCTACAAGAAACGCTGGATCACTTCCGACGTATACCACTTTCGGGTTGTATTATGACGAAGCTTGATGAGTCATTAAGCCTAGGCGAATTCATCAGTGTAGTGATTCAAAACGCAATGCCAGTAGCTTACATCGCTAATGGCCAGCGCGTACCAGAAGACATTGTGATAGCGCAACCAAAATATATGCTTGCGAAAGCAAATGAACTGTTAGAGAAGTCGACAGAGAACGAACCTCACTTTTGGAACAGTGACAGTGAAGGACTCTAAGGCGGCGGACTACTATGACTGAGAATATGATACACGATCAAGCAAGCGGCCTCCGTCGCTTAACACAACCATCGTTGACCAAAGTGATTGCTGTTACTGGCGGCAAAGGTGGTGTGGGGAAATCAAACGTAACACTGGGTCTGGCGATTTGTATGGCTCGCCAAGGCAAGAAGGTGATGGTTCTCGACGCTGATTTAGGTCTGGCCAATGTGGACGTGATGCTCGGAATTCGTGCAAAACGTAATCTAGGACATGTCTTAGCGGGTGAATGTGAGCTAAAAGATGCGATTGTCGAAGGGCCTTATGGTATAAAGATAATTCCTGCAACTTCTGGCACACAGAGCATGACAGAGCTTTCTCACGCTCAGCATGCTGGACTCATCCGAGCATTTGGTAGTCTTGAAGACGAAATGGATGTCCTGCTGATTGATACCGCTGCTGGTATCTCTGACATGGTAATCAGTTTTTCGCGAGCAGCTCAAGATGTGGTTGTAGTTGTGTGTGATGAACCGACGTCAATCACAGATGCCTATGCATTAATCAAGCTGTTGAGTAAAGAACACCAAGTTCAACGCTTTAAAGTTGTAGCAAATATGGTCAGAAGCTACCGTGAAGGGCGAGAATTGTTTGCAAAGTTGACACTAGTCACAGAGCGATTCTTGAATGTTAGCCTTGAACTCGTAGCATGTATTCCATTAGATGATAAAGTACGACAGGCTGTAAAAAGACAAAAAATTGTCGTTGATGCGTTCCCACGCTCGCCTGCCGCTTTAGCTATCAGCTCACTAGCAAACAAAGCGTTGACGTGGCCACTACCGAAAACACCAAGTGGACACTTGGAATTTTTTGTGGAAAGGTTGCTAAATCGTACCGAATTCGCAGAGGACCCTTTTGGTGAATAAAGCGATAACCTATGACCAACATGGCAAATTTAATAGCCAGCAGGCGTTCATTGAACGTTATTCAGTGTTGGTTAAGCGCATTGCTCACCACCTACTAGGCCGTTTACCGCCGAGTGTTCAGGTAGAGGATTTAATTCAGGCCGGCATGATCGGTCTTATCGAAGCTCAGCAGAATTATGATGGTTCTAAAGGTGCGAGCTTTGAAACTTATGCAGGTATCCGTATTCGTGGCGCAATGTTAGATGACATGCGTAAAGGCGATTGGGTACCGCGTTCTGTTCATAAAAATAATCGAGAGATTAACCAAGCGATTGCGGAGCTGGAAGGCGAATTAAATCGAGATCCTACTGATTCTGAAGTAGCCACGCATCTCGGTATGACACTGGATCAATATCATAGTGCTCTTACCGATATCAACTGCTCAAAATTAGTCGGTATTGAAGATTTAGGCGTTTCTGATGATGTGATTTCACCCGCGGATGAAACCGATGACAGCAACCCATTCAAAGGGGTAGTTGATGAATCATTTCGAAAAGCACTGGTTGAATCAATAAAACAGCTTCCAGAGCGTGAAGCTTTGGTTCTTTCGCTTTATTATGATGAAGAACTCAATTTGAAAGAAATTGGCGATGTGTTAGGCGTAAGCGAATCTCGCGTAAGTCAAATACTGAGTCAAGCGATGCAACGTTTACGTACCAAGCTCAGTGCGTGGACACAAAATGACTAAAAACACTGATTTTACGATTCAGTGGAGGCAATTTTGAATAAAAACATGAAGATCCTTATTGTTGATGATTTCTCAACAATGCGCCGTATTGTTAAAAACCTGCTTCGTGACTTGGGTTTCAATAACACTCAAGAAGCGGACGATGGTTTAACCGCATTACCAATGCTGAAAAAAGGTGACTTCGATTTTGTTGTAACTGACTGGAACATGCCAGGTATGCAAGGCATCGATTTGCTTAAACACATCCGCGCGGATGCAGAACTTAAGCATCTGCCAGTTCTAATGATCACGGCTGAAGCGAAGCGTGAGCAGATCATTGAAGCTGCTCAAGCAGGTGTAAACGGCTACATTGTTAAGCCATTTACTGCTGCAACATTAAAAGAAAAATTAGATAAAATTTTCGAGCGTTTATAACTCTCTCTTTCTCTTTGTTATTCGAGTCATTCATACCAATTATTAAATACCTATTAAATGACTCGTTTAGCGTTTTCAAAGTGATAAGAAGAACTAAACGTAAAAGGGTCTATTCAGAATGATCTCACTAGAGCAGGCGAAGTCACTCGTTCAAATGCTAGAAAACGGGGAACAAGACCAAGCCAATATGCTTGTTGCCTCGATCTACGAAGGTGCCGATAACCCAATGCTGCAAGAAATTGGAGCGTTAACTCGAGACCTTCACGAATCACTCAAGCAGTTCAGTCTCGATCAGCGCATGACCGAAATTGCGAAAGACGAAATCCCTAACGCTAGGGATCGTCTCAATTATGTGATCGAGAAGACAGAGCTTGCAGCCAACAAAACAATGGATGCGGTCGACTGCTGCCTTCCTATCGCTGATAACCTGCATGATTGCCTTCTAAAAGTTCGTCCTCAATGGAATGAACTCATGCACGGGCGCATAGAATTAAGCGAATTTAAAGCACTGTGTCACCGAATCGACGGGCTATTAGTGCAAGTCGAAGGTGACAGCACTGAATTGCGCGGCCAATTGACCGAAATTCTCATGGCGCAAGACTTCCAAGACCTAACTGGCCAAATCATTCGCCGCGTAATTACGTTGGTTAATGAAGTTGAAGGCCGCTTAGTGGAAATCCTAACCGTATTCTCTGGAAATAAACTTGAAGAACATATTCAAGTTTTGTCAGAACCGGCAGATAAAAAGAATACACAAACAAGCGAAGCCGAAGGCCCGATTCTTCATCCAGAACTGAGAGAAGATGCGGTTTCATCGCAGGACGAAGTCGATGACTTGTTGTCCAGTCTTGGATTTTAAAGGTAACGTATGAGCTACGATTTAGACGAAGATATTCTTCAGGACTTTCTCATTGAGGCTGGGGAAATTCTCGAGCTGCTTTCTGAGCAGTTGGTTGAATTGGAAAATAACCCAGAAGACAAAGACTTACTTAATGCTATTTTCCGCGGGTTTCATACCGTAAAAGGCGGTGCCGGCTTCCTTTCATTGGCAGAGCTAGTCGATACTTGTCATGGTGCGGAGAACGTGTTCGACGTTTTACGAAACGGTCAACGCACGGTAACGCAAAACTTAATGGATACGATGCTAAAAGCCTTGGATACGGTTAATACCCAGTTCCAGGCTGTTCAAGATCGTGAGCCGTTAGAAGCTGCGGACCCTGAGCTTCTTGAAGAACTTCATCGTCTATGCAAACCTGAGTCAGAAGATGAAGTAGCGGCAACCGTAGTTGAAGAACCAGTGGCTACTCCAGAGCCTATTATTCCCGAGCCTATCATCGAAGAACCTGCTGCGCCGTCAGCACCATCAAGTGTCGGCTCTGTTGATGAAATTACCCAAGACGAATTCGAAAAGCTACTTGATGAGCTTCATGGTAAAGGTTCAGCGCCAGGCGCCTCAATGTCTGCGACATCTACAACGCCATCTGAACCGCCTCAATCGAGTGCGCCATCAGTTGAAAGTGGTGATATCACTGATGATGAGTTTGAACGTTTACTCGATGAACTGCACGGTGTAGGAAAAAGCCCTTCTACGGCAGAGGCTGCTGCATCTGCATCCGTACCAGTAGAGCCACCTAAAGCGGCAGAGCCTTCCGTTCCAGTGTCATCTTCATCAAATCAAGACAGTGACTTAATGACGGACGAAGAGTTCGAAAAGTTACTCGATGAGCTACATGGTTCAGGTAAAGGTCCAACGCTAGAAGAATTGGATATGGCAACGAAGCCTGCTTCAGCAAACGTAGAGCAAAGCCCTGCGAAACCTGAGCCTGTTGCTAAGCCAGCACCCGTTCAAACAGCGCCAGCACCAAAGCCAGAATCTAAACCAGTCGCCGTAAAAGAAGAAGCTAAAGCACCAGCGGTTAAAAAACCTCAGGCTGAAGCAACCGTTCGTGTTGATACCTCGACGCTTGATACCATCATGAACATGGTGGGTGAGCTCGTATTGGTTCGAAACCGCCTATTAAGCCTTGGTTTGAATAGCGACAACGAAGAGATGTCCAAAGCGGTCGCTAACCTTGATGTGGTAACTGCGGATCTACAAGGCGCGGTAATGAAAACGCGTATGCAGCCAATTAAGAAAGTGTTTGGCCGTTTCCCGCGCGTTGTCCGTGACTTGGCTCGTAACCTAAATAAAGACATCGTGCTAGAAATGCGCGGTGAAGAAACCGATCTCGATAAGAACCTTGTAGAAGCATTGGCCGATCCGTTGATTCACTTGGTACGTAACTCGGTTGATCACGGTATTGAAATGCCAGACGCACGCGCGAAGGCCGGCAAATCACGCACAGGTAAAGTGATTTTGTCAGCATCGCAAGAAGGGGACCATATTGAACTATCCATCGTAGATGATGGTGGCGGTATGGACCCGAACAAACTGCGTGGCATCGCGGTGAAGCGTGGCATGATGGATGAAGATGCGGCGGCACGTTTAACAGATAAAGAGTGCTTCAACCTTATCTTCGCACCTGGTTTCTCAAGTAAAGATAAAATTTCTGACATCTCTGGTCGTGGTGTGGGTATGGACGTGGTTAAGACGGCGATCAATACCTTAAACGGTTCAATCGATATCGATTCTGAGCTAGGCAAGGGCACTAAGATCACGATCAAAGTACCACTAACGTTAGCGATTTTACCGACTCTGATGGTTGGTGTTGGCGGTCATCCGTTTGCTCTACCACTGGCTTCGGTGAGTGAAATTTTCCACTTAGATCTTAGCCGTACAAACGTGGTAGATGGTCAGCTGACGATCATTGTACGTGAGAAATCTATCCCGCTATTTTACTTACAAAACTGGTTAGCATCCAAATCGCAAAACGTCCAAGAGCGTACTGGTCACGGTCACGTGGTGATTGTACAGATTGGTAACCAACGCGTTGGTTTTGTTGTGGATACGCTTATTGGTCAAGAAGAAGTGGTTATTAAGCCACTCGATAATCTATTACAGGGCACTCCAGGTATGGCTGGTGCGACAATTACTAGCGATGGCCACATTGCATTAATTCTAGATGTGCCTGATTTACTTAAGCGATACGCTGCGGCTTCACGCCTTTAAGCAAAGCTGACGTTATTAAAAGGAATAAGATGGCGATTAAAGTACTAGTCGTTGATGATTCGAGTTTTTTCCGACGTCGCGTGAGCGAAATCATCAACTCAGAATCGCGCCTAGAAGTGATTGACGTTGCGGTAAATGGTAGAGAGGCGGTTGAGAAAGCCAAATCTCTCAAACCTGACGTCATCACGATGGATATTGAAATGCCAGTGATGGATGGCATTACAGCTGTACGTGAAATAATGGCCGCTGCTCCAACGCCAATTCTAATGTTTTCGTCCCTGACCCACGACGGGGCGAAAGCTACGCTTGATGCGCTAGATGCGGGCGCATTGGACTTCTTACCGAAAAAGTTTGAGGACATTGCGCGTAACCGTGAAGAAGCGGTGTCATTACTTCAACAGCGTGTGATTCAGATTGCCTCGAAGCGCGCTTTCATGCGTCGACCTATCGCTCGCCCAACAGCGAGTACCAGCACGACTACTCGATCATTAGGTTCAAGAACGGCTTCACCTGTGACTCCAACACCAACTCGACCTGCTGCGACAAAGTACCGTGCTTCTGGTAAGAAATATCAATTGACGGCAATTGGCACATCAACAGGTGGCCCCGTTGCTCTACAAAAAATTCTGACGCGCTTGCCGATGAACTATCCGCATCCGATTGTATTGATTCAACACATGCCAGCAACGTTTACTGCTGCGTTTGCCAGCCGTTTGAACACCTTGTGTAAGATTCAAGTGAAAGAAGCACAAGATGGCGATGTGTTACAGCCCGGTGTGGCATACCTTGCACCAGGTGGGAAACAAATGATGGTGGATGGACGAGCGGGCGCTGCTCGTCTTCGCATTATTGATGGCGGCGACCGCATGAACTACAAACCATGTGTGGATGTGACTTTTGGTTCTGCCGCAAAAGTATATGGCGACAAAGTGCTCTCTTTAGTGTTGACAGGCATGGGTGCAGACGGTCGTGAGGGCGCTCGCATGTTGAAGTCTTCAGGCTCAACAATTTGGGCACAAGATGAAGAAAGTTGTGTTGTTTATGGCATGCCCCAAGCGGTTGCTAAAGCAGGCATTTCTTCAGAAGATTTACCGCTTGACCGCATTGCTGAACGCATGTTGGTGGAAGTTGGCCTAGCTTAGGATTCATCATGATTGTTTGGAGTGTAGCTAACCAGAAAGGAGGCGTGGGTAAAACCACCTCAACAGTGACATTGGCGGGCTTATTGAGCCAGAAAGGCCATCGAGTATTGATGGTTGATACTGATCCTCACGCCTCACTGACTACTTATCTCGGTTATGATCCTGATGCAGTAACTTCGAGCCTATTTGATTTATTCCAGTTGAAGAAGTTTTCTCGTGAGACGGTTAAACCGTTGATTTTAGAAACAGAGCTGGAAGGAATGGATATCATTCCCGCGCATATGTCCCTTGCCACGCTTGATCGCGTAATGGGTAATCGCAGTGGTATGGGATTAATCTTAAAACGGGCGCTGCAAACTGTCTCACAAGATTATGACTATGTGTTGATTGACTGTCCGCCAATCCTTGGCGTGATGATGGTGAACGCGTTGGCAGCCAGTGACCGAATTTTGATTCCTGTTCAAACAGAGTTTTTGGCGATGAAAGGTCTAGAGCGCATGATGCGTACGCTAACCATTATGCAAAAATCTCGCCCGGGCGGTTTCAAAGTGACTATCGTCCCAACCATGTACGATAAGCGCACGAAAGCGTCATTGCAGACATTGATGCAACTGAAAAAAGATTACCCAAATCAAGTGTGGACCTCAGCGGTGCCTATAGATACCAAGTTCCGCGATGCCAGTTTAAAGCACTTGCCAGCTTCGCACTTTGCATCTGGTAGCCGTGGTGTGTTTGCCTATAAACAGCTACTGATTTACCTGGAGAGGTTGGCGTTCGATGAGCAGTAATGATGTGCTGTCCAGTGAACAAGCACTTGATGACTACTTTAATGCATTACTGGATGATGAAACTGAAATAACGACTATTGAGGAAGACCTTGACCTGTTGGCTCAAGAGGTATCATCTGCAGAGCCAGAGCCAGAGCCAGAGCCAGAGCCAGAGCCAGAGCCAGAGCCAGAGCCAGAGCCAGAGCCAGAGCCAGAGCCAGAATTACAGCTACAATACTCGGAGCCAGAAACGTACCAGTTTCAAGAAACATATCCGCCAGAGTTGGAAGCTCCAAACCTGGAAGATGTTCAAAGGCTATTAAGTCAGCTTGAAGCAAGCAACCCAGTGGCTGAGTTGGATATTGATAGTATTCTTGAACAAAATACGATTGATATTGCAGCAGAGATAAAAGCGGCTGAGCCTGAGGTACAAACCTTTAGTGAGGTGCCTGAGCTTCAGGGTGTTGAGGAAATACAGGACTGGGTGATTGATGAGCCAGTTTTTGAGGATGCGCAACCAGAGGTGGATGAACCTCACGCAGTGATCGAACAAAGTATCAATATAGAAGCGAACGTCGATACTGAACTCGAAACACAAGCAGATTCCGATATACCAACGGTCTGGGAAAGCACGAAGCGAAGTGAGGACTTCCAAGTTCTTTACTTTGATGTGAATGGTGTCACGTTTGCTGTACCTCTTGATGAGTTAGGTGGTATTCATCGCATTAGCGAGCTTAACCATTTGATAGGAAAACCCGCCTGGTATTTGGGGCTACAAACAAATCGCGAGCAGCAGTTTGATGTCGTCGATACCGCGAAATGGGTGATGGCAGATAAGCTTCGTGATGATAGCTATAAAGATAACTACCAATATGTCGTCATGCTTGGTGAGAGCATGTGGGGGTTGGCCAGTAACCAATTAATGGGGACTGAAACGCTTAATATCGACAAGGTTCGCTGGCGTGAGCAGGCGGGTAAACGCCCTTGGCTAGCGGGCATGGTAAAAGAAAAAATGTGTGCCTTAATTCATGTCCAGGCGCTCATTGACATGCTAAACGCCGGTTTAGATGTCAAATCACTGAATTAGATTTAAGTCGGGAACGACATTAACGAGGATTAACTATGTCTCAAGCTTTTGAAGTAGAAGTGAAGAAAGATGCATCGAATGACGAAGTTCTTCAGTGGGTGACGTTCCAGCTAGAAGAAGAAACGTACGGCATCAACGTAATGCAAGTTCGTGAAGTACTTCGTTATACTGAAATTGCCCCTGTTCCAGGTGCACCAGATTATGTACTTGGTATCATCAACCTACGCGGTAATGTAGTTACTGTTATCGATACACGTTCACGTTTTGGCCTGATGGAAGGCGAAGTCACCGACAACACTCGTATTATTGTGATCGAGTCTGAGCGTCAAGTGATTGGTATCTTAGTAGATAGCGTGGCAGAAGTCGTTTATCTGCGTTCTTCTGAAATTGATACGACGCCTTCAGTTGGTACCGACGAGAGTGCGAAGTTCATCCAGGGTGTGAGCAACCGTGACGGCAAGCTTCTTATCCTTGTGGATTTGAACAAGCTGCTAACAGATGACGAGTGGGACGAGATGGCTCACCTTTAATGGCTGAATGATGATGGCTGAAGAGACTCTTTTATCTGCCCCATTCCTTGCGGGTGGCGTTGCTTTTATCGTGTTGGTATTGGTTGTTTTGCAACTGCGGATTCGCTCGGGGTTACAAAAGCAGTTAGATCAACAACGAGCTCAATCTCGACACGCAGATAAAGAAGTGCAAAAGTTGAGTAAGCAGTTACTCGAAGTGCGCTCGGTTGTTGTTGGTCTTGGACAAAAAGTGACCGAGCAACAAGACATTATTCAGCACTTAAACGAGAGAATTCGCGAACTCGAACACGCTGATACTGATGGTCGCTTGTACAGTCGCGCTTCTAAAATGGTACAGCTTGGCGCTGATATCAACGAGCTGATTGAAGAGTGCGAACTACCAAAAGCCGAAGCTGAGTTGATGCTTTCACTGCAGAAGAAACTGGCGGGGAAAGAGAAGATTCCACCATTAAGTGGTCAGCCATCAGATGATGCAGAATATCCAACGCGTGGACGTCGTCGACGCTAAAGGTTATCAAGCGATAAAAAAGAGGCGTTATTACGCCTCTTTTTTTGTTTTTAGCCGCTAATGCTCTTCTTCAATACAACCCTAGATAACCTTCAGTCGTTCTTGCTCTTAGCTCTGGCCTCTCAAATTCAAAATGAGCGCTTATAACTACTTATAGTTAATTTTATTAAAGTGTGATGATTAATTAACAAAAATACATGAACTTACATGTAACCTAGCCCTCTTATCCTGTTTTGTCATAACTAAGCTGTGCTAATATAGCGGCTCGTTCATTTTTTAGTTGAAGCTCTATGTTAGAAGTGTCTAACCTGACAGCAATCCGTGATGAAAGGGTTCTGTTTGAAAACCTGCAGTTTGAAATTAAGCCTGGTGAATTGGTCCAGATCGAAGGGCGTAATGGTACTGGTAAAACTACATTGCTACGGATTGTGACAGGGTTAGGTGATAGAGAAGAAGGTGTCATTAAATGGAAAGGCGAAGAGGTTGAAAAATCTCGTGATGTTTTCCATCAAGATCTGCTTTTCTTAGGACATCAAACAGGAGTGAAACGAGAGCTTACCGCATTAGAAAACTTACGTTTTTATCAATCTATTCAAAATAATCGCTCTTCAGACGAAGAAATCTTTATCGCTTTGACTCAAGTAGGATTAGCTGGTCGAGAAGATGTGCCTGTAGCACAACTTTCCGCAGGTCAGCAACGACGAGTCGCATTGGCAAGGTTATGGCTCAGTAAGCAAATTTTATGGATTTTAGATGAGCCGTTGACTGCCATTGATAAGCAAGGCGTCAAGGTGCTTGAATCTTTGTTCGCAAGTCATGCTGATAATGGCGGTATTGTTGTGTTGACGACGCATCAAGATATGTTTGCGGACAGCCCGAAACTTAGAAAAATAAAGCTGGGTGACTGATATGATTTCCTCGATGACCACCATCATTCGTCGTGAGCTCCTAATCGCATTTCGCCGTCAGGCAGACATTCTAAACCCGCTGTGGTTCTTTATTATTGTCATTACTCTCTTTCCTCTGAGTATTGGACCAGAACCTAATTTGTTAGCACGTATTGCAGCGGGCATCGTTTGGGTTGCCGCATTGCTGTCCGCCTTATTATCATTAGAGCGTCTATTTCGTGATGATTTTCAAGACGGTGCACTAGAACAAATGATGCTAATGCCGATTCCATTGCAACTTGTAGTGGTTTCAAAGGTCATAGCACATTGGTTGTTAACAGGGTTACCTCTGATTTTAATTAGCCCATTATTGGCGGTTTTACTTTCGCTCGACTTCAATACTTGGCTATCGGTTGTATTAACCTTGATGATCGGTACACCAACACTAAGTTTTATTGGCGCCATTGGTGTGGCGTTGACTGTTGGGTTGCAAAAGGGTGGCGTTCTTTTGAGTTTGCTTATTCTTCCGCTCTACATCCCAATTTTGATTTTCGCAACATCGGCAATTGATGCTGCCGCACTCGGTATGGCGTATAACGGTCAACTAGCGATTTTAGGTGCGATGCTAATGGGGGCGATGACATTAACGCCTTTTGCCATCAGTGCCGCATTGCGAGTTAGTGTTAACTAACTCAATAAAGTGCCAATGAAGCGGCGCTTGATCAAAGAATTATTATTAAAGCACTGCTACGGTCTCAACCCTTTAGACAGTGTCCCTGAAGTAAGAGTGAGAACAAAACATGTGGAAATGGCTACATCCTTATGCCAAGCCAGAAGCAGCTTATCGTTTGAGTGGTAAGTTTCTGCCTTGGTTTTCTGTATTGGCCCTCGTATGCTTATCGGTTGGTACGGTTTGGGGGCTTGCATTTGCGCCTTCAGATTACCAACAAGGTGACAGTTTCCGAATCATCTACATTCATGTCCCATCAGCTATTTGGTCTATGGGCGTTTATATGTCGATGGCGATCGCTGCATTTATTGGCCTAGTATGGCAAGTTCGCCTATCTGATATGGCGGCACTTGCGATGGCTCCGATTGGTGCAGTATTTACTTTTATTGCTCTACTTACAGGTGCTGTTTGGGGCAAGCCTATGTGGGGCACTTGGTGGGTATGGGATGCCCGTCTTACATCTGAATTGATTCTTCTATTTCTCTACCTTGGTGTGATTGCGCTTTACCATGCGTTTGACGATCAAAAAACCGCTGCAAAAGCCGCTGGTATCTTAGCGATCGTAGGCGTAGTAAACCTACCTATCATTCACTTTTCCGTGGAATGGTGGAACACGCTTCATCAAGGTGCGACGATCACGAAATTTGAACAACCTTCTATTTCATCCGACATGCTTTGGCCGTTATTGCTGAACATCTTTGGCTTTGCGTTCTTCTTTGGTGCCGTGACGATGGTCCGTTTCCGTAACGAAATCATCAGTAAAGAAAGTCACCGCCCTTGGGTGCGCAAACTCGCAACAGAACAAACTCAGTGAGGTAACTGATTATGCATTTTGAATCTCTGAGCGACTTTTTTGCCATGGGTGGCTATGCATCATACGTATGGAGTGCGTTTGGTATTACTTTCTTATCCATGCTGATTCTTCTGATCACTAGCCTTCGCCGCGGTGATGCATTATTGAAAGAAGTGAAAGCAAAAATTGACCGTCAAGCTCGTATCGACGCAGCGAAGAACATGGAGAACACCTTATGAACCCGAGACGTAAAAAGAGGCTAGGTATTGTACTAGCGATCTTTATCGGTATTAGTGCCACCATTGGTTTGATACTTTATGCGCTTAATCAAAATATGGACCTTTTCTATACTCCAACGGAATTGGTTAATGGTAAGCCAGATGGCACCAAGCCAGAAGTAGGCCAGCGTTTGCGTATCGGTGGAATGGTGGTTGTGGGCTCAGTTCGTCGAGATCCTAATTCTTTGAAAGTGAGTTTTGACCTGCACGATGTCGGTCCGAAAGTGACGATTACCTATGACGGTATTCTTCCTGACTTGTTCCGTGAAGGGCAGGGTATTGTTGCTCAAGGTGTACTGAAAGATGCCACGACAGTTGAGGCATTTGAGGTCCTAGCGAAGCACGATGAAGAATACATGCCACCAGAAATTGCAGAAGCGATGAAGAAAACGCATGAACCGCTTCAATACAGCACCGAACAAAAACAAGGAAGCGGCCAATGATTGCTGAAGTCGGTCACTTTGCTCTCATTCTTTCGCTTGCAATGGCAGTGCTGTTGAGCGTATTGCCATTGTGGGGAGCAGCGAATAACAACACCATGCTCATGAACACAGCGCGACCGCTATCTTGGTCTATGTTCCTGATGCTGTTGTTCTCTTTCGCCATTTTATGTTGGGGATTTTATACCAACGACTTCACGTTACAGTATGTAGCGAGCAACTCGAATAGTCAGCTTCCTTGGTACTACCGTTTAACCGCAGTATGGGGTGCACACGAAGGTTCACTGTTGCTATGGGTGTTAATCCAAGCTGCTTGGACTGTCGCTGTAGCGACGTTTAGTCGTGGTATGCCGCAAGAGTCGGTTGCACGTGTACTTGCTGTTATGGGCATGATCTCAGTGGGTTTCCTACTGTTTATCATCCTAACGTCGAACCCATTCCTACGTACGTTACCGTTCTTTCCGGTTGACGGACGTGACTTGAACCCTCTGCTTCAAGACCCTGGTTTGATTGTTCACCCGCCAATGCTTTACATGGGCTATGTTGGTTTCTCGGTTGCATTCTCTTTTGCGATCGCATCCCTAATGACCGGACGCCTTGATACGGCTTGGGCTCGTTGGTCTCGTCCTTGGACAACCGCAGCATGGGTATTCTTAACACTTGGTATCGCACTAGGTTCTTGGTGGGCTTACTACGAACTTGGCTGGGGTGGCTGGTGGTTCTGGGACCCAGTAGAAAACGCATCATTCATGCCTTGGTTAGCGGGTACCGCATTAATGCACTCTCTTGCCGTGACAGAAAAACGCGGCACATTTAAAGCGTGGACGGTACTATTGGCAATCTCTGCATTTTCGTTGAGTTTGTTGGGCACCTTCTTAGTCCGTTCCGGTATTTTAGTATCGGTGCACGCGTTCGCGTCTGACCCGTCGCGCGGTATGTTTATTCTAGGCTTCCTCGTTTTTGTTATCGGCGGCTCTTTATTGCTGTTTGCCGTAAAAGGGGCAGCAGTGCGTGTACGAGGTAACTTCGACTTAGTCTCACGTGAAAATGCGCTCTTAGCCAACAACGTATTACTTATCGCCGCTCTTGTTGTGGTGTTAGTGGGGACACTGTTGCCGCTCGTACACAAGCAGCTTGGTTTGGGGTCGGTCTCTATCGGTGCGCCATTCTTTGACATGCTATTTGCGTGGTTAATGATGCCATTTGCTTTTCTGCTTGGTATTGGTCCTCTTATTCGCTGGAAGCGAGACAGTTTATCTAAACTTGTGAAACCAATGCTCGTTTCAGGTGTGCTTGCTTTCGCCTTGGCCGCGCTATGCGTGTACCTGTTTGCCGATTTCTTCTCAACCATGGCTTACATTGGTTGGGTGATGGCGATTTGGATTATTGCGATGCATGGCTTTGAACTGTACGAGCGCGCAACGCACCGTCATAGCTTTAGTGAAGGTGTTCGCAAGCTGCAACGTAGCCACTGGGCAATGATGTTGGGTCATGTTGGTCTGGCGGTATCTGTTATCGGTATTGCGATGGTACAGAACTACAGCATCGAGCGTGATGTACGTTTAGCACCTGGCGAACACTTCCAAATTCAAGGCTATGATTTCTACTTCTCAGGCTTGCGTGATAAAGATGGTCCAAACTACGATGGCTACATCGCAGACTTTGAGATCACACACGATGGCAAATACGTGAATACGCTTCACGCAGAGAAGCGCTTCTACCGTACGGCTAAGTCTATGATGACTGAAGCAGCCATTGACCGTGGTATTAGCCGCGACTTATACATTGCAATGGGTGAACGTTTAGACGACAACCGATCTTGGGCTGTTCGTATTTACTATAAACCGTTCGTTCGTTGGATTTGGGCTGGCTCTTTGATTATGGCATTAGGCGGCGCACTAGCGATTTCTGATAAACGCTACCGCTTCCGTAAATCGCCGAAGAAAAACGCGAAGTCAAAAGAGCAGGAGGCATAACATGAATAAGAAAATCTTATTTATTCCGCTTGTCGCTTTCATGATTCTAGCGGGCATTTTCGCAACCCAATTAATGCGTAACCAAGAGGGCGATGATCCAACTAAATTGGAGTCGGTTTTGGTTGGCAAGCCAGTTCCTGAATTTCATTTAGAAGACCTGGCTGAGCCTGGAAAACAGTACGACCAATCAATTTTTAAAGGTGAACCGTTGCTCTTGAACGTTTGGGCAACGTGGTGCCCAACGTGTTATGCAGAGCATAAATACCTAAACGAATTGGCGGGTAAGGGCGTTAAGATCATCGGTATGAATTACAAAGATGATCGTAATAAAGCAATAGGTTGGCTGAATGATCTCGGCAACCCGTACTTGATCAGCCTATTTGATGGCAGTGGTATGCTTGGCCTTGACCTTGGCGTTTATGGTGCTCCAGAAACATTCATTATTGATGCAAATGGTGTGATTCGCTATCGCCATGTAGGGGATGTAAACCCACGTAATTGGTCAGAAACACTGGAGCCGCTTTACAACAAATTGGTTGAGGAGGCGAAGCAATGAGAAAGCTAATTCTTGCCGTTTTTGCTGCGATGACATTATCTCTTGCTGCTCATGCGGCCATTGAAGTGTACGAGTTTGATAATTTGGAACAAGAACAGCAGTTCAAAGAGTTAAGCCATACGCTCCGTTGCCCTAAATGTCAGAACAACACGATCTCGGATTCTAACGCTGAACTTGCTCAGGACTTACGCCATAAGGTGTACGAAATGACCAAAGAAGGTAAGTCCAAAGATGAGATTGTTGATTACATGATCGCCCGTTACGGTAACTTCGTGACTTACAACCCACCATTTACGGTCGCGACTGCGATTTTGTGGCTCGGGCCACTCGCTGTAGTACTGGGTGGTTTTGGTTTGATTGTACTGCGTAGCCGTAAATCTAAAGTTAAGGCAAAAGCGAGCAGTGACGAGCAATGGGATGAGCAAAAAGAAGCTCGTTTAAAAGCATTGCTTGAAGAAGAGAACAACGGAGATAAGAAGTAATGACACTATTTTGGATTTCCACCGTTGCTCTCACGCTTATTGCTTGTGCGCTGGTGGCTTTGCCGCTGATTAAACAAAAAGCGAACAATGATGATGTGTTACGCGATGAGCTCAACAAGGCATTTTATAAAGACCGACTATCTGAGCTTGCAGAAGAAACTGACGAAGGTCTGGTTGAAAGTGAAGACGAACTGATTTCTGATCTAAAGCAATCACTGCTTGACGATATCCCTGGTGATAAAGCGCAAAAAGAAACCAAGGTTTCTCCAATCGCGGTTTTAGTTCCATCGGTAATTCTGACGGTGGTGCTGAGCTATGGTTTGTATTATAAATTTGGCGCGTCAGACGATATTGTTCAATGGCAAGAAGTGTCTGCAAATCTACCTGAGTTATCGAAAAAGCTGATGTCGGCTTCTTCTGAGCCGCTGAGTGACGATGAAATGGCGGATTTGACCCTTGCGCTTCGAACTCGCTTACATTACCAGCCGGAAGACTCGACAGGTTGGTTACTGCTAGGTCGTATTGCGTTAGCAAATCGTGATGTCACCACGGCTATCGATGCGATGGAAAAATCATACCGCCTAGAGCCCAAAGATCCTGATGTGATGTTGGGTTATGCACAAGCTCTGATGCTGTCTCAAGAGGAAATGGATCAAGCGACGGCTCGCTCATTACTCGGCAAGCTGATGCAGCAAGACTATGTCGACCTGCGTGTGTTTTCTTTGTTAGCGTTCGATGCGTTTGAGCGTCAAGACTTCCCGGCAGCCATCAAGTATTGGGGAATCATGCAGCAAATGATTGGTCCAGAAGATAGCCGCTACGAGATGTTGTCACGCAGTATTGAGAGTGCTCGTAAGCAAATGGGCGAAGCGGTTTCACCGGATAAGAGTGTAGCTGTGACAATTAATGTGACACCAAATGCTCAGTTGGATCCAAACGCAGTTCTGATTGTGTCAGTACATCGTTCAGATGGCTCTCCAATGCCTGTGGCTGCTGCTCGTTATCCGCTAGGTACTTTCCCTCGCACAGTCGTATTAGATGATGGCAATGCCATGATGCAAGGGCAAAAGTTATCTTCACTCGATAAGCTAATCGTCCGTGTGCGTGTAGATTCTGACGGTAACGTAGCAACGCGTGATCAAGATTGGCACGGAGAAAGTGACGTCGTTGAATTTGGCGCACCAGTAGAAGTGACCATTGATCAGCAGTATTAATTGTTAACATCTGTCTCTGAAACATGACAACGAGGTAGAGTCAGTTGCCTTTAGTGGTATGACTCTAAACGATCGAGTAGAATACCGAAGGCCAGCGATTGCTGGCCTTTATTTATTCCCATATCTGAGTCATCTTTACTATGTATCCTGCTCAACATACGTACTATGGTTAATCGGGGTGACTTAGGTACATTAATAGTCGTTATGGAAAATAAAATGTATAACAAGGGTAAATCTACCTTCTTGTTGCTGTTAGCCGTTGGACTGGTTGGCTGTTCAAGTGCGCCTGATGAAGCAGTAACAGGACAAGAAACAAATCAAACGACTTCTGATGTGTATGACCCGTTGGAAGGCTTTAACCGAACCATGTGGGAACTCAACTACGAATATTTAGATCCGTATTTGGTTCGTCCTGTATCACTTGCGTATGTAGAATACACGCCAGTTCCTATTCGTTCTGGTATTGCTAACTTCTTATCGAACTTAGATGAGCCAGCAAGCATGGTTAATAACTTAATCATGGGTAATGGTACGAAAGCCGTGGACCACTTTAACCGTTTTTGGATTAACTCGACGTTCGGTATTTTCGGTTTATTCGATATTGCAAGTGCCGCGGGTATTACGAAGTACGACGAGAAAGCGTTCAGTGATGCAGTAGGCCACTATGGTGTTGGAAATGGTCCTTACTTCATGGTTCCAGGTTATGGTCCGTATACCTTACGTGAAGTGACAGATACCGTAGATAGTACGTATTTACCCCTCTCTTATCTCAACTTCTGGGCGAGTTTGGGTAAGTGGGCGTTTGAAGGAATGGAGAAGCGTGCTTTATTAGTACCGCAAGAAGCGCAGCTAGACTCGTCGCCGGATCCATATATTCTAACTCGCGATGTTTATATCCAACGTCAAAACTTTAAAGCAGAAGTTGAAACGGTAGAAGAAGTTAACATCGAAGAAGAAGAGTATTTAGATGAATATCTAGAAGACTTTTAAGCGTTGTTCTTCACAATAGAGTGACCCGTCCTGATATGGGTTGACACTTTTTAACTAAAACGCTCGATGTACTTCATCGGGCGTTTTGTATTTTAAAG
>NZ_JAWOUJ010000025.1:0-48895 GCF_033339315.1 Vibrio sp. 661 | reverse complement strand
TGTTTTACCGTGGTCAACGTGGCCGATAGTACCAACGTTAACGTGCGGTTTCGTACGTTCAAATTTTTCTTTAGACACGATCGTGTTCCTTCCTAGTTATGATTCGTCGTGATCATTATTGATCGACGACGCGCCAGAAATTGTTATTTTATGCGCCAACGCCCGTTAGCGCAATATTTGGACGCCCTGATCTCGCAAAAAGTCGTAAACTTTTTGCAGTTCAATCGTCAATTAGTAACCACGCTCTGCAATAATTTTATCTGCGAAGTTTTTCGGCACTTCAGCGTACTCGTGAAACTCCATAGAGTAAGACGCACGGCCTTGAGTTGCAGAACGTAGATCAGTTGCGTAACCGAACATTTCGGATAGTGGTACTTGAGCACGGATGATCTTAAGACCAGCCACACCTTCGTCCATGCCTTCAATGATACCGCGACGACGGTTTAGGTCACCAACAACGTCACCCATCCAGTCTTCCGGAGTGGTTACTTCGACATTCATCATAGGTTCTAGAATCACAGGTTGTGCTTCTAGTGCACCTTTCTTGAATGCCATCGAGCCAGCGATCTTAAACGCCATCTCGCTTGAGTCTACATCGTGGTAAGAACCATCAAATAGTGTAGCTTTAATATCTAGTACAGGGTAACCCGCTAGAACACCACTATTCATTTGCTCTTCGATACCTTTCGATACCGAACTGATGTATTCCTTAGGAATCACACCGCCCACGATTTCGTCTACGAATACGAAACCTTCACCAGGCTCAGAAGGCTCAAGTTTGACCCAAACATGACCGTATTGACCACGACCACCTGATTGACGAACAAACTTACCTTCAACTTCCGCTTTACCACGAATGGTTTCACGGTAAGCAACCTGAGGTTTACCAACGTTACAATCAACGCTGAATTCACGCTTCATACGATCAACGATAATGTCTAGGTGAAGTTCACCCATACCTGAGATCAGAGTCTGACCTGATTCGTCGTCCGTTTCCACGCGGAATGATGGATCTTCCGCTGCTAGTTTACCTAGCGCGATAGCCATTTTCTCTTGGTCTGCCTTAGAACGAGGCTCTACAGCAATCTGAATAACTGGTTCAGGGAACTCCATGCGCTCTAGAATCACTTTGTGGTTCTGATCACACAGTGTGTCACCTGTTGTTACGTCTTTCAGACCGATAGCAGCTGCAATATCACCAGCGCGAACTTCTTTCACTTCTTCACGCTTATTCGCATGCATCTGAACGATACGACCGAAACGCTCTTTCTTCTCTTTTACTGAGTTGTAAACAGCGTCACCCGAGTTTACAACACCGGAGTAAACACGCATGAAAGTTAGCGTGCCCACGAATGGGTCAGTCGCAATCTTAAACGCTAGCGCTGAGAAAGGTTCGTTGTCGTCAGCATGACGCTCAACTTCATTTTCTCTTTCGTCGACACCTTTAATTGCAGGTACGTCAACAGGCGATGGCAAGAACTCAACTACTGCATCCAGTACCGCTTGAACACCTTTGTTCTTGAACGCACTACCACAAGTAGCCAGTACGATTTCGTTATTTAGTGTGCGAGTACGTAGAGCTTGTTTGAGCTCAGCTTCAGTCAATTCACCTTCTTCAAGGTACTTGTCCATCAGCTCTTCGCTAGCTTCAGCAGCGGATTCAACCATGTGGTTGCGCCACTCTTCAGCAAGTTCAATCATGTCAGCTGGGATGTCTTCGTAAGTAAACGAAGTGCCTTGATCGGCATCATTCCAGTTGATCATTTTCATCTTGATAAGGTCGATGACACCTCTGAACTCATCTTCCGCACCAACGTTCAGCTGGATTGGAACAGGAGTCGCACCAAGACGATTCTTAATTTGGTTCACAACGCGTAGGAAGTCTGCGCCCGCACGGTCCATCTTGTTTACAAATACCAAACGTGGAACGTGGTATTTGTCTGCTTGACGCCATACAGTTTCAGACTGAGGTTCAACACCAGATGAGCCACAGAACACAACCACAGCACCATCAAGTACACGAAGAGAACGCTCTACTTCGATAGTAAAGTCAACGTGTCCAGGGGTATCAATGATGTTTACGCGATGCTCAGGGAACTGTGCTTCCATACCACGCCAGAATGTAGTAGTCGCAGCGGATGTGATAGTGATACCACGCTCCTGCTCCTGCTCCATCCAGTCCATGGTTGCTGCACCATCGTGAACTTCGCCGATTTTGTGAGAAAGGCCAGTGTAGAACAGAATACGCTCAGTTGTGGTTGTTTTTCCTGCATCTACGTGAGCACAGATACCGATATTACGGTATAGCTCAATAGGAGTTTTACGAGCCACGATTGTATCCTCTTACTAAGGTGTACCTTAGAGTATAGAAAAGTGCTGCGAGAGAACCTCGCAGCACAGAAGGTATTACCAACGGTAATGAGCGAACGCTTTGTTTGCGTCAGCCATGCGGTGAACGTCTTCACGTTTCTTAACCGCAGTACCTTTGTTCTCAGACGCGTCTAGCATTTCAGCAGCTAGGCGTTGAGCCATAGATTTTTCACCACGCTTGCGCGCAGCTTCAACCAACCAACGCATAGCAAGTGCGTTACGGCGAACCGGACGTACTTCTACAGGTACTTGGTAAGTTGAACCACCAACACGGCGAGATTTAACCTCTACCGCTGGGCGAACGTTTTCAAGAGCTTCTTCAAAAATAGCTAAGTGGTCTTTACCAGACTTTTCAGCCATAGCATCTAGTGCAGTGTAAACGATTTTCTCTGCAGTAGATTTTTTACCGTCAACCATTAGGATGTTAACGAATTTTGCCAGCAATTCAGATTTGAATTTTGGATCTGGAAGGATCTTACGCTGACCAATGACGCGACGACGTGGCATGGATTTATCTCCGTTGTCTTCTTCAGGTTTTATCCAAAACTTTTCAGTTTTTTCAAAAAATTAAAAATAATTTAGTGTTTGGCCTTACTTAACGGAATCCATTAAGACTTAGGACGCTTCACACCGTACTTAGAACGACCTTGTTTACGGTCATTTACGCCAGCACAGTCTAGTGCGCCGCGAACAGTGTGGTAACGCACACCTGGAAGGTCTTTAACACGACCACCACGGATTAGAACAACTGAGTGCTCTTGAAGGTTGTGACCTTCACCGCCGATGTACGATGTAACTTCGAAGCCGTTTGTCAGACGTACACGACAAACTTTACGAAGTGCTGAGTTAGGTTTTTTAGGTGTAGTAGTGTAAACACGAGTACATACACCACGTTTTTGTGGGCACGCTTCTAGTGCAGGCACGTTGCTTTTAACAACTTGCTTTGCACGTGGCTTACGTACCAACTGGTTAATAGTTGCCATTAACTAGCTCCTGATTTACTTGAAAGTAAGCTTTGTGAAAAATCTATCCCCAACTGCCAATGCAGTTAGGGACGCAAAATTCTATGCAGCAGTGAGAGGTGTGTCAAGAAATATACGGATCTTTTTTGTTCAATTAGAACAATTCATCCGTAAAGCTTTGTCGACAGCAAATCTTGTTCAATCCCAAGTTAGGGATTTATCCTGTTTTGCTGTTAGTTCAACGAAGCCTGAATAATTCACAATCGTCAGCGATGGACTAATACGATTTGCAATACCGCGAGCTTGTGCATCGCTCTCTAACACAAATACGCTGCGGTTTTTTAGATGGGAAAGTGCTTTATGTTGCGAGTTAGCAGCGTACACTGCATCTTCTATAAGTAAGATGTCATCCTGTTCACTGCATAAAGGCATAGCGTCTTCTAGAGCAGAGACTGTTTTTATGATGTGTAACATAACTTCCTCAAAAAGACAGTAGCTTGCCAGCGTGTTGTAACTTATCTTTGAGCTGTTCTGAGCTTAACGCTTGGGCTTCAATGACTAAATCCGCTTGCGCCAAACCTCGCTGGGTTAACGACTCTGAACACACAAAGACTTGTTCGATGTCGTATAAATCGAAAAGCTTTAACATCGGCGCGTAATCTTTACTCAAAATATTGTTGGGGTCTTGCCCGAGTAGAAGCTGGTATACCCCGTCACCCATGAAAATGACGCTGATATCTTCACAGTAAGCCGACGCGGCTAACAGTGCATCCACACCTTCACGACCAGCTGCACTGCCATGTGGCGCACTACGAAATAGATAAGTTAACTGACTCAAAACTGTACCACTCTGTCTTGGGTTAACATCGCTTCAGCTAGGCTACCTAAGCCTGCTTGTTCAAAACCATCGGCTAGATTGTTCTGTACCAAACCATGTTGATTTGCTTCTTCTTCACTTACAATCCCGCGACGCAAAGCGGCCGCGACACAAGTTTCTAGGCGAACACCATGCTCTTTAGCCAAAAACTGCCACGCCTTATTGAGATCAAACTCATCGTTGGCTGGCACACTCAAAGCAGTACCATTAGTCACACCATCTTGATAAAAGAAGACGCTCACTAGCTGATGGCCTTGCTCTATCACCGCTTTGGCGAACTGATAAGCACTGCGCGCTGACTGGCTGCCATAAACGGGACCATTCACCACTAACGTGTAAGTCAGTTTACTCACCTTTCATCATCCTCGGTTTTACGTTGACGAATGTACAAGTAAACGGTGTGTTTTGAAATATTAAGGCGATCCGCAACACGGTTGATGGCATCTTTAATATCGAAGATACCTTTGTCGTACAACTCCATCACGATCTGGCGATTTTTGGTGTTGTTAGACACGGATTTATCCGCATTGATCTCTTCGATGGTGCGTTCAACAGTTTGGTCCACCAGCTCTTCTACGTCACTAGCAAAGTTGACCGAGGAAGCCGCTTCTTTCGCTTCTTGCGTCGGCATGAAAGACTGAAGAACTTGCGAGAAAGGCGCATCCAAGTTGACGTTGATACACAACAAACCAATCACGCGATTTTCGCCATTACGAATGGCGACAGTAATCGACTTCATCAACACGCCACCTTTTGCACGGGTAAAGTACGAACGTGAGAAGTTGCGCTCCGAGCCTTCGATGTCTTTTAGCATCTTAAGCGCTAAATCAGTGATTGGTGAGCCGACTTGGCGCCCCGTATTTTCACCGTTAGCGATTTTAATTGCAGAGGTATTTAAGTCTTCTAGAGAGTGAAGAACGATTTCACAAAATGGACCTATCAGGCTGGCGATACCATCCACGACCGCCTCATAAGATCTTAAAATGATTTTGTCGTGCTCGGTAAACGGCATCACGTTAACGGATTCCATTTCGAGCAACATCTCCGCGTTTATTGTTTCTGTAGTTGTCATAAGCCTTCGAGCGAAAAATCAACAAATTGGTGTAAGTTTATCAGAAAATTTGAAAAGCAACCTAGCAAACTCACCAACTAGTGACCTAGAACAAAAAAGGCCCGTTAAACGGACCTTTTTCAATAACTTATCGCAGCTTATTGTTATTGCTCTGCGTTGTCGTTCTCAACTTTTAGCAGCTCAACTTCAAATACTAGCGTTGAGTTAGCAGGAATGCTTGGTGTGTCTTGGTCACCGTATGCTAGCTCTGGCGGGATAACGAATTTGAATTTAGAACCCACAGGCATTAGCTGAACACCCTCTGTCCAACCTGGGATTACACGGTTAAGTGGGAACGTTGCAGGTTCACCACGATCGTATGAGCTGTCGAACTGAGTACCGTCGATCAGAGTACCTTTGTAGTGTACTTGAACCGTATCAGTGTCTTTTGGCTTCTCACCTTCAGCTGGTGTCATTACTTGGTATAGAAGACCTGTATCTGTCTTCACTACGCCTTCTTGCTTCTCAAACTCAGCACGGAAATCATCGCCAGCTTTTTTCGCTTCAGCTGCTTTCTCAGCCGCTTGTGCTTGCATCTTTTCTGCAACACGCTTGTCTAGAGATTCTAGTGCTGCACGTGTTTCTTCTTCATTCAATTCAGCATTGCCTTTGAAGACGTCTTCGATACCTTTTAGTACCAAATCTTTGTTAAGATTAATGCCGATTTCGCTTGGCTTGTCGATGCTTGTGCTTAGGTAGTTAGCAAATGAAACACCGATTGCGTATGCCGCTTTGTCGTCGTCGGTTTTAAAGTGAACCGCTTTACCGGTTTCTGCTTGAACTTGTTCTGCTTGAGGTGCGGTTTCTGTTTTAGTTTCTTCTTTCTGACAACCTACCGCTAGCATAACTGTTGCAGCAAGTAGCGACACTTTTAAAACTGATTTCATTAAATTCTCCCAATAATGGCTCTGCCATTGGTTGTTGTGCACAAATCTTCTATGAGACTAGTGAAGACAATCGTTATACCAATATACTAGCTATATGTCTTAAGACACAAACCGGATTATTAGATGTGATGCAAAGAATTTTTCATTTATTCCTATATTTAATTGTCATCACCACGTTAAATGGTTGCTTTTTCGCCGAGCGTGAAGTGCAGCGTTGGCCGATAGAACCTCAAGGTGCGACGAGCTTCGCACTTAGCAGAGATGGACGGTTTGCTCTGCTCTATTCTCAACAACGTCATTTGATGTTGTGGGACCTAGAGCAAAATGAACAACTAGCCAACCTGGGTGAACTCGATGCCGATGCCAATGTGGTTTCCCATATCCGCATATCTGACAATGGTCGCTACGCAATTACAGCAAGCCAAATGAACTTCGCAGTTTGGGACCTAGGCTGGACGCAATCCGAAGGCCTTTGGTCTATTTCTGATGCGCTCATTCGCGACGTTGATATCACCAGTAATGGTGAACAAGTTCTGCTTGGGTTATCCAACGGTAAAGCAATTTATGTCAACTTAGTCACCGGGCGTCGCATGGAGTTCCTTGCGCATCGTGAAAAAGTCAATTCCGTGGCCATTTCTCCTAATGGGCGCTTCGCCCTAACCGGAGGTAATGACTATAAAGCGTATCTGTGGGATACCGAAACCGGACAAGTACTACGAACCTTCGAACATGAACAACGAATTGTTCGCGTGGCCCTGCAAAGAGATGGAAAATTAGCAATGACATCTGATGGCGGAAACCAAGCGATTGTTTGGAATTTAAAAACTGGACAAGAAGTCACACAGTTGAGCAGTTGGTCACGCCAATTAATTTTCTCTACCGCACGATTTTCTGACGACGGGACTCAACTAGTCACAGGAAGCCCTTCTGGCCGTGTGTCGATATGGGATACTCAAACCGGAAAACGAATGAGTGGATTTGAAGTGGAGCCCAAAAAAGACACTCGCCCTCCCCGTGCGGTCGTGTATGATGCAGCCTTTGATTCAAAACAACGCGTAATTACTGCTACTTCAGCAGGTATTGCCCAAGCTTGGCAGTTAGAGAACGGATCATGACAGAAAAAATCATTCAGCAATTGGAAGCACGCATTAATGACTTAGAATGTCAGCTTGCGTTCCAAGAACAGACTATTGAAGATCTGAACGGAGCTTTATCGCAGCAACAACTGCAAATTACCAAGATGCTCGATCAGATGAAATATGTGGTAGGTAAAGTAAAAAATATGGACTCGTCGAATTTAGCCGATCCGTCAGAAGAAACCCCACCACCGCATTATTAAAATGCAGGCTCAAATAGCATAAAGCCCAGAACATGTTCTGGGCTTTGTTGTATTAATTACTTAAGAAGGTACTCAAGAGGAAGCTATTCGTCGGCGTAGATTTTAACGCTCAGCTCGCCTTGCGTATTAATGCCTGCTCGGTACATGCCAGAACTGTTCATCGCAAAGTGCATCTCACCTTTAGCATCAATGGCAATCAAACCGCCCTCTCCGCCCATCTGTTTGAGATCACCTTGGATAATGTGTTCACAAGCCGTATGAATATCTTCTTGTAAGTAACGCATACGTGCTGCAACGTCTTCCGCAACACGTTTACGAATAAAGAACTCGCCGACACCCGTAGTGGAAACTGCCACGACGCCATTTTCGGCCACCGTACCACAACCAATAAGAGCCGAATCTCCGACTCGGTTGTATTTCTTATTCGTCACGCCACCCGTACTGGTGGCAGCGGCTAAGTTGCCTTGTTGATCTAACGCTACCGCACCAACCGTACCGTGCTTACGGTCATCTGGGTAACGAGATTCCGACAAAGCAAACAGTCCTTTCTCACGCATAGACAGCAACTGCTCATAACGGCGATCAGTAAAGAAGTAATCTTGCTCGGTATACTCATGGCCTTGCTCAAAAGCAAACTTCTCTGCGCCCTCACCCACCAACAGCACATGATTGCTGTTTCGCATCACGTCACGAGCGAGCTCAATTGGGTTTCTGATATGACGAACCCCAGCGACCGCGCCTGCTGCAAGGTTTCGCCCATCCATCACAGAAGCGTCCATTTCAACCATTTCGTTGTTGGTCAGCACTGAGCCTTTACCCGCATTAAAGTTAGGAGAGTCTTCCAATACTTTCACTGCCGCTACGACGGCATCTAAGGCTTCACCGCCCGTGTCTAGAATTTGATGTCCCGCTTTTACCGCAGCTTCTAAATCCGCCAAGATGGATTGTTGCAGCTCATCGCTCATCTGTTCACGCAAGATGGTGCCCGCACCACCATGAATGGCAATCGAGAAAGGTTTCGTCATCACTTTGTCCAACTGTTATTCCTTGTATGGTTGGCACTACACCTTAGATAAACAAAAAGCGCAAGTTGAAAACTCAACTTGCGCTTTTCAAAGCTTTGCTAGATAAGATTATCTAGTGAAGGAGCTTATGATTAGTGAGAACCACAGCTACCGCCGCCACAGCAGCCGCCTTCTTCTTCGTGATCGTGGTCATGATCGTGACCACCACAACAGCCACCACCTTGGTGGATGTGACCGTGTTCGATCTCTTCTGCTGTTGCTTCACGTGTAGACATAACTTCTACTTCGAAAGTTAGTGTTTGACCAGCTAACATATGGTTACCGTCAACAACCACTTCGTTGCCGTCAACTTCTGTTACTTCAACAGGGATTGGACCTTGGTCAGTGTCAGCTAGGAAGCGCATGCCCACTTCGATTTGCTCAACGCCTTGGAACACGTCCGCAGGAACGCGCTGTACTAGCGCATCGTTGTGCTCACCGTAAGCTTCTTCAGGAGCTACCGTTACTGAGAACTTGTCGCCAGCCACTTTACCTTCAAGTTCTTTTTCAAGACCTGTGATTAGGTTGTTGTGACCGTGAAGGTAATCTAGAGGTGCTTCTGCTGTTGATTGATCAACAACGACACCGTCTTCCATCATTACTTTGTATGCAAGGCTTGCAACAACGTTCTTTTCAATTTTCATACTAACTCCAGGGAGATTAATTGACTTAACCTGAATGGGGTTAAGTACTGAGATATCTGGGTGTATTATGGGGATCAATTATCGAAGTTCAATTACTCCGGCTTAAAAATTCCGATCATTTCCTGATCTGAGTGTTTATTTTTCTCTACAGATTGTGGTTTACGCTGCTCTGTAAACTCACACTCGACACACTCAACTAATTCGATGTTATTTTCAATCCACCAGCGCAGGGTATCTTGCTGGCTGCAATTTGGGCAGCTAGCGCCGGCAATAAAACGTTTCTTGATTTTCACGCTATTTCCTTAGCTTGAGTCTTGGCTCAAGTACTACTTCCAATGATTAGGTGACTGATGGTCGCTCTCCATCTCACGACCAAATATTTCTTCTAGCTCTTTGCGTGCCTCTTTCGCCCTTTGAGCTAATTTCTTATCTTCATTGTGTTGAGGCAATAAGTCCTTAAGCATAGCATTATCCAACTTGCGAAAATGTGCTTCTGCCCGCTTTGCTTGATAAGGATGCATACCCAGTTCTACGAGCGCTTGGCGACCGAGATCTAGTGCCCCTAGAAATGTTTCACGAGAGTAATTCTCTACACCATGACTCATTAACTGGTAAGCCTCGACACGGCTTCTTGCTCGGGCTAACAACTTAAGTTTCGGGAAGTGCACGCGACAAATGTCCACGATGGCCATCACCTCATCAGGTGAATCAGTACAAATAACCAATGCTTCCGCTTTATCAGCGCCAGCAGCCCTCAATAGGTCAATTTGTGTAGCATCGCCATAAAACACTTTGTAACCATACTTACGTAATAGGTGGATTTGGCTGGCATCACTTTCTAATACTGTCACTTTGATTTTATTGGCATACATTAAACGTCCGACGATCTGACCGAAACGTCCAAAGCCTGCAATGATAACGCGTGGTCGGCGATCCACGACTTTCGTGGTCATGCCCTCTTCTTCTTGATTCAGGGTATGAGCAAACCACTTCTTTTGTCCCATCAGCAAAAGAGGAGTCGTCACCATGGATAGACTGACCACCACCAACAGAAACGCCACTTGCTCTTTGGACAAAATGCCCTCTTGGCTCGCCGCGGTAAATATGACAAAGGCAAACTCACCGCCTTGGCTCAAAATTGCAGCCATACGGCTTCTCGCTTTGGCTCCGACACGAGCAGCTCTCGCCAATGCATACAAAACCAAACCCTTAACCACGACCAAAGCCACCACCGCACCGAGAATCTCTAAAGGGTGTAATGCCAATAACCCCAAGTTTACCGCCATGCCCACCGCAATAAAGAATAACCCCAACAACAGACCTTTAAATGGCTCGATCGCGATTTCCAGCTCATGGCGATACTCACTCTCTGCCAGCAAAACGCCTGCTAAAAAAGTCCCCAATGCCATCGAAAGGCCGAGCTTTTGCATCACGACCGAAATGCCAAGCACGACTAAAAGTGCAGCTACGGTAAAGAGCTCACGAACGCCGCTCATCACGACAAAACGAAATAGCGGACGTAGTAAAAAGTGACCTCCAATCAACAGTGCTACCACACTGCCTAAAATAGTGAAGACATCCAACCAACTTCCACCACTATGCCCGCCTGCTAGCAAGGGCAACATCGCCAGCATCGGGATCACTGCAATATCTTGAAAGAGCAGCACCGCAAAACCAGATTGCCCCGTTTCGGTACCATTAAGCCCTTGCTCTTCAATGACTTTAAGCGCAATCGCCGTCGAGGACAGCGCCAACCCCATCCCGATCACCAAACTCACTTGCATGCTTACGCCAAACATACTGACGACACTACCAATCACGGCGGTCGTGACCACAACCTGCGCACCGCCTAAACCTAAAATCGGCCCTCGCATCTGCCACAATTTTTTAGGGTTTAATTCCAGCCCTATCAAAAACAGTAACAACACAACCCCAAGCTCGGCAAAATGCAAAATGGCATCAACGTCGCTAATTAAGCCAAGCCCCCATGGGCCAATCAACACACCAGCGAGTAAATAACCTAAAACCGAGCCAAGCCCAAGGCGCTGAGCAATCGGCACCGCAATAACCGCAGCCGAAAGAAAGACCACACTGCTTTGAAGAAACTCACTGGTGATCGCCATACAGACCTCCTCGCTCTGCCGCTTGCCAGTTTTCAAGTGGGTTACTCAGCCATCCACGGTATAACTCGGCATGTTCGTAGCGTTCAATATCCGAAACATTTCTTGACCAATACAACACCAGAGGTTCAATCCAGTGCATTTGGCATAGGGCTGCCGTCAGTTCAAACGGTTGCAAGATTTGCTCAAGTGGGTATTTGTTGTACCCCTTCGCGCTGAAGGCTTCTTCTTTACCACCTGTTGTAATGACACTGCGCCAGTATTTTCCTTCTAGCGCCGCACCTCCGCCAAACGCAAAACCTTTACCTAACACTCGGTCTAGCCACTCTTTTAATAGGGCTGGACATGAATACATATAAAGTGGGTGGTGAAATACAATCACATCGTGAGCGAGCAACAACTCATGTTCGTAATTCACATCAATAAAGAAATCGGGGTAAACACCGTAAAGATCGTGCACAGTGACGTGATCAAGCGACTGAGCTTTTTTTATCATCACTTGATTGGCAATCGAGTTATGTGGCTCTGGATGAGCATAAATGACCAGAACTTTTGGGAGAATAGACGGTGCAACAGCCAAATGGTCGTCCTTGTGGTTATTTTTATCCGTTATCAAATTGTTATACTTTTTTGTACAGCATAATGCAATTAAAGCGAATCAATCGACTTTTCCGGCCAATACCCCTACTATTCACCGCTAGATATATACCCAAGTGGCTTTAAAAACGATTGAAACCACTTCGCTATGTAACCAAGCAACGCGCACTGCGCAAAGTGAATGAAAACTTTATGATTACCTTCTCTGATATTCAGTTACTGCGTGGCGGTAAACCTCTTTTAGACCAAGCTTCTGCGACTATTCACCCTGGCGATAAAGTCGGTCTTGTGGGCAAAAACGGCTGCGGTAAATCAACGCTGTTTGCCCTACTGAAAGATGAACTGTCAATTGATGCTGGCTCATTTAGCCAACCTCAACACTGGGAGTTGGCCTGGGTCGCACAGGAAACGCCTGCGCTAGAGCGCACTGCACTGGAATACGTCATTGATGGTGATCGCGAGTACCGCGCTCTCGAAAAGCAGTTAGCTGAAGCAGAAACACAAGACAACGGAACCCTAGTTGCCGAGATACACGGTAAAATTGAAACCATTGGTGGTTACAGCATTCGCGCTCGCGCGGCAGAACTGCTCGATGGTTTAGGTTTCAGCCAAGAGCAAATGAGTTGGAGTTTGACCCAGTTCTCTGGTGGCTGGCGTATGCGCTTAAACTTAGCTCAGGCACTGTTGTGTCGTTCTGACTTATTACTGCTCGATGAGCCAACCAACCACTTGGACTTAGATGCAGTGATGTGGCTTGAACGCTGGCTACAAAACTACCCTGGCACGCTGATTCTGATCTCGCACGACCGTGACTTCTTGGATCCGATCGTTGGTCGCATCATTCACATCGAGAATCAGCAGCTGAACGAATACACGGGTAACTACTCGTCATTCGAAAACCAACGCGCACAAAAGATGGTGTTGCAACAAGCGATGTTTGAAAAGCAACAGAAGCAGATGTCGCACATGCAAAGCTACATCGACCGCTTCCGTTACAAAGCATCAAAAGCACGCCAAGCCCAAAGCCGTATCAAAGCTTTGGAGCGCATGGAAAAAGTACTGCCAGCTCAATTCGATAACCCATTTAGCTTCCAATTCCGTGAGCCAGCTGCGCTGCCAAACCCAATCATGATGATGGATGAAGTATCTGCAGGTTACGGTGACAACCTGATCTTAGAGAAGATCCGCTTGAACTTGGTTCCTGGCAGTCGTATTGGTCTACTCGGCCGTAATGGTGCGGGTAAATCGACCTTAATCAAGCTGCTCTCTGGTGAACTTAACGCGCAAGGTGGTGACCTAACTTACTCACAAGGCGTGAAAATTGGTTACTTCGCTCAGCACCAGTTAGAAACACTTCATCCTGAAGAAACGCCGCTGCAACACATGATGCAAATCGCACCCGATCAAACCGAACAGCAGCTACGTGATTACCTAGGTAGCTTTGGCTTCCAAGGTGACAAAGCACTAGAAAAAGTTGCGCCGTTTTCTGGTGGCGAAAAAGCCCGTTTGGTATTGGCTTTAATTGTGTGGCAAAAGCCAAACCTGTTGCTACTTGATGAACCGACCAACCACTTAGACTTGGACATGCGCCAAGCACTTACGATGGCACTGCAAACATTCGAAGGTGCGATGGTGATTGTTTCGCACGACCGCTATTTACTGCGCGCTACGACCGATGACTTGTATTTAGTGCATGATCGACAAGTTGCTCCGTTCGACGGTGATTTAAATGACTATTATAAATGGTTAACCGAACAACAAAGAGCGGAACGCAAAGAAGCGCAGGCTGCGCAGCCAAGCAAAGATACGGCCAACAGCGCAGCTGCGAAGAAAGAGCAAAAACGTCGCGATGCAGAGTTTCGAAAACAGACAGCGCCAATTCGCAAAACGCTGACACAACTAGAAAATAAAATGGATAAGTTAGGTGCTGCACTGGCCGAAGCTGAAGAACAATTGGCGGACAACTCACTGTATGCGGCCGAAAATAAAGCTAAACTTAACCAAGTGCTGGCACTTCAAGCTTCCAGTAAAGCTGAGCTCGAAGAAATTGAAATGGAATGGATGTCTGCTCAAGAAACGTTGGAGCAGATGGAGCTAGAGTTTAATCAATGAGTAATCAACACGCTGAATACACACTCACCCTAGAACACCTTTGGCAGTTTAGTCTGCAATTTTATGGTGTGCGAGAAGTGAAAGAGGCGTGTTTATCATTACAGAACAACTACCACGGTAACGTGAACCTACTCCTGCTGCTCAGATGGCTCGATGAGCAGCAACTCATTTTCCAAGAAAAAGACTGGCCCTTGGTGCAAGACTGTCTAGGTAGGAGCGAAACTTTACTTCACTCCTTTCGCGACCTTCGTCGCCACCTTAAGTCTCAAGTCAATGACGCTTTGTATCGTGAGACCTTGCAGTTTGAGCTGCAACTAGAAAAGCAGCAACAAGCGGATTTGGTGGACTGCATTAACTCACTTGCACTACTCAAAAATGATGGTGACCCACTGACGTTGAGATACTGTCGTCAACTCGGTGGGGAGCATTTGCAGCAAGCCTTTGCTATTCCGGTGCCAAACATTCAACCACCAAAACGCCCATAAATCTGTAGAATACCTATAATCTTTATAAAGGATTATATTAATAAGTTCTTCAACGGACACCGAAGGACCGCATAAGAGCAGTTAGGTATGACACAATTTTTCGCAGCCGCCGGGATCAAAAACCCGCATCTCCAAACGCTTTTGCCGCGTTTTATTCGCAAAAAAGCGTTATTTACGCCGATTTGGCAAACCCTCGATACATCCGATGGCGACTTTCTCGATCTCGCGTGGAGCGAGGACCCAACCCAAGAGCCTGCACAAAAAAAGCCGATTTTTGTTTTATTTCATGGGTTAGAGGGGTGCTTCTATAGCCCTTATGCCAATGGGCTAATGAATGCATTTGCTCAATCTGGATGGCTGTCGGTGATGATGCATTTTCGTGGCTGCAGCGGTAAACCAAACAAAAAAGCACGAGCTTATCACTCGGGAGAAGTGACGGATGCTCGTTACTTCCTAGAGCACCTTGAACAACGTTTTCCTGATAATCCCAAAGTTGCAGTTGGTATTTCTCTTGGCGGTAACATGTTGGCGAATTATTTAGCCCAATATAAAGACCACCCTATTTTGAATGCAGCGACTATTATCTCAGCGCCTTTAGACCTAGCGGCGTGTGCGAACCGTATAGAACAAGGCTTTTCAAAAGTGTATCGCCGTTACCTGCTTTCTTCACTGAAACGTAACGCGTTACAAAAGCATCATCTACTGCATGGTGAGCTTGCGCTGTCCTACAACTCAATAAAACGTGTCACACGGCTGTATGAATTCGATGATTTGATCACGGCACCACTGCACGGTTTTAAAGACGCACAAGATTATTACGATCAATGTTCTGGCTTAAGTAAATTACAACAGATCACGCTACCGACACTGATCATTCACGCCAAAGACGATCCGTTCATGACCGACGATGTGATCCCGAAGTTTGTTCTGCCAGATAACATTGATTACCGTCTCTTTGAACACGGTGGCCATGTTGGCTTCCTGACAGGAACGGCGTTAAAACCTAAGTTTTGGTTGGAGGAAGCGCTGCCTGCGTATTACGAAAGTATCGCCGCAGATTACCTTTCTGCTGTATCCAAGCAACGAACGCAGTAAACTAGCCGCTCATCATAAAAGTTAGAGGTATTTATGATCATTCCATGGCAAGACATTGCGCCGGAAACATTGGAAAACTTAATTCGTGAATTCGTCTTACGCGAAGGAACGGATTACGGAACCGTCGAGGTTTCTTTGCAAGACAAAATTGATCAAGTTAAAGCTCAATTGGAAAAAGGTGAAGCGGTTATCGTGTTCTCTGAGCTACACGAAACCGTCGATATTCAGCATAAAACAAAATTTTAGACCCTTCACATTTTACCGTATCCCACTCGATGACAAGGTATTGTTACGTGCTATAGTGGGATATCGACCGTGCAGTAGTAACTCTACTGCACATTACAGGTAAGTAATTTTCGACAAGGTTTGTCATGTCAGCTAAACACCCAATTATTGCGGTTACTGGTTCGTCCGGTGCCGGCACGACCACTACATCTGAAGCCTTCCGTAAAATGTTCAATATGATGAACGTTAAACCCGCATGGGTTGAAGGCGATAGCTTCCATCGCTTTACTCGCCCAGAAATGGACATCGAAATTCGCAAAGCCCGCGAGCAAGGTCGACACATTAGCTACTTTGGCCCACAAGCTAATGACTTCCCGGGATTAGAAGAGTTTTTCCGTAAGTTCGGGCATGACGGCACTGGCAGCGTGCGCCGTTATCTGCACACGTTTGACGAAGCGGTTCCCTACAATCAAATGCCAGGCACGTTTACACCGTGGCAAGACTTACCCGAAAACAGCGACGTGCTGTTTTATGAAGGGTTACATGGTGGCGTGGTCGATGGCGATGTTAATGTTGCTCAACATGTGGATTTCTTAATTGGCATGGTGCCGATTGTGAACTTAGAGTGGATCCAAAAATTCGTACGTGACACTCGCGATCGCGGCCATTCGCGTGAAGCGGTAATGGACTCAATCGTGCGATCCATGGACGATTACCTCAACTATATCACTCCGCAGTTTTCTCGTACTCACATCAACTTCCAGCGCGTACCGACCGTTGATACTTCCAACCCACTTAATGCAAAAGGCATCCCTAGTTTGGATGAGAGTTTTGTGGTGATTCGCCTACGCGGTATCAAGAATGTCGACTTCCCATATCTGCTGGCCATGATTGATGGCTCATTCATGTCACGCCACAACACGATTGTCGTACCCGGCGGTAAGATGAGCTTTGCAATGGAGCTCATAGTTCGGCCTATCCTACAACAGCTCATCGAAACAGGGAAAATTGGCTAAAAACCTGCCTGCGAAGATGTTTACTTTTCATACCGTGATCATGTGCACAGTTTTGCTTACAAAATCTCAATCATGGCACGATTAAAATCAAGAAATCGTTTTCGAAAAAGGATACTATTTCTTACCGAAACACAAGAGAGCTTGCAGCATATAAAAAGTGCTCTTATTCTAGTAGGCCTAATTCAGGCTTAGCTAAAATATGGATAGCGCAAGCGTACCCTGCAGAGGAAGTGAGATATTATGGTTCTAGGTAAACCTCAAACCGACCCAACATTAGAGTGGTTTCTTTCACACTGTCATATTCATAAGTACCCTTCAAAGAGCACGCTAATTCACGCGGGCGAAAAGGCAGAAACTTTGTACTACATCGTTAAAGGTTCTGTTGCGGTTCTTATCAAAGACGAAGAAGGTAAGGAGATGATCCTTTCTTACCTAAACCAAGGAGACTTTATTGGTGAACTTGGTCTATTCGAGGAAGACCAAGAGCGCACAGCTTGGGTTCGTGCTAAATCTCCTTGTGAAGTTGCTGAAATTTCTTTCAAGAAGTTCCGTCAGCTTATCCAAGTAAACCCAGACATCCTAATGCGTCTTTCTGCGCAGATGGCTCGTCGTCTTCAAGTAACTAGCCAAAAAGTGGGTGACCTGGCGTTCCTAGACGTAACTGGTCGTATCGCTCAGACGCTTCTGAACCTTGCAAAACAACCAGACGCAATGACTCACCCAGACGGCATGCAAATCAAGATCACTCGTCAAGAAATCGGTCAAATTGTTGGCTGTTCTCGTGAGACAGTAGGTCGTATCTTGAAGATGCTAGAAGAGCAGAACCTAATCTCTGCTCACGGTAAAACCATCGTGGTTTACGGTACTCGTTAATCTCGAACTAGAGTGACACGAACAAAATTATAAAAGCCACCAATGGCAACATTGGTGGCTTTTTATTTACTCATGACCAAATGAGATAGGGTGCAGCGAACACTAATGAGTAAGCTTAACAGGTTAACCCTAAAACTTAGCCATTCGTACTTTCAAAGATTTTGTCAGCTGAAGCGGCCACGAAACCTGGGTACAAATCACCATTTTCCATCGGATAGCGCTTAGCAAATTCATAAAACCCGCCAGGGATAATTTCAGTGCCTTCGCTAAAACGAACCGCTACTTTATCTGCCATGGTCGATGACTGCTCTAGCAACACCTCAGGAGTGCCCTTCACTTCACCACCATTTTCATTAATGGTAAACCCAGCGGTACGCAGATGATCGTTTACCTGCTTCACTTCTTCATATTCATTGAGCTGGTTAACGCTCACCGTGAAGTGGTTTGCTCCGTAACCATGCGCCGCAAGCCAAGATGCGTACTCACTTTCTTTAGCCAACGTTTGGTAATCAGCAAAGCTTAAATCCCACAAGCGTCCACCATGTAAGAATGCGCTATCGTTCAGCTTGTCAGCATCGACTTGTGCCACCAAATTTTTCACAATCTCTTGTAGCTCAGACGAGCACTCTTCAACTTTTAGCTCACTAATAAATACTTTAGGTTGCTTCGGATCTGGGTGCTCATAGTGCTTAGCAACCAGCTTTTTGCTTTCGAAAACGTAATCACCACACGCCTTGTAACCAATAGCTACAAATGGCTTAGCTAGAGTTTCAATACCAAGAGGCGCGATATTGAAGGTACGTAAAGCTATATGATCATTAATCAGAGGCTCATCTTCTTGAAGCAGCTGATGCACTTTAGCAGCCGAAGGGCAAAGACGTTGAATGTAATCTTGCCATAGCGATTCAAATAACACATCGGGCGTCATAACGACTCCTTGTTACGAGATGTAGAGTTTAAAGGTAAGCGGAAGTTGGCTGCTCGTTCACAACAAAAGTTGTCCAGAATAATGAACGAGCAACCATCAACCTGTGACGGTAAATGCCAGTCAGTCAACACGCTTTTCCGAGTCTTTGCTCACTTTTCGTGTTCTGCCAACGATCACTACAACCCATACCTAAATGATGCGCCGGCAAGGTGAGCCGCAATGCATAGTTGCGACTCTATTATTAAAACTTATAGCGCTACACCTGGACTCAATGTTGCAGGCAAGACAGTCTCTTGACCTTCCATTGATGCCATTGGGTACGCACAGTAATCTGCTGCGTAGTAAGCGCTTGGGCGCAAGTTACCCGACGCCCCCGGACCACCAAATGGCGCATCACCGCTTGCACCAGTGAGCTGGCGGTTACGGTTCACGATACCTGCACGAATGTGGTCAACGAAGTATTCCCATTCTTGGTCGTCGGTTGAGACCAAACCAGCAGATAAGCCAAAGCGCGTATCGTTTGCTAGCGCCACGGCTTTGTCTAACCCTTCGTAACGCACCACTTGCAGAAGTGGGCCGAAGTATTCTTCATCTGGTAACTCAGCAATGTTCGTTACATCAATGATGCCAGGAGAAACAAACGCCGCCTCTCCTGCTTTCGCTTCAATCAAGCTTTCACCGCCAAGAGACTGTAGATTAGCTTGTGCATCAAGAATAAACTTGGCTGCCGCGACCGAAATTTGCGGTCCCATAAATGGCGCAGGTTCTGCAAATGGTTGGTCTACGCGAATATTGCGTGTCGCTTCAACGAGCTTGGTGATAAGCGCATCGCCTTTTTCACCCAATGGCACATACAAACGACGAGCACACGTACAACGCTGCCCAGCACTGATAAACGCTGACTGGATGATGGTATAAACCGTGGCATCCAAATCACCATATTTATCAGAGATCACCATCGGGTTATTACCACCCATTTCTAGTGCGAGCATCTTGCCCGGTTGACCCGCAAATTGACGGTGTAATACATGTCCCGTATTTGCGCTACCCGTAAACAGTACGCCATCGATGCCTTTTGCGTCAGCGAGCGCGATACCAGTTTCTTTCGCGCCTTGAACAAGGTTAATCACGCCTTTCGGTAGACCGGCTTCTTCCCATAGCTTCATTGCCAATTCACCCGTCCATGGCGTTTGCTCAGACGGTTTGAAGACTACCGTGTTACCAGCCAGTAGCGCAGGCACAATGTGACCATTTGGTAGGTGGCCTGGGAAGTTGTAAGGACCAAACACCGCCATCACGCCCAATGGGCGGTGGCGCAATACGATTTGGTTGCCTGCTGCTTCACGGCTCGCCTCACCAGTGCGGTCATGATAAGCGCGAATCGAAATGGCAATTTTACCTGCCATGGCTGCAGCTTCAGTGCGCGTTTCCCAAATTGGCTTACCAGTTTCTTTGGCAATGACTTCGGCGATTCTTTCGCTGTTCTCTTTTACTTTCTCCGCAAAAGCCAACACGATTGCCTCACGCTCTGAAAATGGGCGCTTTTTCCAGTCAATAAACGCTTCACGCGCTGCAGATACCGCCTGGTTCACCTGCTCTGCCGTTGCACCTTTGCCTTGCCAGATCACTTCTTGGTTGTACGGCGACAGAGACGTAAATGCTTCACCCTGACCTTGTACCCATTCACCTGCAATCCAATGTGTCATTGTTTCTATCCTTAAATTCTGTCGTCTGTTACTGCGGAAGAAGGCGAACGAAATCCCCTTCTTCAACCGAAAGTGCATCCGCAACGTCTGGTGCAATCATCACGCTTTGTGTTTCTGCGTCATACGCCGCTTTAGTGACTGTCGCACGGAAGTTCTCGAAAGATGAATTACACATCAAGAAGTCTTGTGTGCTGGAATGTTCAGAGATTTTGACTTGCGCACGGAATGAATGACGTACCGACTCAATATTACGCAGATCACACTCAACCGTTGGACCACCGTCGAAGATGTCGACGTAGCCTCGGTTGGTAAAACCTTCACGCTCAAGCAGCTTCAGCGCTGGACGCGTGTTGTCATGTACTTGACCAATCACGGCTTGCGCTTCTGGGCTGAGCAGATTGATGTAAATAGGCAGTTTCGGCATCAAGTCGGCGATAAAGCCTTTCTTGCCGATACCTGTTAGGTAATCTGCAAGCGTGAAATCGATAGAGAAGAAATGCTCTTGGAGCCATTGCCAGAATGGTGAATTACCCTCGTCGTCTGAAACGCCACGCATCTCCGCAAAGATCGTTTCAGAGAAACGCTCTGGGTGCTCTGCCATCATTAGGAAACGACACTTCGACATTAGACGACCATTCAGACCTTGGCGGAATTTCTCACGCAAAAACAAAGTACAAATTTCGCTGTTACCCGTGTAGTTATTACCAAAAGTAAGCAGTTTAACGACGTTGTTAACGCCAAGCTTTGGCGACGAGTGCACAACTTTACTAATGTGATATGAGTAAAATGGGACATCCCAGCCGATAGATGCTTCGATTCCGGTGGTACCCGCAACCTCACCCGTTTCAGAGTCAAAGCCAACCATCAGGTAGCCTTCATCGCCTGGTTCTGCCACATCTGGCTTACCAAAGCTGTACTCTGAATGTTTGATTCGATTGGTTAACAGTTCTTCGTTAACCGGTAGAGATGTAAATCCGTGACCAGACTCCACCGCACAAGTGTGCAGTGCGTCGTAATCCGACATCGCGATAGGGCGAACTACTAGCATCAATACTCCCTCCAGATGCAAGAAGATCCTAACTATATTGTAGGAACAATTCCCCCATCAGAGATCCTTGACGGGGGTGTCTGCGTTGACGTTTAAACTGATATCGCGCTTAAACTAAAGTCGCAATCGCTTTATCCAGTTTCGCCAAGCCTTCTTCAATTTCTTGTTGTGTGATAACGAGTGATGGTGTGAAACGTACGACATTGGCACCCGCAACCAATACCATGAGACCTTGTTTACCTGCAGCAACTAGCACGTCACGCGCACGGCCTTGCCATTCTTCATTTAGTGCAGCACCAAGTAATAGGCCTTGACCGCGCACTTCTGAGAAGATGTTGTACTTCGCATTGATCTTCTCTAGACCTTCACGGAACATTGCTTCGCGTTCTAGCACGCCAGCCAACACCTCTGGCTTAGTAACTTCATTTACAACCGCTTCTGCAACCGCACACGCTAGTGGGTTACCGCCATATGTAGAACCGTGAGTGCCCACTTTCATGTGCTCTGCCAATTTTGCTGTCGTTAGCATTGCACCGATCGGGAAACCGCCACCAAGTGATTTCGCAGTACTTAGAATATCTGGCGTGATACCTAAACCTTGGTAAGCGTAGAAGTTACCTGTTCGGCCATTACCAGTTTGCACTTCATCGAAGATCAGTAAGGCGTTGTGTTTGTCACACAGCTCGCGAACCGCTTGAGCGAACTCAGGCGTTGGTGGCACGATGCCGCCTTCACCTTGTAGTGGCTCCATCATGACCGCACAAGTACGATCAGACATGTGTGCTTGTAAAGCTTCGATATCGTTGTAAGGAAGGTGTGTCACGTCGCCTGGCTTAGGACCGAAGCCGTCAGAGTATGCAGCTTGGCCACCAACCGTTACGGTAAAGAATGTACGACCGTGGAAACCTTGTTTGAATGCAATGATTTCAGACTTCTCAGTGCCATGAACGTCTGCTGCATAACGACGTGCCAGCTTCAAAGCGGCTTCGTTTGCTTCTGCGCCAGAGTTAGCAAAGAACACACGCTCAGCAAAACTCACTTCTGTTAGCTTTTTCGCCAGACGAAGGGCTGGTTCGTTCGTCATAACGTTACTTAAGTGCCAAAGCTTGTTAGCTTGCTCTGTTAGTGCGTTTACCATTACTGGATGACAATGGCCAAGACAGCTCACTGCAATACCACCAGCAAAGTCGATGTATTCATTACCTTCCTGATCCCAAACACGTGAACCTTCACCTTTAACAGGGATCATTTCCATCGGGTTATAGCAAGGTACCATTACCTCATCGAATAAACCGCGCTCTACTTTAATTTCCGTTGTCATTGCACATTCCTTCTTGATACCGCATGCGTAGCAGATAAGCGAATTTAACCAGCTCTCTTTGCCAGCAAATAATGTTTTGCATTTAAGCTATTGCGGCATTGTATTTACATTTAATTAACCATTTCAATAGTGATTTATTCTTTTCGTTCTCGAAAGTAACTTCCATTAATCACTGCTTATGACTATTTATGCATCAAGAAAGTAAAATAGAGAAGTGATTTTTTATAAATGTTATGTAATACAGGGGATAGAAGGTTTTAAAAGACATGAATAGACAAAGAGACTCGAGAGAATCGCATAGTTTTGCAATCCGCTCACCTCAGCAAAAAGATGAATGATTTGTTAAGAAAAGTGATCGCGATCAGATCGTTTTGCGTGCTAAAAAGTTCGCAAGCAACTCGTGACCTTGCTCAGTTTTGATTGATTCTGGGTGGAATTGCACCGCATCAATTGGCAAGGTTTTATGTTGGTAACCCATTATTTCATCCATGCTTCCGTCAGGCAGTTCTGTCCATGCAGTCAGTTCAAACACGTCGGGTAAAGTACCGTTTTTCACCACAAGAGAGTGATAACGGGTTACCGTGAGTGGGTTATTCAGATTTTTAAACACACTGCGACCGTTGTGACGAATTGGTGAGGTCTTGCCGTGCATCACTTGTCGAGCACGTACCACTTCCCCTCCAAACACTTGTGCAATCGCCTGATGACCAAGACAAACTCCTAGGATCGGCAACTTACCAGCGAAGTGTTCTATCGCTTTCAGTGAAATACCTGCTTCGTTCGGCGTACATGGCCCTGGCGAGATCACCAAATGAGTTGGGTTGAGCGCCTCAATGCCTTGGATATCGATTTCATCGTTACGCACCACCTTTACGTCTGCACCAAGCTCGCAGAAGTATTGGTAAAGGTTGTAGGTAAAAGAGTCGTAGTTATCGATGATCAACAACATAAAGGGTCGGTTGCTCCAATCCGTTTTGGCAATGCTTACGTAGTGAATCGCCACGTTCGTGACAATCAAGGGCGGTATTTTGCTATACCAAGCAAGAAAGGCAAGTTTTTGCTGAATAAAAAGGCCAGCATAGGCTGGCCTTTGGTCTTTACAGCTATTTAGGAACTGTTTGTCAGGAAGTAAATTCGCTTAGCGGCGACGACGGAATAAGCCGAGACCTAGCAGCGCAAATAGCGCGCCAAAGCCAAATGAACCACCATCATCATCATCGTCTGATGGGTTAGTACTCGACGGCTCTAGCGTAACATCGCGAGAATCACTGAACTTAACCGTGTTACCGGTAGAATCTGTCACTTTCTCTTCTAGAACGTACTGACCTTCCGTTGGTGCTTTGTCGAATTCCACACTCACGCTACGAGCATCAATGTCTGTTTGTGTCAGAGTTGCACTCGCTTCGTAACCATCAGTATCAGACGTTGACGACGCCGCTTGAGTTGCTTCCGTTAGGCTTACCGTCACGATATCACCGACAACTGCGTTTGGTGGTAGACGAACTTCCACTGCTAGGTTTTCACCTGAGCTTGGTAGATCGATATCTGTATCTGGTAAATCAATCGCGATGATCACTGGATCGTGGTCAGAGGCAGAGAACGCATCTTTGTACTTCGGCATATCACCTGTGTACTTGCTGCTGTATTCGAACAAGTTACTCTCTAGTGAGTTGATGTGCCAATCTTCAATTGCTACCACTTTTTGCGCTAGGCTGCTGCTTGCCAATGCGTGGTCCAAATTACCCAGCTCGCCCGAATAGGTGTAAGAAAACGTATCAGTGCCGTGCAGCAACGTGTTTAAGTTGTGCAGACCGTAACCTTTTTCAATTTTGGTCTTCTCTACTTGAAGTTCACCATCACCAATGGTTGTGTAAGCAGCAGTATAAATGTCACGGCCGTATTTCTCTTTCGAGTAATCAGTCAGTGTCAGAAGTGGGTCTTCCATGCCATAAGCATTGAGGTCGCCCATGAGCAATACATCGCCTTTCACCTCTTTCAACGCTTCACCCACTGCGTGCGCAGCAGAAACGCGGAAGTTGTTACAGTTGCCTTGCAGATCCGCTGGCTCAGAATCTTCTACACCAGCAATCCACTCTTCAATACACTCAGAGCCTTTCGACTTAAAGTGGTTTACGACAATAGACAAATCTTCACCCGTCTCTTTCACCGTAAAGGTCTGAAGTAGACTGTGGCGTTGGTACTTATCGTAAGCAGGGTTACTTTCTGTGCCCTCTTTACGAGTAATTGTGTTTTCTGCAATGTGCTGCTCTGGCGTGATGATCACTTTTGCAGCGTCTTTTGGCGTTACTGCGTTAGCACGATATAAAATCGCCACCATGATCGCATCACTGCCAAAGTATTCTTCTTGGTATTTGTCTTGCTCTTCGATTTCGACATACGTGTAATAATCTTCAGCGTCATCAATCTCAGCATTTAGGGCATCAACTAAGTTTTGGATAGCACTGCCATCACCAAAGCCGTTGTTTTCCACTTCCATCAAACCAATAACGTCTGCGTCCATCTTGTTCATCGCCGCAACGATTTTCGCTTGCTGGATCAGGAATTCGTCTAGATTAGTCGCACCACGGTTTTGTCCGGTTGGGTTTTCATGACCACTGTCAGCCACGGAGTTGAAGTAGTTCAGTACGTTGAAGCTTGCAATACGCAAATCTGAGTCCGCAATCGCTGGGGCATCTTTACGAGCCACGTCGAAGCCTTCACCTGAAGTCACGAAGTTGGTGTTATTGACTTCATTTGTCGCAATCAGGCGGTATTCGTTGTAGCTGTAAGCCACGACACCCTGTAGACCTTCTACTCGAGAACCAAGGCGAATGTGCTGCTCTGAAGAGCCATCTTGATCTGCATCTTTAGCAAAATCTGGGTAGTATGGGATTTGGCCGTTTGGTGCTTTGCCATCTGATTCTAGGTATACGCGGTTCGCTGCGTTGTCTTTTGCTAGCTCAACGGCTGCATCGCTCTCTGCCGCGTGTAATTGAGTCGGCTTTAACAATGGCGCTTCATGAGAGAGCATCATATTGTTACGACGTGAATCGTAGTCGTAAGAGAAGTTTCGAGTTACAAACAAGTCACTTGCCGAGGTCAACTCAACTTGCATGCCTTCATGACGCTCTAGCGCATCACGTAGTGTCTCACCTTCTTTGATAACAAGATCGGTAACTCGAGGGGTTTCAGAGGTGCCTGTTTTCACATAGCTGTTAGCATCAGAAGCTAGCTGAGTATTGCTGTAGTACTCTTGAACTTTACCTTTCACACAAACAACGTCACCAGCTTTTAGCTCCGTGTCTGCCGCATCGGTATGAATGAACAAACCTTCTGAGGTCTTGTCGTTGTTATCACTTTCTAGTGCTTGTAGGTAGAAACCTTTGGTTAGGCCAGTGGTAACAGCAGTCACGACACCAGTTACGAAATGATCTTCGTCAGTAATGTATGGGTAACCATCAATGAATGGAGACGTATCGCCTTCACCTTGAATATCTTGGATGGTAGTGAAGTTAGGTTGCTGACCGTCTACTTCACAAGCGAATGGTGCTGGTGGCTCAGTCGCATTTAGCTCACCAAGGCCGTCAATGTTGTCTTTCTCAAATGCCGTCCACTGAGATGCATCATAAGTAGCAGAAGGGGTTAGTGCATCACTGTTACGAACTAATGTGGTGTCTTTACCAAAATCTACGTCACCCATCACACCGATGATGTCGTGCACTTCACCATCTTTAAGCAGTGCGATCGGGTCGTCACCGTTAAAGTTCGCAACGCTTTTATCTGTGATATCCGCGACAGCTTTGATGGCATCGCTCGCGTCACCATGCGCCAGTACATACACTTGGTTAGCTTGTATCGTCACTTGGCTAAGGTCGAATGTGCTGCCCCAAGTACCACCACCGTTTGATGATTTCGCCAACTCGTAGCCAGTGAGTGTCACCGCAGTATCACCCGTATTAGCGATCTCTACCGCTTTATTATAAGCGCCGCCTTCTACGTATTGGGAAATAATAATCTCTGCGTTCGCATTTGCACTAAGTGCACTGGCGATGGTTAATGCGAGTATTGAGGGTTTGATTAACGTGTCCATTGTCATACCTGATATTTATGTAAATGCAAACTTAGCTCTGGTTAGAGCCTGCCATTTGCGTCTACTATCAGGTTTATTTATGAAATAAATAAGAATGAGTAATTAAAGCCGTGAAATGAATCACATGTGAATATAAGAAAATATGCCAAAGCATCCCATTCAAACATTTTTTGTAATAAATACAGAGCGCTATTGATAAACAAGTCAGAATTTAGATTGATTACTCAGTTTACTTTTTCACTTCATGTTAAGGAGTAGAAAATACATCACTTGTTGAGTTGCTTATTAACCCAACCGTTCCGTTACAAATAAAAAATATAATTAGTCACTAATTTAGAATGCTTTAATTTTCACTTGTATCACTGTTCAAGCCCAAGAATCTATTACTCGCTTCGTTCTCTCTTATACAGGCCCCTCATACTTCAAAGTTTTCATGATTTATTCAATAACTTTTCATTACTCACTAGCCAAAAACATACACAAAAGATATAACACCTGCGCGAGACAATAAGATCTCATTAGCTGTAAACCCAGGAACGACAAATGAAAAAAATTCAACGCAGTGTGCTAGCTCTCTCCCTACTTGGCTTGATAGCGGGGTGTCAGTTGACCGCCAGTGAGCCACTTCAACCTACGGCGAATCAAGACATCATCGAATCAGCCAAAAATGAACTGGATGGTATTGAAGAGCTAGAAGTCAGTGACGAGGGTGTTATTACCTTTACTCAGCGTCTAAGAACGCCAGGAACCTACTGGATTCCAGCGAGAATTAAAGAACTCAGCTACGATATATCATGCGTACAGCTTAGTTACTTCATTGATAGAGGCATGGTTGTGAAGTCTGCCTTTCTAGGGGCTCGAGGACGTGTTGAATATTACGACATGGAACGCTGTATGAAAGACACACCATTTCAGTAATACAGGCATAAAAAAAGCTCCACCAAAGTGGAGCTTTTTCGTATTCGTTCTTAGCAACTATGGGCGAGCTACAAAACCTACTGCTTCGTATGCTTTCTTAAGCGTTTCAGCCGCTCGTGCCGAGGCTTTCTCCGCGCCTTGCTGCATTACCTCGTCCATGTAAGCACGATCAGCGCGAATACGGTGATATTCTGCTTGAATAGGCTCAAGCATAGTAACTAGAGCTTCACCAACGTCTTTCTTGAATGGACCGTACATTTCAACGCCTTGGTATTTCGCTTCAATCTCTTCAAAGCTCATACCTGTTGCCGCAGAGTACAGACCCATTAGGTTAGCAATGCCCGCCTTGTTCTCGATATCATGACGGATACTTGGTGGCGTTTCGGTATCGGTTTGCGCTTTGTTGATCTTCTTAAGGATCGACTTAGGCTCTTCCAGCAGCGTGATAACGTTCTTACGGTTGTCATCAGATTTAGACATCTTCTTCGTTGCGTCTTGAAGGCTCATTACACGCGCATTTACTGTCGGAATGTAAGGCTCTGGAACTTGGAAGATTGGCTGCTCTGGCGAGTAAATATTGTTGAAACGCGTTGCGATATCGCGCGCTAATTCTAGATGTTGCTTCTGGTCACTGCCTACAGGTACTTGGTGCGCACCGTAAAGCAAAATGTCAGCAGCCATCAACACCGGGTAGTCAAATAGACCGACGTTTACGTCATTCGCGTAACGTGCCGATTTGTCTTTAAACTGAGTCATACGGCTCAGCTCACCCATTTGAGTGTAGCAGTTAAGAAGCCAACCTAATTGAGCATGCTCTGGTACATGTGACTGAACAAATAGCGTGCTCTTCTTCGGGTCAACACCAACTGCCAGACAAATTGCCAGTGCGTCTAGAGTTGCTTCATGCAGCGCTTTAGGGTCCTGACGAACCGTAATCGCGTGAAGGTCTACCACACAATATTGGCAATCATAATCGTCTTGCATCTGCTGCCATTGACGTAGAGCACCCAAGTAGTTACCGATACTTAGTTCACCTGAAGGTTGAACACCACTCAATACAATGGGTTTGCTCATTAGAATGATTCCTTTGACTTCTTAATCTAATTAAATGAAAAAAACCGTGCAGTAATAGGTGCACGGTTTACTCAGTGTACTCATTAACGAGTATTTTGGAAGCTCTTTTGTAGCCGTTATGCAGAAACCGCTACAACGTCCAATAATTCTGCCAAACTGTCAGCGACGAAATCTGGATTTGATGCTGAAATAGGTTCACCGTGGTTGTAACCATATGTCAGACCAAATGAGGCACAGCCTGCATTCTTTGCTGCGAGAATGTCGTTTTTCGAGTCGCCAACCATCAGCATTTCACTTGGTTGGATTTGGTGCTTTTCCATTAGCCAGTTCAATGCTACTGGGTTTGGTTTTTTCTCTGGGAATGCATCACCGCCAAGGACATCAACGAAGTATTTTGCGATGTCGTGCTTTTCCAAAACGTCAGGCACAAACTTTGAAGGTTTGTTAGTCACCAACGCCATAACAAAGCCCGCTTTGTGCAGCTCTGCTAGTGTCTCTTTTACCGTTGGGTAAAGATGACTTAGCTTGTGACCGCTTTGCTCGTAGTAATCATCAAACAATACACGCGCTTTAGCACGAAGCTCTTCACTCAGCTCTGGGTTGATGGTCAGGCTTTGGCTTAATGAGCGACCAATAAGCACGTCTGCGCCGTTACCCACGTAATCACGAACTTGTTCTTCTGAAACCGATGGAAAGCCAAGCGCCTGTACTGCTTGGTCTGCCGCGACAGCTAGATCTGGCACGCTATCAAGCAAAGTGCCATCTAGATCGAAGGCGATGAATTTAATGTCTTGTTGAGTCATAACTTCCTTGAGGATTTTTATTTATAAATCGGTGAAAACGACAAAGGATGGCACCCCATCCTTTGTTTTTATCATTATGTCTGATTCGACAGTAACTGTTTGTTTCGTCGTTACTTTGCAGCAATACGCTGACGAACTGCCTCAAACAAACAGATGCCGGATGCCACAGATACGTTCAAGCTTGAAACGCTACCAGCCATTGGGATCTTAATCAAATCGTCGCAGGTTTCACGAGTCAGACGACGCATACCGTCACCTTCTGCCCCCATTACGATAGCAAGGGGTCCAGTCAGTTTGGCTTGGTAGATGTCGTGCGTTGCTTCACCCGCAGTACCAACAAACCAGATGCCTTTCTCTTGCAATGTACGCATAGTACGAGCCAAGTTCGTTACTCGGATCAATGGTACGACTTCAGCTGCACCACAAGCGACTTTACTTACCGTCGCATTCATTGGCGCAGAACGATCTTTCGGTACGATGATCGCCGCAGCACCTGCCGCATCTGCGTTACGTAAACACGCACCAAGATTGTGTGGATCGGTCACTCCGTCTAACACTAATAGCAGTGGTGATTCGTGCTGCGCCAGGATGTCATCTATATCGTTCTCATTCAGCTGCTTCGCTGGTTTCACACGAGCGATGATGCCTTGGTGATTTGCACCGCGCGCTTTGTCATCCAAAGTTTTACGTGTCATCTGCTGAATAGAAACACCACAAACCTGAAGATCATTTAGGATTGGCATTAGGCGATCATCTTGACGACCTTTTAAAACGTACGCCTCGATAAAACGCTCTGGTTCGCGCTCCAATACCGCCTTCACTGCGTGAATGCCGTAGATAAATTCGTTACTCATTGTTTAACCTGTTGTTCTGGTCGTATTGCCTGCGCCAACCGAGTTTGAACTAAGTTGGCGCTTCAACCTACTGCGCTTCTTTTTTAGTGCGCTTGGTTTTCTTCGGCTTACTGTGCGGCTTCTTTTTACGTGCTTTTTTCACTTTAGGCTTCTCGTTGCCTTCGGCGTCACCACGTTTTGGGCCATTACGCTTACTCGTTGCGCCCGTTTCTTCTGGGCGTTTAGTTGGCTCTATCGCAGGAACTGCACGAGCCGCGCCACCTTCTTTCGATGAAGAGCGAGTCGCAGCACGTTTTTTATCTTTCGCTTTGCGTTTTGCTTCCGCTGCGCGTTTCTTCGCAGTCTTACCTTCGCCGCGTAGCTTACGACTTGTTTCGACCAATTCAAAGTCAATTTGCTTATCATCGAGGTTAACAGCCAGTACTTTTACTTTTACTGCATCACCTAAGCGGTAGATGTTACCGAAACTTTCACCAATAAGTCGTTGACCAATCGGGTCAAATTGATAGTAGTCGTTCGCAAGGGTAGAAATATGCACCAAACCATCGATGTGCAAATCCGTTAAACGTACAAAGAAGCCAAAGCTAGTGACATTAGCAATAACACCGTCTAGTTCGTCACCGACGTGGTCTTGCATATATTCACACTTCAGCCAATCCGCAACATCACGTGTTGCATCATCAGCACGGCGCTCTGTCATCGAACATTGTTCGCCGTAAAAATCCATGTCGTCAAACGAGTAATGATAGCCACCTGTTGGTGTCCAGCGATCTTGATTACGACCTTCTTCTTTAGCAATCAGATACTTGATTGCACGGTGAAGTAACAAGTCAGGGTAACGACGAATTGGCGACGTAAAGTGCGCATAGCGTTTCAATGCCAACCCAAAGTGCCCCGCGTTATCTGCGTTGTATACCGCTTGCTTCATTGAGCGTAGCAGCATGGTCTGAATCAACTCTTGATCTTGACGCCCGGAGATTTGACGTGCGAGATCAGCATAGTCCGTTGGTGAAGGCTCTAAACCACCTTTTAGCTCAAGACCAAGTTCACTTAAGAAGTCACGGAAACCTTGCAGGCGTAATTCACCTGGAGATTCGTGGATACGATAAAGCGCGGGCTCTTTCGCTTTTTCTACCAGCGATGCCGAAGCAATGTTGGCTAAAATCATACATTCTTCGATGATCTTATGCGCGTCATTACGAATTACTGGCTCAATACTTTCGATTTTGCGTTCCGCATTGAAAATAAATTTGGTTTCAACGGTTTCAAATTCGATTGCACCGCGTTGATCTCGTGCTTCTTTCAGCACTTTGTACATCTTGTGCAACTCTTCTAGATGAGAAACAAGCGGCTGGTAGCGCTCACGTAGTTCTTCATCCCCTTCTAGAATCGCGCTCACTTTGCTATATGTGAGACGAGCGTGCGAGTTCATCACCGCCTCGTAATGCTTGTAACCAGACAGCTTACCTGTATCGGAAATGGTCATTTCGCACACCATACACAAGCGATCTACTTGCGGGTTAAGCGAACATAGACCGTTCGACAGTACTTCTGGCAACATCGGCACAACTTGCGACGGGAAATATACTGAGTTACCACGATTGATCGCTTCTTTGTCCAACGCAGAGTCAGGACGAACGTAGTAACTGACGTCAGCAATCGCTACCCATAAACGCCAACCACCTTCTTTGTTCTTTTCACAGTAAACGGCATCATCAAAGTCTCGTGCGTCTTCGCCGTCAATGGTCACTAGTGGCAAATCACGTAGATCCACACGACCAACTTTCGCTTCTTCTGGTACTTCTTCGCCTAAGTTTTCGATTTGTTTATCGACGGCTTCTGGCCATTCGTGAGGGATTTGGTGTGTACGAATCGCAATTTGTGTTTCCATACCTGGTGCCATATTTTCACCAAGGACTTCAACCACTTTACCCATCATGCCGCGTGAGCGTGAGCCACGATCAGTAATTTCAATTACGACTACGTTACCCATGCGTGCACCCGCTTTGTGCTCATTTGGGATCAGGATATCTTGGCTGATACGCGAGTCATCTGGGACAACATAGGAGTATCCATATTCAAGGAAGAAACGACCAACGATTTGATCATTGCGCTCCTCTAGCACACGCACCAAACGTCCTTCACGGCGGCCGCGCTTGCTGTTGTCTGTCGGTTGCACTAAGACAAAATCACCGTGGATGATGTTCTTCATCTGATGGTGCGGTAACAGAATATCATCATCCTTGCCGACGCTGCCTTCTGGACGTACCCAACCATGGCCATCACGATGACCAATCACGTAACCTTTCACCATTTCAAGTTTTTCAGGCAATGCATAGCACTGACGGCGGGTAAACACCAGTTGGCCATCTCGCTCCATCGCACGTAGCCGACGACGCAACCCTTCGTATTGCTCTTCGCCCTCAAGCTTTAGTGCCTCAAACAAGTCGTTACGATTCATTGGAACGCCCGCTTGCTCTAGAAACTCGATGATAAACTCTCGGCTTGGAATTGGATTTTCGTAATTTTTGGATTCACGATCTGCAAAAGGATCGTTTGGAATATTGTCTGACATAGGCACGCCTATCTAGCAAGGAAGGTATATGGCTAGTATATCTGAGTCTCTCGATAAGCTACAGAATTGCTTTGAAAAAAGAATGATCGAGATCGACTCTAGGCATGCAAATGAGTTAAGGACGAGCCAGCAAGATCAAAAGTTCAGAATTGTCACTGAGCAAGGATTCAATCGTGCAATCATCCAACTCCGCCAGAAAGGCACTTTTTGCTTTCGCCAATTTATCTTTGAGGCGGCAAGCAGGGGTAATATGGCAAAAATCCACACCACAGTTGACTAAATCTAACGGCTCTAAATCGCGCACAACACCACCGACTGTGATTTCAGATGCTGGCTTCATCAGCCGGATACCACCGTTTTTTCCGCGCACGGTATGGACATAACCCAACTGTCCTAACCGATTGATAACTTTAACCATATGGTTGCGCGACACACCAAATAAATCCGTCACTTCGGTAATTCTGGTTAACTCATCTTCCGGCAACGAAGCCAAGAAAATTAAGGTTCTCAACGCATAATCAGTGAAACTAGTTAACTGCATATTCTCTCCCAAAGTGCGACTCAATAACCCGCTGGTGATACTAAAACCCCAAACTTGAGCTATCGATAAAAGTGTAAATCTTTTCTTGATCGAAAGATACATTTGAGATACAACTTTAAACATGCATTATAAATACAACTTAAAGTAGGAAGCCCTTATGCTCAGCAATCAAACTATCGAGATCGTCAAAGCGACCGCACCACTCATCGCCGAAACAGGACCAAAACTGACCGCGCACTTTTACGAGCGTATGTTTACTCATAACCCTGAGTTGAAAGATATTTTTAACATGAGTAACCAGCGTAACGGCGATCAGCGTGAAGCATTATTCAACGCTATCTGTGCCTATGCTGCCAATATTGAAAATTTGCCAGCTCTGCTTGGCGCAGTAGAGAAAATTGCGCATAAGCACACGAGCTTTTTGATCACAGAAGATCAGTACCAAATCGTTGGTAAGCATTTACTTGCAACAATCGATGAGCTTTTTAATCCAGGTCAAGAGGTGTTGGATGCTTGGGCTGAGGCTTACGGCGTACTTGCGAATGTATTTATTCAGCGCGAAGAACAAATTTACCAACAAAATGAAGCTTTGGAAGGCGGCTGGCGCGGTCTACGCGAATTTGAATTAGTCGATAAAAAGATTGAGAGCAAACACATTTGCAGCTTTGTGTTCAAGCCAACCGATGGCCAAAAAGTGGCGCCGTATAAACCGGGACAATACCTTGGCATCTACATCAACAGTGACCAGTTAGAAAACCAAGAAATTCGCCAATATAGCCTGTCTTCTGCGGTCCAAGAGAACACCTACCGTATCTCAGTAAAACGTGAAGAAGGCGGAAAAGTGTCGAACTACCTGCACGATAGCCTGAACATTGGCGAAAAAGTGCAGCTTGCAGCCCCTGCCGGTGATTTCTTTATGGATGCCGAACCACAAACACCCGTTGTTCTAATTTCTGCTGGTGTGGGACTTACTCCAACGCTGTCAATGCTAGAAAGTCTCTCAGCACATCAAGCACCTGTAACTTGGGTTCATGCAACCGAAAATGGCCAACAGCATGCTTTCAAGCAACACGTAAACCAACTCGTTGCAGAAAAAGAAAATATGAACGCGCTCGTTTGGTATAACCAACCAACGGCAGAAGACAAGCTAGGTGAAGACTTCCACTTCACGGGCTTTGTCAATCTGTATGAAATTGAAGCTGCATTAAAGCAAGATAACGTGCAGGTATACTTCTGTGGTCCTGTAGGATTTATGCAGCACGTAGCGAAACAGCTATTAGAACTTGGCGTACCAGAAAAGCAATTCCATTACGAATGCTTCGGTCCACACAAAGTGGTTTAAGCGCTACCAACTATCGGGAAAACAACAAAGCCCACGTGACGTGGGCTTTGTTGTATGAAGTTGTTTGCAATATTGAAGCGTTACCAAAAGGTGTCTCGCCGTTTAGCTCGAGCAATAACGTTTTGTGGCATGCGCTGTTCAAGGCCGTTTCTCAATACAGTTATGCGCTTATGCTGCCGCTTATCTGCTGTGACAGAGTTATATAACCAACGATACGCATCTTCGTAATCGAGTGGACTGCCATAATCACGTAAAAGCAACTCGGCCAGATGAATACGCGCGTTTAGGTTTCCCATTGACGCAGCTTCTCGCAAATATGGAATTGCACGTTCTTTATCTTGCTGTACTAAAGTGCCACGCGAATAGTATCGGCCAATCTGCTCTAGTGCAGCTGGTAACCCCTGATGCGCTGCATTTTCGATGTAGTAAAGACCCAGTTCGACATCTTGCTCGACACACACCCCCCAAGCCAACATATCTCCGTATAGAAACTCATAAGCGGGTAAGTTAATTCGAGTCGCACGAGCTACGATATCCTCCACCAGCTGGCAGTTATCAGCGCGCACACGTTGTAAGTGCTTATTTTGCTCAATAAGCTTTATCAGCTCTGCTTCGGTATAGATCGGAACTGGTGCCCCCACATCAGCAACATTAGCTTTCACTGTGGTAGCAACCAAGGTCAACAACAGTGAAGCAGCCACTGTTCGTAACTTCATAAACGTACCCTTAAGGTATCTAAGAAACCAAAGATCGGTGAAGGATCTCCTCTGCTTGATAACCTTATCGGCAAAAAACAGCTAAGCTTTAGACAATTTTTGCCTCTGATTTAGGCTCAGCGGCAAAAGCTTGCCATATGAGAGTCACGCTGTTTTTGTTCAGATACAAAAAAGCCGACCAGAAGGTCGGCTTTTGCAATCTTTAACGGCTATCAATTAAGCTTCGAATGGGTGAACTTTGATGATAGTTTCGTTACGGTCAGGACCTGTAGAGATGATGTCTACTGGAACGCCAGTTAGCTCTTCAATACGCTTGATGTAGTCAAGAGCGGCTTGTGGTAGAGCATCTAGTGACTTAGCACCAAATGTGTTCTCAGACCAACCAGGCATTGTTTCGTAGATTGGCGTTGCTTTTTCGAATGCTTCAGCAGCCATCGGAGAAACTTCTAGCACAGAGCCATCTTCCATCTTGTAACCAGTACAGATTTTTAGCTCTTCTAGACCATCTAGTACGTCTAGTTTAGTTAGACAGAAACCAGATACAGAGTTGATTTGGATTGCACGACGCATAGCAACAGCATCGAACCAACCTGTACGACGTAGACGACCAGTTGTCGCACCGAACTCGTGGCCAACTTCACCTAAGTGCTTACCAATTGGATCTTGCTTATCTAAACCGTCGTATAGTTCAGTCGGGAATGGACCAGCACCAACGCGAGTACAGTACGCTTTTGCGATACCCAAGATGTAACCGATGTGACGAGGACCAAAACCAGAACCTGCAGCAACACCACCAGCAGTCGTGTTAGAAGACGTTACGTACGGGTAAGTACCGTGGTCGATATCAAGTAGTGTACCTTGTGCACCTTCGAACATGATCTTGTCGCCGCGCTTACGTGCTGCGTCTAGTTCGTCAGTTACGTCGATAACCATTGACGTTAGTAGTTCAGCGTAGCCTTTAGCTTGCTCAAGTACTTCTTCGTAGCTTACTGGCTCCGCTTTGTAGAAGTTAACTAGTTGGAAGTTATGGAACTCCATGACTTCTTTTAGCTTCTCTGCGAAAGTCGCCATATCGAATAGGTCGCCAACGCGTAGACCGCGACGAGCAACTTTATCTTCGTATGCTGGACCGATACCACGACCAGTAGTACCGATAGCTTTTTTACCGCGAGCGATTTCGCGAGCTTGGTCCATTGCAACGTGGTAAGGAAGAATTAGCGGACATGCTTCAGAAATGAAAAGACGCTCGCGTACTGGAATACCGCGCTCTTCAAGAGGCTTCATTTCTTTAAGTAGAGCTTCAGGTGATAGTACAACACCGTTACCGATAACACATTTTACGTTATCGCGAAGGATACCTGATGGAATTAAGTGAAGAACGGTTTTTTCACCGTCAATTACGAGAGTGTGACCTGCGTTGTGACCGCCTTGGTAGCGTACCACGTATTTTGCATCTTCAGTTAAAAGGTCTACGATTTTACCTTTACCTTCGTCACCCCATTGGGTGCCTAGAACGACTACGTTATTTCCCATCTTTCCAAGTCTGATTGCTAGTTAAAAATGGATTCTAGCACCGAATCACGCTTCTTGCAGTCATTTTTTGTTCACAGAGTTGCTACCAGAATGTCATCTTGCCGCTTTGTTCATTTTGAAATCAGCATATCACTGATAGTATTTAGCTTTCTCTATTCGACTGGAAAGCGCTATGTCTGAATCCATATGGTTGGCGATTGGGCTCGTCTTGATCGTGGAAGGCATTGGGCCACTGATTGCTCCTAACGGTTGGCGGAATATGGTGGCTCAATTAAGTGAACAACCCAACAATCAGCTACGACGCATCGGTGGCTGCCTAGTAGTTGCTGGAGCCGTAATCGCCATCATGATGAGCTAGCACTTAGCATCAGATACAAAAAAGGCTCCCTAAGGAGCCTTTTATTTCAATGAGACGCGGAGATTATTTCTCCATGCTGCCCTTCGACTGGTTCATGTATTGGAAGAACTCACTCTTCGGATCAAGCACCAGAATATCGCTCTTAGAGCTGAAGGACTTCTCATACGCACGTAGCGAGCGTAGGAAGCTAAAGAACTCAGGGTCTTTGTTGTACGCTTCGGCATAAATCTTCGCAGCTTCAGCATCCGCCTCACCTCGTGTCACACGCGCAGTTTTATCAGCTTCAGCTAGAATAGTTGCTACTTCTAGTTCTGCTTGAGCACGGATAACTTCCGCTTTTTCACGACCTTGAGAACGGTGCTTACGAGCAACGGACTCACGCTCCGCACGCATACGACGGTAGATAGACTCACTGATTTCATCAGGCAGGTTGATTTTCTTCATTCGGAAATCAACGACACGAACACCCAAGTCTTTCATTGCGCTTTCACGCGTGTCTTTCAATACTTCAGACATGATTAGGTCGCGTTCACCATCAATCTCAAGCGCCTCACGAGCCGCTTCAGTTGCGACAACATCGGCACTTGCGTCTTCTGGTAGCACATCATCGTTACGTGGACCAGATACGATCTGTTTGATTTCACGAGCACCGATTTCAGAACGAAGCACGTCCGTCACTTTACGCTCAAGTAGTGCCTCTGCCGTTAGCGAGTTACCACCGCCAGTCGCGAGGTAGTAGCGACCAAAATCTTCAATACGCCACTTCACGTAGGTATCAATGATAACGTCTTTTTTCTCAGACGTTACGAAACGGTCTGCACGGCCATCCATTGTTTGGATACGTGCATCAAGTTGTTTCACACGGTCAAACAAAGGCATCTTGAAATGCAGACCAGGCTCGTAAATTCGAGTGATGTCGTTGTTGTCTTTCAAGACACGACCAAATCGAACCACGATACCGCGCTCACCTTCAGGAATCACAAACAAAGACATCAACATTAATGCCAGTGCGATTACCAGTACAGGGATCATTAACTTACGCATTCTTAGTATCTCCCTTGACGTGAACCTGTTGAACGAGACTGCGTGTTCGAAGTGTCTTCTTGTGTACGATCAGACTCAAGTTGAATTTGATCATAGGTTGAAGATGACTTCGATTTACGTTTGGTATCTGCTTTGCCCTCTTGTCCCGCCAACTTATCGATTGGAAGGTAAAGAAGATTGCCGCTTGATTCCGAGTCAATCAACACTTTCGAAGTGCTTGAGTACACCTCTTCCATTGCGTCGATGTACAGACGATCACGCGTTACACCAGGCGCTGCTTGGTATTCTGGTAGTAGTTTTTCGAACTGTGCTACCTGACCAAGAGCCTCGTTAGTGACACGCTCATTGTAACCTTGTGCTTCTTTCTTCAAACGCTCTGCACGACCCGTTGCCTTAGGCAAGATTTCGTTCTTGTATGCTTCAGCTTCACGAATGAAACGCTCTTCATCCTCACGTGCTGCGATTGCATCATCAAACGCATCTTTCACTTGCTCTGGTGGACGAGCAGACTGGAAGTTCACATCAACAAGTACCAGACCCATATCATAGCTATCAATGATTTGGTTCAGTGTTTCTTGCGTAGTTTGACGAATTTGCTGACGACCACTGGTTAGAATGCTATCCATCAATGAGTCACCAATTACTGCACGTAGTGCAGAATCCGTTGCTTGACGCAAGCTGTCGTCTGCATTGGTTACACGGTACAAGTATTTGTATGGGTCAGTCACTCGGTACTGAACATCCATCGCAACTGTTACAACGTTTTCATCTTTGGTCAGCATTAGACCAGATGCACGTAGTGAACGAATCGCTTGTACGTTTACCGCTTCGTACTCATCAATAAAGCGAGGACGCCAGTTAAGACCTGGGTCTACGATACGATCGTATTTACCTAAACGCAGTACAACACCACGCTCTGCTTCACCGATGGTGTAAAAACCAGCGAAGAACCAAACTGCAACAGCAATCAGAGCAATCACGCCAAAGCCAATTGCACTACCACCACCGCCGCCGATTGGAGAACCACCGCCGCCTTTTTTACCAAACTTGCCGCCCAGCTTTTGACTCAGTTTGTTGAACACTTCATCTAAATCTGGCGGACCTTGATCTCGGCCACCAGGACGCTGGCCACCACGATTATTATTACCCCAAGGGTCATTATCGCGGCCATTGTTGCCGTTGTTATTTCCAGGCTCATTCCACGCCATTAGAAAGCTCCATCATTTGATATGACGTTATACTGTAGCAGTCCTTTAAGTGACTATAAAGCCAGTCAAAACTGCCCCTTCTCTTTTTTCAAGTCTAGACCAATCTACTTGCTGCATTCGAATATCGATCAACAAGTTACCATCCTGGTCATATTCCTCACGTTGAATACACTTCATTTGGAAGAAGGTACTACGGAATCGTCCTTGATACTGTGGAGGAATTCGCAACTGATGCTCGACCATTTGTGACGCCAGACGTTCCGTCAGCGCCTCAAACAGGACATCAATGCCCAACCCATCCATTGCTGAAACCCAAACTGCGCGAGGTACGCCTTCCTCGTCTCGTTCTATACGTGGTTTCTGCGAATCTAGATTGTCGATTTTGTTCATGACAACCAGAGTCGGCACTTCATGCGCGTCGATCTCTTCTAGTACTTCATGAACAGCTTGAATATTCTCACGAAAACGCTCATCACTGGCATCAACAACATGTAACAAAATGTCAGCTTCTTGCGTTTCCTGCAAGGTTGCCTTGAAGGCCGCAACCAAGTCGTGTGGCAAATGTCGAATAAAACCAACCGTGTCTGCCAAGATGGCAGGACCAACATCTGCTAACTCTATCTTACGTAAAGTCGGGTCCAAAGTAGCAAATAATTGATCAGCCGCGTACACGCCAGCTTCTGTAATACGGTTGAAGAGTGTCGACTTACCCGCGTTGGTGTAACCCACAAGTGAAACCGTTGGGATTTCAGCTCGATTTCGGGCGCGGCGCCCTTGTTCACGCTGCTTCGCTACTTTGTCTAAGCGTCGCAGGATGGCTTTGATTCTGTCACGCAATAAGCGACGGTCGGTTTCCAGCTGGGTTTCACCCGGGCCACGTAAACCGATACCACCTTTCTGCCTTTCAAGGTGCGTCCAACCACGAATCAAACGAGTAGAGATATGACGAAGTTGAGCCAGCTCTACCTGTAGCTTACCTTCGTGTGTTCGAGCTCGTTGAGCAAAGATATCGAGAATAAGACCAGTGCGGTCGAGAACTCGACATTGGCACAGTGCTTCGAGGTTACGTTCTTGGGCAGGAGAGAGGGCGTGATTAAAAATCACAATTTCGGCACCCGTTGATTGTACCGCTGTAGCAATCTCTTGGGCCTTACCCTCTCCGACATAGTATTTCGGGTGTGGGGATTGACGACTACCAGTTACTACTTGTAGCGCCTCTACCCCAGCAGAAGAAACCAGCATTTCGAACTCAGCCAGATCTTCCCATTCACCTTCTTGCGTGAAGTTGATATGAACAAGTACGGCTCGCTCACCGGATTCATAACGGTCAAACAAGCAATCAACTCCTTATTTTAAAAATACTCGATGAAGAATTAATCTTCTGATTTCTCTTGTGGACGCTCACCTTGTGGACGTTCACCGCTGTGATGGCTCACTGGACGAGCCGGCACAACTGTTGAGATCGCGTGCTTGTACACCATTTGGTTAACAGTATTCTTCAGCAGGATCACAAATTGATCGAATGATTCGATCTGACCTTGTAGTTTAATACCATTCACAAGGTAGATAGATACCGGGATACGCTCACGACGTAGCGCGTTTAGAAATGGGTCTTGTAGAGATTGCCCCTTAGCCATTTTTATTTTCCTTATTTAATTTGTAGTTGTAATTATTTAGCTAGTGGTGCAATGCAAAAGATACGGCTTTTGCATCTGAGCTAAACGAATCAAAAATGCACTCTAAGTAATTAGCAGCATAGTATAAAAACCGCCAACAACAGATCCTTTGAGAGTGCGTTCACGCAAAAACGATCACATTATACACAGCTATGTCAATCAGATGCTATTGCTTCCGACATCGTTTCTAATGCCTGTTCAATGTTCTCGCTATCCAACCAAGTTAAATCATCCCAGCTGCGTAACCAGGTGATTTGACGCTTGGCCAATTGACGAGTCGCGCATACGCCACGAAATACCGCTTCGTCACGTGTACACTCCCCATCTAAATACTCCCACATCTGTCGGTAACCGACGCATCGTATGGAAGGAAGATCGGGGTGAAGATCTTTTCGCGAATGTAACGCTTTCATTTCTTCTTCAAAGCCCGCTTCCATCATCTTCTCGAAACGGAGTTCAATCCGACGGTGAAGTTCTGCCCTATCCTTGGGAGCTATTGCAAACTGCTTGACTCGGTATGGTAGGCTTTCACCTTTCGTTTGAGTCAATTCAGTTAAAGTTTTACCTGAAATGCGAAAAACTTCCAATGCCCGAGATAAACGTTGGGGATCATTGGGATGGATTCTCGCAGCTGACACAGGATCAACCTCTTTGAGTTCATCGTGCAACACTGACCAACCTTTAGTCAATGCCTCTTGTTCAATTTGCTGACGAATTTCAGGATTTGCAGCAGGAAGTGGTGATAAACCTTCAAGTAACGCCTTGTAATACAGCATTGTTCCACCCACAAGAAGTGGAATTTTTCCTTCTGCAACAATATCATCCATCGCTTTCAATGCATCTCGACGAAAGTCGGCGACAGAGTAAGATTCACTTGGATCCAAAATATCTATCAAGCGATGAGGCGCCAAACTTAACTCTTTTTCATCCGGTTTCGCCGTACCGATATCCATCCCTTTGTAGATCAAAGCAGAATCAACACTGATGATCTCAATCGGAAATTTTTGACGAAGACGAATCGCCAGCTCAGTTTTGCCTGATGCAGTTGGCCCCATTAAAAATAGCGCCAAAGGTAGTTTATCTGTCATGGTTTTAATTTGGCTATCGTGGCAGAGAAATCAACAGCGGATACGAATTTTGTATCTTCTAATGGCAATTGACCATGTCTTAGCTGTTCAAGTTCCGCAATAATTTGAATGGCTTCAGAAAAAGTATAGTGACTCTTCACTGTCGTGACCTGTAATGCGAGCCAATCTATCAACTCAGACAGCATCTGAGCCGCTGCTATACCTTCGTTCACACAAGATTGCGCGTAAGATAACAGATCTGGTACTAAATTTTGTAAGTTTTGTTGACGCAGCGGAGCTGGGACGCCCATCACCATTAAGGCGTGCTCGTTTCTCGCTTTCAATTGAATACCAAGCAATGCCAAATCTTGTTGATAATCTTGGGCCAGTCTCACTAATTCGGCCTCTAACTTAATAGATAGAGGAACAAGCAGAGGTTGTGCCTTGAGTGCACCATCGCTTGGAGTGAGCTGGCCTTTGACACGATAAAATTCTGCTCTAGGTAACGAGACTAACGCCGCCCCACTGTCACTGCCCATCAAAACAAATTGTTCATCGACCACCATCAGCGCTTTGCCTAATGCAGTAATCGATGGCATTGATGTGTGCGAAGTTATCGTTTGGGGCGCTATTGGAGTGACTGCCTGAGCCTCAAACTCTGGCGTTTTCAACAGCTCGTGATAAGCGCGTACTTCTTGTTTAGTTGGCGCTGGTTCTACGTGGCGCTCTTTACTGTGACTTGGCTTTGGTGCGGGTTTGGATTCCACCCAATCATTACGTTTGAATGACTCCACTACGCGCGCCTCTCGCACGGAGGTCTCACTAGGACAGCTATTACGAGGCTTCACTTCATAATCACTGCGTCCAGGATAAGCCGGTGTACTATCTATCGCTTGATAAACCCGCTCTGGTACTGGTGAAGATGCTGGCTCTTGTACTTTTTCAGGCTCTGGCGAATGCTCAATCTCTTCGGACTCAGTCGGTTCCACGCGATGAAATGCCGATTCATTCACCTGTGGTTTATCAATCACGGCGCTTTGTGAAAGTGCATCCGTCAAAGCTTGATAGATGAAATCATGCACCAAACGAGCTTGGTGGAAACGCACTTCATGCTTAGCAGGGTGAACATTCACATCTACTTGGTGCGGATCTAGCTCAATAAAGAGCACATACGCAGCAAACTGATCTGGCTTTAAGCTCATTTCATAACTTTGACGAATCGCGTGATTGATTAATTTGTCACGCATCATTCGGCCATTCACATAGCAATATTGTAAATCGCTTTGCTGCCTTGCTCCCTCTGGTGTGGTAATCCACCCATGTAACTTTAACCCTTGATGCTCAAGCTCGATTCTGAGCATATGCCGCACAAACGCATTACCGCAGACAGCAGCAATACGCTTTTCGGTTTGAAGCTGATTTTTCGCCGCGCGATATTGACGGATGATCTTGCCGTTATGACGCACATTGATGGTGACATCAAAGCGGCTTAACGCAATGCGTTTCAATAACTCATCAATATGAGCAAATTCGGTTTTCTCCGTACGAAGAAACTTGCGACGCGCTGGAGTATTAAAAAATAAGTCCAACACCTCAACGGTAGTGCCAATCGGGTGCGCTGCTGGCTTAAGCTTCACCTGCATATCACGCCCTTCGGAGTAGGCACTCCAGGCTTCTTCTTGTGCCGCAGGACGCGACGTGAGCGTCAAACGCGAGACTGAGCTAATACTGGCTAACGCTTCACCGCGAAAACCTAGACTCATAATAGCTTCGAGATCATCTAAGGTATGTATCTTAGATGTCGCATGACGACTGAGCGCTAAGCCAAGTTCATCTTTCGCGATACCTTTTCCGTTATCACGAACACGAATCAGCTTTGCGCCTCCTTTCTCGATATCGATATCGATTCGAGTTGCGCCAGAATCAAGACTATTTTCAACCAGCTCTTTAATCACAGAAGCAGGTCTTTCGACCACTTCCCCTGCGGCGATTTGGTTTGCAAGTCTGGCTGGCAAAATTTTAATCGTCATAATGAGTTAGAAGCTCACCTACTTGTTTGGAATGATCAGGACTTGCCCAACCGCTAGCTGATCAGAGCGTAAGTTATTCGCTTTACGAATGCTCGATACGCTAACGCCGTATTTGGACGCTATTTTGCCAAGGAACTCACCCCGAGAAACCTTGTGCTTACGAATCGGTTTATCTTTTACCGCGACCGTTATCTTCAACTTTTGCCCTACCCACAAGGTATCTGACTTCAAGTTATTCTCTCGGCGGATATCTGAAACCTTCACTTTATAGTGATTCGCAATCTTACCTAAGAACTCACCAGACTTAACCTTGTGCGTAATGGTTTCTGTCTCAACAGTAATCGGTTTACTTGGCACTTTAATCGTACCAGCAGAAGGAATGTTGAGCTTCTGACCAATTGCCAAGCCTGTCGACTTCAAGTTGTTTGCCGACATCAGCGCTTTAGAGCTAAGCCCATATTTGTTCGCGATCACCGATAATGACTCGCCACGCTTTACAATATGTACCATTGGCTTCGCTGAAGGCGAGAACACCGTACCCTCTGGTGGGTTATCTTTTAAGTACTTGACGACCGCCTTAGTGATAGCCTGAGCTAACTTATCTTGGTGCGCTCGTTGAAACAGTAAACGCTCTTCTGTTGGGTTAGAAATAAAGCCCGTTTCCACTAGCACAGACGGAATCTGTGGAGAGCGCAAAACCGCAAGGCTGGTGTTGATCGGTTTGGTGTTATGCAGGTGCGCAACACGTCCCATCTCACCTAGGATTTCTGTTGCCAGCTTATAGCCTTCTTTTTGTGAATGACTAAACTGCAAGTCCAACAAAGTTTGGTTCACGTTACGATCTTTTGTCTTCGTGAAGAACGCATTACCCGAGCCGCCCAATAACTCAGACTGTTTCTCATGGTTCTCGACCCAACGAGCAATTTCGGTATTTGCACGACGAGTATTTAGTACGAAGACCGATCCACCGCGAGGCTTCGGTGAAGTAAACGCATCTGCGTGAATGGAAATCAGCAAGTGCGCATCATTTTCACGAGCAATCGCGACACGACGGTTTAAGTTTACAAAGTAATCTCCCGTACGAGTCATGCGCGTTTTAATACCAGGAGTCGCATCGAGCTGAGCAGCAATTTTTCTTGAGATACTCAATACCGCATCTTTCTCGTACTTACGACGTGAAGGGCCAATAGAGCCAGGGTCTTCCCCACCGTGACCAGGGTCGATAACAATTAACACTTCTTGAGCTCGTTGAACTGAACTCATGTCTTTGCTGGCCGCCGCTGGCTTACTCGGTTTTGAGGTCGATGCCTTCTTACCGTGCGGTAAATCAATCACCAAGCGGTGACCATACTGCCCACCTGGTGTTGGGTTTAATTTAAATAACTCCGCTTGAACGCTCTTTTTTAGTTCAAACACCAAACGATAAGTGCCCTTCTCTGGAGGCGAGCTTTTTCGTACCAGTTTTAAAACAGGGCTATCCGTAACAGTAACAGGTAGTTTGGCCTGCATCGTCGTGCTTTTTAAATCCACGACAAGGCGATCCGGCCCTGATAAAGAGAAATAGGAATAGTCAGCTTCCGAGCCTAAATCGATGACAACACGCGTTTCATCAGGTGAAGGCCAAACTCGAAAACTCTTAACGACGTTAGCAAATGCTAAATTGGGGATGAGAAGGAGAAAAGTGGCGACAAACGTCGCCACCACTCTAAAATTTGAAAAACTCAACATAGCTCCAATCGACTGAGTAACTGCACACCATAATCATTATTAGCTGTTAGTTCGGCTACACGTTGCTCACCTTGGTAGCGAATGTTTACATCAAGATCCGGTTGTGGCAGTAAGCCATGCCCTTTTTCAGGCCATTCAACCAAGCAAATCGCATCGTCTGTGAAATAGTCTCGAATCCCCATAAACTCAAGCTCTTCAGGATCCGCAAGACGATAAAGGTCGAAGTGATATACTTGCCACTGATCCAACTGGTACGGTTCGACTAGAGTATAAGTTGGACTTTTCACGTTACCTTGATGACCAAGAGCACGGACAAAACCACGACTAAAGGTTGTTTTACCTGCACCCAAATCACCATGCAGATAAATTGTGGTTTGCTGGGAACAAAGCTGAGCCAAAGCGGTGCCTAGTGCAACCGTTTCATGCTCATCTTTTAAATTGAATTGTTTCGTGCTCATTGATGCTTCTCTAACTAATGATCGTTGACTATATAAAAATCAAAAGAACAGGAATAGTAAACCGTGTTGGTTTTGAGAGACAAGCTTTCAAATGTCATATGTGCGAAAAAAGTATCCAATAAACGGTATCTTAATCATCTTAGTATCGACCTAGATTTAGAATATATGCAAATGACTTCAATAAGCAGTATTCACAACATCAAAAACGTACCTAACTGGGTAGCACCAAAGCCAGAGATCCGTTAAGATCCGCCCCCCTTTATTCCGGTGGTTAACATGAACTACGAACAACTCGCACAACAAATCAAAGTTTGGGGAAAAGAACTCGGCTTCCAAAAAGTTGGGATCTGCGACGTTGATCTGAGTGAACATGAAGCAGCACTACAAAAATGGCTTGATGCAGGCTATCACGGCTCAATGGATTGGATGGCTCGTCACGGTATGATGCGTGCTAGACCCCATGAGCTACTCCCGGGAACCGTTCGTGTTATCAGCGTCCGGATGGACTATCTGCCACCAGAGGCTCAATTCGCTTCGAACCTCGCGAATAAAAGTCATGCCTATATTAGCCGCTACGCACTAGGGCGCGATTATCACAAGCTCGTCAGAAAGCAGCTAAATAAGCTCGGCAAACTTATTGAACAAGAGGTTGGTCAATATGGTTACCGACCTTTCGTTGATTCCGCACCAATATTAGAGCGACCTCTCGCCCAAAAAGCGGGCTTAGGTTGGACCGGGAAACATTCCCTGATTTTAGATCAAGACTGTGGATCGTGGTTCTTTTTAGGTGAACTACTTATCGACTTACCACTACCCGTAGATGAGCCAAGCGTTGATCAGTGCGGTAAATGCAAAGCATGCATTACATCATGCCCAACACAAGCCATCGTTGAAGACAAAGTTGTCGATGCCAGGCGTTGTATCTCTTATCTCACCATCGAGTTCGATGGCGTGATTCCTGAAGAGTTTCGAAAGCCAATGGGTAACCGCATTTATGGTTGTGACGACTGTCAATTGGTTTGCCCATGGAACCGCTACGCCGACATAACGGAGCAAGATGATTTCCACCGTCGTGACAGTTTCAAAAACCCTGACCTCGTCGACATGTTTAACTGGGATGAAGCGACTTTTCTAAAAAATATGGAAGGCTCCGCTATCCGTCGTATTGGTCATATACAGTGGCTACGTAACATCGCTGTCGCACTTGGTAATGCAGAATATAGTCAGCGAATCATAGATGCGCTGGAAAGTCGGCAAGGTGAAAATAAATTACTTGATGAGCACATTAAATGGGCTTTGACAGAGCAACTGAATCAACTCCCCACTGAGAGTAATTCATCTATAGAGACGAAAAAGCAACGCTTAATAAGGATAGTCGAGAAGGGACTGCCGAGAGACGCATAGAGCGTAGTCTATATGCAAGAGATTGAAATTACTTTTGCATGTTCAATTCATGACCTTGTTCTCAATTTTGTAATGTGGAAAAAAATTTGAGATTCAAGAAAAACAAGCTAGCAGAAAAAAGTTAAACACAGCTCGGAGAAATGACTAGGATCAAAAAAATACCAGTTAATGATCGTATTTTAACGTACTCGATCCGACAAAAAACTTATTTTTTCTTTATATAACAAGTATTTAGTTGATATTTCTTTGTTGTTTCCACTTCACTTTAGAGAAAAGATCTTTCTTCCCCATCATAAAAAGTCAAGCTAAAAACACTTTATCAACCAACTTATCCACAGAACGACGTATGTGGATAACTCTGTTAATTAAAGTAGATAAAACACGCGAAGCCTCATCATACTTGTACGTCAGCCGATTCATATCGTGTTTTAAACACAAACGAAATCGTCCGACATCATATGATGCGGATAAAAGTTTAGCTTTTGGGGATTCATGCTTCGCAGCATTATGAAAAGAGCGATGTGATTGGTTGCGAGAAGCAGGAGTTGAATCAAGCGGCGCATCCGTAGACGACTTAACAATTGTATACTAAATAAGTACTCAATCTATCGTCTTGTATTTGGTTGCGGGGGCCGGATTTGAACCGACGACCTTCGGGTTATGAGCCCGACGAGCTACCAAGCTGCTCCACCCCGC
>NZ_JAWOUJ010000024.1:0-50735 GCF_033339315.1 Vibrio sp. 661 | reverse complement strand
GATTTCGCACCGTGTGTGCCGTTTAGTAGCTTGTTACCACCGAAAGAAGTGGTTTCTGCGATACGGTTTAGTTCGTCATTTAGCGCGGTCACTTCTTCTTGAATCGCAACACGTTCTGCTTTCGAGTTTGAACCGTTTGCTGATTGTAGAGACAAATCACGCATACGTTGAAGAATGTTAGTGGTCTCGTTCATTGCACCTTCAGCAGTTTGTGCAATCGAGATACCGTCGTTCGCGTTACGAACAGCCACATCCAGGCCACGGCTTTGTACGTTCAAGCGGTTCGAGATTTGAAGACCCGCAGCGTCGTCTTTCGCGCTGTTGATTTTGAAACCTGAAGACAAACGTTCCATAGAAGTTTGTTGTGCTGAGTTTGCGTTGTTTAGGTAACGCTGAGCGGTCATCGCTGATACGTTTGTGTTTACATTCACTGCCATGGTGATTTCTCCAATTGATTTTCCGATGTAGCGGTTTCCGACGTCTCGGAAAACCAAGTAGTTCTCTCAAAGTTACCTCTATTAACGACACCAAATTCAGAAGCTTTAGAAAAAAGTTTAAAAAAATAACATTGCGAGATTTAGCTAATAAAATTGAAGAAAAGTAAGAAAAAGTGCTCAAGTTTCCACAAATCGAGCCGAGAGGGCCAAATTGTATAGAAAACCAGCGAAAGGAAACAATTGAAGATAAGTTCGCAGACGATAGACGTAAGAATTAGAAAAGAAAAAGCCCCTTTTCCTTTGAGAGAACTGGGGCTAGGTTGGTCGCCAGAGCCTATGTGGAGATCAAGAGAAATGAACACATTTCCGGCATACCGAGTGCAACTTTACATTGAAAATGATTGGCAGGTGAGAGATGAGAGAGCCGCTCATTCTATTGTAAAGTTGCTTGCCAAAAGCCTGCATTCCCATCCACGTCTGAATGTATTGAGCACAGGCTAAGTAAACTACTGCAATAGTGACATTGCAGAGTTTGGCAACTGTTTCGCTTGAGCAAGAATCGATGTTCCTGCTTGTTGCAAAATTTGTGCTTTGGTCATTTGCGTGGTTTCTTTCGCAAAATCTGTATCTTTAATTCGGCTGTTCGATGCGTCAACGTTTTCTTGGATATTCGCCAAGTTGTTGATGCTGTGACTCAAACGGTTTTGCTTCGCACCTAAGTCTGCACGTTGCGAGTCTACGTATTTCAGTGCCGAATCCAGCACAGAAATCGCGTTTTGAGAACCTTGTACCGTGGTCATATCAATATCTTGTACTGACGTTCTGATAGGTTCATCACTCAGGCCAAGCTCAGATGCTAATCCACCAGAAATAGAAATCTCACCCTGAACGTTTGGATGCGCGACAAAAACTTGCAACTTGCCATCTTCACTTACAGACGCATTAATCATATCAGACTGACCATTAATGTAAGTGGCAAGCTCTTCGATGTCGTCGCCCGCTTTGGCATTAATGTTGATTTCTAGATCATCAACATTGCCGTCTTCGTCTTCACCCATACCTGGTAGCGTGATCTTCAAGTCAGATTTAGCTGGGTCAACACTCCAGTTTTTATCTTTACCGTTCTCAGATAAGAAGGTCACACCGCCCATGCGAGTATCGTCCGCACGAATGCTGGTGAGTCCCATGATCATGGCTTCACCTGAGCTCGCACCAATCTGGAATGCTGCTTCACCGAATGAGCCGTTCAATAGACGACGACCACCAAATGAAGTGGTTTCTGCAATACGGTTTAGCTCGTCAATCAATGCCATTGACTCTTCGTTGATCGCCTGACGCTCAGCTGGAGAGTTAGTACCGTTCGATGATTGAATCGCAAGGTCACGCATTCGTTGCATGACAGAGGTTGCCTCATTCATCGCACCTTCAGCGGTTTGTGCAATCGAGATACCATCGTTCGCGTTACGCATTGCGACATCTAGGCCACGAGACTGTGCAGTTAAGCGGTTAGAGATCTGTAGACCTGCCGCATCATCTTTTGCACTGTTAATCTTATGTCCTGAAGATAAGCGCTCCATCGACGTGTTTAATTCATCAGTCGCTTTGTTTAGGTAACGCTGCGCGGTCATCGCGGAGACGTTAGTACTAACTGTTACAGCCATTTTGCTCTCCTGTTGAGTTCGCAAGCTTTTGCGAAGCGGCCAGCTTTACTCTCATTTGGATAAGCACTGACCGTAAAAGTTACTTGCTAAATCTGCCTTAAACGCAGGGTTTAGAATCTCTAAATCTGTTCTGATATTTTCAATACAATTTGTGTGCCAACTTGCGTAAATTATTTAACTGCTTTTAAAAGAATCAAATAAACAATAAGTTAGCTTTATCATTAAGCTATTTCAGGTTTGTCAGACTCATCTTAGCCCAAGGGTATTGAACGCTGCCCTGTTGCCGCCCGACTTGCCTCCCGCCTCATTGCCGCTTTGGGTAAAATCGTGCCGCATGACATCTCAGACTCTCAGGTTACGCCGACTTATCGCGCTTAAGGCTTTGCACATAAGGCATCAAAATCAGACAATGTGTATGAGTGCCATACTAGATGTAGTTAAACAACGTTAGATCTTTGGTCTTACCGAATGCTTGTTGCGATGCCTGTAACGCTCGCGAGTTTTCACTGAACTCGATCACGGCTTTAGAGTAATCCAAGTCCTCAAAGTTGCTCTTCGCTTTTGCCAGAGAAAAATTAAAGTCTTCATGATTTTGCTCTTGGATATCCAGCGTACTCAATCGAGCACCGGCATCTGTACGCGCTTTATTCAAATGGATAAAAGCAGCGTGGAATTCTTCTGTCATTTGGTGCAATTTGGCGGTCGCCGACGTATCCGAAACCGATTTGTCTGACCATGCCATTGCATCCTTGAAGGTATCGAAAATGCTGAACTCTGCCCGCTTTTCGATCTCAATGCTGTCACCAGGCGTAATTTGGCCTTTTACGTGCACTTTCAGGCCTTTGTATTCAATCCCTTTCTCTGGAGAAAACTCATCGGCATCCACTACTTTGCCGTTACGCTCTAATTGGTAACCAAATTTGCCGTTATTCATATCGACAAATGTCACGCGATACGCCGCATCATCCTTCGTATCAACGTTAGTGGCTTTGTTTAGCAACAGCTCAGAGCCGTTTTGTAGATCGTAATTCGGCTGATAATCGCCAAATGGGTTTGGTATCTCCATAAACAGCTTGCTGCCAGGATCGTTCATTGGCATCTCGAGCATGCTAGAGACTTTCATTTTGCGCTGATAATCGTCCCCAGCGTATTGAACACTACCGTCTTTATCGCGATAGAATGGTTGGCTTTTTGGCTTAGTACCCGCAAACACGTAGTTACCAGATTCATCTTGCGAGTTCACTAAGTTAAGGAAGTTGTTCGCAATCTCTTCTAACTCACGCTTCTTTGCTTGTCGGTCTTCAGCAGAAAAGGCACCGTTAATCATCTCCATCGTTAAGCGCTTCGACTCGTCGGCAAAATTCTCCGCATTGGCGATATTAACTTCGTGGTTTTCTAGACGATTACGCACCAACACTATCGAGCTAAGATATTGTTGTAGCTGTTCTTGTTGCTGACTAATGTTTTGGATGTAATGCGCAGCGAGGGGGTCGTCACTAGGTTTCAGTAACTTTTTCCCTGAAGCAAGTTGCTCTTGGTTGTGGTGAACCTTATTCTCTTGACGACGCAGATCATTTTGTACGGACTGATAGTTATGGAAACTAGAAATTCGGGTTAGCACTTATCTCTTCTCCTTACCTCAGTTGTAAAATGGTATTGAAGGTATCATTCGCCGCTTGCATCACACGTGATGAAGCCATGTACGCTTGTTGAAACTTCATCATGTTGGCCGCTTCTTCATCGAGGTTAACGCCAGAAATAGAAGCAACGCGCTCTTGCGCCGCTTCATGCTCTAAACGAGCGACGGAGGCTAAACGGTTTGCTGTAGAAGATTTCAGTCCAACTTCAGTATTGAGGTTATGATAAACATCGATCAAGGTACTGGATTTTCCATCCATCATCTTGTCTGTTTGGATCTTCTGCATTTTTCTCAAGTTGCCGTTACCACCTTCAGAAGGCACCAAGTTTGCGGTGAATTTATCATTCATCAGTGCGCCTTCGCTCAACTCAAACACGGTTGCATCGCCGTTTTTATACAGCGGATGGCTTTTCGGCACTGAGATTTCAATCATCGGGTTATCTTTATCTAACGGGTATGAGTATTTGTCCGATAGTAAATTACCCTTGTTATCCGTGATCTTTAACCACGGCTTATCATGCTTCTCGTCGGCTGGTTGTACGGTAACCTCAAACTCTTTAACATCCCCCGCCTCACGAATTTTAAACTTGGCGTTACCTTGGGCAAAAGTGGTTGAGGCTTCATAACTTTGTGCGGCAATAGCTTTTGCGTCATTGGTTTCCATCTTTATGATGGCTGCACCACTTCTCGTTGGGCGGAGCAATACGCGCTCACCGGCGCCAAGGCCTTCACCAATTTGCACTTTCATACCATCCAGAACAAACGACGAATCCGAACGGTCGATGTTCAACGACATTTGCTCACCTTTCGGTGTTGTCACGCTGTATTGGTCGCCATCAAAACGCAGCGAATATTCACCACCTTTGATCGCGGAAATGTCCTCGATGTAAACCGCAACATCAGCTTGTGAGTCAGGCGCAGCAAAAACTCGAGATTTTGCCACCAGCTCAGAGTTCACGTCGGTAAATACGTCTTTACCTATCTTGCCGTTGAGATCCAGACCTTGAGATTGCAGCTGATTAATTTTGTAGGAAAAGCCCGTCGCTAAACGGCCCATTTCATCTTGCAGTTGTGGGATGTGTTTGTCGCGCATTTCAAGTAAAGCGCCGATTTTGCCATCCATATCATCAGACTTGATCGCTTTAATGCCATTCCCTTCCACCATTGCTAATCGTCTTTGATGAACATCCGGATAGCCATCGATCATTTTGAGCTGGCTTGCTTCCGTGCCAGAAACAAGAGTGTGTCCATTGCCGATATGAACATTAAACCCTTCCGCATTTTTGCGTGGGGTTACGGTAACTTTGGTGTACTCTGACAGCTCAGTAACCAGCTTTTCATGCTGATCCATCAGGTCATTATGTGGACCGGGAGTACGCATCATCAGTCGATGAATATCGCGAATTTCCAACGCAAGTTGGTTAACGCGCTCAATGCCCATATCCAATTTTTTATTGGTGACATCAGATTGCAGTCGCACGGTTTCGTGGAAATCATTTAATGTATCAGAGAAGATTTTCGCCTTTTCCAATACCACTTTTCGTGCCCCTAAATCGTTCGGGGTATCTGCCATGGTTTTTACCGCATCGAACCACTCATTCAGGTTCTCAGGAATTTTCTTCGATGCCACAGAGCTCAACATACTAGAGAGCATATCAAGATTGTCTTGGGTATCCGTTTTGTTGGCATTGTTGGTCGACGACAGGTTCAGTTCATTCACGGCAAACTGATCCCACGAGCGGCGAACATTTTCCACATGCACACCCATGCCGTAGGTAGAACCACCAAACATGCGCGGATCATTCGTGCCTTGGATAACAGACTGACGGCTATAACCCTCTGTATTAACATTAGAAATGTTATGACCAGTGGTGTTTAATTGTCTCTGAGCAGTAAGCACACTTTGAGTACCTACATTCAGAAGATCTGACGCCATACATGCCCCCGAAAACGAAATATAAATCGGCAAAACCGATCACCTAGACACATTAAAAGCAAAAGATGTGCCAAGTGATAGAAAGGCGTAGATGTTCAGATAAAGTGAAGGCTTGCACTATGGCAAGCCTTCGAGAACGTCATAAATTGTCGCAGAGACATTACATACTTTCGATTTTATCCTTCACCTGCAGGACTTTATCTGCGTAATTCGGATCGGTCGCGTAACCCGCACTGTGGATACCGCGAATAAACAACTCTGAATTCCCGCGTTTCTGCAATGCTGTCTCGTAACGTGGGTTGTCATTCAAAAATCGTACAAAGTCATTAAAGCTGTCTTCGTAACTTGAGTAGGAGCGAAACGCTGCCGTCTCTTTCACTGGCGTGTTATCGTGGAACTCTAAAGTTTGAGTCGTCACTTTGTCACCCTGCCAGCTTCGATCTGCTTTGATATTAAATAAGTTGTTGCTGCTGCCACGCGCGTTCTTCACGACCTTTTGTCCCCACCCCGTTTCCAAAGCGGCTTGCGCAAGTAGCAGAGATGGCTCGACTCCTAGGGCTTTCGCAGCTTTCTCCGCGTATGGCTTCATCGAGTTAACAAAGGATTCTGGTGAATCGAATCGAGTGGGTTCATTGCTTGGTCGAGATAGTTGACCAGATTCAATCAAGCGCTGTTCAATCTCGCGCGCTTTTTTCGGGTCAACACGACGATATTCCGCAGCATTGTTTGCCGCATCACGCATAGCCGTTTCTTTTTTGTCGTTCCCTTGCCCAGCCGTTAATTGCTTAACAATCATATCGGCCAGTCCCATTGAACCAGACGAACTCAATTCACTCGCCATCTGTTCATCCAACATTTGTCGGTAGAACTTCTCGTTTTGGCTGTTCATCATGTTGGACTCAAAGCCCTCATTGGCTTCACGCATGGATTTCAACATCATGGAGGTGAAGATCGATTCGAACTGACGAGCAGCCGCATGCAATGCTTCTTGCTCGCCATCTTTTCCCTCTTTCACTGCTTTTTGACGCAGAGTGTCCAGAGAACTGATGTCATGGATAAAACCAATGTCGTTAGGATTGTTCATTATACCTACCTCCTAACCATTAAATGATGATCAACTGGCCTTCAATGGCACCGGCTTGCTTCAATGCTTGTAAAATTGCCATCAAGTCCGAAGGCGCAGCCCCGACTTGGTTCACGGCACGGACCAAATCATCCAACGTTAAGCCTGGTTCGAACTTAAACATTTTGCCTTGCTCTTCGCTGACTTCGATATCCGAGTCTGGTACGACTACGGTTTGCCCACCAGAAAAGCCGTTAGGTTGGCTAACATTCAGGTTTTCTTTGATCGCAACCGTCATGCCGCCGTGCGTTACTGCTGCTGGTTTAAGACGCACATGCTTACCAACTACGATGGTGCCCGTGCGAGAGTTAACGATGATTTTGGCTGCACCATCTGCTGGGTCAAACTCTAGGTTTTCGATTGCCGATAAGAACGCAACACGCTGGCTGACGTCACGAGGAGCACGCACGCGCACAGATGTCGCGTCAACAGCGCTCGCCATTTGTGGGCCGAGGAAGTTGTTTACAGCATCCGCCATACGTTGAGCCGTTGTGAAGTCTGACTCAAGCAAGTTGAACGTGATGTAATCACCACGACCAAATGGGTTTGGAATTTCTCGCTCTACTGTCGCACCACTAGAGATAAGACCAACGGTTGGATTGTTACCTACGATTTTAGAACCGTCAGCGCCTTCAGCACTGAAGCCGCTCACTACTAAGTTACCTTGAGCAACCGCGTAAACTTGACCGTCGAGACCTTTGAGGAACGTTTGCAGCAAGGTGCCACCACGCAAACTTTTAGCACTTCCGATGGAAGAGACAGTCACGTCCACTTGCTGACCCGGTTTAGAGAAAGGCGGCAATTCTGCCGTAACCATGACTGCGGCAACGTTTTTAATTTTTGGCTTTGTGCCTGGCGGCATCTGAATGCCGAAGTTTTGCAGCATGGCGGCGAAACTTTGCTCTGTAAACGGGTTCGCTTCACCCGTACCAGGTAAGCCTGAAACCAAACCATAACCCACGAGTTGGTTGCTTCGTACACCTGCCACTTGCGCGACGTCTTTGATACGTGCGGCTTGGGCTACGGTAGAAAACAGAGCAACGCTCATCAGTACTAAAAGGAGTTTTTTCATGCTTACTTATCTCTTGCAGTCAAATTGCCGTCAGCACGGCGTGTTATAGCGCTACATTAAAGAATCGTGCCAAGAAGCCTGGCTCTTGCATATCTTGTTGCAAACCAGTCCCTGAGTATTGAATTCTTGCGTTAGAAACGCGATTTGATGCAATGGTGTTGTCGAAATTAATATCATCCGGACGAATAGTGCCACTTAAACGTATGTACTCATCACCCGTATTTAGCGTCATCCACTTCTCACCGCGGATCACGAGGTTGCCGTTTGCCAGTACTTCGATCACCTCAACAGTGATGTAACCACTGATGCTATTGCTCTGCTTTGCAGAAGAGTCACCTGCAAATGAGTTGGAGTTGTTTAAGTCATAAGAGAAATTATATTTTCCGCCAATTTTCAGCTCTTCTCCGCCCACTTGAAGCGGGTCCATTTGCGCTTCATTGGTTTTCGATAAATCGGCATTTGCGCTTTTCGTCGCACTGGTTGTCTCATCCAGTGTTACGGTAATAATGTCGCCAATACCACGTGGTTTAGAATCGTCGTATAGATCGGTAATGTGCTCGGCGCTAAACAACGAACCTGTTGCAGCAGCGTAATGCTCAGGCTTGTTTTTCGGATGAATTGGAGCCCAAGCAGGGTCGCCAGCAACCGGATCACTTCTACCACGTAAAGTATCTACAATACCGCTGCTCTCTTCTTTCGATTTATCGCCTTCTACTGCGTCGACCACAGTGGTTGCTTGTGTCACTTCATCCGTTTCAATCGGTTCCAACATGGCACAGCCCGACATCGTAGCAATCAAAGCGAGTAGGCAAATACGTTTCATCGTGAGCTCCTCAAATCTTGCTCTTAATCGTTACAATTGCTGGTTAACGAAGCTCATCATTTTATCGACTGACGAGATCACTTTTGAGTTCATTTCGTAAACGCGCTGGGCTTCGATCATGTTGACCAACTCTTCTGTTACATTCACGTTGGACGCTTCCAGCATGGATTGACGAATTTCCCCCAAACCGTCCAAACCAGGAACACCCTCTTGTGGATCGCCACTGGCACCCGTTGGTAAGTAAAGGTTCTGACCAATTGGCTCTAGGCCACCCGGGTTAACAAAATCTGTAATGGTTAGCTGACCAACGACTTGGTTGTCTTGCTGACCTCGGACGCGAACCGACACTTCACCATCCGTACCGACAGTAATAGAAATCGCATCTTCTGGAATCACAATTTCAGGCTCTACAGGGTAGCCAGAACCCGACGTGACTAACGTGCCTTCACCATTTAGCGTGAACTGACCGTTACGGGTATAACCGATGTTGCCGTCCGGCAATGTCACTTGAAAAAAGCCGTCGCCTTCCACCATCATGTCCAGTGCGTTGGTCGTTGTCTGTGCATTGCCGTGCGTGTGCACTTTTTGCGTCGCAACCACTTTAGAACCCGCACCTAGCATCAAGCCACTTGGCAGTTCCGTGTTCTGAGATGACTGGCCGCCAGGCTGGTTGATGTTCTGATAGAACAGATCTTCGAATACTGCACGGCTCTTTTTGTAGCCGACAGTAGAGGCGTTCGCCAAGTTGTTCGAAATCGTGGCAATGTTGGTTTGTTGGGCGTCTAGACCTGTTTTACTTACCCATAGTGCTGGATGCATAGTGAACCTCTAACTCTGTTAACTCATACGAAGCAGTGAATCTGAAGATTTATCCATTTCTTCAGCTGTGCTCATCATCTTGACTTGCATTTCAAACTGACGTTGTAAGTCAATCAATGCGGTCATTTCACCTACGGCATTCACGTTACTGCCTTCTATCGCTCCCGTCTGGAGGCTAACAGTCGCGTCTGCTTCGTAAGGTTGGTTTGGAGTTTTATGGCGAAATAAGCCATTGGTGTCTTTAAACAAGCTTTGATCATTAGGCTTAACAAGCTTAATGCGATCAACCGCTTGGAATTCTTCTGCCGGGGCACCTTGAGGAAGTACAGAGATGGTGCCATCCCGACCGATTTCAATTTTGGAGAGAGGAATAGGCAAAGTAATCGGCGCGTCGTTTTCACCCAGCACCAAATGACCACTTGCGTTGGTAAGCATGCCATTTTGATCGACTTTTAGGTTGCCGTTACGGGTCAACCCTTCTTTCCCTGTGTGATCGAGTACCGATATCCAACCGCTGCCTTCAATCGTCACATCCAGATCACGCCCTGTTGTAATCACGCTACCTTGAGCAAAGTTATGCCCTGGACGCTCTGTCATGCTGAACACACGTGAAGGATGGCCTTCACCATAAGCCTGCATTGAGCGAGCCTGTGCTAAATCAGCCCGAAATCCGGTCGTGCTTACGTTAGCCAAGTTATTAGCGCGCAATTGTAGTGCCTGCATATTTTGCTTGGCGCCACTCATTGCGAGAAACAGTGCGCGATCCATAAATTACTCCAAAAAATCTCTCTGTACACGGAGTAAAAGCAATAGTTATGCCAAAACAAAAATAGGCTTATCAATCAATACCTTGAATTAACAATCAACAATTAAAAGAGGTCAATAGGGGCAGAAAACTGTAACGAGAGGCAAGGTTTTGATCCATACGGCGGCAACAGCGGCAAATCGTAGATCAAAGCATGCTTAGCCTGAGTGAGGTGTATTCAGGCTAAGCATCAGATGAATGTCATGATGAAAGTGAACAAAGCGGTAATTACTAAGAAGCAATCACACGCCATTGCTTACTCAAGCAGAGTATCGAATGACCCAGCTAGTGCTCTAGCGGATCTGTAAGATATTCTGTTGTAGTTGGTTGTGTACTTCGAGCGAACGTGAGTTTGCTTGGAAGTTACGCTGAGCAGAGATCAGGTCCACCAACTCCTGCGTCATATCAATGTTTGACTGTTCCAGCATACCGTTATTGATGGTGCCGAAAGAGCCTTTATTTGATTCACCCCAGATCTTGTCACCAGAGAACTGCGTTGAATCCCATTGAGTGCCGCCTTTCTTATCCAGACCTTGCTCGTTTGGAACACGTACGAGAGCAACACGACCCAATGTAACGTTTTCACCGTTTGAGTAAGTTCCCAATACGCTGCCGTTTTCATCGAAGTCAACTTTGGTTAGGAAGCCCGTCGTTGCACCGTCTTCGTCAAACTTAGTCAGTTCGAACGGAGCCGCAAACTGTGTTGCTGAGCCTAAGCCGAAGTTAAGCGTCTGCGCAGGATCGGCACCATTCATATCGACTGGTGTCGTGTTCGTCGCCGGATCGCCCAGAGCCACAGAAGTGATTGGCTGACCATTGTTCAAGCTCGCCAACGTACCATCGTTGTTGAACTTCATGGTATGCCCCACATGACCTGTTGGCGTTTGCGCATCACCAGCCGCAACATTTAAAGGCTTTTCACCTTCTTTATCTGTCACGGTGTAGTAAGTGTTCCATGTATTTGGCTGAGTCTGATCTTTCAAGTAATACGTCGTTAGCTTGTAAGACTGACCCATCGAGTCATAAATTGTCGAAGAGGTTGAACGGTTGTATGTATCTGGGTCTGAAAAATCAAACTGCGTTGGATCTTTCAAATCGCCGTTCGCTGGCAAGTTCACACCCACTTCAATGTTTGCTGTTTGTTTTGGCTTACCAAATTCAGCAGGAATATTGATGGGTTGTGGCTCGTATGAAGAAACCTCACCAGAGCTTGGGTCCACTTGGTAACCTAATAAGAACTCGTCGTTCGCGGTCACCATGTAGTTTTCTTTATTTAAGTGAAATGCACCATTACGTGTCAGTTCATTCTGTTGTGGAGTTAGACGCTCTTTCGCTACAGCGAAAAAACCTGTCCCCGAAACACGCAAATCCATTGGGTTGTTGGTGTAAATGCTAGAGCCTTCATGGAACTGCTGTGCCACTTGGCTTGCTTGCGCACCACCACCCGGTGTGGTTTTTGCGTTAGTAAATAAAGAGTTAGAGTAGACATCAGCAAACTCAGCACGGGACTCTTTAAAGCCGTAAGTGTTGGCGTTCGCAATGTTGTTACTGGTGGTGTTCAAATCCAGTTGGGCGGCGGACAAACCGCTTAAAGATACATATGACATTCCAAAATCTCCTAATCTAGCGAGCTATGACTACGCTTTGCCGACTTCCAATACTTCTGCAAGTCGAACTGGCGATTCAAAACCAGCCAGATTGAGTAATACGTTTCCGTCACCTTTGCCAAGCAATACGCTGTTTACGTTGGCATACGTCGATACTGGGAACTCTTGCGACTCCCCTTCAACTAAGCCAGACGCTTTCACTTTGTATTTGCCAGCTGGCAGTGGATTTCCGCTTTCATCTTTACCGTCCCAAAGCACACGCGTGTCGCCGGCTGGTTTCGCCCCTACCTCAAAGGTACGAACCAGTTGGCCAGCTTCATCCTCTACACGAACAAACAGATTATCGATAGATTGTGAAAGCTTAACCATTGCCGCCATTGGTGCGTCGTCCTGCTTCACACCTGCTGCTCCTGGGACCAATACGTCACGCCCTACCAAAGAGGAAGCTTGTAACGCTTGATTTGATGTCATTGACGAATTCAAACTCTCAAACTGAGTGTTCATCTTGCCAATGCCATCAACGGTCGCAAATGAAGCCATTTGCGCAATCATCTGGTCATTACTTACCGGCTTAAAAGGGTCTTGCTGAGACAGTTGCTTCGTGAGCAATGATAAGAAGTCTTCCTGTTTTAGATCCTGCTTACCCGTGCTCTCTTCCGCTTTCTTGTTACTCTCTTGTAGACTTTTAAGCTGGTCGATATAGGACAAGCCGCTTTGACCAACGTTGTTAATTCCGGCCATACGCTACCCCCTTATCCTTATTGACCCATCTGCAGCGTACGCAGCAGCATTTGTTTACTAGAATCAGCGACCTGTACATTAGTTTGGTATGCACGAGAAGCTGAAATCATGTTTGCCATTTCTTCCATTACATTGACGTTAGGCTTGTAGATGTAGCCTTCTTCGTTTGCTAGGGGATGGTCTGGGTTGTACTCCGCATTCAGCGGTTTATCACTTTCTACAATACCCATCACTTTCACTGGCACCGTATCACCGCCACGCATGGCGTTACTTAACTCTGCACCAAACACTGCATGACGCGCTTTGTAAGTGTCTTTCGCAGAGCTGCTGACACTGTCGGCGTTCGCCAAGTTGCTTGAGGTAGTATTCAGACGAACGGATTCAGCGCTCATTGCGGAACCTGTCACATTGAAAACGTTAAATAAGCTCATCTAAATTATTCCCCTTTGATTGCTTTGGTTAAGTTCTTGAATTTGCTGCCTAGAAAGTCGAGTGATGCTTGGTGTCTGATTTGGTTTTGCATAAACAAGTTACGCTCTAAATCCAAGTCTACCGTGTTGCCATCTCCCGTATCTGGTTGCGTAGGAAGACGATATAACTTGTCCCCAACCAACGTTGTAGTGGCAGGAATATGCCGACCATCTGTGCGACTAAGACCAATGCTTGCCCCAGATGTTGCCGCTTGCAATTCCTTCGCAAAGTCTAAACCTCTTGCTTTGTAACCAGGCGTGTTTGCTTGTGCGATATTGGTGGAAATCACCTCTGCATTGCGCTCACGTACGCCCACCGTGTGCTGGTGGATCCCTAGTGCATTGTCAAAAGATATAGCCATGTTTGCCTCTACAATTAAGAACTGACCGTGATTGATAACCAAAAAGCAATTAGCATGCCAAAACCTAAAGCATTACACCAACCTAGTGGTTACCGTGAATTGAAATAGCAATAAGTGAGCCAAAGTAACTGGAATGTCATGTCGTATCACTTTGTTCACTTAATAAAGATACACCGTGTTGAGGGCACAAGGCAAAAACGCGCTTCAACTAATTGAGTGATACATGAAACGCTCGGCGCAGAAAGGTAACAAACAAAAAAGCCTGACACGAAGTCAGGCTTTTCTATCAATGAAGAGATACCGCTATTTAAGCTTGTAAATGATGCCCGGATTACAGCGCACCATTTCAAATTTATCAGTCAGACCAGTTAGCGACTCTGATGCCCCTAACAGCAAGTAGCCACCAGGGTTTAAACTGCTCGCCATTTGGTTAAGCACTTTAGATTTCATTTCTGGAGAAAAGTAAATCAATACGTTACGACAGAAAATGATGTCGAACTTACCCATCAGTGCGTAACTGTCCATCAAGTTTTGTGGACGAAAGTTCACCAAACGCTTGACGTTATCTTTGACTTTCATGCGACCACCGTCCGCATTTTCAAAGAAGGTGCGACGACGTTCTGGTGAAAGCCCGCGACCCAAAGCCAAGTTGTCGTACACCCCTGCACGACACATCTCGAGCATACTTGCCGAAATATCTGTGGCTGTAATGGACACGTTTGGTAACAAGCCCGGCTTGCGCTGTTGCGTTTCCAGGATCGTCATTGCAATAGAATACGGTTCTTGGCCCGATGAACTGGCAGCAGACCAGATCTTAATTGGGCGCTTGCTTGCCGCTACTTCTGGCAATAATTTGTCAGCTAAAACCGTGAACGGATAAGTATCTCGAAACCACAAGGTTTCGTTAGTCGTCATCGCATCCACAGCGGCGACTCGTAATTCTCGATTACGCCCTGTAACAACATCACGTAGCAAATCTGATAACGATGCGAGCTTAAACTTCGTCACTAAAGGACTCAGTCGGCTACGCACGAGGTATTGCTTGCTATCACCTAACACGATGCCACATTGCGATTCTAGAAAACGGCTAAAGTCACGATACTCTTGATCACTGATTGTAATAGCAGTCATTAATGTCTCTTTTATTGTGTTAATGCAGATTTAACCGCGTTACCCAACTCATCTGGGTTAAATTTCGCAATGAAGGTGTTGGCACCTACACGCTCAACCATAGCTTGGTTGAATACACCACTTAATGAAGAATGGAGGATAACATAAAGGTCTTTCAAATCGGCATGTCTGCGAATTTCAGCCGTTAAGGTATAGCCGTCCATTTCTGGCATTTCAATATCGGAAATAACCAACGAAATTTGATCGTAGATATTGCCTTCTTGAGCCATTTCAATCAACTTATTGTACGCTTCTTTGCCGTCTTTGACAGATACGACCTCAAAACCGATGGATGTAATCGCACGCTCTACCTGTTTACGCGCGACCGTCGAGTCATCAGCAATCAGTATGCGGCGTACAATAGGCTTTTCTTGTTCTGCTTGTGCGATTTCTTCGCCAATAGCGGAATCCATCGTTTCATCAACTGGCGCAATTTCTGCCAGGATTTTTTCAACGTCAAGGATTTCAACCAGCTCATTGTCAATGTTTGTCACGGCAGTCAAATAGTGCGCTTTACCTGCGCCGTCTGGCGGTGGCAAAATCGCTTCCCAATGCATATTGATAATACGCTCAACCGATGATACCAAAAATGCTTGGATCGTACGGTTAAATTCTGCAATAACAACAAAACATTTATCTAAATCAGTGGTTGGGCGGCCACCAATTGCCAGGCTCAAATCAATAACGGACACGGTATGGCCGCGGATATGAGCGATACCTTTAACCAGAGGGTGTAGATTTGGCATTGAAGTCAGCTTAGGGCACTGTAGTACTTCTTTCACTTTGAATACGTTAATGCCGTAGCGCTGTCGGCCCATCAGTCGAAAGGTCAATAATTCCAATCGGTTCTGACCGACGAGTTGCGTACGCTGATTCACCGAGTCAAGAATCCCCGTCATATGCTCATCTCCATCTCAAACTTTTTGTTTTTAAATGATACTCTACCACTGGCAAGCACGATACCAGGGAGACAGTATGGCGTATTTCACTTTCACTTCGACACCATTGACTATGACAATATGTAGAGCGCTAATTACAAAGTACGCTAAGTCTATCGGCATTTTGCTCAGTATGTTTAGCTTTTTTGTTCATTCAGCTTCAGATAATCAGATCGAGCAAATAAAAACAGCAGCAGAACAACATATTCTTGCTACGGTTGATCAGCCTGATGGTGGCGAGCTATCTGTTAATGCGGCAGAGATCGACTCGAGAATAAAAGCAACGGATTGCCCTGTTCCGTTAGATACATCTGCCTCTTCCACCAGCAGCACGAGAAGTAACATCAATGTGTTAGTGGAATGCCAACCGGATGACTGGAAAGTCTATGTCCCTGTGAGGATCTCTGTATCAGTACCAATGATCGTCGCTACACGAACACTAGGGAGAGGAGAAATCGTCAGCGCATCGGATGTTACCACTTCCATGATCGAGCTACAGCGCTTTCGTAAAGATGGATTTTCTAGCTACGATCAAGTGGTTGGGGCAAAGCTAAAGCGTAATGTTCGTTTAGGCGATGTCGTAGAGAGAAATGATGTTTGTGTGGTATGCCGAAATGAAAAGGTCATTATCAAAGCGGTGAATTCTGGCATGACGATCACAACGCAAGGCACAGCATTGCAGGATGGTTCAGCTGGCGATCAAGTAAGAGTGAAAAATGATAAGTCACAACGTATAATAGAAGGCATAGTGACTGACATTGCGGAAATCACTGTTAATTTTTAATACCCACTGGTAGCGTGTTTAAACTGATCAATAAAAATGCAAAAAATGACTAAAGTTATTTTTGCGCTGGTCGATAGTCTGGATACCAGTATTACGATACAAGGCAAAGGTTAAACATGGCAGGTATAGATAATATACGTTCAGGGCAAATGATGACGACAACAAGTCGCGCACCTGCACGTAACGATTCCAATGCTACCAGCACGACAGAATCAAAAAAAGCGCCAGCGCAACAAGACGCAGTATCACTCAGCCAGCAAAGTAAAGCCGTCAGTAAACTCCAGAAGGATATGGCAGCTTCTCCGGCATATGACAGCGCCAAAGTTGCAGCAATCAAAGAAGCTATCACAAACGGTTCATACAAAGTCGATCCTGAAAAATTAGCTGACAACATGATTAAGTTTGAAAACGAATTGCAAGGCAAAAGCTAACTGACTTAGGCCGAAGGTAAGTATTTTATGGCAGCATTAGTCGATCTCGTTAATTTCCAGCTAGAAAATGCTAAGGCACTTTCCGCTGTTTTACGCCAAGAAACACAAGCAATCACGGCGCGTGTCTCTACCGAGATTGAGAACATAGCCAAACAGAAGATGACGCTCATTGATCAGCTCAGAACAACTGATCAGCGAATCGCCTCTCACCCGCACGTCAATCAACTTACTGAAGATGAGCACCTAAGTCAGGTTGTTGCTCAAATCCAATCGATCGTCCTCGACTGTCAACAAGTTAACCAAGTAAATGGCGAATCGCTTAGTCGCGCACAGCTGAGTTTCAATAAACTCAATAACATGCTTCAGCGAACTCATGGCAAAGTGGGCATGACCTACAATGCCGGTGGCAAAACCCATACTATTTCGACACTTGGCACCAATATAAAAGCCTAAACGTCACTCCTGCCCCACCATCTCTAGAATGTAGATATAAAAAAGCGACTCATTGTTGCCAATCAGCCGCGGGAAAGATTATCTGGTCTTCTGAAGTAATGCGCTTAGGGCATTAGAACAAGGTTTGTTGACGCTTCTCAGGCACCTGTTGAACTTCTCCGTAATCACGTAGCTTATCCATTTTACGGATATCCAGACGCAGCTCAGTCACATAACTGTCTTCAACAAGATAACTACGCACAACTTCTGCACCACGAATTACACCATCGACGGCACCAGTGGTGCTTTCAATACCCAAACGTTGGTCTTGCAGCTCTGCACGTCCACTAACACGCATGCCATAAACTTGCTCTGCTAGCTCACGATAAGCATCAATTTTTGATGCACGCATCGCTCGTACACGCTTTTCTTCTACTGTGCGGCCTGTTTGCTCACTGACACTGGCGTAACCCACTGCCACTAAGATTTCATCTTGACGCATCTGTTGTAATGGCTGACACCCCACCAATATCAGTGTGGCAACAATAAATAATAACTTCTTCATGCTTCTATCCTATGGACGCAGAATCACAGTGTACGGCTGACGAATGGTTGGGTCTGAGCGAATCAACACACCATCTTGTGTGCGGATGCTATTTAACGTATCTAAGTCACGCCCAATACGGTCAGCCGGAAGGAAACCTTGCGCTGTCGCTACAACTACACGGCTTTGCATGCCAACCACGCGTGCATTGACAAGCACTCCGCCCTCTTGGCGCAGCATTGTTCCGGTCAGTACATACTGAATTTGCTGCTCTTGAGCTAAATCTTGCCAATCACGACTTAAAGCAAAATCGCCCTGCTGCGTCACTTGAATAGAGCCCGTAGTTTTGAAATCAACCACTTTAAACCCTCGGCGCTGAAACTGATGGATAAAACCTTCAGAGACCGAGTTACCTAACCAGTTTGTTGCATCCATATTTTGTAGATCAACAAACGAGGTAATCGCAATCGGTGTCCGCGCTGATACTGCCACATTAGAAACCATCAGGTCTTCTGTCATGCTCTCAATGAAAAAGTCCATCGTATGACGCGGACTATCCATCAGCATGAACTGGCTTCCCGAGTACGGTTCTTTACCATTGTAAATCGGTGAGTACGCGCACGATGTCAGAAGCGTCATCATCGATGCGGCGACAAGCCACTTTTTCATGGTTTGATTCTCCAGATAATCTTAGGTGATACCGTTCTTTATTAATTCCTTTCCAAGAAAGTGAATATTGGAACAGTCTTTGCTTTTCTTTGTTTGCCTAACGAAGAAAAACCCACCAAACTTCACTGAATTTGTTAAAGCAATATTTATACCCGAACGGTTGTAACCAATGAAAAAAATATTAAACAGTCTGTTTTCAATCACTTTAGTGATGCTTGTGCCTTTTAAGGTCATGGCATCTTGGTATGAAGTCACAGGCGTTGCCACCATCGTTTCTTCAGAAGAGACGGCAAGGCTCCATGCGTTGGAAGACGCGCTGTTCAAAGCCGTCAATTTTTCGGGCGCAGATATTGGCAGTATTAGCAACTTGATGCCGCTATTAGAAGAAAGCCGCAACGAATACCAGTTTACCAATCATGAAGTCCGTTACATTTTGGTCGAGTCTGAACGCAAACGTCGCGGTAAAGTCGAGGTAAAAATCCGCGTTGATATTTATCCATCGGCAACGGGTTGCCACACCGATCAATACAAAAAGACAATGCTGGTCGGCAATATTGAGGTCGCATCACCACAACAAGCAGTGATGGGACAAATTTATCAAGTTGGTGACGATTTTAGCCACGTAGTGAACCGTCAACTTGATCAAACCTCACGCAGCTTTGTGTCTGTTGGTACAACGGACTACTCAATAAGCAGCAACTATCCTGCTCGCACTCAAATGATCGCACAAGACAATGGCGCACAATACATCATTGGAGGGGTCATAACCGATCTCACTGCAACGGTCGAATCTCAACTATTGCAAGATGACATCATCAATCGTCAGTTTGCGTTAGAAATGAAAGTATTTGATGGTAAAACTGGCCATGAAATCTTCAACAAAGCCTACCGTGAGGTCGCGCGTTGGCCATTTGCTAAGACGAGTCAAGTGGACACTCGTAGTGCACGTTTTTGGGCATCGACCTATGGCGAGATGATGCTTCGCGTTAGTCGCAATATTATGTTGGATCTGGAGTCGGAGCTATCTTGCAAAATTACACTGCCAGAGGTTGTGGCAGTCTTCGGTAATACCGTAACGATGGATCTCGGCCGTATGCACGGCGTAAAAGAGGGAGACAAATTACAGCTTTGGCACACCGCGTCGTTTATCGACCAAAATGGATTGCCAAGAAACAAAGTCTCGCAAAGCGAAATTACATTAACGGTATCACGCATATACGAACACGAAGCGGAACTGACGATTGATCAGCCAAATTTAGCGTCTAGCGTTCAAATTGGCGACGTAATGAACAAGATCCTATAAAAGCAAACATTAAGTCTTGAGATATGCTCACTTTTGAATATCATAGGCAGCGCATCTTATTTGATTATACCAATGACCGTAGCGAATCGTTCAACGTGATGCTGATACAGATCTGGTAGATTGCTAGATTTGAACTCAGTAAAACAGTGCAATGAACTGCAACTATTGGTATTACGCCCCCATGGCACAGCTGGATAGCGCAGTCCCCTCCTAAGGGACAGGTCGTAGGTTCGAATCCTACTGGGGGCGCCATATCATAGCCTTAGCTCCCACTTGAGCTAAGGCTTTTTTGTATCTTCAATTTCAAGCCTCGCACTGCTCCCCCTAGTACATCGTGTTAGATAATCTTCCCAGTAATCAATATGATCGGATCGGGTGTTTCGGTTACGGGATAAACCCTTCTACTGATCTGACTTCTTCCCCTTGAAATCATTTCAACAAGCCCTATTTACAGTTTTGTATTTTATTACTTTAATTATCTATGAGTTTTGCTTACCCTTTTAGCTATTAATAAAATTATTAGTTAGCACTATGTCTAAGAGCAATTTAATAACTAACACTGGACACCGCTTTATTTCTAAAGGCAAGACAGCCTTTAAGATACATATCCATACCCCCGAGGATACGGTACTACACCGCTCGGTAGGATTTGTTCGTATTGGAGAAAAGAAAGGCTTACAAAAAGCCATTAAGCTGAGAAACGAGTTAGGCCGGCAAATGTGGGGCAAATTCTGGCGACGTCTTTTGAAAGACCCTTACCTAATGACTAGGCTTCCACATAGCGTTGAGCCTAAAATCGTTCACAAGCCTAACCCTACTCTTGAAAACCCTGACAACCGAGATACGTGTTACATCGCCAAGTGGCGAGAGTTCAATGATGACGGTGAGTATAAATATAAAACGGTGGTTCGCTCTATTAGTAAGTACGGCAAACTTGCCGCCTACATGCAAACCAAAAAAGCGTTGTTAGAAGCACATAAAGATAACTTGGAGATCCTGACATTTATGGGGCGTTTAAACAGCATTGATCTTAAGTAATACCTGGCCACTTTGAACATTTCAGTCAGTTTTTTGAAGAGAAATAAAAAGCCCCAAAGAGCGAACTCTTTGGGGCTTTCAGCTTCAGTCTTCTATACTACGGTCGAATAGGAGCTTATTGCTGAACTTGGTATTCAAATTCTGGAACAACGACTTCTACGCGACGGTTTTGTTGACGACCTTCACGAGTGTCGTTTGAAGCGATTGGGTTGTTTTCACCTTCGCCACGAGCTTGGATACGTGATGAATCAATACCTTTTTCAACGAGTGCGTTAGCAACAGACTCAGCACGTTTTTCAGAAACTTTTAGGTTGTAAGCTGCTGGACCAGACGTATCTGTGTAACCTACAACTTCAACGTTCGCTTGTGGGTGCTCGTTTAGGAAAGCAACTAGGTTATCAAGTTTTGCAGCGCTCTCTGGTTTTAGAGTTGTGCTGTTTAGATCGAAGCTACCTGTACCAATTGTTTGAGTTTCGAATGTTTTCGTAACTACAACTGGCTCTTCTACCACTTCTTCTACAACCACTTCTTCTACAACAACTGGCTCTTCTACGATTACTGGCTCATCGTTGCCGCCGAATTTGAAAGAAACACCTAGTGTTGCAGTGTTACCTGTCGCACGAGTTACATCGTTGCTGATGTCAGTCAGTGTTTGGTATTCCGCACGAGCTGTTACGTTTTGGCTTAGGTTGAATTCAAGACCAGCCGCGCCTAGGTAAGAGTAATCATCTTTGCCATCAAACATTACGTAAGCGCCACCCACTTTACCGTAAAGTGCGATGTCTTCAGTGATTGGTAGGCTAAATTTAGGAGCAAGAGTGATTGCTTCTACGTGGCCACCGAAAGAAGTTTGGTTAAAATCACCGATGTTGTCGAAACCCGCTTCTACTGCGAAGTATTTATTCATTTCGTAACCAACAAAAGCGCCAAGAGTAGAATCGTCTTTGTCACAAGCCTGGCCCGCTACACACGCGTCTTCCATCCATGACTTACCCATCTTACCACCAACGTATACTTCTGCTTGTGCTGCTGAAGCCATAAGTAGAGACGCTGAAATTACCGCTGCTAATTTTTTCATTATTGATTCCTCTAAAGAAGTTCTTTTGTTAGATGCCGAAATGCGCCGTCTGACTGACGTTGTATTTCAATTCTTTTTATTCATTCCTTGAGTGAGATACTTAGTCAGCTTCTTTTTATGCACATGCATTTTTTTTATGGAAGCAACTTACGTATATTTCCTGTTCAGTGATACATATCGCCATCTCGGTATCGCTGACGGGATGAACTATAACGCTAAGAAATCGCGAGAAAAATCCCAATTCTGTCAATTTATTGTCATCAAAAATCTCGACAACATGTGATCTTAAGCAAAAAAATCCCCACGCAATCACCACGCAAACGTTTGCTTTGTTTTTTGAAACAAAATAGCTAAAGCAAAGGTTTTTTCTTAAAAATGAGACAAACAAAATGGAACTTTAAGGAACATGGATAAAAATCAATCAGATATTTGATATATAATCGCTCGTTTTTTATTCATGCCAACGATATTTGGATTAAAAAATCTTATCCATATTGAGGTAAATTACAGGTGAAACCATCTCTTCATTCACCAATATGAGAGAAAGTTTCTCGTTATCTAAATTGAAGATACAAAAAAGCCGCGGTTGCTCACCGCGGCTTTGTGACTATTTATTCAAAAGAACGTTCAGTTCAAAGCAATTATGCGTTTGCTTCACGCTCAGCAATGAACTCAAGCGCCATCTTAATGCGAGCAATACAACGCTCTTTTCCAACCAGCTCCATTACTGCATCGACAGAAGGAGACTGACCCCCGCCTGTTACAGCAACACGTAATGGCATACCGATTTTGCCCATGCCGATTTCCAACTCTTCACATACTGCTGCGATAACGCCATCTTTGATGTTCGCTGTCGTCCACTCAGTTAGTGCTTCCACTTTCGCTAATGCAAGTTCTAGAGGCTCTTTAGCCACGCCACGTAGGTGTTTCTTCGCTGCGCCCGCTTCAAACTCAGAGAAATCTTCATAGAAGTAACGGATTTGCTCAGCTAGCTCAACTAGTGTGTTGCAACGCTCACCCACCAGCTTGATCACGTCAGTGATAGCAGGACCATTCGTTACGTCTAGTTTTTGTTGATCTAGATGCCATTGTAGATGCTCAGCAACGTACGCAGGATCTGAGTTCTTGATGTAGTGGTTGTTCAACCATTGCAGTTTGTCAGTGTTAAAAGCAGACGCTGACTTAGATACTGCGTTTAGGCTAAATAGATTGATCATCTCTTCTTGAGAGAAGATTTCTTGGTCCCCATGAGACCAACCAAGGCGCACTAGGTAGTTGTTTAGTGCCGCAGGCAGGTAGCCCATATCGCGGTATTGCATGACTGATACAGCGCCGTGACGTTTAGACAGTTTCGCGCCGTCATCACCCAGGATCATTGCACAGTGTGCAAATGTAGGTACTGGCGCACCTAGTGCTTCGTAGATGTTGATTTGACGAGGCGTGTTGTTGATGTGGTCTTCGCCACGAACAACGTGAGTGATACCCATGTCCCAGTCATCCACTACTACACAGAAGTTGTAAGTAGGTGAACCGTCAGTACGACGAATGATTAGGTCATCCATTTGATCGTTGCGGATTTCAATGCGACCACGGATTTGATCATCAAATACTACGCTACCTTCTTTCGGGTTACGGAAACGGATAACACATGGATCGCCATCTTTTGCCGCTTCGTTTGCTGCTTTGATTTTTGGATGGTTAGCATCGTAGCGAGGCATTTCTTTATTTGCTTCTTGCTCTGCACGGATTTCATCTAGCAGCTCTTTGGACGCGTAACATTTGTAAGCTTTGTCTTCAGCAAGAAGCTTATCAACCATTTCGTTGTAACGGTCAAAACGTTGAGTTTGGTAGTAAGGACCTTCATCCCACTCCAAGCCTAGCCATTCCATGCCTTCAAGAATTGCATCAACCGCTTCCTGAGAGTTACGCTCAAGGTCTGTATCTTCGATACGTAGAACGAATTCACCACCTTGGTTTTTAGCGTATAGCCAAGAGTAAAGTGCAGTACGCGCACCACCAACGTGTAGATAGCCAGTTGGGCTAGGAGCAAAACGAGTTTTAACCGTCATTTGAGTTCCTTAGGGGTAATGAGCAACGAGAGATCTCTCGTTGTAATGTCAAGGATAAAAGTGGCGACATTTTACCACCGTAAGTCAATTCTACAATCGGTTTGACACCAGAAATAAAAACAGGGCAGAACCAAAAAGGCACAGCCCTGCTATTTACTGTTAAAGCACGAGACGAAATTACTTCAGGTTACGCATTGCCCATTGCATAAATTCTTGCTGCTCTTCACGGCTCAATTCATTAAACGATGCTTTGATTGTTTTGGTTTCCGCTGGAGAAGACGCAATGCTTGCCTTAGTCGATTCTTTATTCATTGCGTTATTATAGTCGGCAACTTCTCGTTCGTAATCACGAAAACCTTGCAAACCACCTTTACGAAGTTGAACCATAGAGAATGCCACTTCTTTTCCGTTTTTGTCTTTCAATACCACTTTAGGATCGAGTTCGAAGGCTCTCGCCTCTTCAATAGTACGGAATGTTTGATAAGCCAGAGAAAGCTCGGTGTCTTTTTCTGCATCAAACTCTAATACCAGCGGCTGCGAATCGAATTTACGGCGCTTTCCATCTTCAAATACGATTTGTCCAACCGTTACCGCTAATTGGTTTTCCCCATCCTTTAACTCGATGCTGTTGTTCTTGGATATCCACTCAGGGTAGACGAACTCGCCGTTGAGAACGCGAGGAACTAATTCAGATTGCAGAGTGAGTTGAGCAGCAAAAGCTGGCGCCGAAAGCATTGCGCAAAGTCCGAGAAGTGTCGTTGTTTTTTTCATCATGGTTTCTCACTTTATACCAATTTAGATAAGACTCTAAAATTTACAGGCCAGTCATTTCAAAGGCTTATTTGAATAAGTATCAAGATAAAAAGGGCGTTTCCGCCCTTTTAGCTGCTTCTTTAGTTAGAAGTAGTATTCAACACCTACAGAGAACTCGTCGTAGTCAGCAGACTTCCAACGTGCTTCTGTTGGTTTATCTAATTGAGACGCACCGTCGCCAAAGTCTAGAGTACGAGCACGTACGTACAGCACTGCCGATGGGTCTACGAAATACATAACTTGTGCTGATAACACATCGTCCGCTGTATCGTTAATTTTCTTACCATCACGCTCTAGATCAAAGTTAGCGGCGTAAGCCAGTTTGTATTGCCAATCACCCGTGGTGTACATGATAGCGGCAGACATTGCATCTTGCTTTTCACTCACACCATTGCTTGCGTCCGCCTCCATGTATTTGTATTGCGCGAAGAAAGAGATTCCGTTATCAAACCAGCCTTGTGCCCCTACCAAGTACGTGTTGTTTTCCCACGTTTGGCTTTCCATCTTGATATTACGGTTACCTTCATATGCCGCATCTAACTGGATAGGACCAATTTTGTAGTGTGCTGCGATACCACCCCAGTAGTCATCCCCTTCACCTAGACCTGCTTTATCACCTGCACCAGCTGCGATATCTAGGGAGAATTTGTCAGCAAACATTGGAGAGTCCCAGCGGATAGTGTTTGATTGACGGTCTTGGTACTTGGCGCCTCCAATAGCACCACCCCAGTCGTATACATCGCCGAGACCAGGGTTAGATGCTGGCCAGTCAACCAATTCGTACATAGGTGTCAAAACGCGACCCAGACGAATTTGACCCCAAGATGCACTTTCAAAACCGACGAATGTGTCACGTTCACCAAGACCTGCGCCCTCGCCACCAAAGCTAGGGTCTACATAACCGCCTTCGATTTGCCAAATAAAAGTAGGGTCGAAGTTAGCAAATTGTTTTTTACCACGGAAACCAATACGAGATTCGTTGTTTAGCTGCATGCCACCCAAATCATCGTCCGTTGCTTTGCTGCCAGAATCGTAATCGCGGTACGCGGCCTGCATCGCGATGATTCCGTAAACTTCATAAGAAAATGAATCTTTGGTTAGAAACTCTTTTGCTGCGTCACTGTTTGCACCATCAGCAAATGCAGCACCACTGAACATCATGCCGGTAATTGCCGTGGCAAGTAGGCTTTTCTTTAGGTAAGACATTATAAACCCCTATATTTTTAGTTTTTTCCATTTTCAAATTCACTAACTAGGACATGGTAGGAACTTGAAACAGTGTTTGGACGGGGCAAATATGACAAACTTTTTTCGCACTAAAAAACTTTCGCTACAGCAATCTGAGCGACTTCAAAATGAGAAGATCAAAAATAAAATAAATCAATAAAAAACAATTGGTTAACATCAAATATAAAAAATAAAAAACGTTAAAAGTACGTTTTGACACTGAACTGACATTGAGAGTATCTAAAAAACGTGAGCGACTTCATTCATCTTTTAGGTGTTTTAACGGAACTTTATATTCAAAGAGAAAAAACCTTGAGATCACTCGCAAGTAAAATGACCGTGCACTTGTGGGACTCGAGAGATTTTGACGAAATTGTTGTGAGTAGCAAATGGGTATTGACCTTACCCTTGCAGGAAGGTTTAAGCTCATAGCATCACTACTATTGAGGTGCAGATTATGTATCAGTTAGTTATACCTTTATCAGGGCTCAACTGCATGGGCTGTGCGAGAAAAGTTGAGAAGGCTTTACATGCAAATCACGATGTGGAGATCCTCAATTTGTCCCCGACGCAAGTAGAGGTCAAAACCGAGTCTTCTCTTAAAGAGCTCGTCTCGTCGATTGAATCTCTTGGTTACCAAGCAGGAAATCACTACGAACTAAACCTTTCAGGCTTAAGCTGTGGCGGCTGCGTCAAAAAACTTTCATCTTTATTAGAATCTAATCAAGACGTTATTTCTTTTGAGGCTTCAACAACGCACTTAGAGATTCGTACCCTCCTCTCCGAGCAACAAGTGATCGACTTAATAGCAACACTCGGCTATACCGCCAACCTTGATTCTGTCGAAGTAGAGAACGAAAGCTCACCAGAGACCGAACAGGTAGAAAAGCAAAGCAATATTAAAGATACGCAGGTGCCACCAGCGAGTATTCAATTGCAAATGCTGATTCAAGGCATGACGTGTGCGAGTTGCGTCTCTTCAGTAGAGAAAGCACTTACTAACGTAGAAGGCGTTGAGAAAGCACAGGTCAACCTCGCAGAACAAAGCGCACTAGTATTCGCAAGCCAAGACTCTGATGACCTCCTTAACGCAATTGTTGAATCGGTAAAACAAGCCGGTTACCAAGCAGAGATCCTACAAGACGCCGCAACCCAGCAAGAAAAGCAAGCGCAGCAACAACGTCAGCAACAAAAACGCTTTAAACTGGATGCTATTGCTGGCCTTGTCGTCGGTGCCCCCTTAATGATTTGGGGCGTTGCTGGCGGCAATATGATGATTCGCAACACCAACGACCAATTAGCTTGGGGCGCGATCGGTATCGTATGTTTACTCCTTCTTGCCACAGCAGGGAAACACTTCTTCAGTAACGCTTGGTTAGCAGCTACTCACAAGCGCGCCACCATGGACACGTTAGTCGCGCTCGGTACTGGCGCAGCGTGGTTCTATTCGATGCTTGTGGTGATTTTCCCAGACTGGTTCCCTCTTGCTTCACGCCACGTGTACTTTGAAGCGAGTGCAATGATCATCGGCTTAATTTCTCTTGGGCACTATATTGAAGCAAAAGCCAAAGCAAACACAACACGTTCCTTACAAGCTCTGATTAACCTGCAACCTCAGCAAGCTACGGTAATCACGGAACAAGGCGACCAACAAATCGCGGTTGAGCAAATCACGCTAGGCATGAAACTGCGTATCAAACCAGGCGAGAAAGTGCCTGTTGATGGTGTTGTGATTCAAGGTGAATCATACATTGATGAGTCGATGCTCACTGGTGAACCAGTACCAGTATTAAAAGCGCAAGAGGCTCAAGTGTCTGCTGGGACATTAAATACCGATGGTGGATTAGTCATTGAGGCAACGGGCATTGGCGCAAATACCATGCTGGCTCGTATCATCCGCATGGTGCGCACAGCGCAAAGCAGTAAGCCAGCCATCGCGAAACTGGCAGACCAGATTTCATCGGTGTTTGTCCCTGTCGTTGTTGGCATAGCAATACTGGCCGCGCTCGTTTGGTTTGCCGTTGGTCCAGAGCCAAAAGCGAGTTATATGCTGGTGGTCACCACAACCGTCCTGATCATCGCCTGCCCTTGCGCTCTAGGCTTAGCAACCCCACTTTCTGTCACGGTGGGAGTGGGTAAAGCCGCAGAGCTCGGCATTCTGATCAAAGACGCCGACGCCCTTCAATTGGCAAGCAAAGTCGACACGGTTGTATTCGACAAAACTGGCACGCTTACCCAAGGTAAACCTAGCGTTCAGCAAGTGTTTACTCACGCCACCAGCCAAGAAGATCTATTGGCTTTAGCGTATGCGGCAGAGCGTCAGTCTGAGCACCCACTGGCAAAAGCGGTATGTGATTACGCCAAACGACACGACGCAAAGGATGTCTCATTAGACAAGTTTGAGAACGTTCGCGGGCGCGGCATTTGGGCGACGTATCAAGATAAACCGCTGCTCATTGGTTCGCTTCAATTTATGCAAGCAGAGAACGTCGAGACCAGCGCACTAAAACCCGCCATCGATGAATGCGCAAAAAATGCGTGGACTCCGGTAGCTGTGGCATTGAACGGCGAACTGATCGGTCTGATCGCCATTGCCGACCCGATCAAATCAGATGCGAAACAAGCGCTCTCTGCATTAAAATCGCAAGGCATCAAAACGGTAATGCTGACGGGCGATAACCAACACGTTGCCAATGCTATCGGCCAAGAACTTGGTATTGATGAAGTGATTGCCCAAGTAATGCCAGATGAGAAAGCTCAGCACATTGAGCAACTTCAATCTCAAGGACATGTCGTGGCAATGGTGGGGGATGGCATTAACGACGCCCCTGCTCTCGCGTTATCCAACCTAGGTATTGCCATGGGTAGCGGCAGTGATGTCGCCATTGAAAGTTCGCAAATGACCATCCTGAACACGTCACCAATGGCGGTAGTACATGCGATTGAACTCTCTCGCGCTACACTTAAGAACATGAAGCAAAACCTATTTGGTGCCTTTGTTTACAACTCGTTGGGTATTCCAGTTGCCGCAGGTGTGCTTTACCCAGCGTTTGGATTTTTGCTCAGTCCTGTTGTCGCAGGAGCGGCAATGGCACTGTCTTCAATTACTGTCGTTAGTAATGCAAATCGACTACGACTGTTTTCAGTAAAGTAACCACTTCTTTTTGAGGGTATTATGAAGTTGAAACTATTGACCTTTGCAATGCTTGCGACCGTGTCCGCCAACGTATTGGCAGCCGATGTCATTAACCACAAATCGCCATACTGTGGCTGTTGTGGAGAATGGACAAAACACATGGAAGAGAACGGCTTTACGGTCGAAGAAAAATTGCACGATGATATGAACGCCATCAAACGCGAGCTAGGCATCAAGAACGAACAGCTTTACTCTTGCCACACGGCAGAGATCAACGGCTATCTGTTCGAAGGTCACATTCCAGCCGAAGACATTAAAGCGTTTTTGAAAAATCCACCACGTAACGCAAAAGGCCTATCAGTACCGGGCATGCCAATGGGCTCCCCTGGTATGGAATATGGCGACAAAAAAGACAGCTACACCGTTTACGCCTTTAACGAAAAAGGCCAAGTGTTCGAATATAGCCACCACGAAGGCAACGACCAATAAAAACAAAGCCCAGCGAGATAAACCGCTGGGCTTTTTCTTAATGGACAGTTAAGACAAATATAAAATTAGAAGCCGTAAGAGGCACCAAATACAAAAGCGTTATTCACTAGGCTGTCACCACTCGCGTTTTCTGCACCGTGTGCTTGACTACGGAACTCAAAGTAAGGTTGAACACCTTTACGAGTCCACGTTGCACGAAGCTCGTGGTCCATGGTTTCCGCTTCAATCATGTAGACGTTGTTGTAGCTTAGCGTCACATCCTCATTCATCACGTAACCGATGCGGTTGTCCATGCGGTAATCTGTATCCGCATCTGCGTCTGTCGCATCAATGTGCGCACGAGTACGGTTACTTAAGGAGATGCCGTTATCGAAGTTGTAACCGATCTTAACCAATGGACGGTACTGTACATTCTCGCCAGCAGAGAACAGGTGTTGGTAACCAGCGGCAACCCATAAATGATCGGTAATATTAAATGACTGCTCACCACCCACAGTGATTGCTGGTGTTGTGTTACCTGCGCCACCGTTTTCTGTTTCCAGTTTACCCAACTGAATACCATCAAATTCGGTGTAAACCGTAAAGCCGCCGAATTGGTTATCAAAAGTATGACCAGCTTCCAGTGTAGACGTAACGTCCGAACCATGAATTCGACCATCATCGTGGAATTGAACATTACCTGTTACGTAAGAAGAACCAGCAAAAGCGCTAGAAGCGAAAGCGAGAGAAAGAGCACTCAGTGCAAAAATGTTTTTCATAATTACTGCCTTTATTTATTCACGTTATGCGATAGTTTTAGAGGGCATCTCTTCCCTTTTATCGCAAACTTTGGAATGTGCCTCCTTGGCGTTCGCAATATTGTTTCAATTAATTCGCGATGGAAAATAAAACATTTTAAAAAGTGATCTTGTTCAAACCGACGCTCAACAACCCTGATAAAAACATGGAAAATACAGTCACTTATCGTATTTTTATAAAATTATTCAAAAAATAGAAGTGTGATCGTAAACAGATAATTTATTGATATTTAGCAGATTAAGTCGATCCAGTTCACAATAACCTTGACCATTACAACCCAAAGCTTATTTATCAATGAAAAATAATTAGACATCGATCACGCTTAATTTCCTCAAAAAATAAAGAAAGCCCCAACATGATGTTGAGGCTTTGCCAAAAAATTAACTTACAAGAATTGAGTTATTTCACGCTGGTCACTCGACTTGCTTTCTCACCAGTTGCTGACACGGAACGGATAAACACTTCACCTTTCACATTTGGACGAGCATTATCTGCGTAAGTTAGCCAGTTCTTGCCGTCTAGAGAGTATTGAAGCTTCACCCCTGGGAACTGAACGTTCATTGCTAGCTTGCCATCTTCTACTTTCGCACCTGGTACAGGCAGGCGGTAGTCGATACCTGATTTTTCTAGCTTAGCCAGTTCACGTTGGCCAAGTACGTTCGCAAAGCGGTTGTAGTCTTGGTTTAGCGCGACTTTGTCTACTAGGTTAGAGTTTTGCGAGTATTCAACACCCACTTTGTAGTCGTTTTCCCAATCAGCACGGTGCCATGCACGCTCAGCGGCTGCTAGTACGCGAGGGAATACCATGTACTCGTATTGCTCATCGTTACGTACTGTCTCAGACCACAGCTGTGCTGATAGACCATAGAAAGGTTTCGCTTTGATTTCACCTTTACCAGTGAAGCCGTTACCATCGCGGTCTACAGAGGTTTCTGCGTTCTGAGGCATGTTCTCTGGTGCAAAACCAAACATCTTACGAGTATCTGTTGCACGCGTCGCCCAGTAGTAACCACGCTCTTTCGGGTCAACTTCGTACGGCATGTCCATGTATACGTAGTCTGGGTTAGAAACGATAACGTCGTAACCTTTCTTAGACCATTCGTACACTGATGATGTGCCACCCCAGTAAAGAACGTCCCAGAAGTTAACACGTGTGTTTTCTGTTGCGAACGCTTTCTCACCTTCACTGTACTTAAGGCCATCTTGCCAAGCTTGGAAGTTTGGAATGCCTTTCTCTGCCACCATCTTCGACACTTCTTCTGCGAAGTGGCTTGGTAGATGAGCAAAATCGCTTACCGTACCGTCTGCAATTAGCGTCTGACATTGTGGTGACTGTGCGAATGGCTTGTCTTGCTTAGACAAATCAATGTTACCCTTCCAGCTTACTTTGTCTTCTGCGTTGATGTCTTGCAGACCAGCGCCTAGCTTGATGTTCTTCGCTTCGTCACCACCAAAGTGCCATGTTGTTAGCGGCGTGCCCGCTTCTTGGTGCATTGCTGCTACTTCTGAAATCACTTTATCAACAAAGCGAGTTGAAGATTCCATACATGGGTTGATGAAGCTTTGCTTATTGTAGAACTGAACCGTCGTTACGTTCGATGTATCTTGAGGATCCATCAGGCGGTACTCGTTCGCTTCTGCTTCTTTACCTTCTTCCATTAGACGGTCGTAACGTGCTTCCATTGATACCACTGCTGCACGAGCGTGTGCTGGCATATCGATTTCAGGAATCACTTCGATGTTACGCGCTTTCGCGTACTTCAAGATGTCCACGTAGTCTGCTTTGCTGAAGAAGCCAGAACCAAAGTTGTCTGTCGTTGCGCCTGAGCCAAGCTGAGGCAGTAAACAGCTTTTCTCTTCCAAATCGAAACAACGGTTAGCACCCACTTCAGTCAGCTCAGGCAGACCCGGGATTTCTAAACGCCAGCCTTCATCATCCGTTAGGTGAAGGTGTAGTTTGTTCATCTTGTACGCGGCCATTTGGTCAAGCGTTGCAAGAATCGCGTCTTTAGAGTGGAAGTTACGAGCCACGTCCACCATCACACCACGGTAATCAAAACGCGGCGCATCTTTAATAGACAGTTGTGGTAGAGAATCAGCATTTTGGCTATCTACCAGGCCAAAGATAGATTGTACTGCGTAGAAAACACCTGCTTGGTCAAACGCTTTAATCGCAATACCGTCGCCTTTGATGCTCATTTCGTAAGCACCAGATTTTGCCAATTCACCGGTGAAATCTGCAGGAACAACAGTGATGCTTACAGGAAGATCACCACGAACATCCACACCTACCACTTCTGCACGACCTTGAATTGCTGCGTATTGAGTCGCATCGAATGCGTCTTTAGGCAGCGCAATACCCGCCGCGATATCTACCGTACCTTTACCTGCTTCAACAGACATTGGCGTTGGTAGTAACGTGGTTGATACGTCTTGTTTTGCTAGATCTTCGTTCTTCTCGAAACGAGACACAGCGCTCGCAAATACGTTGTTGTCATCTGGCGTACGTTTTAGGTTGTTACCCTCAAGGCCAGTCACGAAAGATGCAACGTCTTCTGTGTTAAGAGAAGCGATCATCTTAGGCTCTGCATTTGGTGCAGCAACGAAAGCGCCTGGCATGAAGTCAGTTTCAAATAGCTGCCAGTATTCAGCAACAAGAGGAAGCACAACCTCTTCACCCGCAGCAAAACCATCAAACTTATCTGTTGGTTCTAGTTTGTGTAGATCACCCGTTACGCGAGAGATTTTGAACTGTTCGTTTTCAACATCCAGAATCAGACGAATGCTGTGGAAGTAAATAGCCCAATCTTTTGAGTCAACCGCTTCACCTTGGTTAACCAGCGTCATGTTTACCTTGTTACAAGACGCCCACTCAGCCCCTAAGTCCTGACAAGCAAGACCTTCGTTTGCACCGTGGTTAGTCAACACTTGGTATTGAATATCAAGATTATTAGCCAACGAATTTACAACTTGTTGTTCAGAGCTTTTCAGCGCAGAGCAACCTGCTAATGTAGTGATAACAGAAACAGCAATCAGACTAGGTTTAAACATCTTACTTCCCCAAAAAAGTCAGTGGTTCAAAACGACAATGATAAAAATCTCGGCCCCTCAAATGCGAGGTACCTAACCGTTACATTCAACATACAACCTGTTATTTCTAAGCGTAAAATAAATAGAAATAGGAAGTGATCCAGTTCAAAAAATGACACTCAGCAAAAACAATAAAAACCTAATTTTCATGGAGTTACAATACACGTCAAAATCGAACAACTTGTTTTGACGAGTTTGCTGCGATCTAGGTCACTTATATTCATGAGTTACGACTGATTTTGTAAGATTTGGATCACGCCTAATTATTTTGTGAACCATTAGTAAGCGAATTACCTATTTACCTTTCGTGAAGTGACTCTCATTTATTCGTCGTCAAAACTCGTCAATATTTTTAGAAATGACGATTTTGTCGAATACCCCACTGGAGAAATTGCACTTAACCTCACGCTATTTTGCGTATAAAGTTTAAAGGTATCTTATCTGAGGACCATTCTATGTTTCGTCTCTTGACGCTCATATCATCTCTACTTGTTACTTTGACTCCTTTTTCCTCTTATGCAGAGCCACAGCATTGGTTAGCGAAAAAAGGGGAAACCGAACTTATGATTATTGGCTCGGTACATGTGGGGGATAAAACGATGTACCCACTCCCTAGAACGGTCATCCAGCATTTAAGCCAAAGCGCAGGGTTGATTATTGAAGCAGACGTCAGGAATTCTGAAGGCTTGGTTTACCCACAAACAACCATTCTTTCTAAAGATGTTTTAGACAGAGCTCAACGTCGCCACTTAATTGAAATTGCCCAAGATTTAGGTTTGCCAGAAACTCAACTCCTAAATTCCCCACCTTGGATGGCGGCATTCACCATCCAACTCGCTTTAGTCAACAAACTGGGGTATGTCTCTGATAAAGGGGTCGACATGCACTTAATAGGACTCGCTGATAAAAAGCAAATCCCGGTCATTCCACTAGAGTCCGTGCAATTCCAAATCGATTTAATCGCAGGTCAATCAGAAGGCGGTAAAGAGATGCTCCTCTCATCAATTGAAGAATATGATGGCGGAGAAGAGTTGGTTCAATGCTTGATAGAGAGTTGGAAGAGTGGTGATGGTAGCATGTTGGTCGAAGCCTCTTTGACCGATCATACAACAGAAGAGTTTAACCAAGCCTTTTTATACGAGCGTAATCGAGATTGGGCTAAAAAACTCGACACTGGCAGTGTTCTACCTCAACAATCGGGTCGCTACACCGTTGTTGTTGGTGGCTTGCATTTAGTAGGTAAAGATAACCTGATTGAACTGCTTAAAAATCGGGGATTTAACATCAAACCACTGGGTAAGACGCGCCAAGCAAATTGTGATATCTAGTGATTGTTTGAAAAATGCCATTTAAATACAATTATTTAAATACAACCATTTAAAATTCATTCAAACTTTCTTATTAAAACGCCGTTAAGCTAAGTGGATACAAAACAACTCATATGAAATTTAAATATTTATTCCTATACACGATTGGAATTATGCTCACTTCTTCGCTGTCTTATGCTAAACCGCCATGCAACGTAGAAGCTTTTCAAGCTATTGATATAACTCCGGAAGTAAAAGGCGGTGTTTTAGATAAAGAGAGTGGTCAATTTCTTATTACCGAAAAACCAATGATGCGTTGCGCGAACATCACGTTTTCAACAGCCCACACTCGAAATCGCGTTGCACATATGATGAACCAAGGCTTTGAAGCGGTTTACTATGATGGAAATACAAGCAAATCTCACTCAGTAACGTTTGATGAAGACGATTTAAAAGCGGGTTACGTCAAGATTGGGCCAAATCACCCAAAGACCGCTTATGTCTGTTTCACTACTTCTGAAACTCCTATCAATACTATCTCGTGTGACATCAAGTAATAAATTTACTCGCTCTTAAAAAATGAAAAGGCCCTACATTTCTGTAGAGCCTTCCTCTCAATACGTGTCGGTGAAGAGCCATGTTCTAACTTCAAGCGAACCCCATTTGGTTCGATACTATTGAAGTCTAAAATTACTAGCACTAAAAACGACGAAAGCCTGCTCATTGAGCAGGCTTTCTGAAAGTGGTCGGTGAAGAGGGATTCGAACCCCCGACCCTCTGGTCCCAAACCAGATGCGCTACCAAGCTGCGCTATTCACCGAGATGTTTAACTGAGGAATTGTCCCCGTCAACGAATGCGTATATTACGGATTCTGAACTGTGGCGCAAGTGCTTTTTACAAAAAAACCTTAGGTCTTAATTCGTTTGATGAATAACTGAACACTAGCACGTAAAATGTGACTGATAACTCACAACAAAATACAGTTTATTAACCTTAGCAACATAATTGATCCAGATCAGTGTGCAACAAGACACCGCCATTTAGTTTATTCCTGTCGGGAACATCTTGGAGGAAACGTATGGACTTTTGGCTTGATCTCCTATTTGGTAATGCAGTGGGTCTATCGTCAATGATAGTAATTTTTGGGGCAATTGGTCTGATGTTATTTTACGGCGGTTTCTTCATATACAAGATCATGAACGACAAATCTCCTCACTAGATCTCGCTTAGCTCTAGAAACGCTTTGCACCGGAGTCGGTTACTTGCCTACTCCGGTTTTTTATTTGATCTCAATGCACCACTCATTGATATAATCCTATTATTCTTCCCTGTTCTTAATGAGATTACTGCTATGTCTCACGACGACGATTTTGATCTATTTCAACAGATGATGGGCGATGTAAAGCCAATCACTCAAGACACCACCGAACACAAAAAAGTACACCAAGTAACAGAAGCACAGCTCGCAAAACGCGAAGCAGCAATCTGGTTAACGGAAGATGACCCAGAATACCTATCACTTGATCACGCTGAAATGCTCAAGCCAGAGGACTTTGTTGAGTTCAAACGTGATGGTGTACAGGACGGGGTTTACCGCAAACTTCGCCTTGGTAAGTATCCAATCCAAGCTCGCTTGGATTTGCACCGTAAAACATTGAAAGAAGCACGTGATGAAGTCGTGACGTTTTTAAAGCAATGCCTATCAATGGACATTAGAACGGTCGTTATCGTCCATGGTCGAGGAGAACGCTCAAATCCACCTGCAATGATGAAAAGCTTTGTTAGCAGTTGGCTACGACAAATAAAGGAAGTCCAATGCGTCCATAGTGCGCAACGCTTGCACGGTGGAACTGGAGCCGTTTACGTCCTACTTAGAAAAAGTGCGGAAAAGAAATTAGAAACCCGCGAACGTCACCAAAAACGGTTAGGCTAAATTTCACCCTAATGCTAGAATGCCCGCCCTTATTCTTCCTTCCCCTTAGAGGAAGGGAGCTTCATTCGCCGTTGTGAAACGTTAGGAGACAAAAATGTCACAAGACAACGCTAAACGATTAAATAAATTCATCAGTGAAACGGGGTTTTGCTCACGCCGTGAAGCAGACAGACTGATTGAGCAAGGCCGTGTCACCATTAATGGCAACAAACCTGAAATGGGGACAAAAGTGCTACCTGGTGATGATGTTTGTGTGGATGGTAAGCCAGTGGCAGCAAAAGAGAAGCCGATTTATATCGCTCTCAATAAACCAACAGGCATCACCTGTACAACTGAGAGAGACGTCCCTGGAAACATCGTTGATTTCATCGGCCACCAAAAACGTATCTTTCCGATCGGCCGCTTAGACAAACCCTCTGATGGTCTGATCTTTTTGACCAACGATGGCGACATCGTGAACAAAATCCTTCGCGCAGGCAACAGCCACGAAAAAGAGTACGTCGTACGCGTGGACAAGCCAATTACAGGCGAATTTCTCAAACAGATGTCGAGTGGCGTTAAGATTCTCGACACAGTCACCCTACCTTGTAAGGTAACAAAAGAGACTAAATTCTCTTTCCGTATTGTGCTCACTCAAGGACTTAACCGTCAGATCCGTCGCATGTGTGAAGCGCTGGGCTATGAAGTATTCAAGCTGCGTCGCGTACGCATCATGAATATCTCTCTTGATGGTATTCCGAATGGGAAATGGCGTTATCTAAGTGACGAAGAAGTGGCAGAGATCCTAGCAATGTGTGAAGGCTCGGTAGGTACAGAAGAAGCATCAAAAACAGACTCTAGAGGTCGCAACATTCGTAAAGCGACCGACGCGAAGCTGTTTGATAGCCGTGAAGAAAACCAAGATTCTACTGCTCGTCGTAACCAGAAGACACGAACTTTCCGTGGTAACAATGCTGATGAATTCCGTCATGCACCAAACTCGAAAAAAGGTCAACAAAAGCGTCGTCAGCGTGATGATGAAGGCGGACGTCCAGCTAAAGGACATTACAAAGTGAAACCACAAGGTGAACGCAGCAGACCGCAAGGCGAGCATGGTAAATCACACCGTAAACCAGATGCATCGAGCAATACGCATTCAGCAAACAAGCCTCAATCACCGAGTAAGCCCAAGCAGCATTACATGAACCCAAATGCCGCGAAACCAAGTAAACCAGCTAAACGCACTGGTGGTACATTGAGTCTGAAGAAGTAACGCTTCACTGACAGGCAAGATCAAAAAAGGACGCTCATGAGCGTCCTTTTTATTTGTCATGAGTTTACAAACAAAGAGGTGCAAACTGACCGCGAGTTAAGCTCAGCAAATCTCTCGGGGCTAACTCAATTTCTAAACCACGTTTACCAGCACTCACACAGATTGTGTCTTGCTCTGCTGCGCTTTCGTGCAAAAAAGTAGGTAAGGCTTTCTTCTGCCCTAGTGGGCTAATTCCACCAACGACATAACCTGTGGTCTTTTGGGCGATTTCCGGATCAGCCATATCGGCCTTTTTGCCCTTCGCTGCTTTCGCCGCCAGTTTTAGGTTCAGCTTTTGATCAACAGGGATAATCGCAACCGCAAGGTTCTTTGGCTCCCCGTTCAAGCAGAACAACAAGGTTTTAAATACTGTTTTCGGATCCTGTCCTAGCACTTCAGCAGCTTCTAAACCATAACTATCGGCTCTAGGATCGTGCTCATACTGATGAATCGTGTGTGGAATTTTTTTCTTTTTCGCAAGATTAATGGCCGGAGTCATCAAGATTCTCCTCATAAAAACAAAAAGCGCAGATTGAATTGGATCTGCGCTTTTAGTTAATGATATCAGCGAGTTTGAGTCAATCGCTTTTTCTCTGTTGGGTTACTGATCAATCGCCGTATCAACTAAATACGTGATTTCACCTGAAGGGGCATACTCATTAACATCAATAGGGCTATGTGTTTCTAAATAATCCTTCAAAACCTCAGCATCGGTAAAACCTGTATTTACATACCCTGGATGATCGTCGATTTTAGGGTAACCATCTCCACCAGCAGCATTATAGCTTGGTACGGTAAAGCGGTAATTACCATCTAAGCGAAGTTGCTTATTACCAATGAACACATTGGTTACCTCACCATTATTGATACTCATCGCAATGCCGGCAAACTGCGCGTAAGCTCCAGAGTCGACAGGTTTAGTTGCAACGACATTTAGGTAATCCAATACTTCTTTGCCCGTCATATCAACGTAAGAGACCATATTGCCAAATGGCTGAACAGTCAGCACATCTTTGTAGGTAATCTCACCTGCTGCAATCGAATCGCGAACGCCGCCAGAATTCATTACGGCGAAATCTGCTTTCGCACGTTCCATGTGAGCCGTTGCAATTAATCGACCTAAGTTTGTTTGCTGGTAACGAACCACATTGCGGTCACCCTCAAGCTTACCGTTAGATTCTGCAATCTTCACGTTTAGTTTGCCCTGACCTTTTTCTTGATAAGGACGAAGAAACTCAAGCATCATTTCGTCTTGTTTAATCTCATCTTGGATCAAGACTCGTTGCGACTGACCATCAACTTTAACTTTCTTTTTCAAGTTTACAGGGATTAGATCGTAGCTCACCATCGAGAGTTCGCCATTACGAAACTCGTAATCGGCGCGTCCCACATATTTCCCCCACTCATGTGCCTGAACAATAAAGGTACCATTTTGTTTATCGGGCTGACATTCATCACCTGGTTTAAAGTTCTTTTTGATAACGTTTGGACCTTCCATGCACACAGGTTCTTGTGAGTGTCCTCCAACGATCATGTCGAGATCGCCGTCATTCAAATAACGAGCTAACGCCACATCGCCAGGAGCATTGATGCCTCTATTACCATTTTCATAGTGTCCCATATGCGTGACAGCAAAAATCAGATCTGGATACTCTGTCTCTTTCAGTTCTGCAATCAACTTCTTGGCTTCTTCTTTTGGGTCACGGAAGTCAATTTGTTCAATGAATTCAGGGTTGCCAAGTTTCGCAGTGTCTTCGGTTGTAAGACCAATGACCGCAATTTTAATGCCTTGCTTGTTAAACATCGCGTATGGTTGAAATAAACGCTTGCCAGTATTTTTATCGTAAATATTGGCAGACAACATCGGAAAGTTTGCCCACTCTTGCTGCTTGAATAGCACGTCCAATGGATTATCAAACTCATGATTACCTAGAGCCATCGCATCGTAACCAATTTTGCTCATGCCTTTAAAATCCGGCTCGGCATCTTGTAAATCAGACTCAGGTACTCCTGTGTTGATGTCACCACCAGAAAGCAGTAACACGCTGCCCCCCTCATCCTGTATTTCTTCGCGCAAATCATCGATTAACGTTTTACGCGCCGCCATGCCATATTCACCGTATCGATTTTGCCAAAAGCGACCATGATGATCGTTAGTGTGCAACACGGTCAATTTATAGGTTGTATCGGCATTCCATTCTGGTGCAGATTGCGTAGCACACCCAGCTAACGAGGCCAAGATAGCGGCACTCAAAACAGTTTTGATCATCAGACGCTGATTCATTTATTTACCTTTTTCTTATTGGGATTACTGACGCACATTTTAAGCATTCGATCTATTTGAAAACCACGTGCACCCTAACACATTGATTTAATAATTATGATGCATTGTTTAGCAATAACAAATTCATCAGTAACAAGTTTGAGAATTTACAGTTTTTCAGATAAAAAAATAGCCAACACTCGGTTGGCTATAGTATTTGTTACCACCAGTCATCTGGCGTTTACTTGATATCGATATCTGCAAAGCTCTTGATTAGATCATCAAGCGATTTCATTTGTGCTAAGAATGGCTCTAACTTGTCTAGAGGCAGTGCAGATGGGCCATCACAACGCGCTTGGTCTGGGTTTGGGTGCGCTTCGATAAATAGACCTGCGATGCCTGTCGCTAGACCCGCTTTTGCAAGCTCAACTGTCTGCTCACGACGGCCGCCAGATGCTGCGCCTGATGGGTCACGCATTTGTAGTGAGTGCGTTACGTCAAAGATGATTGGGCTACCTTTCGAAGCATTTTTCATCACACCAAAACCAAGCATGTCTACAACTAGGTTATCGTAACCGTGGCAAGAACCGCGCTCACATAGGATGATCTTGTCGTTACCGCATTCTGCGAACTTCTCAACGATGTTACCCACTTGACCTGGGCTCATAAATTGAGGTTTCTTCACGTTGATAACCGCACCTGTTTTAGCCATAGCTTCAACAAGGTCAGTTTGACGAGCTAGGAATGCAGGAAGCTGAATAACGTCTACCACGTCAGCGACAGGTTGAGCTTGTGCTTCAGTGTGAACGTCCGTGATGATCTTTACACCAAAAGTGTCTTTCAGCTCCTGAAAGATTTTCATACCTTCTTCCAGACCTGGACCACGGTATGAATGAACAGAACTGCGGTTTGCTTTGTCAAACGACGCCTTAAATACGTAAGGAATACCAAGTTTTTCCGTTACTTTTACGTAGTGCTCACAGATCTGCATCGCAAGATCACGAGACTCAAGAACGTTCATACCTGCAAATAGGGTGAATGGCTTGTCGTTAGCAACCTGAATGTCGCCGATATTAACGATTTTCTGTTCCATTTTGATTCTCTTTTTCTGTCCACGATACGCCACAGTTCGGCACATCGATAAAATTAGTGAAGTGTGACGTGCGTTTCACTCATCACATTAACTTGTGATTTTAGTAGCTCGGAAGCCGGATCGTCAGGGCATTGGTCAATAAAGTACTGAAAATCTGATACCGCTACTTGAGGGCACTCTAGCTGTTGGAAAATAAAACCACGGTCACGAATTTCGTATGGATCATCTGGCACAAACGTTAGAGCAAGATTCGTACAACGTAATGCCAGCGTATAATGCTCTTCGCGCAACATCGCACTTTTAATCAACGCCAACCAGCGACCAATAATTGTTGGGTTGTCAGCTTCCTCAAAATGTTCAGGCTTTAGCTGAGCTAGCGGTCCTTCCTGGCCAATAAGCCAAGCTTGAAGAATCCTTTCACCTACATACTCACCATTAAATGGGTTGATGTAGTCTGGCTTCTTATGCATCCAGTCGACTTTTAACAGGAACTGAGTAGGGAAAGTAACTCCCTTCAACGGGAACCCCAGCTTTTTGCCTAGGTATAACAAAATCGAACCTAAGCTCACAGGAATACCTTTTCTGCGCTCCAACACTTTATCGATGAAGCTGTTGTCCGAAATAAAGTATTCCTGCTCGTCGCCTTTGAACCCCCACTCGTGGAAAAACAGTCGTAGGAATGCATCAAATCGTTGCTCTTCATCGGTTTCATGAACAAGCGTGGCTTCTGCATCTTTGTAAAGACGCTCTAACTCTTGTTTCGCCCAATGTACTTTGGTTTCTGGGTTAATCGCTTTGTTGAGCTCAAGCGCACCTTCCACCAACGGTATATTGTCAAAATCTTCGTCAAAAAACTCTAACATGACGTCTATCCAAATAACGTAGGGCTCTTAGACACAGCAATGTTTGCAGCCATGACCAACCAACCCAATGCGCCGAAAAAGCCAAATATCTTCAGTAGGTTGTTTTTCGCAAGTTTCAATGAGAAGAATCCAAGCGCAATGTACGCCAGTACGCAGGTGATTTTGTTTGTTAACCACGGTGCGGCATCGGTAAACGGGATGAAACCAGTAATGAAAATAAGCGCGATACCTGACACTAGCAATGCAGTATCAACGATGTGGGGAAACACTTTCAAAAAGCGATTATTTCGCTTCGGTGAGTTCATCATCATTAACACGAATCGGATCGATAATAGTGTCGCGCTGAGCGCAATCGTCACTAAGTGTATGTGTTTTAGAGCTACGTACATTTTTCTTCTCTTTTTAGTTAGTGTTTGCTGACTTCCGTGATTAACAGGCAAAACAACCGAGCGTTACTCGATCGTTACCACCGTAATCTTTTTCCGTAACGACCTGTTGGTAACCAAAGCCACGCATTATCTCACGCACCGCCTCACCTTGATCATAACCATGTTCAAATGCCAGCCAACCGCCCACTTCAAGATACTGACGAGCAAGATCCGAGATATAACGAATATCAGCTAAGCCATTCTCTTTAGCAACTAATGCAGATTTTGGCTCAAAGCGCACATCACCTTGGGATAAATGTGGATCTTTTTCATCAATATATGGCGGGTTGGAGACAATTAAAGCAAACTTCGTACCTTCTGTAATAGGCTCAAACCAACTGCCTTGAGCAAAGGTCACATTTTTGATGTTTAGCTGCTCAGCATTGTACTCTGCAAGTGCTTTCGCTTCTTGCTTAAGGTCTACGCCCGTCACTTGACGCTTTGGCATTTCAGATGCAAGCGCGATGGCGATAGCTCCCGTACCCGTTCCAAGATCTAAAATAGGCCCAGTTTGCTCGTAGGTTTTATCGAGTGCAACCTCGACCAAACGTTCTGTATCCGGTCTTGGGATCAAGGTAGAGGGAGAAACTTTGAACGGTAGAGACCAAAACTCTCGCTCACCAATAATATAAGCGACGGGTTCACCAGTTAAACGTCGTTCAAGTAGAGCGTCAAACTGAGATTTTTGCTCTGCTTCTAATGCTTTTTCTGGCCAGGTCAGCAGGTAAGTTCGTGGTTTGCCAAGGACATGGCAAAGGAGTACAGCTGCATCGAGAGAAGGCGACTCTTTGCCGCCTTCTGCCAGTTTCGCCGTCGCACTTTTCAGTGCTTGCTCAATCGATTGAACTTGGCTCATCGATTAGCCGTTCTCTGCGAGCGCCGCAAGTTGGTCTGCTTGGTGCTCTTGAATCACAGGATCAATCAAGCTCTGTAGGTCACCTTCCATCACTTCGTTCAAACGATAGATGGTCAGGTTGATACGGTGATCAGACACACGACCTTGTGGGTAGTTGTAGGTACGAATACGGTCACTACGGTCACCAGAACCTAGAAGGTTACGACGTGTATCAGACACTTCTGCGGCACGACGCTCTTCTTCCGCTTGAACGATACGAGCAGCAAGAACCGCCATTGCTTTCGCTTTGTTCTTGTGCTGTGAACGCTCATCCTGACACTCTACTACCGTACCAGTTGGTAAGTGGGTAATACGGATTGCAGAATCCGTGGTGTTAACGTGCTGACCACCCGCGCCAGATGCACGGAACGTATCGATTTTCAGGTCTGCTGCTTTGATTTCTGGCAGATCCGCTTCAGGGATTTCCGCCATTACTGCTACTGTACAAGCAGAAGTATGCACACGGCCTTGAGATTCAGTTGCAGGAACACGCTGTACACGGTGACCGCCTGACTCAAATTTCAACACGCCGTATGCACCGTCGCCGCTTACTTTCGCGATCATCTCTTTGTAACCACCGTGCTCTGCCTCGTTTGAAGACATGACTTCGATGCGCCAACCACGCTTTTCTGCGTACTTGCTGTACATACGGAATAGATCACCCGCGAAAATACCCGCTTCGTCGCCACCCGCACCTGCACGAATTTCTAGGAAACAGTTACGATCATCGTTCGGATCTTTTGGCAGAAGAAGAATCTGTAACTCATCAGTAAGACGCTCAATCGTCGCTTTCGCTTCTTTGATTTCTTCTTGCGCCATTTCACGCATTTCTTCGTCGTCTTCGTTTGCCATCTCTTCAGCGGCGACAAGATCTTCTTGTGCTTGTTGATAAGCTTGGAAGCACTTGGTTACTTCTTCTAGCTGAGAGTACTCTCTTGATAGAGCACGGAATTTGTCCTGATTTCCAATTACATCAGGATCACCAAGAAGATGTTGAACTTCTTCGTAACGTTCTACTAGCGTTTCTAGCTTAGTCAGAATAGAGGCTTTCATAGTGTCGTTTTCTTAATAAAAAGCGTGAGTTATAGATCATCCAAGCCAAGTGTTTGGCGGATAATCGTTAATTTTGCTGGTTCGCCTTGCTCAGCTGCACTTTGCAATGCGCGAGTTGGAGCGTGAATCAGTTTGTTGGTGAGTTTATTACTCAGCTCGCGCAGCACTTTCTCCGGATCTGCGCCTGCCGCTAAAGATTGCAAACTTTTGCTCAGTAACTCTTCACGAATTTCGTTGGCTGATTTGCGATAGTCGCGAATACTATCGACGGCTTGCAGTGAACGCAACCATGTCATAAATGCAGCGCTTTCTTCACTAACAATCGCTTCAGCTTGAATCGCTTCGACTTTACGCTGCTCAATGTTGCTGTCGATGATAGATTGCAAGTCATCAACAGAATACAGATATGCGTCGTTCAGTTCACCGACTTCCGACTCCACATCTCGCGGCACCGCAATATCGACCAACAAGATAGGTTGATGCCGGCGCTGCTTTAGAGCCGTTTCGACCATACCTTTGCCAATAATAGGCAATGGGCTCGCCGTTGAGCTAATCACAATATCCGCTTTCGCCAAATGTTCAGGAATTTCGTTCAAACTGATCACTTCTGCGCCAAATTGGTCCGCTAAGCCTTGCGCGCGCTCTTTAGTGCGGTTCGCGACAATCATTTTTGTGCAACCGTTGGACGCTAAATGCTTCGCGACCAATTCAATCGTCTCACCCGCACCAACTAAAAGCACGGTTGAATCTGATAACGACTCAAAAATATGTTTTGCCAGTGTACATGCCGCATAAGCCACGGACACGGCATTACCACCAATATCTGTCTCTGTTCTCACCCGTTTGGCGACTGAGAACGTCTTTTGAAACAGTTTATCAATCGAGGCATCGACAGCTTGATGATCTCGCGAGTCAGAAAATGCTTGCTTTACCTGCCCCAAAATTTGAGGCTCACCCAACACCAGAGAGTCAAGACCGCACGATACGCGCATCAAATGCTTTATTGCAGCTTGTTCTTCATGAACATACAAACTCGGCATTAAATCTTCGCGGCTCACTTGATGAAATTGAGCAAGCCAATCGATCAACTTGTTTCGCGCTCCTTGCTTAACATCGCAGTACAACTCAGTTCGGTTACAGGTTGAAACAATCACACTGCCGTTAACTGCTTCGTGCTCTCTAAGTTGCTCGAGTGCAGGGCCGAGTTTATCCGGACCAAACGCCACCTTCTCTCGCAAGTCGACAGACGCTGTATTGTGATTAATTCCAATAGCAAGCAAGGACATCTAACGTGGTATCTCTGGGATAGGTTATAAAATAGGTCCAGAATTTTACTGTAAGCACGCATTTATTGAAAGGGTAAGCCGGATTTGTTTTCCTAAGTGCGACTTTTCAATGCTATAGTTGTGAGCGATTCCCGATGAAACTGATTAATAAGCCATCAAACATGACGTTACGCTCCTTTATTCTTTTTTTCTTGTCGAGCTTACTGCTCGCTGGTTGTTCGTCCGTTCCTGAAAGTGTTACCAGCGTTGAATGGCAAGCTCATGAGCAGCGACTCGAAACCATCCGAGATTTTCAAGCAACGGGGAAACTTGGTTATATTGGCCCAGACCAAAGACAAAATTTAAACTTCTACTGGAAACATTCTTCAGCACTAAGCCAGTTGCGTTTAACAACGATTCTCGGACAAACGGCATTAAAGCTCACCATCACCCCACAAGGCGCCACAGTAGAAACTTACGATGATCAGGTCCTTTCTTCTCGCAGTGCTAATCAGCTGATTTACCGTCTTACAGGGTTGATGATGCCCGTCGATCACATGCCTGACTGGCTATTAGGTCTACCGACCGATGCCGACAAATTCCAACTGTCTCCAACCAATACACTGCAAGCGTTAAACAAACAAATTGGTTTAAATGATTGGAGTATTGCATATCAAAGATATGGCGACGTTCAATGGCATGAACAGTCTCTCCCTCTGCCAAATAAGCTGAAACTCACCACAGCTGATGTCAAAATAAATCTAGTGATCACAAAATGGAACATCACCCAATGATTGAACTTTCAACACGCTGGCCATCACCAGCGAAATTGAATCTCTTTCTACATATCAACGGCCGTACAGAGAATGGCTATCACGAGTTACAAACGTTATTCCAATTCGTCGATCACGGCGATGAGCTCACCATTCAAGCGAACCATTCTGGTGATATTACGATTTCTCCAGAGATAGAAGGTGTGCCTCTTCAAGACAATTTAATTTGGAAAGCTGCAACCGCGCTTCAAACTTACTCAAACTGCCCTTTTGGCGCGCATATTGAGCTACAGAAAGTGCTGCCTATGGGTGGAGGCATTGGTGGGGGCTCATCGAATGCAGCTACAGCATTAGTGGCACTGAATTACTTATGGCAACTGAATCTAACTGACGACGAACTGGCTGAAATAGGTTTAAAACTAGGCGCAGACGTGCCCGTATTTGTGCGCGGATTTGCAGCTTTTGCTGAAGGTGTTGGTGAAAAACTCTCTCCTGCTTATCCCGAAGAAAAATGGTATTTAGTCGTCAGACCGAATGTATCTATCGCAACCGTCGACGTTTTTTGTCATCCAGATCTGACGCGAAACACCCCAAAACGAGATCTAGAAACACTTTTAAATACGCCAAGCGTAAACGATTGCGAAAAAATTGTACGAATGCTCTACCCAGAGGTTGATAAGCAACTTTCTTGGCTGCTACAATACGCGCCGTCAAGATTGACGGGGACAGGATCTTGCGTTTTTGCTGAATTTTCGAGCAAATCTGAAGCAGAAACTATCCTTGCACAACTCTCTGATAAAGTCTCGGCATTTGTCGCTCAAGGGCGCAATATTTCGCCATTAAAAGAGACTTTGGCTGAATACCAATCAGCCTCACACCGACCTATTTAAACTGGACGCAAACCCGAGGTTTCCACCGTGCCTGATATGAAGCTATTTGCTGGTAACGCAACACCTGAACTAGCCCAACGTATTGCTGATCGTCTTTACATCTCTCTTGGTGATGCATCTGTTTCTCGCTTTTCTGATGGCGAAGTTGCAGTTCAAATCAATGAGAATGTTCGTGGTAGCGATGTTTTCATCATTCAATCCACTTGTGCACCGACTAACGACAACCTAATGGAATTGGTTGTTATGATTGATGCAATGCGCCGTGCTTCAGCAGGCCGTATCACTGCAGTTATCCCTTACTTCGGCTACGCTCGCCAAGACCGTCGTGTACGTTCTGCGCGTGTGCCAATTACTGCAAAAGTTGTTGCTGATTTCCTATCTAACGTTGGTGTTGACCGCGTTCTAACTATCGACCTACACGCAGAGCAAATTCAAGGCTTCTTCGATGTACCTGTAGACAACATCTTCGGCACGCCAGTGCTACTTGAAGATATGCAGGCTCGCGGTCTAGATAACCCTGTAGTGGTATCTCCTGACCTAGGTGGCGTTGTTCGTGCTCGTGCAACAGCAAAAGCACTAGGCGACATCGACATCGCAATCGTAGATAAGCGTCGTCCACGTGCAAACGTTTCTGAAGTAATGAACCTAATCGGTGATGTTGAAGGTCGTGACTGTGTGATCGTTGATGACATGATCGACACAGGTGGCACACTATGTAAAGCAGCTGAAGCACTAAAAGAGCGCGGTGCTAAGCGTGTATTCGCTTACGCTACTCACGCAGTATTCTCAGGCAACGCTGCGGATAACATCAAGAACTCAGTTCTTGACCAAGTTATCGTAACTGACTCTATCTCTCTGTCTAAAGAGATGGCTGCAACAGGTAAAGTGACAACACTAAGCCTATCTCGCATGCTGGCTGAAGCGATTCGTCGTATCAGTAACGAAGAGTCAATCTCTGCAATGTTCAACTAATACGAACATTTCAGTTACACTGATTTCAAAAGCACCCCTCTTTGGGGTGTTTTTTTATTTGTATCGATAGGCAGAAAATCCCTTGGTCGCCCACCGCGAGTTTTCTGTGCTATCATACTGCGCTTTTTGAGATTCCAGAGAGATCCTAACCTTGAGTCAACAAATCAAACTTCTTGTTGGTCTTGCTAATCCAGGACCAGAATACGCCAGAACTCGTCACAATGCGGGCGCTTGGGTTGTAGAAGAATTAGCACGCGTTCACAACGTTACACTGAAGAACGAACCAAAGTTTTTTGGTCTAACAGGACGCATTATGGTCAATGGCCAGGATCTCCGTTTGCTTATCCCAACCACCTTCATGAATCTATCAGGTAAATCGATCGCTGCGCTTGCGAAATTTTATCAAATTAAACCTGAAGAGATCATGGTTGCTCATGACGAGCTAGACTTACCGCCAGGTGTCGCTAAGTTTAAAAAAGGTGGGGGTCACGGTGGACACAACGGTCTGCGTGACACCATTAGCAAACTGGGCAATAACAAAGATTTTTATCGTCTTCGTATTGGCATTGGTCATCCGGGACACAAAGATAAAGTGGCGGGTTTTGTATTAGGTAAAGCGCCAGCTAAAGAGCAAGAGCTTTTAGATGCAGCAGCTGATGAGGCTGTTCGTTGTCTAGATATCCTGATTAAGGATGGCCTATCTAAAGCACAAAATCGCCTCCACACGTTCAAAGCTGAATAAGGTTACTATCATGGGTTTTAAATGTGGCATCGTTGGTCTACCTAACGTAGGTAAATCAACTCTGTTCAACGCACTAACTAAAGCGGGTATCGAAGCAGCAAACTTCCCGTTCTGTACCATTGAACCAAACACTGGTGTGGTTCCTGTGCCAGATCTACGTCTAGACGCACTAGCTAAGATCGTTAACCCACAGAGAGTTCTTCCAACGACGATGGAGTTCGTGGACATCGCTGGTCTTGTTGCTGGTGCATCACGTGGTGAAGGTTTAGGTAACAAATTCCTAGCTAACATCCGTGAAACAGACGCGATTGGCCACGTTGTACGTTGTTTTGAAAACGAAAACATTGTTCATGTTTCAGGTAAAGTTTCACCTATCGAAGATATCGAAGTGATCAACCTCGAACTTGCAATGGCTGACCTTGATTCTTGTGAGCGAGCGATTCAACGTAACGCGAAGAAGGCAAAAGGCGGCGATAAAGACGCAAAATTTGAACTAACCGTACTAGAAAAACTGTTACCAGTACTTACTGAAGGCGGCATGGCACGCACAGTTGAGCTATCTAAAGAAGAGTTAGCAGCAATCGGCTATCTAAACTTCCTAACACTGAAGCCAACTATGTACATTGCAAACGTAAACGAAGATGGCTTCGAAAATAATCCATATCTAGATGCGGTTCGTGAGTTCGCAGAAAAAGAAAACAATGTCGTTGTACCTGTATGTGCAGCTATCGAATCTGAACTATCTGAACTAGAAGATGAAGATCGCGAAGAATTCCTAGCAGATATGGGGATCGAAGAGCCGGGTCTGAACCGTGTAATTCGCTCTGGTTACGAACTACTGACTCTACACACCTACTTCACAGCAGGTGTTAAAGAAGTACGTGCTTGGACAATCCCTGTTGGTGCAACTGCGCCTCAGGCGGCAGGTAAGATCCACACTGACTTCGAGAAAGGCTTTATTCGTGCAGAAGTAGTCGGTTACGACGATTTCATCCAATTCAATGGTGAAAATGGCGCAAAAGACGCAGGTAAATGGCGTCTAGAAGGTAAAGACTACATCGTAAAAGATGGTGATGTTGTACACTTCCGCTTCAATGTTTAATTAAATGAATGAATTCTAAACACTTCATTTACACTAAAAGCCAGCTGTTAAGCTGGCTTTTTTAATACCTTAAGTAAATGAACAAAAATAAATTACGCAACTGCAAGCTAATTTATTTCCAGTTTTAGATCATAAACACGCCTCTTTGTTTAAAAAGGAAGCGAACGAGGTTTTTTCCGAAATTTATTAAAAAAAACTGTTGACGGATCTCACTCAACTTCGCATAATGCGCGCCGTTCCCAACGACAAGGCAACAAAGCGTTGAGAACAAAAAATATGGTTTTGGCTACGTAGCTCAGCTGGTTAGAGCACATCACTCATAATGATGGGGTCACAGGTTCGAATCCCGTCGTAGCCACC
>NZ_JAWOUJ010000023.1:0-51643 GCF_033339315.1 Vibrio sp. 661 | reverse complement strand
GTCTACGTTTCGCGATCCGTGAAGGTGGCCGTACAGTAGGTGCTGGTGTTGTTGCTAAGATCTTCGACTAATTCATAACGAATTAAACGAAATCTTGCACTGTTCTTCTTTTTGAAGAAAGCGCATCGAAAAGGGAAGCTTAGGCTTCCCTTTTTCATTTCTAGATTACATTTAGTTATAAGTGTTGAAATAAAAGACGTCACTTTTTCGATTTAAAAACAGAGTTTTACCGGCTTTGTTTCTTAACGCTTTTACTCACCCCTCTTAACCCTTTGATCTTTTCCTGCAGCGGTAAAATCGTTATAACCAAATATTCTGAGCGGACACCATAATGCGACTGGTAACAAGAACTATTCTTGTTTATATTGTTTGTCACAGATTAGTTTTATAGGTTTTTTGAGTATGTACGTTTGTCTTTGCCATGGTGTCTCCGACAAAAAAATTAGGAAGTTGGCGATAGATGAAGGCGTAACAGATATTAAAGGAATCAAAAAGTGCACGGCATTGGGCAGCCAATGTGGTAAGTGCATCAAACAGGCCAAGGAAATTTTAGCGGAAACTAGTTACACGGAATTTAAACAAGCCAGCTAATTGCTGTAAGTATGCAGTAATTATTTGCCTTACATTTTGACACCTTCTCATTTGCTTCTACATTTAAATGAAGCCAAAGAGGAGGGTTTTGTCATGAAAGGCGATCCAATCATCATTCAACATCTCAATAAAGTGCTCGGTAACGAGCTCGTCGCTATTAATCAGTATTTTCTTCACGCCCGAATGTATAAAGACTGGGGCTTAAAGCACCTAGCAGACAAGGAATATCACGAATCTATCGATGAGATGAAGCATGCCGATCATCTAATTGAGCGTATTTTGTTCCTTGAAGGCCTACCGAACCTACAAGATTTAGGTAAGTTGATGATTGGTGAAGATACCAAGGAAATGCTCGAGTGTGATTTAAAGCTTGAAATGGCGGCTATTCCAGATTTAAAAGATGCGATTGCCTACGCTGAAGACATTCGAGATTATGTGTCTCGAGATCTCTTCCAAGATATTCTTGAAGATGAAGAAGAACATGTTGATTGGCTAGAGACGCAACTTGGCTTGATTGAAATGTCTGGTATTGAGAATTATCTCCAAGCGCAATACGTGGACGAAGAGTAACGATACTTTCTGAGTTTGCATACTCCAATAATAGTAAGAAGAAAGAGCACCTGACTCGAAAATCAGGTGCTTAACCCCGTTATCTGGTCTAATCTCTTTTATTATCGGCTTTTTAAGGATATTGCTCGCAATCTTGCCTATGAAGTTTGATTTCTATCCGATAGAATTTATGCCCCCTTACCTAAAAATAAAAAAGAGAAACGTCCATGTCTGAAGACAACCACCAAGCAGCCACTCCAGAAGAAGAACATCGCCAAAAAGCATTGGATTACCATGCTTATCCAACTCCAGGAAAGATTGCTGTCGAACTGACAAAGCCTGCGGAAACGGCGGGTGATCTTGCCCTTGCTTACAGCCCTGGTGTTGCAGAGCCAGTGCGTGAAATCGCACAAAACCCGGATAACGTGTACAAGTACACTGCAAAAGGGAACATGGTTGCTGTTATTTCTAACGGTACCGCTATTCTAGGTCTAGGTAACCTAGGTCCACTTGCATCTAAGCCAGTGATGGAAGGTAAAGCGTTACTGTTTAAGCGTTTTGCAGGTCTTGACTCTATTGATATTGAAGTTAAGCACCGCACGATCGATGAATTTGTTGATACTGTTGCGAGCATTGCAGACACTTTTGGCGGTATCAACCTTGAAGATATTAAAGCACCAGACTGTTTTGAGATTGAAAAGCGTCTGATTGAACGTTGTGATGTACCAGTATTCCACGATGATCAACATGGTACTGCTATTGTAACGGCAGCGGGTATGCTGAATGCAATCGAACTTCAAGGTAAGAAACTTGAAGATTCAACAATTGTTTGTCTTGGCGCTGGCGCTGCCGCTGTAGCGTGTATGGAGCTTCTGATCAAATGCGGCGCAATGCGCGAAAAAATCTACATGCTAGATCGCAAAGGTGTGATTCACACTCGTCGTGATGATCTTAATGAATATAAGCAGCTATTTGCGAACAATACAGATAAGCGCACACTAGAAGACGTGATTGAAGGTGCAGATCTGTTCCTAGGTGTATCTGGTCCAAACCTATTGCCAGCGGAAGCGTTGAAGTTGATGGCAGATAAGCCAATCGTATTCGCATGTTCTAACCCGGATCCTGAAATCAAGCCGGAACTTGCTCACGCAGTTCGTGATGACTTGATCATGGGTACTGGCCGTAGTGATTATCCTAACCAAGTTAACAACGTATTGTGTTTCCCATTCATTTTCCGCGGTGCTCTTGATGTGCGTGCAAGTGAAATCAATGATGAAATGAAACTTGCAGCCGTTGAGGCGATTCGTGAGCTAGCAAAAGAGCCTGTACCTGAAGCCGTATTGAAGGCTGCAGGTGTTGATAAGCTAGAGTTTGGTGCGGACTATATTATTCCAAAACCAATGGATTCACGTTTGCTACCACGTGTTGCAAAAGCGGTTGCTCAGGCGGCGGTTAATTCAGGTGTAGCTCGTATCGAGATGCCTGAAAACTACATGGCAGAGTAATATATCTTTCAGATGTGATACACAAAAATGGGACGCTATTGCGTCCCATTTTTTATGTCATTCATTTGGCTCGAGGCAAGAGTTATTACCTGAAACCTCTTATCAGGCTTTTTTATTCTTCGTCGAATGACTCAAATTCGATGCCCATTTCCGTCATCAGCGCTTTTACTTCTGTTGGAATATCATCAGGACGGTCTTTACGAAGGTCTTCATCTGTCGGAAGTGGCTGACCTGTGTACGCGTGCAAAAATGCCTCGCATAGCAATTCGCTATTGGTTGCATGGCGTAAGTTATTGATCTGACGGCGAGTACGCTCATCAGTTAGCACCTTTAAAACTTTTAGCGGGATAGAGACGGTAATTTTTTTTACTTGTTCGCTTTTTTTGCCGTGCTCTGCATATGGGCTAATGTATTCGCCATTCCAGTCAGCCATTGCACACCTTCATTTATGTAATCGGTTAAAAATAATTTAGGTGCTGATTTTAGCTGCATTTACCGCCATAAGCAAAGACATATAGACGTCTAGAAGTGTTGACGTCTCATTTTTTGACGAGTAAAGTGAACATAACAGCAAAGGAAGCGTGTTGATCACTTTATGTTACTCATTAGATATAGCGCATTCCTATTTAGAAGTCATTACCCGTGAAAGGATACACCCATGAGCACTCGCAAACCTGCGACCATTGCAGTACGCACTGGTATTGAATCAGACAGCCAATATCATGCTGTCGTTCCACCTATTTATCTTTCCACTAACTATGGTTTTCCTGCTTTTGGTGAAGTGCCCAAGTATGATTACACACGATCTGGTAATCCAAACCGCGGACTGTTGGAAAGTGCGCTATCTGAACTTGAGTCTGGAAAAGGAGCGGTTGTTACTAACTGCGGTACGTCGGCATTAAATTTATGGGTTTCCGCTTTTCTCGGCCCAGATGATCTCATTATTGCTCCTCACGATTGTTATGGTGGTACCTATCGTCTTTTTAATACCCGAGCTAACAAAGGCGATTTTAAGGTTCAGTTTGTCGATCAATCAGACGAACAGGCTTTAGATGCTGCATTGGCACAAAAACCAAAACTCATTTTGCTAGAAACTCCGTCAAACCCTCTGGTTCGCGTAGTGGATATTGCAGCTACTTGTGAAAAAGCGAAACAAATCGGCGCGTTAGTTGCGGTGGACAATACCTTTTTGACACCCGTGTACCAAAAACCTTTAGAGCTAGGTGCGGATTTTGTTATCCACTCCACAACAAAGTACATCAACGGTCATTCGGACGTAATTGGTGGAGTAATCATCACCAACACAGAAGCGCATGCAGAAGAGCTTGCATGGTGGGGTAATTGTATTGGTGCAACGGGCACACCTTTCGATAGTTACATGACACTGCGAGGTATTCGTACGCTTGCTGCTCGTATGAGAGTACATGAAGAGAGCTCACAGCAGGTACTAGCTTACCTACAGAAACAAGCGTTAGTTAAAACTATCTATCATCCAAGCCTGCCGGAACATCCAGGTCACGACATTGCTAAAAAGCAGCAAACGGGCTTTGGCTCTATGTTGAGTTTTGAGTTTGCTGGTTCGTTTGAGCAGTTAAAGGTGTTTGTGAAAGAGCTCCAACTGTTTTCATTAGCAGAGTCATTAGGTGGTGTAGAAAGTTTGATTTGCCACCCAGCATCCATGACGCACCGTGCAATGGGTGAGGAGGCGCTGGCGGAGGCTGGGGTCTCTCATCAACTATTGCGTTTGTCTGTCGGTTTGGAAGATGCACAAGACCTCATCACAGATTTAGAACAAGCGTTCGCTAAAGCTACCCAGTAATAGGAGACGATAACAATGACTGTACAACGTCAGCTGCATAAGTTTGGTGGCAGTAGCTTAGCAAACCCAGAATGCTACTTACGCGTTGTGGGTATTCTCAAGGAGTATTCGACAGAAAATGATCTTGTGGTCGTCTCTGCTGCAGGAAAAACCACTAACCGCTTGATTGAGTTTTTGGAAGGGTTAAGTAAAGATGGCCGAATTGCGCATGAAGCGCTTCAAAGCTTGAGACAGTTCCAAACTGAGCTAATAGAAAGCTTGTTGGAGAGTGAAGCAAAAGAAGAGCTGTTAGCTTTATTACATGATGAGTTCAGTACTCTCTCGGAGCTGACTGCACCACTCACTAATGCGCAAAAAGCCGCGGTACTGGGGCACGGAGAAGTGTGGTCTGCTCGCCTATTGGCCGCGTTATTATCTCAACGTTCTATCCCTGCGGTTGCACAAGATGCACGAGCGTTTTTACGTGCAGAAGCGGGAACTCAACCAGAGGTTGATCGCGCTCGTTCATACCCTTTAATTAAAGAGATCCTCGCGCAGCATAACCATAAACGTGTGGTAATTACTGGCTTTATGGCTCAGAACGAGGCAGGAGAAACCATCCTACTTGGTCGTAACGGCTCTGACTATTCTGCAACGGTCATAGGCGCGCTTGCTGAAGTCAGTACTGTCACGATTTGGAGTGATGTTGCTGGTGTCTATAGTGCCGATCCACGTTTGGTGTCTGACGCTTGTTTATTACCGTTACTTCGATTGGATGAAGCCAGTGAACTTGCTCGCTTAGCTGCCCCAGTGCTACACAGTCGTACGCTTCAGCCTGTGGCGCAAAGTACCATGGACCTTAATCTCAAGTGTAGCTATCTGCCAGAGTCGGGTTCTACTCGTATTGAGCGTGTATTGGCATCTGGTCGTGGCGCTAAAATTATTACTTCACTGGATGATGTTTTATTGGTGCAGTTGTCTTTCATGCATGGGCACGACTTCGAAAAAACACAGAGTGATGTATTACAAGCGTTGCAGCGCGCGCAATTAGAGCCATTGGCATTTGAAGCTCAATCCGATCAGCATACGCTACGCTTGGCTTACACCGCAGAAATCGCCGGTGGTGCATTGAAACACTTGCAAGAGCTTGCGGTAGAGGCAGAAATTAAGCTAAAAGAAGGTTACTCGCTCTTAGCTGCGGTAGGTGCAGGCGTTACGAAAAACGCCAATCATTGCTTTGGCTTTTATCAGAAGCTAAAGCACTCTCCGGTAGAATTTATCTCTGAAACAGACTCAGGGCTGAGCCTAGTCGCTGTTTTGCGCCGTACTGATACCGAGGCGTTGGTTCAAACGATTCATAGCCAGTTGTTCCAAGCGCAAAAACGCGTGGCAGTGGCTTTATGTGGCAAGGGTAATATTGGTTCTAGTTGGTTAAATTTATTTGCGACGCAAAAAAGTGAGCTCGAAAAACGTCATGGTATGAGCTTTGATCTTGTCGCGGTTGTGGATAGCCAAACCTATTGGTTCGATGAGCAAGGTATTGAGGCGGTGAGTGTTGCTGAACGATTTGATGATGAAAGCATAGCAAACAATGGGGATTGGCTGGCACGTTTGGGAGCGCTTAAAAGCTACGATGAAGCCGTCGTGCTTGATGTTACCGCGAGTAAAGATTTGGCTCAGCGCTACGTAGAAATCGCACAGCAAGGCATTCATTTGATTTCCGCCAACAAAGTGGCCGGTTCCGCAGATAGTCAGTACTACCATCAGGTTCAAGATGCATTCGCTAAAATTGGTCGTCATTGGCTATACAACGCAACGGTTGGTGCTGGGTTACCGATAAACCATACCGTGCGAGATCTTCGTGACAGTGGGGATGAAATCGTCGCTCTATCGGGGATTTTCTCGGGGACGTTATCATGGCTGTTCCAACAGTTTGATGGTTCTGTGCCATTTAATGATTTAGTCGATCTTGCTTGGCAGCAAGGGTTAACCGAACCTGACCCTCGTTCTGATTTAGATGGCTCCGATGTAATGCGTAAGTTAGTCATCTTGGCTCGAGAATCGGGCCTAGATATAGAACCAGACAGCGTTAAAGTTGAGTCTTTGGTGCCAGAAGAATTAAGAGAACTGAGCTTAGATGATTTCTTCGATAATGGAGCATTGTTGAGTGAAATACTTCAAGAGCGTCTGACAAAAGCACAGAGAAACGATCAAGTGCTTCGCTATGTGGCGCGTTTAGAAAAAAATGGTAAAGCAACGGTGGGAGTCGAAGCGTTATCTCGTGAGCACGCGCTCGCCAACTTATTGCCATGCGATAACATTTTTGCCATAGAGAGCAAGTGGTACAAAGATAACCCTCTGGTAATTCGAGGACCAGGCGCAGGCAGAGAAGTGACAGCCGGCGCTATTCAATCCGACCTCAACCGATTGGCTGGTTTATTTTAAAGTTGCGATTGACCTAAAAACCCTGGAATTAATCCAGGGTTTTTTATTCCCCTATCAGTGCCATACTGAAGTCATAACCCGTGCAAAATGGCGAGATGATGCTCAAGTAGAAACTTGAACTATCTTCATTATTAACTTGAGAAAAATTCATAATTACAAGGTTGACATTAAATCGTATTCAATACATTCTGTAGACATATAGACGTCTAAACGTCGATTTTAAGGATTTGTTTTCGTGGCGGAGTGCCGCAGGGAGAGTAAGATGGGATATACGCACGCAGGCCATATCGACGCCTTGAACCAGAATATTGCTGAGTTATCAGATAACATCAATGTATCGTTTGAGTTTTTTCCGCCAAGCAGCGCTAAGATGGAAGAAACACTTTGGAATTCAGTGCACCGTCTTAAAACGCTTCAACCTAAATTTGTTTCTGTGACTTACGGTGCGAACTCCGGCGAGCGTGACAGAACACACTCCATCATTAAAGAAATTAAAGCAACAACCGGATTGGTTGCCGCTCCCCATCTCACTTGTATTGATGCGACTCGTGAAGAGTTGATTAATATTGCCGATGATTATTGGAACAATGGTATTGAAAATATCGTCGCTCTGCGTGGTGATATTCCTCCAGGTGGCGGTGCGCCTGATATGTATGCCTCGGATTTGGTTGAGCTGCTGAAATCACGCCACGATTTCGATATCTCCGTTGCTGCATTCCCTGAGGTTCACCCTGAAGCTAAAAGCGCACAGTCTGACTTATTGAACCTAAAACGTAAGGTAGATGCAGGTGCAAACCGTGCTATTACTCAGTTCTTTTTTGACGTTGAGTCTTACCTGCGATTCCGTGACCGTTGTGTCGCAGCAGGAATTGACGTAGAAATTGTGCCAGGAATTTTGCCTGTATCGAACTTTAAGCAAGCGTCTCGCTTTGCGGCACAGAACAACGTGAAAGTACCAGGATGGATGAGCAAACAATTCGATGGTTTGGATGATGATCCGGTGACTCGCCAGCTTGTAGGAGCTAGCCAAGCTATTGATATGGTGCGTGTACTGAGTCGTGAAGGGGTTAAGGACTTTCACTTCTACACACTAAACCGTGCAGAGATGACTTACGCGTTATGCCATACGTTGGGTGTTCGTCCTCGCGCAGTAGTCGGTGCGTAAATCTGGTTTCAAAAAGATAAAAGGCTTGCCAAGTGGCAAGCCTTTTTCGTTTTATCAAAGCAAAAGGAGTTTAACCAATCACTTCAAGTTCAGTTAGAACTTCTTCTGCCCAAGTGATCCAAGTTTCACGTAACAGAAGGTTACGGCGAAGCGTTAGACGTTCTAGGCGAGCTTGTTTATCTAAAGTTGACGGCGTTGCGTAGTAAGCCGCTTCAATTTCTTTGTAGTGAGAAACCAGTTTGCGAGACTCTTCAACTAGCTCGGCGAGTTGGTCACGGAATGGAGCTGCAGGTTGAACGGCACATGCCATCAATTTCGCTGAAAACTCATCACGAACTGTTGGGTGTGCAGTTGGTTGATCAAACCACTCTCCTAAAGCGCTGCGACCAGCGTCTGTAATGGAGTAAACCTTGCGGTCTGGTTTGCCTTCTTGGGGTTCTAATACGCAAGTAACCAGTTCTTTCTCAGCCATTTTGTTGAGTTCACGGTACACCTGTTGGTGGCTTGCTTTCCAGAAGTAACCGATGCTAGCAGAGAATTCTTTAGTGATATCGTAACCGGTTGCGTCGCGAGTGCTAAGAACAGTTAAGATTACGTGTGGTAATGACATGTCTTCAATCCAAATGGTCAATAAACTTGTAAACAAGCTACTTATACTTTCAGCTGCGCTCTTACTGGCACTTGAGTTTTTTAATGTATAAGTAGCACCAACAATGTTGGTCCTGTCACCTTAAAGCCGTTTATCACCTAGAGAGATGGGGAGTCCCATCAAGGCTGGAGCAGGTATGATTGGATTTATGAGCTCTCAGCAGGCAAGTAGTATATAAATAATAAGCATGAAGTGGAATAGTAGGACAAAATTACCCTAAAAAACTAACATAATAATCAATAGTGTTAACTTGTGGTTTTTTATTCTTTTGTTTTGGTATTTTTTGGGTCTCTAGTGGTTTATTTGACTGCTTTTGTTTTGGTGCGATTATCCTGTGATAAAAAAAAGCTGAGCATTTGCCCAGCTTTTTATTAAAAATGAAACGATTAGCCTGTGTTGCGCATACCAGCAGCAATACCAGCAATCGTCACCATCAACGCTTCTTCCAAGTTTGCAGAAGCTTCTTCGGTTTGACGCGTGCGGTATAGTAGCTCTGCTTGTAGCATATTCAATGGCTCAACGTAGATATTGCGTAAGCGAATCGACTCGAGTCCCCAAGGGTCATGCTGCATCAAGTTTTCATTGTTCTCTACATTCAGTACCGCTTTGATGTCTTCTTGAAGCTGAGCACGAAGTTTTTCACCGAGTGGACGGAGCGACTCATCCACCAATCGCTCATCGTAGTAGCGAGAGATATCAATATTACACTTCGAGTACACCATCTCTAGCATGCCGAGACGAGTAGAGAAAAACGGCCATTCGCGGCACATCTCTTCGAGCAATGCTTGGTGGCCTTTATCGATCGAGTATTGAATCGCTTCGCCTGCGCCTAGCCATGCAGGGAGTACCAAACGGTTTTGGCTCCATGAGAAGATCCACGGGATTGCACGTAAGCTTTCTACTCCGCCCTTAGGGTTTCGTTTTGCAGGACGAGAACCAAGTGGCAACTTGCCGAGTTCGAGTTCTGGTGTTGCTTGGCGGAAGTAAGGCACGAAATCTGGCTCGCCACGAACCACATTTCGGTAAGACTCACAGCTTACTTCTGATAGCACTTCCATCAAGTCGCGCCATTCTTGTTTTGGCTCCGGTGGCGGTAACAAGTTGGCTTCCAGAATCGCACTTGCATATAGGTTAAAGCTGTTTACTGCGACATCTGGGAGTCCCAGTTTAAAGCGGATCATTTCGCCTTGCTCTGTTACACGTAAACCGCCTTTCAAGCTTTTTGGTGGTTGCGACAAAAGCGCAGCATGCGCAGGTGCGCCACCGCGACCGACTGTGCCCCCACGACCATGGAATAGAGTTAGCTCAACGCCTTCTTCTTCAGCCACTTTAACTAACGATTCCATCGCATGATACTGAGCCCAACCAGCAGACATAACACCTGCATCTTTCGCTGAGTCAGAGTAACCAATCATGACCATCTGGTGGTTTTGGATAAAACCACGGTAAAGGTCAATCCCCATAAGCTGCTTGATGACCGATTCTGCGTTGTTCAAATCGTCTAGCGTTTCGAACAGAGGACACACATCCATGCGGTAAGGGCAACCAGCTTCTTGTAGCAGTAGATGAACGGCTAGTACGTCAGAGGCGGTACGTGCCATTGAAATAACGTAAGCGCCAAACGCTTCACGCGGTTGTGCTGCAACAATCTTGCAGGTATCCAAAACCTCTTTGACGGGTTCAGACGGTTCCCAATCACGAGGGAGAAGCGGGCGTTTAGATGCAAGCTCGTTAGTTAGAAAAGCAATCTTATCTTGCTCGCTCCATTGTTCGTAATCACCAATACCTAAGTAGCGAGTTAGTTCAGACAAGACGTCTGAGTGACGCGTGCTCTCTTGGCGGATATCAAGACGTACAAGATGGATACCAAATGCTTTTACGCGGCGTAGTGTATCCAGTAGTGAGCCGTTGGCTATTACACCCATGCCACATTCGTTTAGTGACTGGTAGCAGGCATACAGCGGTTCCCAAAGTTGCTCGACTTTTTGCAGTGGTGCTTTAACAGCCAGCTTTTGACCGTGGATCTTAGCATCGAGAATATCTTTGGTTTCATTGAGCAGAGTGCGTAATTGCTTCAGGATCGCACGGTATGGTTCGTGCTGATCTTCGCCAGCAAGCTCACGGACTTGATCGTTTGAAACTGTCATAGACAGCTCGCTGATCAACTCGTTGATGTCATTGAGATAAAGATCGGCGGCTTTCCAACGAGACAAAAGTAAGACTTCACGCGTAACGTTGTGAGTAACAAACGGGTTACCGTCACGGTCACCACCCATCCAAGAGGAGAAGTGCACTGGGCGAGCATCAATGGGTAAACCTTCTCCAAGGTAAGATTTTAGACGGTCATTCATCTCACGTAGGAAGTCCGGTACTGCTTCCCATAGCGAGTTTTCAACGACCGCAAAGCCCCACTTTGCTTCATCCAACGGAGTTGGGCGTTGTTGTCGAATCACGTCTGAATGCCAGCCTTGGGCAATCAGTTGCTCTAGGCGGCGTTCGGTTTTTCTGCGCTCTTTAGAAGAAAGATCGCTTAGCTCCAACTTTGATAAGCACTCGTTTATCTTGACCAGTTTGTTGATCATCGTGCGGCGCGTAATTTCTGTTGGGTGAGCCGTCAATACCAATTCAATATTTAGATCACGAACCGCTTGGGCAGTGTCCAGTTTGCTCACATCGTTTTGTACCAGTTTAGAAAACAGCGAGTTAATCGCGTCTGGCTCGCAAATGTGCTCTTCACAATGGCGTGAAATCGTGTGGTATTGCTCAGCGATATTGGTGAGGTTTAGAAATTGGTTAAACGCGCGAGTAACGGGCGTTAGCTGCTCATCAGGTAGATGTTTGATTTCTTCGATCAAGCTGTCCCTGTCTGCTTGATTCCCTGCTTGAGCTGATTTGGATAATTTACGAATGGTTTCCACTTTCTCGAAGATTTCTTCGCCATGGGCATCGCGAATGGTGTTACCCAATAAGTGGCCTAACATGCGCACATTACTTTTGAGTGCGGCGTATTTCTCGTTCATTGTCGTCCTGCCTCGTAAAAAAACTACATCCATTGTCCTTGTTAAGACTCCAATCTAGCGAAAAGCACCAGTTATAGTCAAATAAAGCAGACTAAGTTTGCAATTATTCCGCTGTCTCCTGATTTAGAGCAAATTTACGGCAGCCATAGAGTAAGAAGTGAAAATTAATTACAAAATAACAAGTTAAATAAGTGTTAAGACTCGCGCTAAATTGTGAAGATAAAAAGATGCAGCTCAATCGAGCTGCACAGACTTTCGAGCTTAAACGCGTATTAACAGCAGTACTTGACCATCGCCTTTGAAAGCACATCAATTGTGGGGTCGATAAAGTCGAAGGATAGAAACTCATCCGGTTGATGGGCTTGGTCGATTGACCCAGGGCCGAGCACCAAGGTTGGACACAACTGCTGTAGAAATGGTGCTTCAGTACAGTAGTTCACGGTTTCTGAACTGGTATGGCAGATCTCTTCAACACCACCAATAAATGGGTGGTCATGTTGGCATTCGTAACCCGGAATAGGCTCATGCAATGGAATAATCTCCAGTCTCCCAGGCCATTTCGCTTCGACTTCTTTTAATGCTCCGCGCAACATGTTCTCTAAACCATCAAGGCTAATGCCGGGAAGAGGACGCACGTCGTAATGCAGCTCACAGCAACCACAAATACGGTTAGCGCTGTCACCACCGTGAATGTGTCCAAGATTTAGGGTAGGGCTTGGAATGGCAAAACCCGGATGGTGATATTCTTTAATCAATTTGTCACGCAGTTGCATCATGGCGAACATGACTTCATGCATGATCTCAATAGCGTTAACGCCAAGCGCTGGGTCCGATGAGTGACCGGACTTGCCTGTTACGCGAATGGCATTTGCCACATGCCCTTTATGACCTCGAATTGGTACAAGGCTGGTGGGTTCACCAATGATGCAGTAATCCGGCTTAAATGGGGCGTTTGCTGTGAAATGTCGCGCGCCCAACATGGTGGTCTCTTCGTCACAAGTGGCTAATACGTAAAGTGGTTTGCTCTGCTTGCTCCAATCGACTTTCTTCACTGCTTCATAAATAAAGGCGAAAAAGCCTTTCATGTCTGCTGTGCCTAAACCGTAGAAGCGGTTGTCTTTTTCCGTCAGTTTATGCGGATCAAAATTCCATCGCCCTTGATCGAATGGCACGGTATCGCTATGGCCAGCAAGTAAAAGGCCACCTTCACCCTCACCCATACGTGCGATCATATTGTGCTTGCCTGGCTCGACTTCGATCACTTCAACGCTAAAACCCAGATCTTTAAACCAAGATGCGAGTTTTTCGATGACTTTTGCATTGCCCTGATCCCAGCTCGGATCCGTGGAGCTGATAGAAGAGGTGCTGATGAGTCCTTCATAGACCTCTAGAAAAGTTGGTAATTGCATGGATTCTTCAAATCTCCTGTTGACAGACAGACCACAAAAATGTAAAACACATATTAAATCATATTTAATGAATAAAAAATCAAAATAAAGCAAAAATTAAATATGAATAGTCATTTGAGCCTTTAAGTATATGGATGTTACACAATGCTAAAAACCACGATTATTGGAGCCAGCGGTTACACCGGCGCAGAGTTAGCGTTAATGGTTAATAAACACCCACAACTCACGCTATCAGGTTTATACGTTTCCGCCAACAGTGTTGATGCGGGAAAGAGCATCGCGCAGCTGCACGGTAAGCTAGCGGGCATCATTGATATGCCAGTTTTACCACTAACGGATCCACTGCAAATCGCTCAAGAATCGGACGTGGTGTTTTTGGCAACGGCTCACGAAGTCAGCCATGATTTAGCCCCAACTTTCTTGGAGGCAGGCTGTCAGGTATTCGATTTATCGGGTGCATTCCGTGTGAAAAGTGAAGGCTTTTACGACACTTTTTATGGCTTCGAACATCAACATAACAACTGGCTAGATAAAGCAGCATACGGCTTAGCAGAGTGGAACCAAGAATCAATAAAAACCACTCCTTTGATTGCAGTAGCAGGTTGCTACCCAACCGCTTCACAGCTTGCAATCAAACCTTTATTAGAACATGCGTTGCTCGATACCAACCAATGGCCAGTGATCAACGCAACCAGTGGTGTATCAGGTGCAGGGCGTAAAGCCTCCATGGTTAACAGCTTCTGTGAAGTGAGCTTGCAACCTTATGGTGTATTTAACCATCGTCACCAGCCAGAGATTGCTCAGCACTTGGGTTGCGATGTGATTTTTACTCCGCACCTCGGCAACTTTAAACGCGGCATTCTTGCCACTATCACCATGAAGCTTGCGCAAGGTGTGACAGAAGCACAAGTGGCACAGGCGTTTGAACAAGCTTATCAAGGCAAGCCTGCGGTGCGTCTTAAAGGCGACGGTATTCCACGTATTCAGGATGTCGAAAATACCCCTTTCTGCGATATCGGCTGGAAGGTACAAGGCGAACACATCATTGTGATTTCAGCTATCGACAACCTACTTAAAGGTGCATCGAGTCAAGCGATGCAATGTCTCAATATTCATTACGGTTACCCAGAACTGACAGCGTTGCTGTAGTCGTTGAAAGAGGGAAATGCGATGACGCAAACCAATCAAGCTCCTTTAGTCATTAAGCTAGGTGGTGCAGCTCTATCATGCACTCAAACCTTAAGCCAACTTTTTGGTGCCATTGCGGCTTACCAAAAATCGGCACAGCGACAAATCGCCATCGTTCATGGCGGTGGTTACCTAGTTGATGAGTTGATGGCAAAGCTTCAGCTTGAAACCGTTAAGAAAAACGGTTTACGCGTAACGCCTTACGATCAAATTCCTGTGATTGCAGGCGCGCTTGCAGGCACTGCGAATAAGTTACTTCAAGGTCAAGCGATTGCGGACGGTCTTAACGCTGTGGGCCTTAGCCTTGCGGATGGTGGTTTGTGTCTTGTTGAAGAACTTGACCCAGAACTCGGCGCGGTAGGCAAAGTATCACCGGGTGACTCAGCACTATTACAAGCGGTGCTAAACACAGGTGCACTGCCGATCATCAGTTCAATTGGTTTAACCAAAGATGGCCAGATGATGAATGTGAATGCTGATCAAGCAGCAGTCGCGGTTGCGGGCGCATTAGATGCGGAGTTAGTCCTGTTATCAGACGTGAGTGGTGTATTAGATGGAAAAGGCCATTTGATCAAAACCCTGTCAGAGCAGCAAGCTAACTCGTTGATCGATGGACATGTGATCACCGATGGCATGATCGTCAAAGTTAAAGCTGCTTTGGAGGCCGCCAATGATCTTGGCCGTCCAATTGAAGTCGCGACCTGGCGTTACCCAGAAAAATTAGCACAGTTATTCGCTGGTGAAAGTATTGGTACTCAATTCTTGCCTCAATAAGCATCAGCAAAAGAATTCAATATTAGGAAGTCGTAGTTGGCACTGACCGCCGAGCGCAGCGCCAGTTAAGTTTGGAGAAAAAACATGAGCAAAGTGAACGTAAATAAAGTGGTAGTCGCATACTCAGGCGGTCTAGATACTTCAGTAATTATCCCGTGGCTAAAAGAGAACTACGACTGTGAAGTAGTGGCTTTCGTTGCCGATGTTGGTCAAGGTGCCGAAGAGCTAGAAGGCATTGAAGCGAAAGCAAAAGCCTCTGGTGCTTCTGAGTGCTACATCGCTGACTTGAAAGAAGAAATGGTCGCAGACTACATTTACCCAACGCTAAAAACTGGCGCGTACTACGAAGGTAAGTACCTGCTAGGTACATCAATGGCGCGTCCAATCATTGCCAAAGCGCAGGTTGAAGTGGCACGTAAAGTGGGCGCGGACGCTCTGTGTCATGGCTGTACAGGTAAAGGTAACGACCAAGTACGTTTTGAAGGCGCATTCGCAGCACTAGCACCGGACTTACAAGTGATTGCACCTTGGCGTGAGTGGGACCTAGTGAGCCGTGAAGAGTGTTTGGATTACCTAGCTGAGCGTAATATTCCTTGCTCTGCGTCTCTTACTAAGATCTATTCACGTGATGCAAACGCATGGCACATTTCGACGGAAGGCGGCGTTTTAGAAGATACGTGGAACGCACCAAACGAAGACTGCTGGGTGTGGACTGTCGACCCAGAGCAAGCGCCAAATGAAGCGGAATACGTCACGCTGAAAGTAGAAAAAGGTGAAGTGGTCGAAGTTGATGGTGAAGTGATGACACCATACAACGCACTGGTTTACCTAAACGAGAAGGGCGCTAAGCACGGTGTTGGCCGTATCGATATCGTGGAAAACCGTCTTGTTGGGATGAAGTCTCGTGGTTGTTATGAAACACCGGGAGGCACCATCATGATGGAAGCGCTGCGTGCTGTAGAGCAGCTTGTGCTAGACAAATCATCATTCGAATTCCGTGAGGAGCTAGGTCTAAAAGCGTCTCACCTTGTATACGATGGCCGTTGGTTTACGCCACTATGTAAATCGATCCTTGCCGCTTCAGAAGAGCTAGCGCAAGACGTTAACGGTGAAGTGGTTGTTAAGCTCTACAAAGGTCAAGCGACAGTGACGCAAAAACGTTCTGACAACAGCTTGTATTCAGAAGAGTTCGCGACTTTTGGTGAAGATGAAGTTTACGACCAAAGCCATGCAGGTGGGTTTATCCGTCTTTACTCGCTATCAAGCCGTATTCGTGCATTGAACAGCCAGAAGAAATAATCCCTTAACATCCATCTCGGATTGAATAAAGACCCGCCATTTATAGGCGGGTCTTTTGGTTTCTAAAAGCGGGTATCTAAAGTTAGTTTGAATATATATGTAAAAATATTGAATTTATACTTTATTTTTTATCGAAATTGCCGTAACGTTGACCCATAAGAAAAAGTGAGCTAATGACCATCAAATTGGTTACTACTCATTCGAGAACGTTAGAGTAAGCAATAGTCATCAGGAGAGACGCAATGGCATTATGGGGCGGAAGATTTACCCAAGCGGCAGACACCAGATTTAAAGAGTTCAATGATTCGTTGCGTTTTGACTACCGATTGGCTGAGCAAGACATCGTAGGTTCAATCGCATGGTCTAAAGCTCTGCTTTCTGTTGATGTGCTATCGGCAGAAGAACAGCAGAAACTGGAACTTGCTTTAAATGAGCTGAAGTTAGAAGTGATGGAAGACCCTCACCAAATTCTTCGCTCTGATGCAGAAGATATCCACTCTTGGGTTGAACAGCAGCTAATCAGTAAAGTGGGAGATTTAGGTAAAAAACTCCACACTGGGCGTTCTCGGAATGACCAAGTCGCCACAGACTTGAAACTTTGGTGTCGTCAGCAAGGTCAGCAATTATTGATTGCTTTAGATCGCCTACAAGCACAAATGGTCCATGTTGCTAAACAGCACCAAGGCACCGTATTGCCAGGCTATACTCATCTTCAGCGTGCTCAACCTGTAACCTTTGCTCACTGGTGCTTGGCTTATGTTGAAATGTTCGAGCGTGACTACTCTCGTCTGAATGATGCCTTACAGCGTCTCGACACTTGTCCACTTGGCTCGGGTGCGTTAGCGGGAACGGCTTATCCGATTGATCGCGAACAATTAGCACATAATCTCGGTTTCCACCGTGCTACGCGTAATTCACTCGATTCGGTTTCAGATCGTGATCATGTGATGGAACTGATGTCGGTGGCGTCGATTTCTATGCTTCACCTTTCTCGTCTTGCAGAAGATATGATCTTCTACAATTCAGGCGAGTCAAACTTCATTGAGTTAGCGGATACGGTGACATCTGGTTCGTCATTAATGCCACAGAAGAAAAACCCAGATGCACTTGAGTTGATCCGTGGTAAGACAGGGCGTGTCTATGGCGCATTATCGAGCATGATGATGACAGTTAAAGCCTTGCCATTGGCGTACAACAAAGACATGCAGGAAGATAAAGAAGGGTTGTTTGACGCTTTAGATACATGGAACGACTGCATGGAAATGGCAGCTCTGTGTTTTGACGGTATTAAAGTGAATGGCGAGCGCACACTAGAAGCGGCGAAACAAGGTTACGCAAACTCGACTGAGTTGGCTGATTACCTAGTGGCGAAAGGCATCCCATTCCGTGAAGCTCACCACATCGTCGGTGTCGCGGTCGTTGGTGCTATTGCTAAAGGCTGTGCGCTGGAAGAATTGTCTCTGCAAGAGCTAAAAGCCTTCTCTGAGGTGATTGAAGATGATGTGTATGACATTCTGACTATCGATTCGTGTTTGGAAAAGCGTTGTGCTTTGGGGGGTGTTTCGCCTCACCAGGTCGCTTACGCGGTAGAACAAGCGGATAAGCGCCTGAGCCAGCGTGACAGCTCGGCGGTGAAAGTGCGTCCTGCACGTTTGACGGACATTGAAACGTTGGAAGGTATGGTTGCTTACTGGGCGAACCTTGGTGAGAATCTTCCGCGCTCTCGTAATGAGCTCGTGAGAGATATTGGCTCTTTCGCGGTGGCTGAGCATCATGGTGAAGTGACGGGTTGCGCTTCTCTATATGTGTATGACTCAGGGTTGGCTGAAATACGCTCTCTTGGTATCGAAGCGGGCTGGCAAGGCCAAGGGCAGGGCAGTGCGATTGTGAACTATTTGGTTGAGAAAGCGCGCCAGATGGCGATCAAGAAAGTCTTTGTTCTAACGCGAACGCCTGAGTTCTTTATGAAGCAAAGCTTTTTACCGACATCGAAGTCATTACTGCCGGAGAAAGTTCTGAAAGATTGCGATCAGTGCCCACGTCAACATGCATGTGATGAGGTAGCGCTTGAGATCAATTTAATGGAGCAAGTGATCCAAAAAACGCATGTGGCATGAACTGAAGTTGTGGAGTGATTTTATTAGCATTCAATGACATAGTCATTTTCCTGTTTACTTACATCAGTATTCGCTAAAAAAATCGAAAAAATTTGGAACCTTTGAGAGGAAGCCCGGTCTATTAAAGTACCACTGCTTTTTCTTAGAAGAATCTAAGAGAGCCCCAGAACTGACATTGGTTTTGGGGCTTTTTTCTATCTGTCACTTTTCTCTTTTTTATTCGCCTTTTTTTGTCCCCGTCGACGCTGCCAAGGCAAGATGACAAAACGCATCCATAAGTGTAAAAACAACAAAACGTTGAAAGCGAAGCCGGCAAAGATCAAAGCGATCGACTCGATGCTTTGTGGATCATCTTTGAGCGTAAACCACCATACAATCCAACACAGTACAGAAAGTACCGTCAATTGATCCAAGCATCGTTGGCAACGTCCAAGTTTTTTCCAAAACCAATGTTCTTCGCAGCGGCGACAAGTCATAGTGTTTTCCAAACCATTAGTGTTGCTTCAGATTATATATCTAACTAAATGGTGGAAAGCGTTTCTTACACGGGCTTAGATCGCCATGACACAACCAAAAATGGAAAGTTAGCTTTGTAAAAGCTTTGTGGCACGTAATTGATGTATGGTGCGCTGTCAGTCTTTAACAGGAAATATAATGATGTCGACAGAGTTGAAACTTGCGCTGAGTATCGCTGGTGGGTTCTTTATGATCGGTGTTGTCGCGATTTGTATGGTCAGCCGCTATGCAATGATGGCAGCGTAAGAGAGATTTCATTGCACCGAAGTAGTAAAGCAAAGCCTCGTTGATGACGAGGCTTTGCTTTATATTTAGATAGAAGCCTGAAAGCGTTAGCAGCCAGGGCCGCAGTCAAGACAATGTTTCACCATTTCTGGCCCTAAGTGTAGTTTTGCATTCAAATCACGTAGAGCGGTGCGGACGCCTTCTTCAATCACTGGGTGATAGAAGGGCATATCTAACATCTCAGAAATCGTCATCCTATTTTGGTGCGCCCATGCTAAAAGGTGAGCAAGATGCTCTGCATTCGGGCCCATCATTTCTGCACCTAAAAAACGTCCAGTGCCTTGCTCTCCGTAGACATGCAGAATGCCTTTATTACGAAGCATGACGCGCGAACGTCCTTGATTTTCAAACGAGACTTCACCGGTTGCGAAACATCCACATGTGCCTAGACGTGTTTCTAGTTGTTTATATGTTTCGCCAACCATAGCAATTTGAGGGTCGGAGAACACGGCTGAAATTGGTGAGCGACGCAGACCCGCACGAATATCTGGGAAACGGCCTGCGTTGTCTCCAGCAATACGGCCTTGGTCAGCGGCTTCGTGCAGCAGTGGAATTTGGTTACTTGCATCACCTGCGATGAAGATGCTCTCTACCGAAGTTTGCAATGTATAGTGATCCGCCGTTGGTACGCCACGTTCATCGAGCGCCACATTGGTGTTCTCGATCGCCAGCTTATCTACGTTTGGACGACGACCCGTTGCAGCCAATACGTAATCGACAACGAAAGTTTCTAATTCGCCATCATGGTTGATGAATTGGATTTCGACCTTGTCTTCGCCGTCATTGTCTGACGAAGCAATGCGTTTCATGCTTTCGACTTTTACATCTGCATCAAGGTAGAACTCTTCCTTAAAGGCTTTATCTGCATACGCCATCACCTCTGGGTCTGTCAGTGGGCCCACTTGTCCTCCAATGCCAAAGAGCTTCACGTTTACTCCTAGGCGGTGTAAAGCCTGACCCAATTCAAGGCCGATGACTCCTGGGCCAAATACTGCCACTGACTCTGGTAAGTCATCCCAGTCAAATACATCATCGTTAATCACTAGGCGATCACCCAGTTCATTCCAAGCTGCCGGATATGCTGGACGAGATCCTGTCGCAATAACAATGCGCTGTGCGGTGACCTGAGTATGATCATCTATGATGAGAGTGTGGTCACCGGCAAACTTCGCGTAGCCCGATAGTTTGTCTTCAGCGGGAATATCATCGACACTTTCAAGCACAAAGCCAACAAAACGATCGCGTTCGCGCTTTACACGATCCATAACTTCTCGTCCGTTAATTCGTACTTCACCTTGCGGGTGTATCCCAAATCCAGGTGCTTTTTCGATTTGATGAACACTTTCTGCTGCCGCAATTAACAGCTTAGACGGCATGCATCCGACACGAGCACAGGTTGTTCCGTAGGGACCGCCCTCAATCATTACCACGCTGTTGGTATGAGCTTTTGCTGCTCGATAAGCACCAAGACCAGCCGTCCCGCCACCAATAATCGCTACGTCGACATTAACTTGTTTCATCGTGAACTCTCGCTTTTGTTTTAAGCCAAGCTAGCTACATTGAGCTTGGAGAGTGAATTGGATAGTTGAATCTGGATAAGTAGTCACCTTATTGGCAGATGACTACTTATCTAGACTAGTAGAAGAAGTGGTTTAGGGTTGGCCTCCGAGCCAAAAGGCACCGGAGACCGAGGGTGTAGGCTATGGACAGCTTAGCCTAGATACGCTTCTAGCTCTTCGCTACCGCCGATGTGCTTGCCACCGATAAAAACTTGTGGAACAGTCGTGCGACCAGATATAGCTCGTAGACTAACTGTTGTTGCGTCTTTACCCAGAATCACTTCTTCATATTGAAGACCGTGGTCAATCAGATTTTGTTTCGCTTTCATACAGAAAGGGCAGCCTGGTTTAGTGAACACAGTGATGGATTCTTGCGTTTTGTAGTCAGGCGCTATGTAGTTCAGCATCGTATCTGCGTCTGACACCTTGAATGGGTCGCCTGGTTCGTTTGGCTCAATGAACATTTTTTCCACTACGCCATCTTTTACTAGCATGCTGTAACGCCATGAACGTTTGCCAAAGCCGATGTCGTTTTTATCCACTAACATACCCATGCCATCGGTGAATTCACCATTACCATCCGGGATGAAGGTAATGTTTTCTGCTTCTTGGTCTTGTTTCCATGCATTCATCACGAACGTATCATTGACCGAGACACAAATAATCTCATCCACTCCGTGCTCTTTAAATACAGGGAACAATTCGTTGTAACGAGGTAGATGGCTTGATGAACAGGTTGGAGTAAATGCACCCGGTAAGCTAAATACGATAACGGTCTTACCTTTAAATAGCTCATCGGTCGTTACATTCACCCAAGAGTCACCTTGACGAACTGGAAAAGTAACTTGAGGGACTTGTTGACCTTCTTTAGATACAAACATAATGATTTCCTTTAACTATTTTAAATTATGCGTATAGAGCTTAGCGTTTTTCGTCGCTCTGTTTCGTTTTGTTGAGCCCATTATTGTAAAAATCCTTTGATAGCTCTAATCGTTTGGTGTTATGGTTTTGATAGGTATTAGCTATTGTTAAAGAAGCGAAGCGTGAAGTATGAATATTCGAGATTTTGAGTACTTAGTTGCACTTGCGGAACATAAGCACTTTCGCAAAGCGGCAGAGGCATGTTTTGTTAGCCAGCCAACATTGAGTGGGCAAATTCGTAAACTAGAGGACGAACTCGGGACCACGCTTTTAGAGCGAAGCAGCCGACGTGTTTTGTTTACCGATTCAGGGTTACAGCTGGTGGAGCAGGCTAAACGCATCTTAAGTGAAGTGAAAACCTTCAGAGATATGGCAAGCGGTCAAAGCGGAGCTATGACTGGACCGATGCATATTGGTTTCATCCCGACGGTTGGGCCTTATCTACTACCCAAAATTCTGCCGCAGATAAAAGAAGCATTTCCTGAGTTGGAACTATTTCTGCACGAAGCTCAAACACATCAATTAGTGCGTCAATTGGAAGAAGGCAAACTAGATTGCTTAGTTTTAGCTTCGGTTGATGAAACTGCGCCATTTAAAGAGATCGAAGTGTATCAAGAGCCATTAAGTGTCGCAGTGCCATGTGACCACGAGTGGGCCTCTCTCGACCATGTTGATATGTTGGAGCTGAATGGTAAAACCGTTTTAGCGTTGGGAGACGGCCACTGTCTGCGAGATCAAGCGTTAGGTTTTTGTTTTGCCGCTGGTGCAAAAGACGATGAGCGTTTTAAAGCCACCAGCTTGGAGACGTTACGCAACATGGTTGCTGCCGGTGCGGGGATTACGTTATTGCCTCAGCTTTCTATCCCTAATGAGAAGCAAAAAGATGGCGTATGCTACGTACCAGCTGTTAACCCAACCCCCTCGCGTAATATCGTGCTCGTATACCGTCCGGGCTCACCATTACGAGCTAGGTTTGAAGCTTTAGCAGCGAAGATTAAAGAGGTGTTGGCTTCTTATCCATCATTGAATGCTGCAGCATAAAAAGCAGAAATAAAAAGGGAGAGCTTGATGCTCTCCCTTGTGCTTTTGTGATTTAGAACAGTTCTTCTGCGCCAGAACCTGAAGAATAAATACTATCTTCTAAACGGTCGCCAGCGTATTCGGTAGGCTCCGTGCCTTTTTCAAAGTATTCGAACATTGATGTGCTATCTACTTTGTGCGTTAGCATACCGCTGTTGCGATCAATACGAACTCGAATAATATCCTCTGGAATATTTTTACCTTGCTCCGGCGTCCCTTCTAGCGCAACACGCATGAAGTCGATCCAAGCAGGCTCTGCGGTTTTCGCACCCGACTCGGCACCAGAAATTTGGCCTTGCCCTAGGTTGCTGTTAACAGTGGTGCGGCCAAGTGCACGTGAATGATCATCAAAGCCAACCCAAGCTATCGCAACGACACCAGGTCCATAGCCATTGTACCAAGCATCCTTGGAATCATTCGTTGTACCCGTTTTACCCCCGATATCACGACGACCAAGTTTTTGCGCGCGCCAGCCTGTACCATTCCAACCTGTGCCTTCACGCCAGTTACCGCCACCCCAAATGTTGCTGTACATCATCTCACGCATTAAGAATGCATTCTGTTCGGAGATAACTTGCGGTGCATATTGAGGTTCATCATTTTCAAGGGCATTGTCTGTCGCTAGGCCATCAATCGCGACGTCTTGTTCGCCAAATTCATCAGCGTAGCGATTTTCTGGCTGCTCGCTCATTTGCGGACAATCCTTATGACAAACACTCTTTGGATTGGCTTTAAACAGTACTTCACCGAATGCATCTTCCACGCGTTCTACATAGAATGGTTCAACGTAATAACCACCGTTTGCAAACACAGAGTAACCTTGTGCCACTTTCATTGGTGTTAAGCTGCCAGCTCCGAGTGCGATGGTCTCAGAGCGTGGTACTTGGTTAATATCAAAACCGAAACGAGTAAGGTACTGACGTGTCTCCTCGAGGCCAACTTCACGGAGTGTACGCACTGCCATGACGTTTTTTGATTGAGCTAAGCCGAGGCGAAGACGCGTTGGGCCACCATAAGTTGGTGGTGAGTTTTTTGGTCGCCAAGCTGAACCAGAACCTGCATCCCACTTGTTAATTGGCGCATCGTTAATCAAAGTCGCTAGAGTCAGCCCTTTGTCAATTGCTGCCGAGTAGATGAAAGGCTTGATACTTGAACCAACCTGACGCACTGACATGGTTGCACGGTTAAACTTGCTGTGAACAAAGTTGAAACCACCAACCAGCGACAATATCGCGCCATTTTCTGGGTTCATCGCAACAAACGCGGTGTTTGCTGTCGGCACTTGGCTCAGTTTCCAGCTCAGTGTTGTGTTGTCATCTTCATCGGTTTCACTTACTTCGCGAACCCAAACTTGTTGACCTGTCGCTAGCACATCATGCGCTGACTTTGGTGTTGAGCCTTGGCGGTTATCAGTAATGTACTTACGCGCCCAGTGCATTCCAGTCCAAGGGATGGTTTGCTCTTCATGGTTCTTAACCCATACTTGCGCCGTCTTATCATCGACTTTCGTCACAACCGCAGGGTAAAGGTCACCATAAGTTGGCTGTTTCTTCAGGTGCTTTTCTATTTGCTCATTGCCCCAGGCCGCTTCTCCTTCTTTCCAAAGCACACTTTCTGCACCACGGTAGCCGTGACGTTCATCGTATGACAAGAGGTTATTTACCGCAGACGTATTCGCAGCATCTTGCAGTTTAGAATCCACAGTCATGTAGATATTCAAGCCAGAGGTGTAAGCTTCTTCTTCACCGTACTCTTTTACTGCCCATGCACGAGCCAACTCTGCTACGTAAGGTGCGGAAAGCTCAATCTCAGCGCTATGATAACGCGCCACGATAGGTTCATTGCGTGCTTCGTCATACTGCTCTTGTGTAATGTATTTCTCATCAAGCATTCGCATTAATACAACGTTACGGCGTTTTGTTGCGCGCTCAAGAGAGTAAATTGGGTTCATGGTTGATGGCGCTTTTGGCATACCAGCGAGTGTTGCAATCTCACTTAACGTCAATTCATCAAGGCTCTTACCAAAATACACTTGAGCGGCAGCACCAAAGCCATATGAGCGGTAACCAAGGAAGATTTTATTGACATAAAGCTCCATGATTTCTTGCTTACTTAAAAGCTGCTCAATATGGATAGCAATAAAAATCTCTTTAATCTTACGCATGATCTTCTTCTCATTAGATAAGAAGAAGTTACGAGCTAGCTGTTGCGTAATCGTACTTGCACCCTGTTTAGCCGAGCCTGAAACCGCAACAACAACAGCTGCACGAGTGATGCCGATAGGGTCGATACCAGGATGCTCGTAGAAACGGCTATCTTCGGTTGCGATGAGCGCGTGAATTAAGTCTTGAGGAATTTCGTCATAAGTAACAGGAATACGACGCTTTTCACCGAACTGTGCGATCAGCTTCCCGTCTTGACTAAACACCTTCATAGGTGTTTGTAATTCAACGTCTTTTAGAGTTGCAACATCTGGCAATTCAGGCTTCACATACTGATAGAAGCCAAATATTGTGGTGACTCCAAGAATTATGCAAATCAATGTTAAAAATAATAAACGCTTTATGAACTTCACCGGAGAATCCCTGATTGGTTGAGGCTGTGTAACGGCAAACCCTTGTACTCTTAGGTCAAAAATTTAGCACATAAGAGATATTAACTCTTATTTGGATGCTAATAACAACCTTTGCACGAAGAAATTTCGGAGCGAGAGTAAGAGATGGATAAGCTAATCGTTACCGGCATCGATATAGGCCATAACAGCCTCAAAGCCGTAGTACTTAAACCCACAGGCAACAATTACGCTCTGTTGGGTTACAAAGAAATATTACTAAAGGAAGGTATTGTCGCTGAAAATAACACCATAAATCATCAAGAAATTGTAAAGACCCTCAAGCAGATAAAAAAAGAACTGCCTTTTGGCGCTAAAAAAGTTGCGATTTCAGTTCCTGATAACTCGGTAATTAGCAAGAAACTGCAAATAGAACAAAATCTTGAAGAGAGTGAAGTTGAGTTTGCAGTGATACAAGCCTTTTCTCATCAATCGCCATTCCCTGTCGAAGAGCTGAGTTTAGACTTCGTTCGTCTTCTCGCGGAGGGCGGGCAGAGTGGCAGTGATAGCTATCAAGTGTTTGCGACAAGAAAAGATGTGGTAGAAGGCCGAGTCGATGCATTACAAAAGTCCGGACTAAAACCTGTTTTAGTGGACGTGCATTCGCAAAGCCTTGGTCATATCTGGAAGCTCACCGCCGATCGCTTTCCTGACAAAAACAAATACTGCTTACTCGATATTGGCACCTTATCGAGCTCCTTCACCATGTTTACCGAACAAGGTGAACTGTTTCACAAAGAGTTTGCTTACGGCACACGCGGAGCAAACAGCGCTTCTCCAGTCGATTTTCTGTCCGATGATGCTCAGGAGAAAACAGAGCTGTTTAACCGTCAAATCGTAGAGCGAGTAAAGCGCCAGATGCAGCTCTATACCTCAATCAATGGCTCACAAAATATCAAGGGTATCTGGTTATCAGGGGAAGGGGCCTCCACTCCCATGCTCGCAGAGGAGTTGTCTCAACAATTGTCGTTAGAGTGTGAATTGCTAAATCCGCTAGGGCTATTTGAGATGAAGGTGTCTAAGCGTAAGCGTCGCGCTGTGGATTGGCAGCATTTCTCAACAGCAGCCGGACTGGCCGTTCGTGGCATTCATTGGCTAGGAGGCGCCCGTGCTTTATCGCATTAATTTACTTCCTTGGCGAGAGAATCAAAGAGAAGAGCACCGACGTCGTTTCATCAGTTTGGTCGCATTAGGCATGTTGGTCGCTGTTGGCATCCAGTGGGGTATTGGAAAGTTTTTTGAGTACCAACAAGATCAACAACAGGAGCGGCTCGATTACCTCACTCACTACATTGCCGAACTCGACCAGCGTATTGAAGCAATGAAAATTGCAGAGCAAGAGCACAGTAAAATCCTCGAACGTCTAAAGGTCGTTGAAGGTTTACAAAACGGACGAAACAAAACGACCGAGTTCATGAACTTAATGCCTGCCGTTATCCCTGAAGGTGTATATGTCGACAAGATCAAAATGAATGATCTGGAAATTGAGATCTCTGGGATCTCAGATAGCACTCCAAAACTTGCCACGATGCTAGACAACATGGAGCGCTCGGCCAAGTTGAACGACGTAGAAATGCATTCCATCGTTCACGGCAAAGCCCGTTTTGGGAAAGAGTTTCAAACATTCAAAGTGTCTTTCATGTTCAAAGTAACGGAGAAGAAATTGGAGGCTCAACGTGGTTGATTGGCAGGATCTCGAAATAGATGAAATGGCCGAGTGGCCATTGTGGCCCCAGATTGTAGTAATCGCGCTTCTGATCATGGTGATTCAAGGCTTAGGTTATTGGTTTTACCTTAAACCGAAAGACGAACAGTTGAATCACTTGATTCAGCAGGAGCAGACACTCAAGGTGGCATTGAAGATCAAAGCGAACAAAGTGGCAGCGTTGCCTCAGCTTCAATCTCAATTGGATGAACTTACCACTCGTTACGAGTTATTACTACAGCAACTGCCTGCGCAAAAAGAGCTGGCTACAATGCTCGCTTCAGTGAATGAGCTTGGCATCGACAATAAGCTGACTTTCACCCGAATCGACTGGGGCGAAAAACAATCAGAGCACTTCCTTTATCGTCTCCCTTTAAACATTGAGTTAACGGGCGACTTTCATGACATCGGCCATTTTTCTCAGGCGATAGCGACGCTACCTCGAATCATCACGTTTAAAGATGTGACTTGGCAACGTGTCAGCCAAGAGAGCGAAACCCTGCACTTTCGGGTGCGTGCTAATACCTATCAGTTTAAGCCGGAGGAGACGAAAAATGACAAGTAAGTCTTTGTTGCTGGTACTGATGGGTTCTCTATTGATGGGCTGCCAGGCGAATGATGAATCATTGACGGATTTTATTCGAGGAGTGGAAACACAGGCGCGTCGAGAGGTCGAGAAGCTTAAGCCCGCAGACAAGTATGTTGCAGTCACGTACGCACCGGAAGTACAGCGTGCACCCTTTGAATTACCCAAAGAAGCCACTATCGCGACTCAGCCAGTTGCAAGAAAAGATTGTTGGCAACCGCCCTCAAGAAGGCGAACTGGCAAATTAGAAAAATTCCCATTAAGCCAATTACGTTTGAAAGGTGTCATGGGCATGGATAACACGGTTTCTGGCCTCGTTCAGGCTCCCAATGGCACCGTCTATAAAGTTAAGCCGGGTCAATACCTCGGACGCAATAATGGCAAAGTGACCCATGTCAGCCACTCCTACTTGTTGATTAATGAAACGTTGCCCGACGGCTTAGGATGTTGGCAAAAACGTAAAGTTAAGTTGGCTTTGAGATAGCCCCATTTATTTTTGATATTGAGTAATGAAAATGAGACAAGGATTAACACGTACACCAAGGATACTTACTGGGCTCTTCTCCTTATGGTTGTTTGTATTTTTAGCCCCTTTAGCGGCAGCTGAAGAAGTTTCGTCCAATGCCCTAAAAAGTATCGACTTTCGAACTAATAAAGATAAAGACGCCGTGATTGTCGTCGAATTGGCGTCACCGGCCGCGATTGTAGATATCAAGCGTGTACAGGAAGGGTTAAGTATCGATTTGCTTAACACTTCAGTAAAAGACGAGCAATTGTATCTCCTAGACGTGAAAGACTTTTCGACTGTGGTTGAGAGCGTAGAAGTGTTTCGCGACACCTCGACGACGCGCTTGGTTGCGCACATCAATGAAGAATACAAGCATGATTACCGTTTAACGGGGCGTTTTTTGGAAATCAAAGTAGCGAAGATCAAACCTAATGAGAAAGCCCCAGATAAAAGCATTTTAGAAAGAGAAGGTAAGCTTATTTCGATTAACTTCCAAGATATTCCTGTGCGAAACGTCTTGCAGCTTATTGCTGATTACAACCAATTCAATTTGGTTGTCTCCGACTCTGTAGAAGGCAACCTCACGCTTCGTCTTGATGGTGTCCCTTGGCAGCAAGTGCTGGATATTATTTTGCAAGTTAAGGGGTTAGATAAGCGTGTTGATGGCAACGTGATTTTAGTTGCTCCGACTGATGAGCTGGACTTGCGTGAGAAGCAGCAGTTAGAAAAACAAAAACTGACGGAAGAAATGGGAGAGCTTTCATCTGAAATCATCAAAGTTAATTTTGCTAAAGCATCAGACATTGCGGAGATGATCAATGGTGAAGGAAATATCAGCATGCTGTCAGAGCGCGGCAGTATGACCATTGATGAGCGAACTAACTCGTTATTGATTAGAGAGTTACCTGAAAACATCGAGGTGATTCGAGAAATTATTGAGTCTTTGGATATTCCAGTTAAACAGGTTCAAATTGAGGCGCGTATTGTGACCATCAATGAAGGTAACATGGATGAGTTAGGGATTCGTTGGGGTTTTACGTCTATTAATGGCAGTAATACAGTGGGCGGTTCTATTGAGAACAACCTTGCCACGATCGGTCTCTATAATGGAGAAGGGGGCGACGACGGTGGTGACGGTGATGGAGTGGGGATCGATGACTTCCTAAATGTAAACTTAGCTGCAACCAGTCCGAATGCGACCAGCATTGCTTTTCAGGTCGCAAAGTTAGGTTCAGACACCTTGTTGGATCTTGAGCTTTCTGCTCTGCAACAAGAGTCTAAAGCTGAGATTATCTCGAGCCCACGTTTGATCACTACCAATAAGAAACCAGCCTATATCGAACAAGGTACAGAGATTCCTTACCTAGAGTCATCATCAAGTGGTGCAACGACGGTGACGTTCAAAAAGGCGGTATTAAGTTTGAAGGTGACCCCGCAAATCACACCGGATAACCGCTTAGTGTTGGATTTAAGTGTCACGCAAGATAGACCTGGACAAGTCGTGAAGACAGGCACTGGTGAAGCTGTTGCGATTGATACTCAACGTATCGGGACGCAAGTGTTAGTGAATAACGGTGAAACGGTCGTTCTTGGTGGTATTTTTCAGCACAGCATTACTAACTCGGTGGACAAAGTGCCTTTGTTGGGCGATCTGCCGCTATTAGGTGCGCTTTTTCGTCGAAGTTATGAAAATGTTGGTAAAAGTGAGCTGTTAATTTTCGTCACGCCTAAGGTGGTGATTCAGTAGTTCTGTCTCGGGAAAAACTGATTAAATCAAAAATAAAGTTGCAATAGTGGCACCATGCTTGGATAATTTCGGGTCTTATCACGAATTATCTGTGAGGAACTGGTGCCACAAGCCTTGTAGAACAGCAGTTTAGCTGTGTTTTCTTGTGGCGATCTTATTGAATCAATGTTGTAAATTACTGCTAAACATGGCTGAGAAACGTAATATTTTCCTTGTTGGCCCAATGGGCGCCGGCAAAAGTACAATTGGTAGACATCTAGCACAGCAACTGCATATGGAGTTTGTTGACTCCGATACAGTGATCGAAGAACGCACTGGTGCAGACATCTCTTGGGTTTTTGATGTAGAAGGTGAAGAAGGCTTCCGCAAGCGTGAAGAAGCGGTACTTGAAGACCTAACACAAGAGCAAGGCATCGTGCTTGCGACTGGCGGTGGCTCTGTTAAGAGCAAAGAAAACCGCAATCGTCTTTCGGCACGTGGTGTTGTTGTTTACTTAGAAACGACGATTGAAAAGCAACTTGCGCGTACAAACCGCGACAAGAAGCGTCCTTTACTTCAAACGGATAACCCTCGCGAAGTATTGGAGCAATTAGCTGAAGAACGTAATCCTTTATATGAAGAAGTAGCGGATTACACTGTTCGCACTGACGATCAAAGTGCAAAAGTGGTAGCCAACCAGATCGTAAAAATGCTAGAAGAGAGATAAGTCTTTATCTTTTTTTTAATTGGAGCAAACCGATGGAACGGATTACGGTCAACCTAGCTGAGCGTAGCTACCCAATCTCTATTGGCGCCGGGTTATTTGAGGACCCGGCGTACCTCTCTCAAGTTCTCTCAAACAAAAATGCAAAACAAAAAGTTGTTGTGATCAGTAATGTCACAGTGGCGCCTTTGTATGCAGACAAAATTTTAAAGCAACTCGAGCAGCTCGGCTGTAGTGCATCCTTGTTAGAATTGCCTGACGGTGAACAGTACAAAAACTTGGATGTATTTAATCAAGTAATGAACTTCTTACTGGAAGGGAGTTATGCTCGTGATGTTGTGATCATCGCGTTAGGTGGTGGTGTTATTGGCGACCTTGTGGGTTTTGCGTCTGCCTGTTACCAGCGTGGGGTCGACTTTATTCAAATACCGACCACATTACTATCCCAAGTGGACTCTTCGGTTGGTGGAAAAACCGCGGTTAACCATCCGTTGGGTAAGAACATGATAGGTGCGTTTTACCAACCTAAAGCCGTGATCATTGATACCAACTGCCTGTCGACGTTGCCTGAACGTGAGTTCGCTGCGGGTATCGCCGAAGTCATTAAGTACGGCATTATTTACGATGCAGATTTTTTTGTATGGTTAGAAGACAATCTTGAGCGCTTGTATGCGTTGGATGAAGAAGCACTAACTTATGCAATCGCACGTTGCTGTGAAATAAAAGCGGAAGTGGTGGCTCAGGATGAGAAAGAATCGGGCATCCGTGCTTTGCTTAACTTAGGTCACACCTTTGGTCATGCGATTGAAGCGGAACTTGGCTATGGCAATTGGCTGCATGGTGAAGCGGTATCTTCCGGCACTGTTATGGCGGCCAAAACGTCGCATCTACGCGGTCTGATCTCGGAAGAGCAATTTGAGCGTATTGTTGCGATTTTGCGTCGTGCAAAACTGCCTGTGCATACTCCAGACAGTATGAATTTCGATGACTTCATCAAGCACATGATGCGAGATAAGAAAGTCCTCTCTGGTCAATTACGATTGGTTTTGCCTACAGGCATTGGCACTGCCGAGGTAATTGCTGATACGACGCAAGACGTACTCAAGCAGGCAATAGACTTCGGTCGCGATATTTAACCTTGTAATGGCGCCTTTGGGCGTCATTCTTGTAGTGTATTAAGGTTATTAGATGAGTGTTGCTCACGTACTGGAATTAGATTCTCAAATCGAGTTGCTTGATAGATTAGGTCTACTGACTAACTTTGGTTCCAATCTCATTGCGATTAATGGTCATGATGGGTACGGGAAATCTTGGTTAGCGCAGCGATACCTTGAAGTGGGTGCCAGTAACAAGAATCAATGTTTGTTACTTTGTCATTCTAATCAAGACGATATGCAGCATCGCGTCCTTATTTTGAGTCAACTAGTTTCGGACGCATTGTTTAATCAGCAAGAGCCTTTACTTGATAGCCTTGAAAGGCTTTTAGGTGATGAGCCGTGTGACATTGCAATTGTTGTAGATGATGCGCATTTATTGAGTGAGACACTTATCTCTGAGCTTTGGATGCTGGTCTTAGAGGCGCACCATAAGCCAAATTGGACCATCAATGTCTTACTGTTTACACAGTCTGGACGTTTAGAAGGTTTGCTAGCACGTCTCAGTTATGGACAAGAGATAAAGCCTGTTGAGCTTGATATTGATATGTTGTCCGAAGTGGAAGCTCGTCGTTTCTTTGAGTCACTTGTAGCGCGCTACGTCGATGATGAGTCTGAGAAACGGGTTCGAGATGCATTTAAAAAAGTCGACCCAGTACCGGGGGACATCATGGCGTTAGGAGAGATGAAAGTGGAAAAAAGGATCATTATCCGCTCGATTGTCGGTTCACCCCTGAATATTGCGTTGGTGGTATTAGTATTACTGTTGCTTGCTGCTGGTGGCTATTGGTGGATGCTTAGTCAACCAAGTCCTGATGATAAGGCGCAGCAAATTGCTGGCAGTTTAGAGCAAACGGCTATTCCAACTTTTGAAGAGTCAGTAATCAGTGCAGCGCAATCTTCACTGCAACCTGTAACCGATGGCTCTAGCAGTCTTGATAACTCTGGTGCGGTTGATGATTCTGATTCATTACCGCCAGCAGTGACAGAAGAAGTAGCGAGCGTAGGCAGTGATGACAATCAACAAAGAGTGGTGATTGAGTCGAATGTGGTCGATGCATTGCTCGAAGGTAAAACTGATTCAGCAGACACAAAAGCGATTGATGACGTCGTAGGTACTGAGAAAACAGAAACCGCCGATGAAACTAGCTCTCCTTTGATTAAAGTCGTAAAACCGAATCAAGATATGGCGCAAGCACCTGCTCAGTCAGAAGAGGGTGAGGCAAACCAACCTGTTGTGAAGTTTTCATTTGCTCGTGAAGAACTAAAAGCGCTATCGCCAAGAGCTTATACTTTACAACTCGCAGCTATGACCTCAATGGAAGATGTACAATCCTTTCTCAATGAGCATCAACTGAATAATCAAGTGCGAATTTATCCTACCGTTCGTAATGACACCGAGTGGTATATCATCACATATCAAGATTATCCGACAATTCAAATGGCTCGTGATGCCGTCGCAAGCTTGCCAGATTCGGTTAAGTCGGTGAGTCCTTGGGCAAAATCACTCCGTCAGGTTCACCGTGAAATTGAACGAGTGAAATAAACCTGAGCTTCCCTGAAAAATATGTTACATTCCGCAGCCTTAATTTTTGGTCGATAGATAGAGCAGTAGATGAAAAAGCAACGAGCCTTTCTTAAATGGGCAGGAGGAAAATACGGACTGGTTGAAGACATCCAACGTCATTTGCCGCCGGCTCGAAAGCTAGTTGAACCTTTTGTTGGTGCGGGCTCAGTGTTTCTGAATACCGATTATGACCATTATCTACTTGCAGATATCAATCCAGATTTGATCAATCTGTACAACCTGCTGAAAGAACGCCCTGAAGAGTATATCTCTGAAGCGAAGCGTTGGTTTGTCGCTGAGAACAACCGCAAAGAAGCCTACCTACACATTCGCGCTGAATTTAATAAAACCGATGACGTGATGTACCGCTCTTTAGCGTTTTTGTACATGAACCGCTTTGGTTTTAATGGCCTATGCCGTTACAACAAAAAAGGTGGCTTCAATGTACCGTTTGGCTCTTACAAAAAGCCGTATTTCCCTGAGGCGGAATTGGAGTTTTTTGCAGAAAAAGCCAAAAAAGCTACGTTCGTTTGTGAAGGTTATCCTGAAACATTTCGTCGTGCGCGCAAAGGGAGCGTCGTGTATTGCGATCCACCTTATGCGCCGCTTTCAAATACGGCAAATTTCACCTCATACGCAGGTAATGGTTTCACGTTGGACGACCAAGCTGCATTAGCCGACATTGCTGAAAGAACAGCGACTGAACGTGGCATTCCTGTGTTGATTTCTAACCACGACACTACCTTGACACGTCGGTTGTATCACGGTGCGGATCTTAATGTGGTAAAAGTAAAGCGTACCATTAGCCGTAATGGTAACGGTCGTAATAAAGTTGATGAGCTACTTGCGCTTTTTCATGCCCCAGACATGGATAAATCAAGCTCTTAATTCTCACACTATTATATCTAAATAGTGGATCTCCCCACTGGCTTCGGTAGAATTGCGCGCAGATTGTTTGCTCATTACTACTGAGGTCAGGTATGAAAGATTTTCTTATTGCTCCATCCATTTTATCGGCAGATTTTGCTCGTCTCGGTGAAGATGTAGAAAAAGTACTCGCAGCGGGTGCGGATGTGGTGCATTTCGACGTTATGGATAACCACTATGTACCAAACCTGACTTTTGGTGCGCCTGTGTGTAAAGCACTACGCGATTATGGCATCACAGCGCCAATCGATGTTCACCTAATGGTGAAACCCGTTGACCGTATTATTCCTGATTTCGCAAAAGCGGGTGCGTCGATGATTACGTTCCATGTAGAAGCTTCTGATCATGTAGACCGTACACTGCAGTTAATTAAAGAGCACGGCTGTCAGGCTGGTGTGGTACTAAACCCAGCAACGCCACTTGCAAGTCTTGAGTTTATTATGGATAAAGTCGACATGATTCTACTGATGTCGGTAAACCCTGGTTTTGGTGGTCAATCATTCATTCCTCATACACTAGATAAACTGCGTGCCGTTCGTAAGATGATTGACGAGTCTGGCCGTGATATCCGCTTAGAAATCGATGGCGGTGTGAAGGTTGACAACATTCGTGAAATTGCAGAAGCGGGCGCAGACATGTTTGTCGCAGGCTCGGCGATTTTCGGTGAGCCAGATTACAAACAAGTGATCGATCAAATGCGCGCTGAACTGGTTGAAGTTAAATAAGCAACGATAAGCCAACGCAATAACACGCTGATTTTAAAGGCTGCTAGCTTGTTGGCAGCCTTTGTGTTTTCTAGTATTAGAAGAAATTAAATATCCGCTGCGCTGAGCAAATAATCACTTGCCTATTTTACGCCCTTTCTGTACTATTCGTGCTCCTTAAACTCAGTCAATTATCTTTAGTTCCTTGCTTCCTCTGGACGACTGAGCCATTTGTGGAAGCTGAATAATCCGTAAGGAGCAACCAATGCGTCATTACGAAATCGTATTCATGGTGCACCCAGATCAAAGCGAGCAAGTTGCTGGCATGATCGAGCGTTACACTGGTTCAATCACTGAAGCTGGCGGTAAAATCCACCGTCTAGAAGACTGGGGCCGTCGTCAACTGGCTTACCCAATCAACAAGCTTCACAAAGCTCACTACGTTCTTATGAACGTTGAAGCTGACCAAGCTGTAATTGATGAGCTAGAAACTGCTTTCCGTTTCAACGATGCAGTTCTACGTAACATGATCATGCGTACTAAAGCAGCGATCACTGAGCAATCTATCATGCTTAAGCAAAAAGAAGAGCGTGCTCCACGTCGTGAAGAGCGTTCTGAAGCTAAGCCTGAAGCTAAGTCAGAAGCTGCTGAGTAAGTTTTCTTATGGCCAATCGAATGGAGCTGAGCGGCACCATTGCCAAACCGCCCATTCGTAGTAAAAGCCCTGGTGGCATTGAACACTGTCGGTTTTGGCTGGAGCATCGCTCTACTATTATCGAAGCTGACTTACCTCGACAAGTTTATTGTCGTATGCCGGTAGTCGTCAGCGGGCTTGGGTCACAAGCACTAACTCAGAATTTAGTTCAAGGCAGTAACATTAAGGTAAGTGGTTTTGTCACTTATCAAACCGGCCGAAATGGCGTGGGAAAATTAGTGTTACACGCCGACAACATTACTCAAATTTAAGATCAGGAGATAGCCCATGGCTCGTTTCTTCCGTCGTCGTAAATTCTGCCGTTTCACTGCAGAAGGCGTACAAGAGATTGATTACAAAGACGTAGCAACTCTTAAAAACTACATCACTGAAGCTGGTAAAATCGTACCTAGCCGTATCACTGGTACAAGCGCTAAGTACCAGCGTCAACTAGCACGTGCTATCAAGCGTTCACGCTACCTAGCTCTACTACCGTACACTGACAAGCATCAGTAATCGGTTCATTTTATTAAGAAAGAGGATTAAGCAATGCAAGTTATTCTACTTGATAAAATTGGTAACCTAGGTGGTCTTGGCGATACTGCAAACGTTAAATCTGGCTACGCTCGTAACTTCCTTATCCCACAAGGTAAAGCAGTTATGGCAACTAAAGCTAACGTTGAAATGTTTGAAGCTCGTCGTGCTGAACTAGAAGCTAAAGTTGCTGAGCAACTAGCTGCTGCAGAAGCTCGCGCAGAGAAAGTTAACGCTCTAGAAGCGGTAGTTATCGCTTCTAAAGCTGGTGACGAAGGCAAACTATTCGGTTCTATCGGTACTCGTGACATCGCTGACGCTATCACAGCTGCAGGCGTTGAAGTTGCTAAGAGCGAAGTTCGCCTTCCTGAAGGTGCTCTACGTAACACTGGTGAGTTCGAGATCAGCGTTCAACTTCACTCTGAAGTTTTCGCGACAGTTAACCTACAAGTTGTTGCTGCTGAGTAATTCAGTATCAAGACGAAATACTAAAAAGCACCTCCTCGGAGGTGCTTTTTTTATTTCTAAAACTGAGAGAAAAAGGGTTAAAAAGCGAAAAGTAAATTAACGGAAAATACGCTGTCCGCTTTGCTTAAGCCTTCAGGCACTTTATCGTGATACTGACGAGAGTGCGCCAGTTTCAGTGCGATATCTTCAGTAATATCATTGGTTACACTGAGTTCACTATCAGTACGTGTGTTACTTCTACCTGTTACCAACGTAATATCAGCTGCGAAACTTAAATTATCCAACGCATGCCAAGTTGTGTTGATATTTCCTCGAAAAATGCCTTCTCTAACGATATCGGGAAAGACAATATCGTCATCATCTATTTCGTCTAAGTTTGGCTCTTGATAGCGAAAACCAGGGCCTACCTCTACCTCTAAAATGAAGTTCTCAGTGTAGGAGAACTGGTAACCCAAACCACCTGACAACGTATAGTCTTTAAAATAAGCACTGTAGCGAGAATCCACCCCTTTAAAGCTGCCATACAAATATGTCTTAGGGCCTAACTTGTAGTCACTCTGTAGGGAGTAGGTGGATGAGCGTTTGTCCTCTTCACCGTCTTTGTACAAGTTGTAGTACTTCCATTCACCATTAGAACGGTGTCGACCTGACGTATATTCAGCACTCAAACGAGCATTCAGGGAACGAGAGTCCGTGTTACCTGTGTGAGCTTGATAGCCGAACTCCACCTCGGTTTTTAGTGGGTCGGGTACATCAATATTTTGCTCTGGCTGTACTGATTCGTCAGCATACGATGCACTAGCGCACAGTAGGCTAAAGCTAAGTAACCAGTATCGGGACACATCAACCTCGAACGTAATCAAAAAGGAGGGGCATGATACTGATACAGATATTTGGTTGGGTCAATGGTAGGTTAATTTTTATTAGAGCTAGGCGGAAGAACCAGGCTATTACCTGGGTGGTTCACATGATGATTTCTTAACAAGTAATTGTCGCTTCGGGGAAGCATCTCAGTTAGGTTAAGGTTATAATCGTGGGTCAATAGTAGTTATCGAGCAAAGTCATGGCGGAAAACAGAAATCGCAAACCTTCAGACAGTCAGGTCGACGCAATCAAAGTGCCACCTCACTCACTAGAAGCCGAGCAATCAGTAATTGGTGGTCTTTTACTGGATAATGAACGTTGGGACACCGTTGCCGAACGTGTTGTGAGCAGTGATTTCTATAGTCGTCCACACCGCCTGATTTTTGAAGGTGTAAAAACCATTCTTGAAGCGGGTAAACCTCTCGATCTTATTACTTTATCGGAATATCTAGAGCGTCACGAGTTGTTAGAAGATGTAGGCGGTTTTGCTTACCTCGCTGACTTGGCGAAGAATACGCCAAGTGCAGCTAACATCAATGCGTATGCTGATATTGTCGCTGAGCGTGCGATTGTTCGTGGCCTTATTGGTGTCGCGAATGAAATTGCGGACGCGGGCTATGACCCTCAAGGTCGCAGTTCTGAAGATTTAATAGACATGGCGGAGAGTAAAGTTTTTGCTATCGCCGAGTCTCGAACTAGTGAAAACGAAGGACCACAAAACGTCGACAACATCCTCGAAAAGACGTTAGAACGTATCGAGTTGTTGTATAAAACGCCACAAGATGGTGTTACGGGGGTCGATACCGGTTTCACCGATCTCAATAAGAAAACCGCAGGTTTGCAAGGCTCTGATTTGGTGATTGTCGCAGCGCGTCCATCGATGGGTAAAACGACCTTTGCGATGAACTTGTGTGAAAATGCGGCCATGCAACAAGAAAAGCCCGTACTTATTTTCTCGTTAGAGATGCCAGCTGAACAGTTGATGATGCGTATGTTGGCCTCTTTGTCTCGTGTTGACCAAACCAAGATCCGTACGGGTCAGCTAGATGACGAAGATTGGGCGCGTATTTCTTCTACTATGGGTATCCTGATGCAGAAGAAGAATATGTACATTGATGATAGCTCTGGTCTAACTCCGACCGAAGTGCGTTCGCGCGCTCGCCGTATCGCTCGTGAACATGGCGGTCTATCGATGATCATGGTCGACTACCTTCAGTTGATGCGCGTGCCTTCGTTAACCGATAACCGTACTCTTGAGATTGCTGAGATCTCTCGCTCTCTTAAGGCGCTGGCAAAAGAGCTAAATGTGCCTGTTGTGGCACTGTCGCAGCTAAACCGTTCCCTAGAGCAACGTGCGGATAAACGACCAGTAAACTCGGACTTGCGTGAATCCGGTTCCATCGAGCAGGATGCCGACTTGATCATGTTCATCTACCGTGATGAGGTTTATCACCCAGATAGTCCGTACAAAGGTACGGCCGAAATCATTATTGGTAAACAGCGTAATGGTCCTATCGGCTCTGTTCGCCTCACTTTCCAAGGTCAACATTCGCGTTTCGACAACTACGCGGGTCCTGCATTCGATATTGATGATGAGTAATCCCATGAGCTATATGAAAGCGGCCAAGGCGTGCATTGATTTGTCTGCGTTGCAGCACAACTTACAGCGCGTAAAAGCTCAAGCGCCACAAAGTAAAGTGATGGCTGTCGTCAAGGCCAATGGTTATGGTCACGGATTACGTCATGTTGCAAAACATGCTAACCATGCGGATGCGTTTGGTGTGGCTCGTATTGAAGAAGCATTGCAACTGCGCGCTTGTGGAGTAGTAAAGCCGATTCTATTGCTAGAAGGTTTTTACTCTCCTGGTGACTTACCTGTTCTTGTGACGAACAACATCCAAACCGTGGTGCACTGTGAAGAGCAGCTTATCGCCTTGGAGCAAGCAGACCTTGAAACTCCGGTTGTCGTGTGGCTGAAGATTGACAGTGGCATGCACCGCCTTGGGGTTCGTCCTGAACAATATGACGAGTTTGTAACGCGGCTAAAGGAGTGTCCAAATGTAGCGAAACCGTTGCGTTACATGAGCCACTTTGGCTGTGCAGATGAGCTGGATAGCGATATTACCCCACAACAGATTGAGCTGTTTAAATCGTTGACTTCTGGTTGCCAAGGGGAACGTTCACTGGCGGCATCTGCGGGGTTATTGGCATGGCCTCAAAGCCATTTAGATTGGGTTCGTCCGGGTATTATCATGTATGGTGTGTCGCCATTCGATGACAAAACGGCGCAAGATCTTGGGTATCAACCTGTTATGACACTTAAATCCCACCTTATTGCGGTACGTGAAGTGAAGAAGGGCGAAAGTGTTGGCTACGGTGGTATTTGGACCAGTGAGCGAGATACAAAAGTGGGTGTCATCGCTGTAGGGTATGGCGACGGTTACCCAAGAAGTGCTCCAAACGGTACGCCGGTGTGGGTTAATGGCCGTAAAGTACCTATTGCAGGTCGAGTTTCCATGGATATGCTGACGGTCGATTTGGGACCAGACGCAACGGATAAAGTCAGCGACGAAGCGATTCTTTGGGGGAAAGAGCTCCCAGTAGAAGAAGTGGCGGGTCACATTGGTACGATTGCGTATGAACTCGTGACTAAGCTAACGCCTCGCGTCGAGATGGAATACTCAAAATAAACAATGAAAGGCTAACCCAAGGTTAGCCTTTGTTTTATCTACTCACCGTTAATCGTAGCAATAACGCGGCGGCCGCCACCAAAGTCTCGATGCTCACCCAAGTAAATACCTTGCCATGTTCCTAAAGCTAATCGACCATTTTGGATTGGTACCGTCACACTACTGCCAAGCAGTGATGCTTTAATATGTGCCGGCATGTCGTCGTCACCTTCATAGGTGTGCTGATAATAAGGAGCACGCTCTGGCACAAACTTATTGAAGTGCGCTTCCATGTCCATACGCACGGTTGGATCAGCATTCTCATTTAAGGTCAAACTGGCGGAGGTGTGCTGAATAAATAAGTGTAATAAACCTACTGAAAGTTCGTTTATTTGTGGTAATTGTTGTTCAATTTCATCAGTTATCAGGTGAAAACCGCGGCATCTCGCTTTTAATTGCAGTGTTTTTTGTGCCCACATACGTGTTCCTTTGGAAATTTATAAATTGGCGTCTATCCTATTCCAATTAGAGCCTGTCATTGGTAAATGATATGATTCTTGTCATCGTAAATGAATTGTTCAATTTCAGGGCAGGGAACGTGACCTAACTCAATGTGAGTGTAAAAGCTCTCGGTCATAATTGGCGCCTGAAAAAAAATTACAAAGACTTGTTTTGTGGCAATTTGCCCAAACATCTAATTTATATTCTATTTGCTAAATCGGGGATTCCACAGTTTTCGCTAGACTGTAAGGAATGGAACCTACTGTAACATCGGGATAAAGACCATGTTGAAAAATATCAATCCAACGCAAACACAAGCTTGGAAAGCGCTAACGGCGCATTTCGAATCTGCACAAGATATGGATCTTAAAGAGCTGTTTGCTCAAGACGCAGCGCGTTTCGACAAATACTCTGCACGTTTCGGCTCAGACATCCTAGTCGATTACTCAAAGAACCTCATCAATGAGGAAACTCTGAAGCACCTGTTTGCTCTTGCGAAAGAGACCGAGCTGAAATCTGCAATTGAAGCGATGTTCAGTGGTGAAGCGATCAACCAAACAGAAGGTCGCGCTGTTCTTCACACTGCACTACGTAACCGTGCTAATACTCCAGTTATGGTAGATGGCGAAGACGTAATGCCAGCAGTGAACGCGGTTCTAGAAAAAATGAAATCATTCACTGAGCGCGTTATCGGCGGTGAATGGAAAGGTTACACAGGCAAAGCAATTACCGATATTGTGAACATCGGTATCGGCGGTTCTGACCTTGGCCCTTACATGGTGACGGAAGCTCTAGCGCCATACAAAAATCATCTAAACCTTCACTTCGTATCTAACGTTGATGGTACACACATCGTTGAAACGTTGAAGAAAGTTAACCCAGAAACGACGTTATTCTTGATCGCGTCTAAGACGTTTACAACGCAAGAAACCATGACTAACGCGCACACTGCTCGTGATTGGTTCCTAGAATCTGCGGGTGATCAGGCTCATGTGGCTAAACACTTTGCTGCGCTTTCAACAAACGCGACAGCCGTGTCTGAATTTGGTATCGATACAGCGAACATGTTTGAATTCTGGGACTGGGTTGGTGGCCGTTACTCACTATGGTCTGCGATCGGTCTATCAATTGCACTAGCAGTAGGTTTCGACAACTTTGTTGAGTTGCTTGATGGTGCTCACGAGATGGACAAGCATTTCGTATCAACAGATCTAGAAAGCAATATTCCAGTGATTCTTGCTTTGATTGGTATTTGGTACAACAACTTCCACGGTGCGGAGTCAGAAGCTATCCTACCTTACGATCAATACATGCACCGTTTTGCAGCATATTTCCAGCAAGGCAACATGGAATCAAACGGTAAATACGTTGACCGTGACGGCAATGCTGTAACTTACCAAACTGGCCCAATCATTTGGGGTGAACCAGGTACCAACGGTCAGCACGCGTTCTACCAGCTAATTCACCAAGGTACTAAGCTAATCCCATGTGACTTCATTGCACCTGCAATTAGCCACAACCCAGCTAGCGATCATCACCAAAAACTGATGTCTAACTTCTTCGCGCAAACTGAAGCTCTAGCGTTTGGTAAAAATGAAGAAACCGTGAAAGAAGAGTTGGTGAAAGTAGGTAAGAATGCTGAAGAAGTGGCAGCGATTGCGCCATTCAAAGTGTTTGAAGGTAACCGTCCAACAAACTCTATTCTAGTGAAGCAAATCACGCCTCGTACGCTAGGTAACTTGATCGCAATGTACGAACACAAAATTTTCGTACAAGGTGTTATCTGGAATATCTTCAGCTTTGACCAGTGGGGCGTGGAGCTAGGTAAACAACTGGCTAACCAAATCCTACCTGAGCTTGCAGACGAGTCTCAAATCAGCTCGCATGACAGCTCAACAAACGGTCTAATCAACGCATTTAAAGCGTTCAAAGCTTAATGTTTGAATAGATAAAGAAAAGGTCAGCAAATGCTGACCTTTTTATTGCCTGAGGCAAAAACAAAATAGGTTGGCCAGTGCCAACCTATTTTTTCTCTTTTATTCGAAGCAAATTTCGATAAAGGCATTTCCCCATTGGGAAGAGAAAGGCATGATAATAATTGAGCCTTCACACTTGTGGCGAATCGTATGACCTCGGCCCGAAACCACAACCGGTGTTGCCATATCAAAGTCAAAACCACTTTCCGCCAGAATGCGTTTCGCACCACCAGTAACCATGTTGGTGATCTCACCCACCATATCGGTCACTTCTTCATTGAGCCCATTTGGACGTTCACCAAGCATGTTCTGCATGATTTCTAGGGCGAGTGCTTCATCAAAGGTGATCGACATTGAACCACGAGTTTGTGGGCCTACCATACCAATCAGACCAGAAACGTCACCTCGTGCGATCTCATCTTTTTTGATTCGCGGTTTTTGTGGCTTCAGCTCAAGAGAAGCCATAGTTTTTAGCACGTTCATTAAAGAAGCTAAAAACGGGTTTACAAATTCAGCGCGCATAACGTTCTTCTATACTTTTTCTTTCGTCTCGGAGGAACAGGCCTGGCATTCACCATGAGTTTCAATAACTTGGTTGGTCAGTTTGAATCCATGCTTCTCGGCGTTTTCGGCTAACAAGGATATCAGCGTCTCATCTTCGAGTTCAACGACATCACCACATTTATCGCAAATTAGTAATTGGAAAAAGTGCTGCTGAGTATTGAAAGAACAACAAGTAATAAAGCTATTTGTCGATTCCACTCGGTGGATGAAGCCTTGTTCTAGGAGAAAATCTAATGCTCGATAAACAGTGGGCGGCTTAGCCTGAGGCTCACTCTCTTTTAGTTGCTCCAATAGCTCATACGCACTTGAGGCGCGGCGATTAGAACAAATGAGTTCAAATACGCGTCGGCGTTGCGGAGTCAGTCGTACTCCACGCTCTGCGCAGATACTTTCAATTTGTTCAATGATTGTTGGGTTCAAACCTTTCACCATAACTATCGGACGTGCTCTATGATAAATCATTTCTATACGAAGTTCGTTTAGAAATGCTTCATTTTACCCACTATCAGAACGAAAATCATGAATTAAAGCAAGTCGGTGGTGGTGTGAAGGCGGAATAATCATCACAGAATGAATCAACGAATGACAGATTCGTATTACTTCTGCGTATTCCTAAGCACTTGGCTAGTCAGCCAACCAAATCATTCTCGCTGAAACTAGCACCCAGAGGTGCTTGGGTATACAATACCCGACTTATTTTTTGAGCGTACTGCTGCGCTCGACCTTGGCAACATAAAAACGGGTGTTTATATCATGACTCATTCTTGCAGGCTCTCCGTAGCACCAATGTTAGATTGGACTGATCGTCATTGTCGCTACTTCCATCGCTTAATGACCAAAGAAACCCTGTTGTACACTGAAATGGTGACGACAGGTGCGATCATTCATGGAAAAGGAGATTTCCTGGCTTATAACGAAGAAGAGCATCCGTTAGCCCTTCAACTTGGTGGTTCAAACCCAGCAGATTTGGCTACGTGTGCCAAGCTAGCGCAAGAGCGTGGCTACGATGAGATTAACCTAAATGTGGGGTGTCCATCTGACCGCGTACAAAACGGTCGATTTGGTGCTTGCCTAATGGCTGAACCGCAGTTAGTTGCGGATTGTGTCGCAGCAATGAAAGACGTGGTCGATATCCCTGTAACAGTCAAGACTCGCATTGGTATTGATGATCAAGACTCTTACGAATTCCTAACGGATTTCGTTTCTATTGTTTCAGAAAAGGGTGGCTGTGAGCAGTTCACTATCCACGCACGTAAAGCATGGTTAAGTGGTCTAAGCCCAAAAGAAAACCGTGAGATCCCACCATTGGATTACCCACGCGCTTACCAATTGAAGCAAGACTTCTCACACCTAACGATTGCGATTAACGGTGGCGTGAAATCATTAGAAGAAGCAAAAGCACATCTTCAGCATCTTGACGGTGTGATGATTGGTCGTGAAGCATACCAAAGCCCATATTTACTGGCATCGGTAGATCAAGAGTTGTTTGGCTCTAATGCTCCAGTGAAGAAACGCAGCGAAATTGTTGAAGAGATGTATCCATACATTGAAGCGCAATTAGCGAAAGGTGCGTACCTTGGTCATATTACCCGCCACATGTTAGGTTTGTTCCAAAGCATGCCCGGTGCTCGTCAATGGCGTCGTCATATCAGTGAAAATGCGCACAAACCAGGTTCTGGTCTAGAAGTATTGCAAGACGCGCTAGCTAAGATTCCAAAAGAATTGAATGTGTAAAATTCGCCAGTGAATGGCTAAAATTACCAACTAAAGAATGATAAAGCCAGAGTGCAGAAATGCCTCTGGCTTTGTTTTTTATTAAAAATCATAATCTTAACTTCGTTTCTGTAAGTTGGTATGGAAACTGCTCTGTTTATTGAAAACAAATGGAGAAGTGATTATGTTGGAGCTAATCTTTATTTTAGTCTTTGCGGCGACCTTGTTGGTTACGGGTATCACAATGATGACCGTATTCGCAGCAACTGGTATTGCGTTAGTTGTGATGTTTTTACTGGGAATGGTTGGAGCGGTACTTAAACTATTACCATGGTTAATCGTGATTGCATTGGGTATTTGGTTCTTCAAGAATTACGTCGCTCAGCCCCGCTATAAATAATGAGTAACATCATTTAGTTGATGGAGAGGCGTGAGAATATGGTATATTTCCTCTCACGTCCTCTACGTGAATATCAGCTATCTCGGAGTAAATACTACATGACAAATAAAGCGAACATCGCTTTAACGGCATTATCGTTGGCAGTATCTTTTCCTGTTTTTGCAGAGTACTCTGTATCGACAAAAGTCGGCGCAGAGGTATGGGCTGCCGACACTAAAGTTAATGAAGTGAGACGAGATAGCAGTACCGCAGGCACTTTTTACGCGGCGATTGAACATGATGTTAAATATGTCCCTAATGCGCGCCTTCGTTACTCAAGTGTTGATGCGGATTACATGGGGTTCGATAAGCTCGATTTAACCTTGTATTACCACGTTCTAGAGCATGATTTATTGCACTTTGATGCGGGTCTCACGTTCAGTAATTTAAGTGACACTAAATACATTGATGCTGGCTCAAGCAGGCGTGTAGAAGAATTTGATGAGCTGATTTGGGCTTGGTATGGTTACGCAGAAATTCAAGTTCCGGATACAAACTTTGATGTGATTGGTGAGATAAACTTTGGTGACAACAAAGGTATCAAAAGCACCGATTTCATGGCAGGTGTTCAATACAATGTACCGCTCGAAAAAGCTCGACTGGCTTTTCGTGGAGGTTACCGTGTGATTGATTTAGAGTCCGATAAATTCATGTCGGATCTAGGGAAAGAGTTTATTTTTGCTAACGGCTTCTTTGTGAGTGCGGAATACGCGTTCTAAATTCAGCCATGTTAGATATTCGATTTACTTAAAACGTCGCTTTATAAGCGGCGTTTTTTTATATCACTTCATTATATCTAATCGAAATTTCTCCCTATTTGGCTGACTTAGGCCATGCTTACCTAGGAGCAATGTGAAAGTTAAAGCAGGGATAGCGATGACAATAAATGAACTAAGACATCTATTCCGTGAAAATCAGCTTATCGAAGCGATTATTGAGCCTGCAATCCAAGAGGGGGGTTGGGTTGTAGAGTTCAGACATGCGCGCGGTGGTTTTGTTTTTCTAACGGACAGTCACGGCGAAGAATGTCTTTATGAAGATTTGGATACTGCGTCAAAATCGGCAATGGCAGTAGGCTTTCAACAAGTCCGCATTGAAGATCGATGAGCAAAAAGTAAGCCGTTCTTACTTCCAAAAAGTTATAAAACATTCACTTCTATTCTTTCTTGTTATTAAGGAGAGTGGGTACTCTATCGTCACGCAATGAATAGGGATGTCGTGATAATGTCTTTTCAAAAGAATGAGTATTCTCACAAGAATGTGTCTGAAGATAATAATGGGCAAGGAGGAAATCCTCCAATCGCAAGCCCTCTGAATGACCAACAAATTAGCTCACTCCAACAAACTGTCTCTGAGTTGTCTTCACAGCAACTTGCTTGGGTCAGTGGGTATTTTTGGGGATTAGCTCAAAATCAACCAAACACAGCGGTAACGCCAATTGCACAAGCAACGGCAGCCGTATCAGCGAAGCCAGCAGGTAAGTTGAGTATTATTTTTGCTTCCCAAACGGGCAATGCTAAAGGTGTTGCTGAAGCTCTGGAGCAGGAAGCAAAAGCAGAAGGAATTGCAGTCGAACTTTTTGATGCAAGCGATTACAAAGGTAAAAACTTAGCCAAAGAAACGCATGTCATTATTGTGGCATCGACTAACGGCGAAGGCGAAGCGCCAGACAATGCCATTGAGCTACATGAGTTTTTGCAATCGAAGAAGGCCCCTAAGCTGCCAAACCTGCAATATGGTGTTATTGCATTGGGAGATTCTAGCTACGAATTCTTCTGTCAGACCGGTAAAGACTTCGACACTTACCTATCAAAGCTAGGCGCGACTCCATTTATCGAGCGTCTTGATTGCGATGTGGATTATGAGGCTCCTGCAACTGAATGGCGTAAGAATGCGTTAGACAAGGTAAAAGATACACTGTCTTCTGGCTCTGAAGCGGATGTGGTTCAACTTCCTGTGGGTCAAGCTGCGACTGCGCACTCTCCTTACAATAAACAGAATCCGTACACTGCGACGTTACTGACCAGTCAAAAAATCACGGGCCGTGACTCTGGAAAAGACGTCCGTCATATAGAAATCGACTTAGAAGGCTCGGGTTTAACGTATCAGCCAGGTGATGCACTAGGTGTGTGGTTTGAAAATAGCTCGGAACTTGCAAACGCCATTCTTGGTAAGGTCGGTTTGTCTGGGGTTGAGACTGTTGACGTTGATGGTGAAAGCTTGTCAATCCACAGTGCTCTTGTGAGTAAATATGAAATCACAACATCTAACCCACAGCTCATCACAAAGTTTGCCGAGTTATCCGGTAGCAAGAAGCTACAAAAGTTAGTTGAAGATAAAGATAAGCTTCGCGAGTACTCTGCAAATACTCAAATCGTTGATGTACTGGCAGAAAAGAAAACCAAGTTAACCGCAGATGAATTGATTGGTTTGCTTCGTCGTCTTACTCCACGCCTTTACTCTATTGCATCAAGCCAAGAAGAGGTCGATGAAGAAGTACACCTAACGGTTGCTTTGGTTGAGTACGAACAAAACGACGAAAAACGATATGGTGGTGCGTCTAGTTTCTTAGCTCAGCGTCTCGAAGAGGGAGATGAAGTTAAAGTATTTGTTGAGCATAACAACAACTTTAAACTGCCGGAAGATGATAGTACTCCAATTATCATGGTTGGTCCTGGCACAGGGATCGCACCATTCCGTAGCTTTATTCAGGAACGTGAAAACCGCGATGCTGAAGGCAAAAACTGGTTGTTCTTTGGTGATCGCACGTTCACTCAAGACTTCTTGTACCAAGTGGAATGGCAAAAGTATCTCAAGTCAGGAGTACTAAGCCGATTGGATGTTGCCTTTAGTCGTGACCAAGTAGAAAAGGTTTACGTACAACATCGCATCTTAGAAAACGCAGCTCAAGTGTGGCAGTGGATCCAAGAAGGCGCTTATATCTATGTCTGCGGTGATGCAACGCGTATGGCAAAAGATGTGCACGACGCATTGGTTATCGTTGCTGAACAAGAAGGCAAGATGCCGCGTGACGATGCAGAACAATTTATTAATGACCTACGTAAAGCGAAACGTTATCAGAGGGATGTTTACTAATGACTTTTTCTACGGACAATAATAAGCAGGTTGTATTAGGTGAAGAGTTAGGGCCGCTATCTGATAACGAGCGCCTGAAGCGAGAAAGCAACTTATTACGTGGCACTATTGAGCAAGATTTACAGGACCCTATTACAGGTGGCTTTACTGCCGACAACTTCCAGTTAATTCGTTTCCACGGTATGTATCAACAAGACGATCGTGATATCCGTAATGAACGCACAAAGCAAAAACTGGAACCATTACATAATGTGATGCTTCGTGCTCGTATGCCTGGAGGCATCATCACGCCAACGCAATGGTTAGCGATCGACAAGTTCGCAACGGAGCACTCTTTATATGGAAGTATTCGTCTGACGACTCGCCAAACGTTCCAGTTTCATGGGGTATTAAAACCGAATATTAAGTTGATGCATCAAACGCTCAACAGTATTGGCATTGATTCGATTGCAACCGCGGGTGATGTAAACCGTAACGTGTTGTGTACCACTAACCCTGTGGAGTCAGAGTTACACCAAGAAGCTTACGAATGGGCGAAGAAGATCAGTGAGCATCTATTACCAAAGACGCGCGCTTATGCAGAGATTTGGCTAGACGGTGAAAAAGTAGAAAGCACAGAAGAAGACGAACCGATTCTAGGCAAGAACTACTTACCACGTAAGTTTAAAACCACAGTGGTTATCCCACCGCAAAATGACGTAGATGTACACGCTAACGATCTCAACTTCGTAGCGATTGCAGATAACGGCAAGCTGGTTGGTTTTAACGTCCTGGTCGGCGGCGGCTTAGCGATGACGCATGGCGATACATCAACTTATCCGCGCCGCGCTGACGACTTTGGCTTTATTCCGCTGGACAAGACACTTGATGTTGCCGCAGCTGTAGTAACAACTCAGCGCGACTGGGGTAACCGTTCAAACCGTAAGAACGCAAAAACCAAATACACATTGGATCGTGTAGGTAGCGATGTCTTTAAAGCGGAAGTCGAGAAACGTGCTGGTGTTAAGTTTGAGCAAAGCCGTCCATATGAATTCACAGAACGTGGTGACCGTATTGGCTGGGTAGAAGGAATTGATGGTAAATATCATTTAGCGCTTTTCATCGAAAATGGTCGCTTATTAGACTTTCCAGGTAAACCACTTAAGACGGGTGTTGCTGAAATTGCCAAAATCCACAAAGGCGATTTCCGCATGACAGCAAACCAAAACCTAATTGTTGCGGGTGTACCTAAAAACGAAAAAGCGAAGATTGAAAAGATCGCTCGTGAACATGGCTTAATGGACGACGGCGTAAGTGAACAGCGTAAGAACTCAATGGCTTGTGTTGCTTTTCCAACTTGTCCGCTAGCGATGGCAGAAGCTGAACGTTTCCTTCCTCAGTTTGTTACTGATGTTGAGGGGATTCTGGAGAAGCACAACCTACCAGAAAATGACAACATCATTTTGCGTGTAACTGGGTGTCCAAATGGTTGTGGTCGCGCAATGTTGGCTGAAATTGGTCTAGTTGGCAAAGCGCCGGGTCGTTACAACTTGCACCTAGGTGGTAACCGTGCTGGTACTCGAGTACCAAAAATGTATAAAGAGAACATCACGGATAAGCAAATCTTAGAAGAGATTGATCTGCTGGTGGCTCGATGGTCGAAAGAGCGTGAAGAAGGCGAAGCCTTTGGCGATTTCACTATTCGTGCTGGCATTATCCAAGAAGTGCTCGTATCAAAGAGGGACTTTCATGCTTGATTCTGTAGCATCCAAGCTGGAGCTCACAGAGTTACTGACATTAACAAAGACGGAGCAAATCCTCCGTCTTGCTCAAATTAATGTCGAGCTCGAAAAGCTTTCAGCACAAGAGAGAGTAGCGTGGGCTTTAGATAATCTAGAAGGCGAGTTCGCGGTTTCTTCTAGTTTTGGTATTCAAGCCGCGGTTATGCTTCATTTAGTTACTCGCGCCAAAGCGGACATCCCCGTCATTCTAACCGATACTGGTTACCTGTTTGCTGAGACGTACCGATTTATCGATGAGCTGACAGATGCTCTCAACCTAAATTTAAAAGTTTATCGAGCCAAGGAAAGTGCGAATTGGCAAGAAGCTCGATATGGAAAATTATGGGAGCAAGGCGTAGAGGGAATTGAAAAATACAACAAGCTCAATAAAGTTGAGCCGATGCGTCGAGCGTTAAAAGAGCTTAATGTTGGAACGTGGTTCTCTGGACTGCGTCGAGAGCAAAGTAAATCTCGTGCAGGTTTACCGATTCTATCAATTCAGAACGGTGTGTTTAAATTTCTACCAGTAATTGATTGGACTAATAAAGACGTTCATTACTACTTAGAACAACACGGCCTTAAATACCACCCATTGTGGGATGAAGGTTACCTTTCAGTTGGTGATACACATACCACTCGTAAATGGGAGCCGGGAATGTCAGAGGAAGAAACTCGATTCTTTGGCTTAAAGCGAGAATGTGGCCTACACGAAGATGATGGCTCTGAACAAGATGGGTCTGGCATATAGCCATAATACTCTTTAAATAGAGTTTAGGTTAAGTTTAATAAAGATAGCTGCAATAAAGCAGCTTTCTTTATTTATGGTACTTGAAAAATACGTCTCAAAGCACAACTCTGTGGATAAGTTGTGTGAGAGTTTGGGGTAAAGTTGAATAAATAAAGGTTTGATCGAAAACTCATCGTTTAACCATTGTTTTTGCAATTTTTGAAAAATAACACTTGCCAATGTGAGCGCGATCTCTATAATGCCTCCTCGTCGACAGGGCAAGGGCTCAGAAGGGTTTAAGCGAAGTTGATAAGGCTGAAAAGAAAAACGAAATAATTTGAAGAAAGTGTTTGACACGATAAATTATCTCGCTAGAATGGCCGCCTCTTCCGAAGTGATGTCAATCACAAAGAAGAGTTGCTCTTTAACAATATAGACCTATCAATCTGTGTGGGCACTCGTTGATGATAATCCAATTCGATACTTCGGTATCAAATTAGGTTTCAATGAAACGAAGTGACCATTGAATCTTCGGATTCAGCACAGTCAATTCAAA
>NZ_JAWOUJ010000022.1:0-54082 GCF_033339315.1 Vibrio sp. 661 | reverse complement strand
CATAAAGTAATGTTTGAATTGACTGTGCTGAATCCGAAGATTCAATGGTCACTTCGTTTCATTGAAACCTAATTTGATACCGAAGTATCTAATTGGATTATCATCAACGAGTGCCCACACAGATTGATAGGTTCTTATTTTTAAAGAGCTTTTCTAACATTTTCAGCAACTTAGTTGCTCGTCGTTAGGGGTGCGTATCTTACTTCACACCGTGAGAGAGTCAAGCATTTTTTTCAAATTTCTTTTCTCTCAATTCCGACTCGCTGTGTGACTTTCGTCTCACTCCGTGTCGGTGGATGCGCAGTATAGGGAGTTGAGAAATTAGTACAAGCGTTTTTTGCAAATAAAAAACCAATCGGTCACAAATTAGCCAAAAGTGCGATATTTGCATATTTCTTCGTCACATTTGAGACATATCACAGCAATTGGTTGGAAAAACACCAACCATATACGTAAGATTCATGTGTCTATTCTGTTAATGGACAATCGATCTCTTTATCACTATGTGTAGTAATTAAAATGACGTCTAAAAAAAATCTGATTTTATGTGTTGGGCTGGCCATCGTTGGGGGAATCATTTTCTCTCAATTCATCATCCCACCAGCCTTGAGCTTCCTCATTGGTGTTATCGCTACTGCTTTTCTTTTTTCATTTTCTAGCAAAACACCTGTTCTTCAATCTTCGGAGCCTGATCCTTCAACTAAAACGCTGTATGTCGGCAACCTTCCTTATAAGGCCAATGAGAGTCATGTTCGCGATTTGTTTGCTGAATATGGACAGGTCTATGCGGTACGCTTAATGAAAGATAAGCGTACTGGAAAAAGAAGAGGGTTTGGTTTTGTAGTGATGGCTGCGGCAGATGCCAAGCCAGCTATCGCTAAACTTAATGAAAAGGAATATATGGAGAGAACGCTAAAAGTGAGAATTGCGAACGATCCTAAACATCCGGATGGTGGTAAACCTGAACAGGATTAAAACCTAGCTTCTTTAAACAAATGTTCAGTGCATCTTCCTGCCAAGGAGTTGCACTGGCATAAATCGACTTACTTCCCTCTTCTGTATCCTCAATTTCATCACTTAATAGCAATGCTTTTACTCGACGTGCAATCGCTGCGCCTGAATCAATTAAAGTAACGTCCCCACCCAAAGCTTGATGAATCTCCTCTTTGATTAAAGGGAAGTGAGTACAACCGAGCACCGCAACATCGACTTTATCGCGAAGGGGAAGCAGGATATTTGTCAGTTCGTCGAGAGAAACGCTGTTGCCTCGCAACTTCTCTTCGGCCATATCTACCAAGCGAGTTGATCCCACCAGCTCAACTGGTTTGCCTTGCGCAAAGTCCCGTATTAACTCGTGAGTATATTGGCGTGTTACTGTCGCCGGAGTGGCGATCAGCCCTACCCCTTTTGATGCTAAAAGCGATGCGGGTTTAATCGCAGGGACAACACCAACAACGGGAATCGATAAATTTTCGCGTAAGGAAGGAAGCACTATGGTGCTCGCCGTGTTGCAAGCAATGACAACAACGTCGACTTGGTGTTCTTCGACTAATGAAGAGACCAGTTGGTTAACTCGTGAAATGAGTACAGCCTGATCGAGTTCACCATAAGGGTAAGCCTGATTATCGAATAAGTATAAGTAGTCTAACTGGGGCAATAGGCGATGTATCTCTTGGAATACAGAAAGACCACCAACACCAGAGTCAAAAACTAGGACTTTTTTCTTACTTGCTACTCGCACGAGTCTTACCTAAAGAACAGAAACGTTGCGATCATACTGCGTAGATTTGTTTTGGCAATGCTTTAGCATGGTATCTTTGATGGCTGAATCTATCTCCAGATTCTACATCTCGCTTCGTCAACTCGATATGTCCTTGAAAAGATGGCGAAGACGTAACCAATGTGTGAAATTCACCATTTTCCCCACAGGGATCAATTTGACTTGGTAATGACTCTATTAGGGCTTTGTCATACCAGCGACCACACCATTCTGGAGGGAGAACTCTTCCGTCGATGGTGATTAACATAGTTTGAATACCACGCTCTATGATTTCCATCGCTAGTTTTTCGCTGCTCTCCCCTAATAGAGGAAAGACGCATTCCCAGCCAACAGGTTCAATATAGCTGCGTCGGTAATCGGCAATGCCATTACAAAACATATCACCAAATGCGACAGCTTCTATATTCAGACCACTACTTTGTAATGCATTAACGATGGTCGATTGATAAATGTCGTTACTTGGAAAGACTTCAGGTAGCTCGATAGTAATGAGCGGAAGCGCAAGTAAGTCTGCTTGCATTTGTACGACTTCAAGCGGAGTTGCTTGGAAAGGGACTTCTTTCCCTACGTAAGTCGTGTACAAACCGACAACTTGATAATTTGGATTCTCGTTAAGGCGCTCAAGCGTTAATGTCGAATCTTTACCGCTGGACCAACTGATCACCACTCGCTTGGGTTTCTTCATTCGATTTTCCACCACAAAATATTAAAAACCGCCCGAAGGCGGTTTGTGCTCATTCACGATTAGAATTCGTAGCCAACGTTGAGATAGTACGCTCGCTCTGCAGCAGGGTAACCTTTTGCCATCTCATACTCTTCATCAAGTAGATTATCGATACGAGCGCTAATAGAGGTCGACTCATTCGGATAGTAAGTCACCGCCGTATCAACCAACGAGTAAGAAGAAAGCGTAATATCTTGTGAAGGCCAAGTGCTGTAATCCACATCTGGACGCTTACCGACGTACTGATAGCTAACCGACCAATCCACTTTATCGAAGCTCACTAAAGCATTCCACTTATACATTTCTTTAGCGCGGCGCTGCAACTGATGCCCTTTATCGTCTTCAGCATCTTTGTAATCTGCACTCAACTGGTGCTGCACAATCCCTGTATCAAACTCAGCAACAAGCTCCACACCTTGGATATGTGTTTCACCATCGACATTCAAATATTTGTATGTGGTTGGATGGTAATCGATAAGATTCGTGATTTTATAGTCATAACCCGTTACGGACCAAAAAACGCCTTGGACATCACCGCTGAATGCTAGCTCCCAAGCATCTGACTCTTCCGGCTTAAGATCTTTCTCACCGTATGTTGGGTCATACTGTTGATATAGGTTTGGAGCCTTAAACGCAGTACCAAAAGAAGCTTTAACCCCAAACTCTGGCACAAACTGGTAACCAGCCGCTAAGCTGTAAGTGAACTCACTACCGTATTCTTCGTTATCATCAAGGCGAGCACTGCCCTCAAGCATTGCTTTATCAATACTGGTGGTTGCCATACCAAACAGAGCGCCATTGGTACGATCAAACGTTTTATTCGCACTCTTGTCTTTATAAGACTCATTACGCCAGTCAATACCACCAGCAAACGTCGTATTGTTGTTTAGCAAGTAACTGTTGGTCCACTGGACATTTTGCTGCTCAAGTTCATCTTCAGTACCTGAGTGTTTGCCTTTTGCTTGCTCATAGTTCCAAGACTTCTGTTTCTGTGCTGTTACTTGTAGTTCTGACATCACATTATCAGACTGATACTTACCGCCCAGAGTGACAGAAAGATCGTCTTTTTCTGCTTCGTAGTAACCGCGACTGCCGTAGCTGCTGTCATATTGATAAACATTTTCGTAAGCACGCAGGTTACCAAATGCAGACCACTGGTCATTGAAGTTATGCACGTAACCTAGCAGACCATTCTTTGTATCAAAGCCATGGCGATCACCGTCATTAACTCCCGGTACAGGACGAACGTTATAACCATCATCACTTTCACTACCAAGCGCGATATTTAGCTGGCCGCTCTCTGTGACTTTAATACCAGATGCCACACTCAATTCTTGATAATCTAAACTACCTAAACCCGCACTTAACTTCGTTCCTTCTTCGTCAGCACGCGCAATGGTGATGATATTGATCACGCCACCAATCGCTTCTGAGCCATAAAGTGACGCACGCGCACCACGCACGTACTCAATACGTTGAACGTAAGTAAGTGGGATTTGGTTAAAGTCCACAGCGCCCTTCGCTGCTCGTGCAAAACGTACGCCATCAACCAGTACTAAAACTTGGTCGGAACTGGTTCCACGAACAAATAAAGACGCTAACTGACCACGACCACCATTTTGTGAAACTTGAATCCCCGTAAGACGACGCAATACATCTGGTAGGGTTTTCGCTTGAATGCGATCGATGTCTTGTCGAGTAACTACTTCGACATCTGCCAACGTACGGCTTTCGGCTTGCTCAAAACGGTTTGCCGTAACAACGATGGTTTCGTCAGTGGAGGTTTCCTGGGCCTGTAGATAAGAGACAGGTGAAAGCAGCGATGCCAAAGTGATCGCCAGTGCGGATTTTCTCATTGTATTGTCCTAAATCGCGTAATTCCTTCCGAGCCCTGTCATCATGACAGTCCAGTGCTGTGGCTCAGTTGTTGGCAGGTATTCGGACTCAAGAGCACGGGTGTACCGCCTACTTGCTCGACTTCCCACATAAACTAATGCAGTGTCTGATGAGCGTTCGTTCTCTTTTACCGCTGCGCGTCAGTTCTGGATTCACACCAGATTCCCATTTCAGCCATCTAGATTGCTAGATAGCACCAACTTGAGGCAAATATTATTCAGCTATTGATTATTTGTCCAGCCAATATTGCCCTTAGAAGTTGTAACGTTTTGATTGGTTTTGCTTTCTACTCTGCCTGTACGCACTATCTTTAAATCAATTCCAGTACAAAACTGGACATCCTATTGAGATTGAATAAAATCTGCGCTCTTAAATTGAATGCACCATAAAAGGTAAGATCATGGCTACTCTTGATGTAAACCCACAACGCTACCAAGAACAACTGGCTGAAAAAGTCGAACGTCTCACTGATATGTTCGCGCCATACAACGTGCCAGAACTGGAAGTGTTTGAATCACCAGAGCAGCATTACCGTATGCGTGCTGAGTTCCGTGTTTGGCATGAAGGTGAAGACCTGTACTACATCATGTTCAACCAAGAGACTCGTGAGAAATACCGCGTAGACCAATTCCCAGCAGCCAGCCGTCTGATCAACGATTTGATGCCGCTATTGGTTGAAGCGATGAAAGACAACGACTCACTACGTCGTAAACTGTTCCAAGTGGATTTCCTATCGACGCTAAGTGGTGAGATTCTGGTTTCACTCCTTTACCATCGCCAACTTGATGAAGAGTGGATTGAAAACGCGAAAGCCCTTAAACAGCGTTTAAATGATGAAGGCTTCAATCTAAACATCATTGGTCGTGCTCGTAAGATGAAGATTGTCCTAGACCGCGACTACGTGATCGAGAAGCTCGATGTAAATGGTCAAAGCTACATCTACCAACAAGTAGAGAACAGCTTCACTCAGCCGAACGGCAAAGTCGCAGAGAAGATGCTGGAATGGGCGGTCGACTGTACCCAAGAAAGCACTGGTGACCTACTAGAACTTTACTGTGGTAACGGTAACTTCTCGCTGGCGTTGGCACAGAATTTCGACCGCGTACTGGCAACTGAGCTAGCGAAGCCATCTGTGGTATCTGCACAGTACAACATCGCTGCCAATAAGATTGATAACGTACAAATCCTACGTCTATCAGCAGAGGAATTTACTCAAGCGATCGAAGGTAAGCGTGAATTCCGTCGTCTACAAGATGCAGGTGTAGATCTGAAGAGCTACAACTGCAATACGATTTTTGTCGACCCACCACGTGCTGGGATGGATGTCGATACTTGTAAAATGGTGCAAGGTTACGAGCGCATCATGTACATCTCTTGTAACCCTGAGACTCTAAAAGAGAACTTGGACACTCTATGCGAAACACACAACGTAACGCGTTTTGCTCTGTTTGACCAATTCCCTTATACCCACCACATGGAAGCGGGCGTGCTATTGGAACGCAAAGCGTAACCCACCGCGTCAAATACAAAAAAAGCGAGCTCAATGGCTCGCTTTTTTTAATTTGATTCGTTTTGCTTATTCCGCAGAAGTCTTCTTGCTGACAAAACCTAGCTTCTTACCAATCCATGCGAGTAAAATCATTGAAACCATGATCGCAAAGAAGTTTGAGCCTGCTTCTGGGTATTGCGCTTTAATAAACGCAGAGTGACCAAACGCACCTACGAAGAAACACGCCAAGCCAACTAATGGGATATCTTCTGATACCGGATTATTTAGGTACTCTTGGTAAAGAGCTTGTACAGCCAGTACGAGTGCAATCAATGGGAAGATTGAAAACGATACTTCACTCATGGTCAACCATGACAACAAAGCATCACCACACATACCTGCAACCAGTGCCAAAATCAGCGTTTTCTTTTCAGATTTATTTCCATTCGACATTATTCTATCCCGCCTTTTAATCGGTTACGTTCACGTTCTTTGCGATACCAATAGGCCCCTTTGGCTATCATTCGCAATTGCATGATCAATCGCTCGGCGAGTTCATCGCGCTCACGTCGATCTAAATCTAAAGCTTCAGCCCCCGAACTGAAAACCAAAGTCACAGACGCTTCTGCTTGAGTATACGCCTCTTCTCTGGTCACGCCGGTGCTCATTAAATACTCGGTTAATTCTGCCGCAAAATGCTGGATTTCTCGAGCAACAGCGGTACGAAATTCAGCAGAAGTGCCGGAGCGCTCACGCAACAACAAACGAAAAACGTTCGGACTACTTTCAATGAATTCCATAAAGGTTTCGACCGAGGTACGAATTACGCTACCTTCTTTCACAATACGTTGACGCGCCTGACGCATCAGTTGGCGTAGTAACAAACCGCCTTCATCGACCATGGTTAAGCCTAGCTCATCCATATCTTTGAAATGACGGTAAAAAGAAGTCGGTGCAATCCCTGCCTCTCGGGCGACTTCTCGCAAGCTAAGGCTGGAAAAGCTGCGATCCGCACTTAATTGACTAAATGCCGCATCGATCAATGATCGACGTGTCTTCTCTTTTTGCTGTGCGCGGATTCCCATCGATTTCATTCTTAACTTGCTCTTTTTCTGTAGGGTACAAGAGCCTCAATATAACGCAATTTGCTCCTACGGAGAAAGATATGTTGCTTCGCTCGCTCTGAGCGCCGAGAACGTTACTATTGGCATGCATCTAATTGCAATGTTCTCGATGCAATTTATAGACATACAACATACCAAATCATCCTTTTGGTCGATTCTGCGTGATCACTTCCACTCTCTAACAGGCATGACGTGTACCAATAGAGTAAATGAGTTAAAATCGCGCTAAAGCAATGTTAAGCAAATATAACAAGGAAGGCATCATGGCGCATGTTAATCACTATGACGTGATCGTAATCGGTAGTGGCCCTGGCGGAGAAGGGGCTGCAATGGGATTAACCAAAGCGGGACTGAATGTTGCCATTGTCGAGAAAGAAAGCAGTGTCGGCGGCGGTTGTACTCACTGGGGTACTATTCCATCAAAAGCACTGCGTCATGCCGTTAGCCGCATCATCGAATTTAATAGCAACCCGCTATTTTGTCGAAACAACACCAGCGTTCATGCAACATTTTCTGACATTTTAGGTCATGCTAAATCGGTCATTGATAAGCAAACTCGACTTCGTCAGGGCTTTTATGACCGTAACTCATGCACACTTTTGTTCGGAACCGCGCGATTTATCGATAACTACTCAATTGCAGTGATGCAAAGCGACGGTACAGAAGAAATCTATTCTGCGGATAAGTTTGTCATCGCGACGGGTTCTCGCCCGTATCAGCCTAACGACGTAGATTTCTTGCATGAGCGCATCTACGACAGTGATTCCATTTTGAGCCTGAAACACGACCCTCGCCATATCATCATTTACGGTGCGGGCGTTATCGGTTGTGAGTACGCCTCTATCTTCCGCGGCCTTGGAGTGAAAACCGACCTTATCAATACCCGCGACCGCTTGTTGGAGTTTTTGGATAACGAAGTGTCAGATGCGCTGTCTTACCACTTCTGGAACAGCGGTGTGGTAATTCGTAATGATGAGACCTATGAAAAAATCGAAGGCACAGAAGATGGCGTGATTATTCACCTACAATCTGGCAAGAAGATGAAGGCAGACTGCTTGTTGTATGCGAATGGTCGAACAGGTAACACCGATAAGTTGAATTTGGGTGCAGTGGGTCTGGAAGCGGACTCTCGCGGACAACTAAAAGTAAACCGTAACTACCAAACCGATATCGAACACATTTACGCTGTAGGCGATGTCATCGGTTACCCTAGCCTTGCAAGCGCCGCTTATGACCAAGGGCGATTTGTCGCACAAGCCATTACGAAAGGTCAGGCAGAAAACTACCTGATTGATGATATTCCAACGGGTATCTACACCATCCCAGAGATTAGCTCTGTGGGTAAAACCGAGCAAGAGCTAACAGCTGCGAAAGTACCGTATGAAGTAGGACGCTCTTCGTTCAAGCATCTAGCTCGTGCACAGATCGCAGGGAAAGACATCGGTAGCTTGAAGATATTGTTCCATCGTGAAACCAAAGAAATTTTAGGGATTCACTGTTTTGGCGAACGTGCCGCGGAAATTATCCACATCGGTCAAGCCATTATGGAGCAAAAAGGCTCAGCGAATACCATCGAGTATTTCGTCAATACCACCTTCAACTATCCAACAATGGCCGAAGCGTATCGTGTCGCTGCGTTGAATGGTTTGAACCGCTTGTTCTAATCTATGCTTCTTGATAGCAGACAGAAAAACAGCAGGCTTGGACCTGCTGTTTTTATATCAACATTGTGCTAGGAAGGTATCCTTGTGCCATTGGTAGAGAAAGATAACCCCTAAACCAATACCCCGCATCAACATAAAGCTCGTCATTGCAAACCACAGCGCGTGATTTTCCCACTCGGCGAATAAGTAAAAGACAACGAAGAAACTGCTGGTCGCGACAAACATACTATTGCGCATGTCTTTGCCTTTGGTTGCACCGACAAAAATGCCATCCAATAGAAAGCACCACATCGACGCAAGTGGCATCACCACCAGCCAAGGTAGATACACCGCTGCTTGCTGTTGGACCGTCTCAATTGAAGTGATCATGGCGATCAACTCCGATCCCGCCAAACCAAAGAGCGCGGTCAGTCCTAAGCAAATAACCAAACTCCAAAAGAAAGTGCCGACAAGCGATGCACTCAATTGTTGCCTATCTTTGGCACCAATCGCCTTCCCGACCATGGCCTCCATCGCATAAGCAAAGCCATCCATGCCATACGAGATAATCATCAGGAAGCTCATCAGAACCGCATTTGCAGCGACAACCTCATCACCCAAGCTCGCGCCTTGGAACGTCATAAAGCTAAAAGCCGCTTGCAGACACAAAGAGCGTAAGAAAATATCGCGATTCAATTTCACGAATCGCCCTAAACCGTGTTGAGTGCTGGCTAGCAACTTTTGAGGTGATGGTAATTGCCTCTCTCGCCAGGTTTTCCAGACACACATGAGACCAAAACCCATGCCAGAGTAGTCAGCAATCACCGATGCCAGCGCAGCGCCTTCTACTTTCCACCCCAAACCAATCACAAACAACAAATCGAGGGCAATATTAGTCACGTTGGTGATGATCACCATCCACATTGGTGCTTTGGAATTTTGCGTTCCGAGCAGCCACCCCAACAACACAAAGTTCATTAGCGCAGCGGGGGCACTCCACACACGGATAGAGAAATATTGCATACCGTAGTGTTTTACCTCTGCGCTGGCGTCACTCCAACCAAAGATCAAATCAGCTATCGGGGTATGGGCAATAAGGAAGACTAACGCAAACAGCAGCGCCATAAGTGAGCCTTGCATAAACACCAAGGCAAGTTGCTTTCGGTCTTCACCGCCATAGGACTGCGCCGCCAACCCAGTAGTCGACATACGCAAAAAACCAAGCAGCCAAAACGTCACGCTGATCATGGTGCTGCCCAACGCAACACCACCCAAATACCAAGCGTGGTCTAGATGACCAATCACCGCAGCATCGACCAAACCGAGCAATGGAACAGTAATATTCGACAGCACCATAGGTATAGCTAAAGCTAAGACTTGGCGATGAACTTTTGGGTTAGATAAAGGAGAGAAGATTGAATTTGTCACAGGCACCTCATCAGTAAGATCGACGAGTGTACCTGAGCGCTTAACGACTAGCCAATTACCACTTGATATGAACGAGTACTGGCGTGAGGCGATGCTTCAACATTGGAATCTTATTAAGCCAACGCTGCCAAGCTTTCCAACGAGAACAGAATCTATCGAATGGCGAGAAAGCTTTCACCCACTGTGCCCATGGTAACCATTGCAATATCTGTGCTGCAGGCGCTTCAAAGCCATGAGCATAACGATCAGAGCCAAGCTTTTGTCCCCACTTGGTTTCCGTTAAATCTCCTGCCAGCACCATACACAGTTCAGCAGAAACAAAATGTCGACCTAAGGTTTGAATAAATTTCGCGACTTGACGCTCTGTGCAATCGAGCAGTGCCATTTCACATAAAATGAGTACCGGTGCTTGCTCTGGAATGACTAACGTCTCTAGCCACGACATTTCATCCACACTGCCACAGCGATGTTCATAACGTTCATTTTTGTGGAACAAACGCTGACGCCATACCAAATTTTCCGTCACATCCAGCTCTATCCAATGGCAGCGTCCATTATCCAAACGATAAAAGCGGGTATCCAACCCCGCTCCGACATTGATTATCCAAGCATCGGGATACTGCTGTAAGAAGTGACTAACCTGCTGGTCACAAAGCTGAGTCAGCGTCACGTGCAGCAATTGCTTCTGCGCAATATCACCACTCAAACAATCCGGCGCCATCTTACAGCTCAAACACGCTTTAGCAGCTATCGGATCGTACACCAAGCCATTGTCGACCATGCTTTCACGGCTACGCAATAACAGTGGCTTTAATAAATGGTTAGGAACTTGATGTTTAGACTGAGACATGGGCATTTCCTGCGCCAGAGAGAAAACATAGACATTAATAAAGATGATAATGAATATCAATTACATTATCAAGCTTATAAATTGGTCAAAACAAACAAGGTCAAGATGATGAGCAAGCTTTTGGAGGAAGTAGAAAAAGAGAAAAGACAAAACAGCCCAGATGAACTGGGCTGCTTAAACACACTTACATCCAATCGGTATTACGAATAATACCAACGGCTAAGCCTTCAATCGTAAGGTGCTGAGACGTTAAGTCCACTTGGATTGGGGCAAACTCTTCATTCTCAGCATGCAGTAATATGGTTGAACCTTTGCGCTCCAAACGCTTCACAGTCACATCATCATCAACACGCGCAACGACAACTTGACCGTCTCTCACATCTTGGGTTTTATGCACCGCGAGCAAATCGCCATCCATAATCCCGATGTCTTTCATACTCTCGCCATTTACACGAAGTAAGAAATCCGCTTGCGGTTTGAACATCGCAGGATCGACTTGGTAGTGCGCCTCTACGTGCTCTTGAGCCAGAATTGGCTCACCCGCTGCAACTTGACCAATCAATGGCAAACCCTGCTCATCATTGGCTGCGTCTTCAAGCAGGATACGAATCCCACGAGAAGCGCCTGGAATAATTTCAATTGCTTGCTTACGAGCAAGCGCTTTTAGGTGTTCCTCTGCGGCATTCGCAGAGCGGAAGCCAAGCTCACGCGCAATCTCTGCACGAGTTGGTGGCATTCCGGTGTCATCGATTTTACTTTTAATCAAATCGAAGACTTGTTGTTGGCGTGGCGTTAACGGCTTCATGTCTCACCTGTCTTTTTATACAGTTAACTGTGAGTATATCCAGTAAATGCTCAAATGAAAACCCAATTGGTTGTTTTTTAATTTATTTGTGGAGAGCTTTCAGCTTACCGATTAAGTTCATTCTTTATTCGTTTAAAACACCGACTTTTCAGTTAATCAAGTCAAAGCAATAACTTAGGGGTTCGACTAATTTACAGCCAATAAAATTAAAAGGTTTGACCAGTTTCTGGTATCCTTGCAGCGCTTAAATTTTATCGCCTAGGCTTATTTCTATTGCCGTACTCATCTCTTTTTATAGAGAAGACATGCAAAGCGGAAACTGAAATAAGGTTAGGCCTGTTTGAATACCTATTGAGGCTGTGAACTTTATGTCTTCTGGACAATCATTTTCACGTTCATTACTAAAACTACCTTTATCGGTACTGGTAAAGGGCACCACAATCCCGTCGAACCCGATTGAAGATCTGAACATCGACCTAACTAAACCGATTGTATATGCCCTGCCGTTCCGCTCGAACGTGGATTTGCTGACACTGCAAAAACAAGCCATGAGCCTTGGTCTACCCGACCCGCTCAGCCCGCTGGAAATCAATGGCAAAACGCTGAACCGTTTCGTCTTTATCGCTGCGCGTCCAACTGTGATGAACAACGATAATGATGTCCCAACCGATTCTGTTTCTCTGTTCACTGACTTACTGGAACTGCACAAGCTGGATAGTGAGTTGGATGTTCAAATGATCCCTGCAACCGTGCTTTGGGGTCGTAAGCCAGGTAAAGAAGAGAACCAAAAGCCTTACCTTCAACCGATGAATGGTCCGCAAAAAGCCAAAGCAGTAATGGCGGCGGGACGCGACTGCTTAGTTCGCTTTAGTCCCGTGGTATCTCTGCGTTATATGGCAGACTCTCACGGTACCGACAGCGCAATTGCGCACAAACTGGCTCGCGTGGCGCGTATCCACTTCTCACGCCAGAAACTGGCTGCTTCAGGCCCAAACCTGCCACAACGCCAAGTGTTGTTTGCTCGTTTACTAAAATCTCCAGCTATTGAACTGGCGATTGCTGACGAAGCCAAGAGCAAAAACATCTCGATTGATAAGGCACGTAAAGAAGCCCACGACATCATGGATGAAATCGCTGCCGACTTCTCCTATAGTCTGGTGAAAAACGGCGACCGCATCCTGAGTTGGTTATGGACAAGACTATACCAAGGTTTGCACATCAATAACGCCTCGACTGTGCGTCGTTTAGCGCAAGACGGCCACGAAATTGTGTACGTTCCGTGTCACCGTAGTCACATGGACTACCTGCTGTTGTCTTATGTTTTATACCATGAAGGCATGGTGCCTCCGCACATTGCGGCAGGCATTAACTTGAACTTCTTCCCGGCCGGTCCGCTTTTCCGTCGTGGTGGGGCGTTCTTTATTCGTCGTAGTTTTAAAGGCAACAAACTGTACTCAACCATTTTCCGTGAGTATCTAGCTGAGCTGTTTGCCAAAGGCTATTCAGTCGAGTACTTCAGTGAGGGTGGTCGTTCACGTACAGGTCGCTTACTGCAAGCGAAAACGGGTATGCTGGCTATGACCATCCAAGCAATGTTACGTGGTCTAAACCGCCCAGTAACACTAGTGCCGGTCTACATCGGCTACGAGCACGTGATGGAAGTGGGCACTTACGCGAAAGAGCTGCGTGGCAAACGCAAAGAGAAAGAAAACGCAGGGCTTGTACTGCGTACTCTGCGTAAACTGCGTAACTTTGGTTTGGGCTATGTGAACTTCGGTGAGCCAATTCAGCTCAACCAGTACTTGAACGAGCATGCTCCTGAGTGGACGAAAGACATCGACAGCATGGGTGGTAACAAACCACAATGGATGAATCCTGTGGTGAACGACCTTGCTAATAAGATGATGACGCACATCAACGATGCGGCGGCGGCAAACGCGTTGACCTTGTGTGCAACCGCACTGCTTGCTTCTCGTCAACGTGCACTTTCTCGTGACTCGCTGATCAATCAGATTGAGTGTTACTTAAAGCTACTCAAAAATAACCCGTACTCAAGCACCTCCACTATCCCTATCGAAAGTGCTGAGGAGTTGGTCGATCATGCAATTTCGCTTGATAAGTTCGTGATTGAAAGCGATAGCATGGGTGACATCATTTCGCTGGACCGTAGCCAATCGATCCTGATGACTTACTATCGCAACAACATCATTCACTTGTTCGCTCTGCCGTCATTAATTGCCCAAATGCTCATTCGTCAGCGCAACCTTTCGGTAGCCAAGATTCAAGCGAATGTCGCGCAAATCTACCCATTCTTGAAGAAAGAGCTGTTCTTAAGTTACCAAGAAGACGAGTTAGATGAATTGGTCGTTAAAACACTGCATGAATTTGCCGATCAGAAAATGATTAGTCTTGATGGTGATAAGCTGGAAATCAATCAGTCGAACAACCAGCCTTTAGTTCTGCTAGGTCGTACGATAACTGAAACGCTGCAACGCTACTCTATCGCGATGAACTTGCTTGTTGCTTACCCTGAGCTGGGTAAATCGGACCTAGAGCAGAAGAGCCAAGATATTGCTCAGCGCCTAGGGCGTTTGCACGGTATTAATGCGCCAGAATTCTTCGATAAAGGTGTGTTTACCGCGATGTTCAATACGCTCAAACAGCAAAAATACCTCGATAACGATGGTAACTGTGACACGAAGAAAACGCAGCAATTTGCACGGCTACTGTTCACTCTGCTTTATCCAGAAGTGAAACTGACGATCGAAGAGAGTATTCACCAACTTCGGTCGTAACCGTTTTACCTTCTTCCAATAAGAAAAAAGGCATCCAATCGGATGCCTTTTTCTATTTCTTCGCTTACCAAAATGCGACCAGTAACCCTATCGCTATCACCATGCCAACATAATTGTTGTTAAGGAAAGCCTTAAAGCACAACTCACGCTCACGGTGACGAATTAAGTGCTGCTGATAAACAAACAACGACGCTGCAATCAAAAGGGTCCAGTAGTAACTTTGTCCCAATTGGTAGAACTGCCCTAACCAAACCAACATCGCGAGTGTAATCAGTTGCAACACGCCAATAATAAGCTTGTCATGACGACCAAACAGAATTGCCGTCGATTTAATGCCAATCTTTAGATCATCATCTCGGTCTACCATCGCATATTGAGTGTCGTACGCAATGGTCCACAAAGCATTAATGAGGAACAAAAACCAAACAATTAATGGTAATTCCCCAGTTTGTGCAGCCCACGCCATTGGAATCGCCCAGCTAAAAGCCAAGCCTAAAAATAGCTGTGGAATATGAGTGTAGCGCTTCATAAATGGATAGATGAACGCCAACACAATGCCAGCGAAGGATAGCTGAATCGTCAGCGGGTTCATGGTCAGCACTAACAAAAACGAGCTGATACCCAAAACCAAAAATAATCCAATCGCTTCTTTTGCTGTCACTTTCCCTGATGGCAGTGGACGTTGCTTAGTACGCTTTACATGGCCGTCGACTTTGCGATCTGCAAAATCATTAATCACGCACCCCGCACTACGCATTAGGAATACCCCCAATACAAACACGATGAATACATCCCAACTTGGCATCCCTTGGGCTGAGATAATTAGCGCCCAAATCGTTGGCCACATCAGTAACAGTGAACCAATCGGGCGATCCATGCGCATCAGTTGCCAATATGCTTTGGCTTTTTCTGCGGACATTTACACTGTCTCCTTAGCGTAAACTGGTGAATTAGATAAGAATAACTCGGCGACTAGCATCGGTTTGTGATTCATCCACAACCTTGAGCGTCGCGCTAACAAACGTCCTTCTGGTACGGCTACCCATCCCATTTGCAAAGAGTCCCGCTCAACGTTATCTGCGCTGAACACAGTTAGTCCTAATGGGATATCCCCTTGTTGAGCCAAATCATACTGCTGATCAACTAAGGTTGAACGAGGAATCAATGTCCGCCCAATAACCCAGTTGTTATTGTCACCGCACAAAATTACCTCTCTCAGTAAGCAATTTTGTTCGGACAATAACTGGCTTTCGTCCTGTTTTAATGTCGCTGCAGTGACGATCTGATTTTGTAGTAATTCTACCGTTAACGCTTGGCAGTGCTGTTTTAAACGACGTGACAAAGACCCTTGCTCTTCAAGCCAATGCTTGGCAAATTCATTTGGAAATTCGAATTCTTCGGGGTTTTGCCACTCTACTTCCAATAAAGAAGCAAGATAGAGTGATGTTGGCTGATTCATACTAGTATTCAATTGGAGGCTTTATGCGTACAATAAAGCAACAACTTACCGTCCATAGTAATGTATGTAACCGTAAGTTCCGTTATTTGTTATAGACGGCCCATTGTATCAAGACTGAAGCGATTCGAATATCGCGATCCAGAGAAAGAAAAGTTAGAAATATGTACAAACGTTATATAGCCCAAATTATTTTTGCGTTAACCATACTATTCGCCGCACCAAGTTGGGCTGAAACGGAAGAAGCTGGACCTAAGTTGGCATACTTTACCCTAGAGCCTGATCTCACTACTAACTTTTACACCAAAGGCAAAAAGTTAGGTTATGTGCAAGTGCGCATCGACATCATGGTAATGAGTCAACAAGATTTATCAGTTGTTGAGCATCACCAACCTTTGATTCGCGATGCAGTGATTGAATTACTGGGTAAGCAAACAGAAGATACGATTAAGTCCCTTTCTGGCCGAGAAGATCTGCGCAAAACTTTAGTGACGACCCTCAACGAAACGCTTTTGCCTGAAACAGGTAAAACCATCATTGCCGATTTGTTGTTTACAAAATACCTTTATCAATAAACCCAAATCCGTTTTGAACATAAAAAAAGACCGCTCTTGAGCGGTCTTTTCATTTCATCGGCTTTAGGCTTGCTGTTGGTATTTCATCTTGCCTGAATCAAACAGCGCAATCACCATCCCCGACAGTAGCCCAACTAAGTGAGCGGTGTTTGCAATCGCCATAAATGGCTGCACAAAACCAAGAACTAACCATACCAACATAAAGACGATGATTGGCTTGGGTAGCGTAAGGCCTAAATGTGGCAAGCGGTAACCCAGTATCCACAAATAACCAAGCAGTGCATAGACCACGCCAGACAAGCCGCCGAAGTTAGCCCCTTCAACATAGAACTGGCCTGCCCCTGAAAGCGCTGCCGACACCACAAAGAGTTGCAATAGCTTACCGGAACCGAGACGACGTTCGATGTCGCCACCCAACTGCCACCACCATAGTAAGTTAAACACGATGTGAGTTACTGAAAAGTGCAGTAACGCATGACTTAGCCATCGCCACACTTGCCATTGTTGCCCCTCAAAAGCCGGGAAGTGCAACAACTTAAACACGCCATTGCCAAAGCCAAACATTTGTAACAAGTAGATGATGATACAGACTGTCATGATCAGCAAAGTCATGGGGCCAGCTTTCGCTTTGACCATGCTTATGATACTCGGGCTGGAATAATGAAATGTGCTCTTACGAGTATCGGCAACGTCCCACGAGGCGGCGCTGTATTTTGAATCAGACGGGTTAGCAAGGAACTGCTTAAGTTCGGCTTCCGCTTCTATTTCATGCTGGCTATCAGTCAGCCACAGCGCAAATTGCCCATCCCCTTCTGGCATCATTTCGATGTCAATTTGGCGAGAGGCCATATAATCAATAAAGGCTTGCGCCATACGTGGATTATTTAACGTTACCAATCTCTTCATTAACTTCTCACTATCGGTAGTTCTGCTCGATGCCAGGCTTCAAAGCCACCATCTACACTGTACACCTGTTCAAAGCCTTGGTTAACCAAATATTGCGCCGCACCTTGGCTACTAATACCGTGGTAACACATCACTAGAATAGGTTGTTCGAACTCCACTTCATCCATAAACGCAACGATCGTATCGTTAGTTAAATGATACGCGGACTCCGCATGCGCAACGGCAAACGATTGAGGGTCACGGATATCTACAAGCTTCGCATCACCCTGCTCGAGCAGCGCTTGCGCACCTTGTACATCGATATGCTTAAACTGATCCATTTACTTTCTCATTGTCTTATTAATATACCCAAGCAACCTCGAACCTAACGTACTAATCAGCACCCGTGGTACAGCATAAAATCCATATTTGAAGCTGCTTGGGTATACTGCCGCTATTGTAACCTATCCAACGGCAAACTTAGACACATGGATAATCAGGGTTTTCAAAAGTGTACACATTCCAACCATTTGTGGATAAAGCTGTGAATTGCGTTAATAAAGTGTATTTGGATCTTTTGATCCACAATATGTAGTGATGATCCTGATCTAACTGTGTGTATATCTATAACTATCCCCAGATGGAAAAGTGCTTGAATCCCTTATTTTGTCCGGGTTTCGAACAGTTGATAAATAATTACTTCACAGAGTTATACACAGGTAGCACATAAAATCCGGATCGCAAACGCTATCGATTTTCGATCAACAATAAAAAAGCCGAGATCACATGATCTCGGCCTTCTATGAAAATCTTACTTTCAATTAGCAGTGGAAATTAAAATTCACCCACGGCCAATTTTAGTTTCTTCATTGCATTTTTTTCTAGCTGGCGAATACGCTCGGCAGAAACACCGAACTCATCAGCTAAGTCTTGCAATGTTGCTTTCTCATCATCTAACCAACGAGAACGCACGATGCGCTGACTACGCTCATCCAAACTCGCTAATGCATAACCCAAGCGATTGTTGGTGTGCATTTCCCAGTTGGCGGCTTCAATATTGTCGGCCACATCAGACGATTTGTCTTCTAGGTATAGCATCGGCGCTGTGTAAGCGTTTGAGCTATCGTCTTCATCAGTTGGCATATCAAAGGTTGAATCCACCGCCGCTAAGCGTGATTCCATCTCGCGAACTTCAGAAGGCTCAACACCTAACTCGCGCGCAACGGTTTCCACTTCACCGTTGTTAAACCAACCCAAGCGCTTTTTCGACTTACGCAGGTTGAAGAACAATTTACGTTGCGCTTTAGTGGTCGCAATTTTCACGATACGCCAGTTACGTAGCACGTATTCGTGGATCTCTGCTTTGATCCAGTGGACAGCAAAAGAAACCAAGCGAACCCCTACTTCTGGATTAAAACGCTTAACGGCTTTCATTAGACCGATGTTACCCTCTTGCACAAGATCCGCCATTGGCAAACCGTAGCCAGAGTAACCACGAGCAACGTGAACAACGAATCGTAGGTGCGAAAGAATTAGACCTTTTGCAGCCTCAATCTCACCTTTATAGTGTAATCGTTCTGCCAGCTCACGCTCTTCGTCTGCAGTCAGCATTGGGTAGCTGTTTACTGAGCGAATATAGCTATCAAGGCTATCTTGCGTGACTAGAGCCATCGGATACGCTTCTTTTGTCATTCAATTCCTCATCAATCTCTGATCTGGAGCATTACATTGCAATTTAGCTTCGATATCTTGAACTCAAAATGAACAAGTTTCAAGAAGGGGAAGCAATTATCCATAAACATTTGGTCTAAGCAAGGGTTCAAAATTAGCTAGTGCTAATGAAATCCAAGTAATAAGACCGCCATCACTTAAACTGGTTCAATTTCTTTTAAATGTCGTTGCGCAGAAAAGCGCGCCGCAATACATCCCAAAAGACTCCCAATGATGATTAATAACAAAGATTCATCCCAACTTAGACCAATCAGGCGGAACTGGCTATCGTACAACGCAGCAAGGTCTTCCACCGCACTATTCATGACAATGGTCACTAAAGCCGTTACCAACCACGCAATAGTGGCACCTAACACGCCAAACCACATGCCTGTGTACAAGTAAGGGCGCAGAATAAAACTGTCCGTCGCACCGATCAGTTTCATGGTTTGAATCTCTTCTTTATTCGCCAGCACATTAAATCGCAATGTATTGCCAACGATTAAAAATACCGCACCGAGCATCAGTACTGTCAGGGTAATGACAATAATACTCGCGAGAGTTTTGATGGCATCAAGACGCGCCAGCCAGTCTTCGTCAAGTCTCACGTCGGTCACATCTTGTTGCTCTCGAACGTCTTTGGCTAATGACTGAATATCACTTTTTAGCTCCGAATCTGGCGTAATCACCAACACACCAGGTAGCGCATAGCCACTTAAAAGGCTGATAGCTTGGTCGAACCCTGCATATTGGCTTAAATCAGATAGACCTTGTTGCGGTGAAATATATTCTACCTCTTTTACCAAAGGCCAAGTTTCAATTTGATCTTTGAGAACCATCACTCGTGCATCCGGCATGCCTTCAACTAAGTAAGCACTAACTTGTGAAGGAGAAGCGACATCTTCCGCTGCCCCCGCAACGTTTTTCCCCAATAGATACAAACAAGCTGGCATGGCAAGTGCCATGGAGATGACCGCTAGAGTCAGAATGTTGCCTAGTGGTCGTTGCCATAAGGCGCTAAAAGAGGATTTAGCTTGTTTTGCGTGGACAGAGAAAAAACCATCGGTATTCGCACGCTTGGCACTGCGGCCTTTCCCCTTCTTTTGGGAGTGCTTGTTACCTGCCATAGTCTTCTACCTCACTTAGGAAGCCTTGGTTCAATTCAAAATGACGATACTGTGGGCGAGTGTTTACTAACCCCACATCGTGCGTGGCAAGTAGGATAGTCACGCCCGCACGGTTAAATTCTTCGAATAGACGCAACACACGGTTGGATAATTCTGGGTCAAGGTTACCCGTAGGCTCATCAGCCACCAGCAACGTTGGCCGATTAACCACAGCACGGGCAATACCGACGCGCTGTTGTTCACCACCAGAAAGTTGACTAGGTAGACAACGAGCTTTATCGAGTAAGCCCGTTTTATCTAACGCCGCAGAAACACGGCGTTTGATTTCGTTTTCAGAAATCGATTCGATACGCATTGGCAGAGCGACATTGTCGTACACACTGCGATCCATCAATAGGCGATGATCTTGAAAAACAATCCCAATATTGCGGCGCAAAAAAGGGATGTCTTTGCCTGGAATACGCGTGATATCGTGGCCATTAAAATGGATTTTGCCATCGGTTGGTCGCTCTATCGCGCAGATCAATTTCAGCAAGGTACTTTTACCAGCCCCGGAATGTCCGCCTAAAAACGCCATTTCACCGCGCCTCAGGTGAAAATCGACTTTTTGCAGTGCTTGTCGACCACCTCGGTAAGCTTTGCTTACTTGCTGAAATTTGATCACCGTTGATTTCCTCTAACTCTTTTTATTCTTCACGACTAAACAGTGCGTCAATAAACTCTTGAGTTTCAAATGGACGCAAGTCTTCGATACCTTCACCCACACCAATGTAACGAATTGGAATACCGAACTGATCAGCAATAGCGAAAATTACGCCGCCCTTGGCTGTACCATCCAGCTTAGTCAAAGTAATCCCGGTTAGAGGGGCAACATCACTGAAAAGTTTCGCTTGGCTAATGGCATTTTGTCCTGTACCTGCATCAAGCGTTAGCATGATCTCATGTGGTGCAGAGTCATCAATTTTCTTCATCACACGTACAATCTTACGCAGCTCTTCCATTAGGTTCGCTTTGTTCTGTAGACGACCTGCTGTATCAGCAATCACCACATCCACACCACGTGCTTTTGCCGCTTCAATCGCATCATAGATAACAGAAGCACTGTCTGCGCCAGTATGTTGAGCAATCACAGGAACATTATTACGTTCACCCCACACTTGTAGCTGCTCAACCGCTGCGGCACGGAAAGTATCGCCCGCTGCAAGCATCACTTTTTTACCTTGAGTTTGGAACTGCTTGGCAAGCTTACCGATGGTCGTGGTTTTACCCACGCCATTTACACCCACCATTAAGATAACGTAAGGCGTTTTGTTGCTATCGATTTCTAGTGGCTGCTCGACTTTAGAAAGAATCTCAGCCATTTCTTCTTTCAACAAACCATAAAGGGCTTCGCCGTCTTTTAGATCGCCACGTGTGGCTTTTTCTGTCAGGTTGTTGATGATTTTTGTTGTGGTATTCATGCCCACATCAGCAATAAGCAGTTGCTCTTCTAGCTCTTCAAATAAGTCTTCATCGATTTTCTTACCGCTGAACAGACCGAAGAAGCCAGCACCGATGTTTGCTTTTGTGCGGCTTAGGCTACGTTTGAGGCGAGCAAAAAAGCTCTCTGTTGGCTTTTCTTGTTCTTGAACGCGAGGTGCAGCAGGCACTTGAAGCTCTTCTGCTTCTGCTTCTGCTTCTGCTTCTGCTTCTGCTTCTGCTTCTGCTTCTGCTGGGGCAGCCTCCGCTTTTTTCGATTCTTCTTCAAGTTCTGGCGTTGCTTCCGATTGCTCAGCAGCCGCGTCGGTTTGCTGCTCTTCAGAAGGCCCTTCCACTGCTTCTTCTTTTACTGTTTCTTCAGTTTTTGGTTTTGGGCTTTGTTCTTCGTCACCAAAACCTAGCCACGAAAGTAATCCGCGCTTCTTTTTTTCCGTCATCTGGGGCTATCCTAGATTGTTCTTTTATCTATTAATGACTCTTTTTTGACAAGATTATTATCTGTCTAAAAAAGGCTAATGACAAAGTTCTGAAAACTTTCCGATTAGGTAATTCTAATCTTATTAGTGTTACACTCTGTCATCTTGAATATTCTGGGCTGTATCCAAGCTCCAAGCTCATTGCTTGGGCGATTAGATATAGTATCACTTTATTAGCGGTCAAAAAATCTATGGTAAGACGTCGCCAGCAAAACTCATCACAAAAAAAGCCAACAACGGGCTTTGTTCGCATTATTAGTGGCTTATGGAGAGGCAGAAAACTTCCTGTACACGATGCTGAAGGCTTACGCCCCACGACCGATCGCGTCAAAGAAACGCTGTTTAACTGGTTAGCTCAAGATGTACCACAGGCAAAATGTCTCGACTTGTTTGCTGGCTCTGGCGGCTTGGGATTTGAGTCAGCTTCGCGCCAAGCAGAGCAAGTGACCATGGTTGAGCTAAACCCACAAGCTTTCCAACAGTTACAAAAGAATGTTGCCTCTCTTAACGCGAACAACATCCAAGTGGTAAATACCGACGCACTGAGTTTTTTGAAGCAACCGGGTTCTGCTCATCATGTGGTGTTTATTGACCCACCGTTTCGCAAAGGTCTATTGGATGAGACCGTGGCTCTGCTAGAACAAAATGGCTGGCTCGCGGAAGATGCGATGATTTATATTGAAACAGAAAAAGAACTCAATATTGCCGACTTACCAGAAAACTGGCAATTACATCGAGAAAAAACAGCAGGCCAAGTGAGCTATCGTCTGTACGAACGTACCTCCGCATAACGCCTCGATTTAAAAGGATACTTAAATGAAAGCACTAATTATGCTGGCCAAAGCGGCTATCGCCTTTGTTTGGTTAGTATTAATCCTAAATATTTTTATGCCCTTTCCCGGCAATGCCGCGATTGCGCTATACATCATGACCGCTTTTTTGTTCATCATGCACGGTTTACAAATGGCCATCTTCATTGGTGCATTTGGCGACAAAATAAAAATGAGCAGTTGGGAAAAATATTCAATCCTGATTTTTGGTATTTTTGCCCTACTCGATATTCGTCGTAAACACATGATGTAATCGCTCAGATACGAAAAAGCCGCTCTTGTGAGCGGCTTTTTTCTGCGTTTCGTTCGTCACCCAATGTAACTTTTTACACCATCTAAGAACATTTGAGTGGAGATCATCACCAGTAACAAGCCCATTAAGCGTTCTACCGCCTTCAAGCCACGTTCACCCAACAAGCGATTAAAGAAGCCATAAAACATCAGTATAAAAAACGTTGCGCCCCACGCAATTACGACTGATGCTGACATTTCCAACATTTTCTCTGGATGTTGCGAAGACAGTAAAAGCAAGGCTGCAATCACTGAAGGGCCCGCGATCATAGGAATGGCCATCGGAACAATAAAGGGCTCCTCGCCTGCTGCCAGTCCAGTGATGCTGCCAGCACTCGGGAAAATCATCTTAATCGCAATAATGAAGAGAATAATGCCACCTGAAATGCTGAGCGTTTCTGGCTGGACATGCAAAAAACTTAAGATGCTTTGTCCTGCAAACAGAAACAGCATCAAGATCAGTAAGGCAAACAGTAGTTCACGAATCAATACCTTACGACGACGCTTGGGATCGATATGTTTGAGAATAGACAACACAATCGGCAAGTTACCGAGAGGGTCCATGATTAGAAACAGCATGGTCGCTGCAGAAAGAATGTCCATATTCTGGCCTCACCTAAAAAATGGCGGCCAGTGTATAGCAAACTGACAACATGAGTATATGACTGAGGGGCGAACACACCATATTCACCCTCGATCTTAGCCGCCGTTTAGTGATTGCAAACTCGCGCCATATTGACCACAAACTTACCTTCAAGCTCACGAATTTTGTCGCGCTTGAGCAAAAATGCTAGTAATGCATCTAAGTCTAGATCATTCAGTTTACAGGTGTGAAAGCGAACGCTAGCGCCAAAGTGCTGTGTGAGGGCTTCGCGATCCATTGGTGTTTCTCTAAGTAGGTTTAGCAGCTCGTGAGCATGGATTTCACTCATTATTGACTCCAGTTATCAAGAACAATGCGTTCAGTTTACTGAAATCCTCAAGAGCTGCTTTGACTTAAATTAGTAAATGATTGAGGCAACAATGAGGGCATGAGCAAAAAAGTAACTACCACTCACCCACAAATAGGCGTGTTTCATCGGTTTTCGATAACCGTGTATCGCGTATGCCAGCGCCGAATAGATGAGAACTAAGGTTCCGCTAAAGCCGATAGCATTGGCGTAACTCGGCACTTGTAACCAAACTTCACCGGCTGCCCAAGCAAGTTGAACCAGCATCATCCCCATGATCACAACAGGGAATACCAGAGAGTCGAGTTGAGGTAGCAACAAAAAGAACGCCACGATACTCGCTGCAAGCAACAGGGCCAACAGCCACCAGACAATCTCACCATTAAGCTGCACCCAAAATGACTTGCTGTAGCATACCTGGGCAACCAGATAAGCCGTAAAATAGATTAGCTTACGAGTTTTAAACGAGTGCAGCGTATCTGCCACCATAGACACAATAAGCCCACCCGCAATCCAGTAGGTATATGTTGCGGATGCACCTTGAGTTAACACCAACACAAGAAGAAGTAGCAGAGTAAAGATTTTAAACACGAGGGATTGTGTCGGGTTAGCTTGCTTTGCTCCCAACACGGAATACACACCTGATAGCCCTATCGCCAGCCAACTCCACATGCAGTATACACCTTTTACTTAAACTCGCCGCTAGTCTAGGTAGACCAGTTTTGATGTAAAGACACAATCTACGAAAGTTGGATCTCGCTAGCGATTCGAAACATTTTGTAACCCTCAGCCTACGTAATAATAAAGCCGATGAGCCTGAATGATGCCACTAAACATTGGGGCCAAGCTTTGCTCATCAGCCGAACCCATCAAATCACACGACACAATAACCAGCGCTTTCTAAAACTATTTAACTGAAAAACAGATAAGTGCTCCAGGTAAGCCGCCATTTCACAAACTGACGATTAAACCACCAGGATGTATGTAATGCAGGCAACAAGAATAAATAACAGACACAAAATAGAAAATAGTCTTAGTAGCGCTCTAAGAGAGGAGGAACTACTGATGATTAGGGGTAAAAACTAAGAAAACTGACCTTAATTCAGTAAAAAAAAACATCAGACAAGAAAAGTAAGTCAATGATAAATAAAATCATAATTTCAATAACAGATAAAAGTGCGGACTTCATAAACCATAAAATCACAAAACACTTTTGAAGCCCAGATTTTCTCATAAGGTAAGAAAATCTCACTCCATGCTTTCGATTTGACGATGTAACCTCATAGCACATTTTTTAATTTTCTCAATTTTTGAGAAATACAGACAAAATAAAGACCCAACATACCATTCGAAACAAAAAACAATTACAAAGCCAACCCCACAAACCATTTAACACTATAAAATCAAATAGTTAAAACAACAAAGGATAAAAATAAAACAATGTGAACACTTTAAATACAGGACAAAAAACATAGTTTCATTAGTCAGAATCACGTAAAACCAGACAAGTTAAGTGTGGTTTTTGAAAAGATTAACGAGCATATGTTGATCAAACCCCAAAAACAGTGCTATATTAAATTCATCGAGTTCATCAAAGATTAAGGGGTAGTGTTATGATTTCATCTTCTCAAAAACAAGGGCTGGTTATGATTGCAGTGGTTGTGGGTTTAATGACACTGCCAATGATGTACTAACCCAATGATTTAAAATAAAAAAGGACGCAAATGCGTCCTTTTTTATTTATCTGTATAGCTCTACTGAATGTGCTTAGACAAAATATCCCAGTGCATATAGTAGAAACCAAGAGCGGCCAGCGTAATCAACGTCATTAGCAAAATTGCTGTACGCCAAATAAAGCGAGAGCTTCTTGGTGTCAGCTCTTTTTCACAAGCATCACATGCCGCCATAAAGCCTTTACGATCATCCAGCTTGTAATCGTCTTCGTGCACCACTTTATTACGCACTGTCGCGATGAATCGAAGCTTTGCTATCACGTCATGCGGTAAACGTTCTTCACAACTATTAATAAGTTGGTGCAACCCTTTCCCTTCTGCATGGTACTGAGTACGCAAAAGTTTTTCGATCGTTCGGGTACGCATGACTACTTTTTCAATATCTGACATCGTAACCCTCCTTACCAGACCCTTCCTATGTTCATTATTTTTATTCTTCTATAAATTTAGAGCTTTTTCGAGCCGTTAAGTGCAATTTTACTTTCAATTTGTGCCCTTGAGCGCATATAGCCAGACAAGTGAAAGCTGCTTAGTTCAGCTTTAGTGACGTAGCTTGCAGATGAAGCAACGATTTCATCGTGCATCATTAAGATAAATCGTGAAGTGCGCCGAATAATCTCCATATCCCTTTCATTAGATTATGAATAAGTTACCTCAACTCATCGTTTCGTCAGCGAGTTCTGTAGAATGGGACCCGATAAAACATTGGAGGTTAATATGCCAATCTCACTTATTGTCGCCCTATTCGCCCTTATTGCCTTGGGCGCGTGGGTGTTTTTCCGTTTTTATAGTAAGCACTATGTGGGCGAAGACGCTCCAGAGCAAAGCGCGCAGGTAACGGTTTTAGATAAACAAGCGATAGACATACCAAACGCACCACCAGGTCAAGACGATCAAGAGTATTGGATTTACGTTCAACGTGGTTCTATCGGTCCAAAGCGTGAATTCCAAATTGGAGTGCATTACTACCATGCACTCAACCCTGGAGATAAGGGAACACTGACCTATCGCGGCAACAAGTTCCTTCACTTCGCTATCAAACGTTAAGGCAGTAACCAACGAGTCTTGGCAGAACGAGAAAAGAGATAGCTCATCGCCAAGGCTCCAGCTCCACTTAGAACGATCCAGACTGGAATCACCCACGCAGGATGTCCTGTGTACCAACCGAACTCTTTCATCGGCCATAAGAAAATAGGGTGAAGTAAGTAAATCCCCAAGCTGTGCTGACTGATCACACTGACCACTTTTTGTACTTTTGGTGATAAGCCTTCACCAAAGTAACGCCCGATCATAAAAATCATCGAAGCCGCTAGAATCACATTCAGTGTTTTATAAGAGAGCCAGCGCCCAACCGTATACTTCTCCGCCTCTAAGCTATTTGTCACAACCATCGTAAAGGTCACTGCCAACGCCACGAGTCCTAGCCCAACAAATAAGGTCACCATAGAGCGATTCAAAGGTACCTTTTGAAATAAAACATACCCCAGTGGAAGGTAACCCATATAAAGCCACATCTGATTACTCCAAGGGCCATCAATCTTGAACAAGAACAGTGTGCTGGTGAAAAGCCAAAATGCGAGATAGGTATACAAGACGTTGTCATCCACGTTGCGTACCATCCATTGAAACAGTGGAATCACAAAATACAGTGGTATAAAGTAATAGAAAAAGCCGAGATGGTAATACGTTGCGTGGAATGGGCTATTGCTTAATACCTCTTTTACGGTTTCAAAATCAAAGCCTTGAGAAGTCCAACCTGAAAGGTATGCATAAAACATCGACCAAATAAGAAATGGAACTAAAACTTTGCCCAAACGCCTTTTGATATAATACTTACCGTCAAATGGTCGAGTGTCACTGAGCATTAGCGCTCCGGTGATCAAAATAAAAACTGGCACTGCCCAGCGGGTTACGCTATTCACGCCTACCGCTGTCAGCCATTGGTCAAATGGAATCACTCCTAACTCATTTCGATACGGTGCCAAGACGTGAATGGCGATCACTGCTACCGCTGCGAAGCAGCGCAATAAATCAAAAAACAGAACCCTTTCTCTCATACCTTTCCCTACTTTGAGTCGCTTATCGTTTATAGCATAGGGTAAATCTCAACCAGTGAAATGGTTAACAATCTGTTTTTGCTTATTTTTAACTCAACAATGACCTACAACGGGGATTTCATCACCACTCTAATCACTTAACGAGAACCAAAAACCAAGCATCAGTATTCACTCTCGATGCCAAACCGACACAATCTGACTACAGCAAACGGCGCATAAGAAACAAAAATGGCTCCGATTTGGAGCCATTTATACCATCGACAGATAGCGATACTGGGGATAGTTACGCAGTAGCAACATCAGCTTTTGGCAACTTAATTGAAATCAGCGTCGTCAGTGCCAAGAAAGCAAAAGAAACCCATAAGCACGCTGCAAGACCAGCCTCTTGGTAGATCCAACCCGATAATACCGTGCCAATCAAGCGTCCCATCGCATTGGCCATGTAGTAAAAACCAACATCCAACGAGACGCCATCGCCTTTAGCGTAGCTCACTATCAAGTACGAGTGCAGCGAAGAGTTAATGGCAAACACAGCGCCAAAAATCATCAAACCTACCACAATCACCAATTCAGGCTGCCAACCGATTTGCACACCATAAGCAATACCAGCCGTAATTAACGCTAGGACTCCTGCCCACACCAATGCTGCACTACCATCAGGCACACGACCTTGCGCTTTGCCAGTAATACGCGGCGCAAAGCCTTGCACAAACCCATAAGCAATGACCCACGTAGCGAGAAAGCTACCAACCCACAAGTGATCCCAGCCAAACACGCTACCAAGATAAATAGGCAGAGCAACGACAAACCACACATCACGAGCACCAAACAAGAACATGCGTGCTGCGGATAAAATGTTTATCGATTCAGACTTGGAGAATATTTGGCGAAACTTAGGTTTACTCTTAGCTTTACCCATGTCCGCTTCTAGCCAGATCATGCTGCAAACAAACACTAATGTAAGTACACCCGCCATAATAAACATCGAGTTTTGAAAACCCACCCAAGATAGCAGCAAGCCACCAACAAAAAAGCCCGCTCCTTTGAGTGCATTCTTCGAGCCAGTTAAAATCGCTACCCATTTGTAGAGCGCCCCTTGCTGCTCGTCTGGTACTAGCGTTTTAATCGCGCTCTTAGCACTCATTTTGTTCAGATCTTTGGCAATCCCCGACAGAGCTTGCGCTGCCATCACCCAAGGAATGGTCAGCCATGCATTTGGTACTGCGAGCATCAACAACGCAAACACTTGCATCGCTAAACCAATGTTCATGGTTTTATTAAGGCCTAACCTTGCGCCCAGCCAACCACCAACCAGGTTTGTCACCACACCAAAAAATTCATAGAAAAGGAACAGTGAGGCAATAGCTAACGTGGAATAACCTAAGTCATGAAAATAGAGCACCACTAGCATACGCAGTGCGCCATCGGTCACCGTAAAGTTCCAATAGTTAAACGTCACTAACATGTACTGACGAATACTTTTGCTTAATTGAGAAATCATATTGACCTCATATGTACAGCGATAGAAGCATTTAGATCATCATGTTCTAAATGCTTCCTAACCTGTACAGCAACATTGACCAATACAATGTTACTGTGATTTTCAAAAAATGCCCCAACATCAATAAAAAGCAAAATACACCTTAAAAACAATGCATTAGTTAATATTAATGGCTTTTTTTGTAAACAGTCGTATCCTGAAGAAGCTCGAATTTAGCTTTTGGATCATAATGAACCAAAAGCTATTTAAGCTGATCAAGCGTCTTGAGCCACGCGTTCGATGTACTCAACTTGCACAGGTTTTGTAAATGCACCAGGGCGCAATGCCTGCACTTCTCGCACGATATCTTCTAACTGCCATTCCTTTTCTAGGAGTAGGTGAGCAGCGAACAAACCTGTGCGCCCCGAACCACCCATGCAATGCATCGCAACTTTGCCACCTTGAGCAAGAATCGCGTGCAGTTCCGGACTGGCTTGTTGCCACTTCGTCGCAAATTCTTCATTTGGTGCGCAGTCGTCTTCAATCTCGATCTGGAACCATTTCATACCCAGTTGCTGAGTGGCTTCACCCAATGCAGAGACATTCTTCGCAGCTAATTCACTATCATCTAATGCAGTAACGACCGCTTGAACACCCTGCTCTTTCAACTGTTCTAACGACGCATGCAAATCGACACCTTTCGTTCCTGGGCACGGTGTTAAGATTAAAGCACCGGAGTCCAAATCTAATTGCCATGTAGGATGAGACATTGTGACCCCCTTTTAAGCCAAACCAACGTTACGAACCAGCTCTGCTGTGCGCGTTGCATAACCCATTTCGTTATCGTACCAAGCGTAAATCTTAACCATACGAGAACCCACAACCATGGTTGATTGCGCATCAACGATGGTTGAACGTTGGTCGCCTTTATAATCGATAGAAACTAAAGGACGCTCTTCGAAGCCAAGGATGCCTTTCAAATCACCTTCAGATGCTTCTTTTAACAGTGCATTCACTTCTTCTGCTGTGGTATCACGCTTCACATCAAAAATGATGTCTGTTAACGATGCGTTTGCTAGAGGCACGCGAACCGCATGACCATTAATTTTGTCTTTTAATTCTGGGAAAATTTCGACAATCGCCTTCGCGCTACCCGTCGTGGTCGGGATAAGGCTCATGCCACATGCTCTTGCACGGCGTAGATCTTTGTGTGGCGCATCCAAAATAGTTTGCGTATTCGTCAGGTCGTGAATGGTCGTAAAAGAAGATTGTTCGATACCCAATTTCTCATGAATGACTTTAACCACAGGTGCGATACAGTTAGTCGTACACGAAGCTGCTGTCACGATACGATGTTTTTCAGGGTCGAAAATATGGTCGTTCACGCCCACCACAATGTTCGCGATACCTTCTTCTTTCACAGGTGCGCTTACCACGACACGTTTCACGCCTTGCTCTAGGTATTTGTTTAGGAATGATGTTTTGCGATGTACGCCTGTCGCTTCAATCACAACATCACAATCAGACCAGTTCACCGCATCGATATCGCGTTGTTGAGTCGTGGCGACACGCTTGCTGTTGATGACGAGCTCACTGCCTTCGACCTGAACTCCATGATGCCAACGACCTTGCACTGAATCGAATTCTAATAAGTGACCAAGCGTAGCGGCGTCACCTGCGACATCGTTGATTAACACAAACTCCAATTCTGGCCAATCAAATGCCGCTCGCAGCGCTAAGCGACCAATTCGGCCAAAGCCATTAATTCCTACTTTAATTGTCATAGTTTTACCCTCTAATCTTCTACCTTGAATCTCTATTCGCTGTTAACAGCAAGCCTCACGACTTTTATCGTGTAAGCGTGTGATGTCGTCTTGGTATTCCTGCTTCAAACAGTTTGATGCCACTAAGTCTTCAATTAACTTTCGCATCCAACCTGGTAATTGCTGTGATAACTCGTAATACACCCATTGCCCTTGGCGTTTATCCACCAAGATGCCACTGGACCGTAACTGAGCAAGATGACGAGAAACTTTCGGCTGGCTCTCTTGCAGAGCAAACGCCAAATCACCAACGCAAGTTTCACCTTCACGGGCCACGAGCATTAAACAACGTACGCGTGTTTCATCGGATAACAGCTTAAAAAACTGATGTGGAAGCATAATGAACATACCTATATATGGATATGCGTATATGTTTATTTAATTAAGATATATCGTCAAGAGGAAACCGCCCATCGTCATAAAAGTTTCACATCTAACGAACAGCTTGATTGTAAAGAGAGAGATTCAAAGAGATAAAAGATAAGACCAGAAATTATGCAGTCGCGATGCTTTGACTCCAGCGAACCGCTTCACCTAAGGAGAGCTTCACTTCCTCTAAAGGCAACCCCAATTGCATCGTGATTTTTTCAACCCCTGACCAATCGGCACGCTCGTAGCACTCTTCAAGGGAAATAAGTGCACCATAAACCCCTTTGCGATGTAATAGCGCTTGTTGTACTGAATGACTAAGCGGTAACTGCCTAACTAAAGATTCCACCGAAAGATCCAGCAACGCATCTAGAATCGACAGCAAACCAACCATGAAACCTTGTTCGTTGAGATGAGAGAATGGCTGATAGCGCGACATCAATTGGCAAAATTGAGCTCGTTGCAATGAAAGGTGATACAGCTCTCGAGGCTTGTTACTGGAGATATACGATGCCACAACCAAAGAGACAAACTGCTTAAGGTTATCCTGGCCAAGATAAATCAATGCCTGACGAAAAGAGCTGATTTCGACAGCCAAATTCGGCGCTTGCGTATTTACAAAACGCAATAATTTATATGACAACGCGACATCTTGCGTAATGATGGACTCGATACGAGTAAAGTCAGGCTCAGGAGCACAAACTTCACGAAACAGTTGCAATGCCAACACTTGCTCAGGACTGACGTATTTAGTCTGCGAGACGAGTGGCTTGCTAAAAAAATAACCTTGGAAAAATTTAAAGCCAGCCGCTTTCGCTTGCTCAAACTCTTCTGCGGTTTCAACACGTTCTGCTAAAAAGTGGTATTTGACGCGTTTGGCCAGGTGTGTTTTGACCAGTTCACAGGCCTTTTCGAGCCCCATCGCCATAATGTCGAGCTTCACAATATGCACATATGGCAAAAAACGACGCCATTCTGGTGTTAGGGTGAAGTCATCCAAAGCGATCAAGTAACCTTCTCGATAAAACTCACGAATCGCATCAAGAAGCTCATCCGTAGGTTGGCACGTTTCCAACACTTCGATGACAATTTTGTTTTTCGGCAAACTGCGCGGCAAACGTCGCACCAAGCTTTGATGAGGAAAGTTAATAAAGCATCTTGAAGAGGCAATCACTGGGTTAGTACCCAGTGATAGGAAGTTTTCGACGATCAGTCGGTATGTCGCTCGATTTGAATCAATATGTGAAGGGTATGCGTTACTCTCCCCGTCTCGAAACAACAATTCATAACCCAGCGTCTGTCTTTTTCGGTTAAAGATCGGCTGGCGAGCGACATACGTTGTATTCATGCTAAAGAAGGACCTATAAATGGCTTATGACTTTGCAGCTGCTAATAATGCACCACAACCCATGAACATTGAACCGAATACTTTGTTTATTTTTCCCATGATTTTATCGGAGCGAATAAAGCGTCCCATTTGTGCTGCCAAGCTCGTGTAACCCAACATTACACACGCATCAATCACGACCGTAGTGACGCCAAGCACCAAAAGTTGCGTGATTTGGTCTTTTGCCGGGTCAATAAACTGCGGGAACAACGCCACCAGAAAAACAATCGATTTAGGGTTGGTGAGGTTAATTAACACTGCCTTGTACAACAGCGCCGTGCCTGACATCTCGTTGTGGTTTTCAGCTGCGACTAAGCTTGATGTATCGCGCCATTTCTGAATCCCCAACCAAACCAGATAAGCGGCACCAACCCATTTAATGACAGAAAATGCGGTTGCTGACTGCGCGACAAGCGCACCAATACCCGCCCCCACCAGCGCGATGTGGATAACTAAACCAATTTGTAAGCCAATAATGGCACCCAGTGATTTACGGGTACCGTAACTCAAACCATTACTGATTGAGTTCACCGTGCCAGAGCCCGGAGCCAAACTAAAAACGATTGCTGTTACTACATAAGCTAACCAGACATGGGTATCCATTGCATTTCCTCACTAATTCTTCGATGATACATCGCGTAAACAACGTATCTTCAGGTAATCAACTAATGGCGACTAACCATTCACCTTTGACTTATACTCAAGAGACATTATTTGAGCAAGCAATTGGTGGTCCGATCGCAGCACTTTGGCAAACTCGCCAAGAGGGCTTTGTTAAAGGGACTGAGAAAAAGAACATTTACTGGTGCAAGCTAACCAACCCAGAGCATAAAAAAGCCGTGCTCATCGTAAATGGACGCATTGAGTCTTCCTGGAAATACCAAGAGCTGTTTTACGATCTCTACCGCCAAGGTTTCGATGTCTATTCCTTTGACCACCGCGGACAAGGTTTATCAGATCGTTTATTATCTGACTCAGATATGGGTCACGTCTATGACTTTACTGATTATATTGATGATATGGACATCGTCGTAAAAAAACACGACCTTAGCGAATATCAACAATGCTTCATCATCGCGCACTCTATGGGCGGCGCGATCGCCACACGTTACCTGCAAACTCACCCAGAACACCCTTTTACTGGTTTGATTCTAAGTGCGCCCATGTTTGGCATTAACCTGCCATGGTACCTATCACCAATAGCGATTCCGGTCACACAAATTATGTCAGCGGTATCGACTTTGCCACGCTATGCACCAGGACATCAGGCCTACTTCCCTAAGCCCTTTGAAGATAACCCACTTAGCCAAAGTTACGGCCGCTACCAATGGTTCCGAAACCTATATACGGAAAAACCGGAACTGCAAGTCGGTGGGCCAAGCACTCGCTGGGTTTGGCAAGGGCTCATGGCCGCTAAGCAGTGCTTTTTATTAACTCGCCAAGTCAAAATACCAGTAATCCTAATCCAAGCCGGAAACGATCGGATTGTTAGCAACCTCGCGCAAAAGCGTTTTATTGATAAATTGCGGAAAACCAACCCGCACGCGGAGCTGCTTTCCATCGAAGGCGCACAGCATGAAATCTTATTCGAGACCGACAAGTATCGTAATCAAGCGCTCGATGCGATTTTCCGCTTTATGAATGACCCTAAATCGCCATCAAACGAACAAGCACAATAAGAACTCTAGGCGACCATTTCACGACTAAGATTAAAGAGGAAATGTCTACACATCGATTTACCCTCTTTTTCATCCTCATTTTGGCGTACACTGCTTGAACTTGGCTACTTTGACACAGTGTTTAACCGCATAGTGCTACGGGCCCAAGTTCCCCCGCATTCGGAGCAGTACGATCTAGTCAGTCTGCTGTACTCCGTTTGCAATTCACCTGTTCCACACTATCCAAACCGTTTACGAGGACTTCATGAGCACATCGCTACCTTGCAAAGAGATCACCAAAATCGTTGCCTCTGATCTGGATGGCACGTTACTCGCACCAAACCATCAGCTCAGTGCTTACTCAAAAGAGACGCTAAAAGCGCTACATGAAAAGGGTTATACCTTTGTCTTTGCAACCGGCCGTCACCACGTAGACGTTGCGAGCATCCGTCGCCAAGTTGGCATTCCAGCTTACATGATCACGTCGAATGGTGCCCGAGTGCATGACCAGGAAGATCAGCTAATGTACAGCGAGAATGTCCCTGCGGAACTGGTACAAGGCGTGATCGACACGATCAAACATGATCAAGAAATACTTATTCACATGTATCAAAATGATAGCTGGTTGATGAACAAGGATGATGAAACGTTACGTGACTTCCACGATGAATTCACTTACGTCTTATTTGATGAAGACCACGCCCCAACTGACGGTATTGCGAAAGTTTTCTTCACGCATCCAGGAGAAGACCACGAACGTTTGGTCGTATTTGAAAACAAACTACGTGAGCAGTTTGGTGATAAGCTGAACATCGCATTTTCAACGCCTTGGTGTTTGGAAGTAATGAACGCTGGCGTGTCTAAAGGTCATGCTCTTGAAGCGGTAGCGAAAAAACTCGACCTCACGTTAGAAAACTGCGTAGCATTTGGTGATGGCATGAATGACGTAGAAATGCTGTCGATGGCAGGTAAAGGGCTAGTTATGGGTACATCACACGAAAAAGTGATGAAAGCTCTACCAAATAATGAAGTAATTGGCAGCAATGCAGAAGATGCGGTTGCACACTACCTACAAGAACACTTGCTGTAAGCTTCAATACTCCAAATAATGAAGGGCTGCACATTCGCAGCCCTTCTCTTTTATCGCTGACTTGGCAGCTTCTCTTTGCCAAGAATCGCGTCCCATTCTTCTTCTGTCACGGGCATAATCGACAAGCGATTTCCACGTTTCACCAACGGCATGTTCTCAAGTTCTGGCATCGCTTTCATCACCGACAACGGAATCACTCGCGCCGTTTTACGTACAAACTCGACATCCACCATAATCCAACGCGGGTTGTCTGGGTCTGACTTTGGATCGTAGTAATCGCTTTCGGGATCGAATTGGAAATGATCGGGATAGGCTTCTCTCACAACTTTAGCAATACCTGCCACGCCAACATGTTTACAGGAAGAGTGGTAAATCAGAACTAAATCGCCCACCTTCACTTGGTCACGCATCATATTGCGCGCCTGATAATTACGAACTCCCTCCCAACATGAAACCTTTTGGGTTCGAAGCGTGTCAATAGAAAAGGTATCTGGTTCAGTTTTAAATAACCAATATGCCATAATGCCATCCGATGCCGATTGAGTAACAATAATGAGGAAGATATAACATGAAGGCTTTGAAAAACCCAGTGGCGCTTGCCACCCTGCTGGTTCTGCAAGCATGTAGTTCACAGCCGCCACAATCTGGTGCTGCTGACCCAACCTCTCCACCAGCAACCTTAGATAAGCCTGAAACCATTCAACCTCAAACTTTTATGCTGCGCGGAAAAGTGATCGTCGGTCACGAGAGCCAATACATCATGCCTTGTGGCAGCGACAAGCAATATTGGTTGCAACTATCACCACAGCAAATGCAACGAGCAATTCAGTTAAATAACGAGCCTTACCAGACTATGTATGGCGAGGTTATCGGCCACCTCAACCCACCGGGCATCGATGGGTTTTCTGCTGATTTCGATGCTAACTTTGTCGTGGAACAAGTGAACTTCCTCACAACGGAAAACCCAAACCGTTGTCAGCAACCAAACAAACCAACTCGCGTGTTTGGTAATGAGCCTTCTTGGTCGGCAAGCTTTGAGGCTAATGGACTAACATTCCAGCAAATCGGCAAACAAACCACAAAATTAGCGATTAACAGCAGTCAGCTTCAACCTCGCCAGCGCACTTATCAACTGCAAGGTGGTGAGCTTCGCTTAACAGAAAACCTCTGCTCAGACACAATGAGCGATTCTTTATATGGCTGGAAAGCAACACTAAAACATGATGGCGAGACGTATCAAGGTTGTGGTATGGCTGCAAACGTCGATGCAACGCTTGGCTGGGCTAATACCTATGTCGCGACCTCAACCCAATCACAAGGCTTTGAAGTACAAATGACCTTAAACCCAGACCACAGCGCCACAACAAAATACCGTTACGCCAATGGACAAGCACCATTAATCGAGCGTGGTTACTGGCAACAGTTAAGTCCGTCTCAGGTTCAAGTTGTCATGACGCATCATCAACAGCAAAGGCTAATGTCAGAGCGACTGTTTACTCGAGAAGGCAATCAGCTCAAAGCGACCAAAGAAAAAGTCGGTAACTTGGTATACCCAATCGCCGATGGTGGTTTAGTCCTTTATCCTGCCACCGTTCGTGATGAAGGCATCATGCAACCAGCCGAAAAACGCACCAACAACCCCATCGGTAGTGCTGACGTACCTTCTAGTGCAGAGTTTGATTCAAAAGTAGATGCCGCGGTGCGCAACTACTTCTTTATCCATCAAACCAACCCCAACAATAACCAATACCGTTGGCTAACTTACGACCTCAACAGCGATGGTAACGAAGAGCTATTGGTACAGTTGGATTGGTGTGGTTCCGGTGGCTGTACATTGCTAATATTTGAACATCACGAAAAGGAATGGCGATTTAATAGCCGCATTACACTAGTGCAAAGCCCGATTATGCTCGGCCAACAAACCTCTCATGGTTGGCGAGATCTGATTTTTAATGTCAGCGGTGGCGGAGCTAAAGCGGCTCAACACGTGATGCAATACACTGGGGTTAGCTACCCACTCAACCCAAGCATGGCGCCAACGGCAACGCCGAACCAAGTCAGTGGCGTGCGTCTGTTCTCTGATGGGGTAAGCCCGGTGCGAGAAGGAGTTCGTCTGTAATGTCACAACCGTGTCCAACCTGCGGTTTTCAATTCAATTGTATGTGCTCGCTAATGCCGAAACTTAACAGTGAGCACAACATCCTGCTGTTAATGCATCCGAATGAACTGAAGCGTGATACTAATACCGGCCAGCTACTAGAGCAGTGCCAACTCAACATTGAGCGAGTAATCTGGGATCGCAAACAGCCACCAGCAGAATCGCTCACTCTATTAGCTGATCCGTCGCGGTATCCGGTGTTGCTCTTCCCCTGTGAAGAAAGTATCACACTCGAACATGTGGTACTCCAAAGCCAGCAACAAACCAAAACTCCGCTGTTTATTATTTTAGATGCCACCTGGCAAGAGGCGCGCAAGATGATCAATAAGAGCCGTTGGTTAGAAGGTATCCCTACGATGGGATTGTCTGCGTCGGCGGACTCACAATATCAGCTTCGACGCAACCAACAACAAGGTAATTTGTGTACGTTTGAAGTCGCTGCACATTTGCTCGGGCAACTTGGAGAACAAAACAACCAACAACAAATGCAGCGCTTTTTTGCCCATTACCTCGCTCTGTTCCAAGCTGAAAAGAGTGGACACGCTCTTAAGCGTTAACCATTAAGCTCAGTAGAAGAACCAAACAAAAAACGCAGCCTACGCTGCGTTTTTTACGACAAGAAGTTTCACGTGAAACATCATTAAAACAGTCGAGTCGGCTTGCCAAGATAGTAACCCTGCAAATAGTCCACCCCCATGTCTTGTGCAATGGAACACACCTCCTGATTGTGGACGAACTCCGCCACCGTCTCCGCGTTAAACACCTGGCACAAACGCACCAACTGGGAAGCGATCTTGCGCTGTTTTAAGTCTTTATCAATATCACGAATCAAGCTGCCATCGAGCTTTATGACTTCTGGCTCCAACTTTAGGATTTCATCGATATTCGAATAGCCGGACCCAAAGTCATCAACAATGATACGCGCCCCTAAGCTTCTAAAATGACTGCACACTTCTATCATTCGGCCATAGTCTTTGATCTGCTCAGATTCCAGCACTTCTAAACCAATTCGCCTTGGGTCATTTAGCTGGCTAATTTCATGCTCTAAAAGTATTAAAGTTTTATCACTGAGCAAATCTTGCGGCGATAAGTTTATAGAAAAGTCACCTTGCTTATCTCGCATGTAATGCAACGTAGAATGAATCATGTGCCGACTTAGTCGAGTGTAAAGATGCGTATCAGAGATAATTGGCAGAAAACGTCCTGGCGCAATCACCGTTCCATCGGCTTCCAGAATACGAACCAAACATTCTTGGCTTGCCAATTTGTGGCTACCCGCATGCACAATAGGTTGGCTATAAGTGATGATATTCTGTTTGAGAATGGCTCTACTGACGCAACTTAGCCATCCAAGTTGCTCTTTACGCACATCCTCACTGACTTCAATATCTTTCGCATTACAGATATGGGTATTACTGCGTACACCGGAGCGCCTCGCTTCGATGCCTTTGAGTAAGAGCTCATCTACTGAAGCGGATGGAAAGTCTCGACGACTCACTAAGCCGCCGCATAGCGAGATAGAAAGATAATCTATTTCACGTAGGCCAATTGGCTCAAAATTAGTTTGTTCTACCGCGTCAGCAAAACGCGTAAAGTGCTGTTTGATGGTCTCGCTGCTTTGATCAGCTTTAAATATGAACGCCCATTCACCAACCCCAATACTATAAAGCTGCAAAGCCGTTGGCATGCCGAAACGCTTTCGTAGTCGATTCGTAAAGTGCATTGAGAGATCTTTGAGTAATTGATCTCCCACTCGGTAGCCGTATTTTTCGTTGATATGACTAAAGTTAAGTAGCTTTAGAGTCAACAAATGCTCATCCAAATCGATGTTACTCAGCCGCTCTTGCAATGCGACCCGGTTTTGTAATCCCGTGCGACTGTCGCGTCGATAGCTTTCTTGTAACTTGCGCGTTTGGCGATCGAGTTGATATCCCATATGCGCGTTCATATGGTTGAGATCGCCGATCGCATTTCGAATCAAGCTAAACAACGGTGAAATAGAGGAGCTAACGGGCGACTTAGGCAAGTTCAATGTTTGCACCTCGTCTCCCTCTCGCATCGCTAAATACGTCAGGCTGTGATGAAGAATTTCGGGCTGACCAATACCACCATGCAGCTCCCCCATACAGTAACTACCAAACGTCGTCGCAATATCTTTAAAGGCTTGGACTTCGTCGCTGCTGTCAATAAAGTCTAACCGTGACGCGCAGTTAAAAATCATCACAACTTCAGGTTGGTGCATGGCTAACTCAACCACACCATGCCGCACTTGCTCGAGCGTTAACGAGGGATGGTTATAGCAAAATTGCACTTCGTCACCAAGACACCAGGGCCTGTCGAAGCTCATACTGCCATCAGCGTGTAGCTCCGTTACCGTACAAACTTCCTTTCGCCCTAAGCTTTCTCGATATAAAGGAAAGCTGAGCAGTTGACTCAGCGTCACGTCATGGCCATCCGCCAAGTAACGCTTGTATACGTCCAGCGCTTTCTTCTCACCTAGACAATACAAGCGCGTTCCTTTTGCATGAGTGACTTTGTGTGGCATGCCAATCGGGTTCCATTCCGAATACGCATCAGTCCATAGCTTCAAAGTATCACTGTGCAAAGCTACGGCAACCACAGCGTTATCGTAAACTCGGTTTTGATATAGCACCCAGCAGCCATCGTCAATACTCTGCGCCAACCCTCCAGAAATCACTACTTCTTCACTGGCGAAGGTTTGAAACAAGGGATAGTCACGTCGTTCAATTTGCACAGCAAAGCTGAGGATCACCTGTGAATTATGCTGCATTAGAAGAGAGCGCTTGAGCTCCCCGCCATCAATGTCAGGGGAGTAAGAGTATGTTTGTACCGCAGAAGTCAGCGTGGTTTGCTCAAATTCAATCACACTCACTAGGCAACCAGAGGTAAATATCTCCCCTTCCAGAATTACATTCCGCGTACTATGCCCCATAACATGAGCATTCGGCAGCGACGACAAAACGGCGTCTGCAAGTGTGGTCGTAAATTCGCGCGATTGCGTCGACAATATTTGTACTAAATATTGTTTATCTGAGGAAATTGGAAAAGTGACTAAAAAGTCATTCAGTTGACTGACATCGTGAACCAGTTTTGAAAAAGCTCGCATGGACCTACCACTGCCGTAACACTATCTTCACCACGACGTGTGGCGTTACTATTTTTATTTAATAGAGAATAATTTACGTGGCTTTGCGCTGCTTTTCTAGACACAAAATGAGATTAGAATGGATTAATGCGAAAGCAATTAAAAAAGTGTGAGTAACGGCTGCAAACTATTGATTTCAATATCAGGTAAAGTACGTGTTTTTGAATGGTTAATGACATTTTTATTCATATCATTAAACCAACAGGCTGCAAAACCAGCCAACTTTGCACCATGCACATCCGTGGTTAGATGATCACCGACATGCAGAATATTCTCCGCAGGAATATCCAAGAATCGCTTCGCTTTAGTAAACATATCGGTTGCGGGTTTCGCCAATCCATCTGGTCCTGCTTTAAGTACCTGTTGGAAATAAGGCGTAAGACCGATGCGGTCTAAATCCACATTACCGTTGGTGATTGCAACCAACGGGATATGCTGCGCGAGTTCCTCCAGTACATCGAGGCTTTGCTGCGGCACTTCAAAACGGTTACGCCAGTCTAACGCAACGTCTACTGCGGCTTTCGCGGCGGCATGTGCTGCGTCTTCGTCGTAGCCTGCTTGGGAGAAAGCTTGCTGAAGTTGCACTAAACGCCATAAAGTGACATCGCTCTTCAGCTCGGGTTGTTGCTGCACAACACGCTGTTTGAGAGCAAACCAATCCGCTTTGTTCATATGAGCAACCGCTGGATGATGGTGCTTGAGCCAAGATAGCAACTCACGCTCCATGCGAACTATCACAGGATAGTTATCATAGAGGGTATCATCTAGGTCAAAGGTCATTGCCTTAATAGGCTCGATACGGCGATAAAATTTCATACTTCGGCTCACTCCCCGTTCTTTTTACGTGCGCGTGGGTGGGCTTGGTCGTAGGCTTGCGCCAAATGTTGGAAATCCAAGTGCGTGTAGATTTGGGTCGTCGAAATGTTCTCGTGCCCTAAAAGCTCCTGCACCGCACGTAAGTTATTGCTTGATTCGAGCATATGTGTCGCAAATGAGTGACGCAATTTATGCGGACTAATATGGCTTGCGACAGACTGTTTCTGCCCCCATTCAGCCATGCGCTTTTGCACGCTACGATGCGAAATACGCGTTCCAAGCTTAGATACAAACAAGGCGGGCTCACCTGGAGCGGCTAAATCACCACGAACGCGTAACCACTTCCCGACCCACTCGGTTGCCATCCCAGAGAACGGTACTTTACGTTCTTTATCGCCTTTACCAATAACACGAAGCTCACCACTACGCAGTTGTACATCACGTACATCCACACCCACCAACTCAGCCAAACGTAAACCGGCTCCGTACATCAGCTCCATCATGGCGCGATCGCGCACAGCCAACGGGTCGTCCTCGTTGACTTCAAGTAATTGGCTCACTTCGTCAACATCGAGGTTTTTGGGCAACGGGCGTTTTTTGCGAGGTGCTGAAACCCCTTTGGCTGGGTTAGCCGACATCTCGCCACGCAGAATAAGGAAATCGAAAAAACTACGCAGCGATGAGAGTCGCGTTGCCAAACTGCTGGCTTTCATGCCTTCTCGCATGCCCTTACCTGCTAATTGGCGCACCCAACCAGCATCCACTTGAGACCAATCTTTGAGCCCCATTTCAGCTAAGTGCTGCGCCATAGTTTCTAGCTGCTGTTTGTAATTGCGCTGAGTATGTAGGCTAAGCCCCTTTTCGCTTCGTAAGAATTCATAGAAGCGCTCAAGAGGCTTTTGCAGACTATTTGGTAGAGGAGTGTTGGGAGTTGTCGTCATCGTAACTTTGCCATACCAGTGTTTGAGCGAGATGTGCCACTACTAATGATAGGTGACGCAAAAACAAGGTATCCATATCTGGCTGAAAATGGCCGCCATCTTCACTAGAAAAAGCAAGCACGCCCAGTGTTTGCTGTTTCACGAGCGGTAGTACCACATAGGACCCCATTTCCGGCACTTCCATGTTGCCAAACAAAGCTTCACGATCTACTTTGCGAAGACGTCCTAAGTACGCATCTTTGCCATTTAAGTGAGTGGTCGCAAAGCGTTGATAACTTTCCTTACTCAATTGAATCGATGCGTCGCATTGACTAAACAATCGAACAAACGCACGTAAGCCCAATGCTTTGGCTTTCTCTTCGATAGAATGAATGACTTGTTTAAAGTCACCACACTTTAGAATCTGCCCCTGCAAATCCATAAATTCGTAAAAGGTGCGATCATTGTTCGCCGCAAGCGACATTAGTGTAGTGATCTCTTCCTCTAACTCTTCAATGCGCTGACGTTGGCGATTCATTTGGATGTGTACCAAAGATACCGCGCCTAAGTCTGAGTGTGGGAAAGATAAACGATCCACAAGCTCCGGACGTTGCACAAAAAAATCGGGATGATCTTTGAGGTACTCGGCCACCACTTCAGCCGTTAAGGCATCTGCTTCTACTTGAGACAAACCGTTTCCTTTTTCTTCAACTAGCAAGATAATTGACCATCAAATACATGCGTTGTAGGTCCGGTCATAAACAACGGCTTGCCAGGGCCTTGCCATGCAATTCGCAATTCACCACCAGGTAGAGAAACCTTAACGTTTTCATCCAACAAGCCCTGCAGAATCCCAACCGCGACTGCCGCGCATGCACCACTACCACAAGCTTGCGTTTCTCCTGCGCCTCGCTCGTAAACTCGAAGACGAATATGGTCACGACTCATCACCTGCATAAAGCCAGCGTTGACGCGCTCTGGGAAACGCTCATGCGACTCAAGCAGCGGACCGAGAGTTTCCACTTCTGCCGTATCCACATCGTCGACCACGGTCACTACGTGCGGGTTACCCATGCTCACAGCACCACAAAACAAGGTATTGTCGCCTGCTCGCATGATGTAAGTTTTCTCTTTTTGCTTCGCTTTGAAAGGAATTTTGTTCGGTTCAAACTCTGGTACGCCCATGTTGACCGTCACTTCCCCATCATCTTCGATGTTGAGAATCATCTTTCCTTTCTTGGTGCTCACGCTGATGCTGTATTTATTGGTCAGCCCCTTCAAGCGAACAAAGCGGGCAAAACAGCGTGCACCGTTACCACACTGTTCAACTTCACTACCATCGGCATTAAAAATCCGATAATGGAAGTCGGTTTCAGGGTCGTAAGGGGCCTCTACCACAAGCAATTGGTCAAAACCAACGCCAGTATGACGATCCGCCAAGCGGCGGATCAGGTCTTGCGAGAAAAACACGTTCTGGGTAATACAGTCGACGACCATGAAGTCGTTGCCCAAACCGTGCATTTTGGAAAAGTGGAAATGCATTTGTTGTGTGTTACTCCGGTAGAATCTGTTCCAGCTGCCACAAACTGGTCAGCTCCTCACGCTGGCGAACTAAGTGGCTTTGTTTACCGTCCACCATCACTTCTGCTGCTCGGGTACGAGTATTGTAGTTCGAAGACATCACAAAACCATAGGCACCTGCTGAACGAACCGCGAGTAGATCACCTTCTTGCAAAACGAGTGCGCGATCTTTACCCAAGAAGTCGCCGGTTTCACAAATAGGACCAACCAAGTCGTAAGTCTGTGCTTCACCCTTTCGCGGTGAAACTGGCACAATATCTTGCCATGCTTGGTATAGCGCAGGACGCATCAAGTCGTTCATTGCAGCGTCGATAATCGCAAAGTTTTTATGCTCAGTATGTTTTAAAAACTCAACACGCGTTAGCAAGATACCTGCGTTCGCAGCAATTGCACGGCCTGGCTCAAAGATCAGCTCCAAGTCTTGGTGATTTTCAAGACGGCCTAGTAACGCTTTGGCGTAATCAGAAGGCTGAGGTGGTAATTCATCACGATAGACCACACCCAAACCACCGCCGACATCAAGGTGACGAATGTTAATGCCTTGCGCTTTTAAATCATCAATCAGAGCTAATAAACGGTCTGTCGCGTCGATAAATGGGTCTATATTGGTCAGCTGAGAACCAATGTGGCAGTCGATACCTTGCACATTCAAGTTAGGCAGGCTTTGCGCGAATTTATAAACATCTGGCGCACGATCAAACGCAATGCCAAATTTATTGTCGCGAAGACCAGTCGAAATGTAAGGGTGTGTTTTCGCGTCGACATCTGGATTGATACGCAGAGAAATTGGCGCAATCACACCAAGCTCACCCGCAACCTTGTTCAAACGTTCTAGCTCTGGCTCAGATTCAACGTTGAAACATTTGATACCTAGCTCAAGAGCGCGCTTCATCTCTGCCGATGTTTTACCAACACCAGAGAAAACGACTTTTTTCGGATCACCGCCTGCGGCAATCACACGCTCAAGTTCACCACCCGACACGATATCAAAGCCCGACCCCAAACGCGCTAGCGTGTTCAATACGCCTAAGTTTGAGTTGGCTTTCACCGCGTAGCAAACCAGGTGAGGATGCTGACCCACAGCACTATCAAACGCCTTCCAATGGCGCTCTAGCGTGGCTCGAGAATATACGTAAAGAGGAGTGCCATATTGCTCTGCAAGAGCTTGAAGTGGGACGTCTTCGGCCCAAAGCTGGCCATCATCCTGATAGTTGAAGTAATCCAAAATTCGCTTCCCTTATTTTATTCGACTGCTGAACCCTAATTTCACCCTAAGGTGCGGTTATTTATTGTGATTGCTCATTCTGTTGAGTGTCATCTGGAATGTATAGTGAGCCAGACTGACCACACCCCGCTAAGGTCGCGGCAACCATCACAAACAACACAGTAACTAATTTTTTCATTTCGCATATCGTGATTATTGAATCAATGCCCCCTATAATCGCACCACACTCAGGAAAAGCAATAGGATAGACGGATGAACGATACTGAATTTCATCAACTGGTGGATGCGCAGATGCAAATCATCGAAGAATCCATCGATGATTCAGGCGCAGACATTGATTACGAAGTCACTGGCAACGTAATGACATTGGAATTTGAAGACCGCAGCCAAATCATCATTAATCGCCAAGAGCCGATGCATGAGATCTGGCTAGCGTCCAAATCTGGTGGTTTCCACTTCAAACTTATTGAAGGTAAATGGACCTGCTCAAAAACGGGTATGGAGCTATTTGAAATGGTGAAGCAAGAATGTGAAAAGCACGCGGGCGAAGCCATTGATTGGGCATAATTCTGGTCAATCGTCACCAAAACAAAAAGAGCACCGAAGTGCTCTTTTTGTTTATTGATACGGGTTTAATTACGCGTTCACAGTTTTGGTCGGGCGACTCGGTGAACAACCGTCATTACGGTAAGGAATGATATACGCATTCCCCTCTTCAGGGTGAATAATTTGATAGTACTGAGGCAGGTTAAAGTTAATAAACTTCGACGCGACGCGACTATCGTCTTTTACCGACGTGTAGAAACTGTTTACAGACGAAATCATTTCATCTTTGGAGCCACTAAATTGGTGATACACTTCCACTTGATTTGACTCATCCAACACATAAATATTGAAGCCATCTTCGTTATCTTCAAAGAAGAACTGCACTAGACCTTCACTGGCAAACCCATCCACCGCTTCCGGCATTTGATATTCTTGCTCACGATCGAGCATTAACAGCGGCGAGCCTTTGAGTTTGTTAGTAGAAATGCTGCGGTAGAAATCGATGGAATTTTCTAGCTTCTGCACCGACACACCACGACGTTCAAAGAACAACCCATAAGTCTGGTTACCAAGACGCATCGCTTTAAAGCGGCGGCGTTTCTCTTGCTCTACTGGTTTCAAGCGTAAGTCGATACATTCAGCTAAAAGCTGGTAAACCATATTACGCATCACACCACGCATGTTCTTCGCATAGCAGAACACATCCACTGATTCTGGTGGCAACGCATCTTGGTGCATTTTGCCCAAAATGGTTTTCAGTGCATCCAGCATCGCCGTTTCCCCTTTGAAATGCAGCGTACGCACTTCATGCCAAGAGTTACGGTAAACAAGGTCAACACTGCCGACTAAATTTTTATGTTCTGGACCAAAGCTAAAAATATCGGTGTTCTTAACATCCACTTTCAACGAACGACCAGAAAGTTCAGACGTCGGATCATTTTCAAAGTTGATGAACATCGCAAGCTGGCTTATTTCACAAGGACTCGCTAGCGCCTGCATAGATGGACGACGCTTACGCAACGCAAAAGTATTTCGTAAGTCACTCACCATTTGGTAAAACTTATCAATATCTAGCTGCGCTTCACGTACCACGGCATGTAAACGAGTCGATTCAGTGATCAAGCCATTGAAGAATGCCCAAGCAACCAACTTACTCAAGTATTCATGATGCTCTAGATATGGTTGCCCCAAAATGCGGTGCGCAATAAGTGGTTGTTTATAGAGGTACCAACCAGACTTGTTCACTCCCCCTTTTTTCACTTCGATAAAGCTCAAGTCAGGCTCGTGCAGATCAGGTGAAATCTGTGGGTTTAGTAACGTTACTTTGCCCGGCAATACTTCAAAAGCCGCGTAAAGTTTACGGGCCAAAATACTGATGTCTTGCGGACTGATAGCAGAAGTGATGTCGTTACGACGCGCAAATTGAATCAAGTTACGGTAGCTTTGCATCAACGCATCCAGCAATGCATGATGTACCACCTTCACTTGTTCAACCTTCCAATTACGGCGGTCATCGAGCTCTGCAACGACACTGACATCCCAATTCCATTTTGCAATCATATCGCTCAGCGCTTCACGACGCCAAGCTACTGAGCCAACATTCGGCTCACGAGATAATTTTTCATGGGTTTTGAGATAGAAACAGCGACGCACCAAATCCAAACGTGTATCGTCTTGAATTCGCTCTAAGTAACGGGTTACTTTTTCCAACATTAAGTAGTACGCATCCATGCCATAGAGATCAGGCTCATGGGCAAAGAAACGACGTTTAGTGTCGATGCTTAACAATTGAGTATGCGGGTATTCCCACGAGTAAGCTTCTAGCAAGATGGCTTTTAATACCGATTTGTAGGGAGAGTCGATGCTTTTGTATAACTGCCACAAGTTCGAGCCGAAGTATTCTTCAGCAGGAATGCAGTTCAATTTACCAAAGTCGATCCATTCACTACAGTCGATGTAACCATCACTGCACAGTTGAGAAACGTACTCGTCGTAACACTCTTCCATTTCTGGCGGCACGATTTGCCATAACAAACGCTGTCCGGCAATACGCACCGCACTACGATAGAATTCATCTAGCAAAAGTAAGTGCTGAGATGAACCACAGTTATCACCCGTCATCTCTTCAGAATGATTGCTTCTAAAGCGCTCTTTATCCATTAAGAAAAAGTTCGCTTCCACGCCTTTGCTTTGTGCCCAATCCGTGATGAGTAAGCATTTATTGGTCAATAACTCGCGTTCGTCACAATCCATCTCTGGTGAGATACACACCCAAATATCCAAATCACTGGAAGTACTTTGACCAATCGAGGAGGTACTGCCCATGGTGTACAAACCCAATATAGCGGGCTTTTCTACCGTCTTGAGCGGCTGACCAATGGCAAGTTGAATATCATCTATGAATTGTTGCTGAATGCTATTTAGTTCAAGCCCATGCACACCAAACGGGACATCGGCATCATAATAGCCAGGAATTACAGGATGGTTGTAGTTCAACAAGGCAGGAATCAAGTGGAAGACTTGCTGGCTTTGCGAATCCATAAGCGCCAGCGCGCGATCAACTCGCTGCTGATTCAAATTATCTAGTCGCTGGATGATTTTTTGGGTGTAAGCCTGCAAGGGGAATTCCTTGGTTGAACAATCACGAAAATCTGCTGACGTTTTAAACCAAAATGGCTTAAAAACGTGATCAATTTAACACTTTTATTGGTGCGGGTAAAGCTTCACGCCCGCGTATCACTCTGGATACAAAACCATACTTTAGTCACAAAATTAATCGCGCGGTAGTGTCGCTCTTATTACCTATTACTAATAATAGTCCTTAGTCTAATTGAGAATCCAGTCACACTATTTTCATAACGTCATGTAATTCCATTCATAGCCTTCAGAGATAACGAACTAACAGTAAGCATTTCTTGATGAGAATGGTAGGATAAACCCAAATCCAAACAGCATTGAGAAGATCATGACACAATCCACACCGATTCGCATTGCAACTCGAAAAAGCCCTCTTGCTTTATGGCAAGCTTACTTTGTTAAAGACGCCCTTCAAGCCGCTCACCCTGGCTTGGAAGTCGAGTTAGTAACCATGGTGACCAAAGGTGACGTGATTTTAGATACACCACTAGCAAAAGTTGGCGGCAAAGGCTTGTTCGTAAAAGAGCTTGAAATCGCGATGCTAGAAGGACGTGCAGACCTCGCCGTTCACTCAATGAAAGACGTACCCGTCGATTTCCCAGAAGGCCTTGGCCTCGTGACCATTTGTGAGCGTGAAGATCCTCGTGATGCCTTCGTCTCTAATACCTATAGCCACATTGATGAGCTCCCTCAAGGTGCCGTGGTTGGTACTTGCAGTTTGCGCCGTCAATGCCAACTGAAAGAATATCGTCCGGACATCATCATCAAAGAGCTTCGCGGTAATGTGGGCACTCGCCTTGGTAAGTTAGATGCGGGTGAGTATGATGCAATCATTCTTGCTGCGGCTGGCCTCAAACGATTGAAGCTTGAAGAGCGCATTCGTAGCTTTATCGAACCAGAGCAATCACTACCAGCGGTAGGGCAAGGTGCTGTCGGTATTGAGTGCCGCCTTGACGATGAAAGACTGCTTAAGCTGCTTGAGCCACTTAACCACCAAGACACCGTAGACCGCGTTTTGTGTGAGCGCGCAATGAACCTTACGCTAGAAGGCGGCTGTCAGGTACCTATCGGCAGCTATGCCCTGCTAGACGGCGACAACATTTGGCTACGCGCATTAGTTGGCGAACCAGATGGCAGCGAAATTGTGCGTGGTGAAATTCGTGGCCATCGTAAAGACGGCGAAGCATTAGGAGTGCAGCTAGCCAATGAGCTGCTAGATAACGGCGCTCGTGAAATCCTAACTAAGCTGTACGCAGATCACGAATAACCATGGCAGTGTTGGTCACTCGGCCGGGAGAGCAAGGCAACGCGCTTTGCTCTCTGCTCGAAAGGCACGGCATTTCCGCATATCACCACCCTCTGATCGACATTGTCGCCGATCTCACGGACACGCACCTCTCTAAACATCTACATCAAGCTCAAATTGTTATCGCTGTTAGTCGACATGCAGTGCAATGTGCACAGCAAATCTTAGCCAGCAACGGGATGTCATGGCCGAAACAAGCTATTTACCTTGCCGTTGGTCAAAAAACAGCACACTATTTAAGCAAATGTACCCAACAGAAAGTACACTATCCCCAAGTCAGTGATAGTGAACACTTATTGCGACTGCCAGAGCTCAACAATGTGGCACAACAACAAGTTCTTATCCTTCGTGGTAACGGCGGAAGAGAGCTGATCAAAGATGCATTGGTGAGGCGTCGCGCAAAAGTTCACTATAGTGAGACTTACAAGAGAGAATTCATCCCATTCGATCCAGTAAGCTGTATCTCACTATGGAAAAACCTACAAATTAACCAGATTGTTGTCACCAGTGGTGAACAACTGGATTATTTGTGCAGCCAATTGACGTCGGAGCAATTGACTTGGCTTAATCAACAAGAGTTGTATATCCCCAGTCAGCGTATCGCTGACATCGCAATTCAAAGGGGGTTCACTCGCGTGAGATGCACGGGAAGCGCATCCAACCAAGAATTACTGGCGGCTCTCCAGCCCTAGCTACACAGGATATAGGCATGACAAGTAAAAATAACGACCCAAAAAATAACGATAAAAACCTTTCCGAAGAAACCTCATCGGCACCGCTAGTCGAAAAAACCACATCGCAGCAGGATGCGGACCTTAAAAAAGAGCAACCACAAGCGGCCGAGCCCCCAAAAACAGCAGAGCCAACCAAAGTCGAGTTTGAAGAAAAACAAGGTAAACGCGGTGTCAAACTAGGCACGGTCGCTATCATCTTATCGATTATTTTTGGCGGTGGCCTCGCGTACAAGCTGCATCAACAGCAAGCCGATTACCAAGCGCAGATCGCCCAACTAAAAAGTCAGCTAGAAAGCACTCAAGCTTCCATGAAGCAAGAGCTCAGCCGGGTACAAGAAGAAACCATCGAGAAAGCAACAACCGTGACACACAAAGCGGAAGTGGTACTTGGACAGCAACAGAAGAGCATTGAAAGCTTACAGCTCGCCGTTGCCGATGTGAAAGGTCGTCGACCAAACGACTGGCTATTGGCGGAAGCCGATTACCTCGTCAAATTAGCCGGCCGTAAATTGTTCTTAGAGCACGATGTAGAAAGCGCGACTCAACTGATGGAAAGTGCAGACCAACGCATTGCAGCGCTGAATGACCCTAGTCTCGTCAAACTACGTAAAGCAATGGCAAACGATATCACCAAACTTCGCACTATCCCGCTAATTGACCGTGATGGATTGGTACTACGCTTAACTGCCCTGCAACAGCAAGTAGACAAGCTCCCTCTCGCCAATGCACTGCTACCTGAAGCTGAAGCCGTAGAAAACACAGAAGTGTCTGAAGATATCGCAAACTGGCAAGATAACTTAATGACCTCTTTGAAGGACTTTTCGGAAAACTTCATTACCTTCCGCACGCGCGATGGTAACGTCATTCCACTGCTCTCTCCTGAGCAACACTTTTACCTGAAAGAAAACATCAAAGCCAAATTGGAAACGGCAATAAAAGCGGTGTACCAAGAGCAAGGTGAAATTTACACCACGTCTCTAAAAACAGCAGACAAATGGGCATTAGCTTTCTTCAACCAAGACGATAATTCCGTTAAAGAGTTCAACAAAACGGTTAACCTACTAAGTCAGCAAAATATTCAAGTGGAATACCCAACAAAACTGCAAAGTCAGTCTCAACTATCAGATGTCATCCGTGAACGCCTACGTCGTGAAGTCACAACGATGACAGGCATGGAGGATAAGTAATGTTTCGTCTTATTTTCCTATTTGTTGTACTAGGCGCAGGACTATTTGTTGGCACCCAGTTTTCTGGTCAGCAAGGCTATGTACTCATCTCCATTGCCGAGAAAACGATCGAGATGAGCGTAACGACATTAGTGGTTTTCGTTATCGCTGCACTCGCAGGTCTTTTTCTGCTTGAGTACCTGATTAAGAAGTTAGTTTATGCTAGTTCTACAACATGGAACTACTTCAGTGTTCGCAAAATGCGCCATTCCCGCCGATACACCAATGAAGGCATTATTAAACTTCTAGAAGGTGACTGGAAAGGTGCTGAGAAGAAAGTAACTCGCTGGGCAAATCATCACGATATGCCGCTGCTTTGCTACTTGGTTGCGTCTGAAGCCGCACAAGGCCAAGGTGATAAAGCAAAACGAGATCACTATCTAGAGCTAGCGAGCCAACAAGAGAACGCCCATCTCGCAGTAGAACTGACTCGAGCGAAACAATTTATCCGCGACAACGAGTTCGAGTCCGCTTTCAATACCTTGCAATCGTTAAAAAGTCAGTATGCGAGTAACTCTATTGTATTGAACTTGCTGAAAACAACGTACATGCAGCTAAAGTTGTGGCAACCTCTTATTGACCTCTTGCCACAACTCACCAAAGCAAAACTCATCTCGGAAGAAGAACATGCAGAGCTGATTCAAAAGGCGCAGTGCGGCTTACTCCATGAAGTAGCGCAGCAACAGGGTAGCGAAGGGCTAATCTCCCATTGGAATAGCCTCTCACGTAAAGTGAAACAAGACACACACCTCGTTGCCTGTTTTGCTCGAGAACTCATCACACGAAAAGCTGATGCAGAAGCCTTTACCGTGCTAAAAGAAGCATTAAAAAAACAACCAGCCCCAGAGCTTTATCAACTACTGCCAGATCTAAATCTGCCAGATACCCACCCTGTCGTGGTCTTCTTAGAGGGAGTAGTGAAGAAAGAACCGGATAACGCCGCTGCCCATAGCGCATTAGCGCACTTCTATTTCCGTCAAGAGAAGTGGCAAGAAGCCCAGGATCACTTTGAGATCGCCTTAAAGCTTCGCTCTGACGTCTCTGACTATGCATTCCTAGCAGACACACTAGAGAAGCAAAATCTAACCAAAGCTGCTCACGAAGTCTCTCGTAAAGCTCTCACGCTCGTCCAGAATGACTAACTTAAGATGACCTAACTAAGCCGACAGCTTACCTGTCGGCTTTTTTATTGCCTGCTATTAACCCTTTAGTCCTTAGTCATCAATATGTTTATCCAATTCATTGGCTCCCAAGTAGTTCTCAACTTCCTAGCAACTCACTATCGTTTCACTTTCCTTTTCTCTTTTGACCACTCTGATCCTGTCATTCCAGCAGAATCCAAAACAATTTTAAAAGATGCAGGAATACGTAACTTTAGCCTGTAGAAGTATGGTTTTAAGACGTAGCTAGATTTAGGCAATAGAGCACGCGCGTCGCTAGACTGAGTAAAACAAAAAGATACATCAGTGAAACAGTGACTATTTGAGTATGCTTATTTGTTCGGTCTATCCCGTAAAAGGGGCTAGAGAAGCAATGGTAGTGCTTTAAGAGAACAATAAGGCAATATATATCGGGACAGCATGCAGTGATGAGGATGAACAGCGTTAGAGGCAACTGCACTTCTTAGCAAAAATCAAAACGTCACAACCAATACCGATACCAATATTACTTTGTCGAAAAGTAGATCGCATATGGAATTGATTTTTGGCAAGCATAGATAGAGTAATAAAGATGTGCGGAAATGAAAAAAGCCTCGCTATTTCTAGCGAGGCTTCTTAATAGTGGCGGAGAGATAGGGATTTGAACCCTAGATACGCTATTAACGTATGCCGGTTTTCAAGACCGGTGCTTTCAACC